>NZ_JBIBGL010000001.1:0-221731 GCF_042956465.1 Embleya sp. NPDC008237
GGTGTGGGGGGGGGGGGGGGGGGGGGGGGGGGGGGGGGGGGGGGGGGGGGGGGGGGGGGGGGGGGGGGGGGGCCGGCGGGGGGGGGGGGGGGGGGGGGGGGGGGGGGGGGGGGGGCGGGGGCCCCGGGGGGGGGGGGGGGGGGCCCCCCCCAACGCCGTGGGTTACGACCTCGGCCAGGATCCCGTGGCGTGTTCGATGCCGAGGGCGCTCGCTCGTTGGACCGCGGTGCGGGTGATGGCGAAGACGGCGCCCTCGATGGCGGCGGCGAGGAGGATTTCCGGCCAGCCCTGGTCGCGTTCCCAGGCGTCGGGTGGGTTGTCCCGGCCGGTGAGGGTCGTCCATGCCCGGTCGACGAGCTTCCCGGCGAGCAGGCCCGCGCCGATGCCGGCGAGGAGGCCGAGCGGGCGATAGGGCAGCGCTTTGGCGGTCTTGTTCATGTCCTGCGGCTGCCCTGGGAGGGACGGTCCACGCCGGTGGGTTGTCGGCGAGGGGTGTCGCGGGAGCGGTCAGATGTCCGCTTCGTACGCCACCACGCCGCCGACCCAGGTCTTGAGGACCCGCCAGTCGTCGCTCCACCAGACCAGGTCGGCGGCGGCGCCCGGGGCGAGGCGGCCCAGGTCGGTGCGGCCGAGGGCGTCGGCGGGGACTCGGGTGGCGCAGGTGAGGACGCGGGCCGGGGGGTTGCCCAGGGCGATCAGGTTGCGGACGGCGAGGTCCAGGGTCAGCGCGGAGCCGGCGATCGTGCCGTCGGGGTTGCGCGGGACGTCGCCCTCGACCAGGGTCACGTCGATGTCGCCGAGGCGGTAGCGGCCCGGCGGCATGCCCGCGGCGGCCATCGCGTCGGTGACCAGCGCGGTGCGCTCGCCGGCCACGCGCAGGACCAGCGAGCAGACCGGGCCCACCACGTGGTGCAGGTCCGCGATCAGGCCGGGGGTCAGCCGCGGGTCGCTCAGTGCCGCGCCGACCACGCCCGGTTCGCGGTGACCCAGGCCGCGTTGTGCGTTGAACAGGTGGGTGACCATGGTCGCGCCCGCGTCCGCGGCGGCGGACATCTCGGCGGCGGTCGCGTCCGTGTGTCCGGCCGAGACTCGGATCCCCGTGGCGACGATGCGTCGAATGGCCTCGAGCGCACCGGGAAGTTCGGGCGCCAGGGTGATCATGGTCAGCGCCTCGCGGACGGTGTCGTCCAGGAGCAGGCGGTCGACCAGTTCGGGGGTGGGCTCGCGCAGGTACTGCGGCGGGTGGGTGCCGACCCGGGCCGGGGACAGGAACGGCCCCTCCAGGTGCACTCCCAGGTCGCGCGAGATCGGCTCCAGGGCGAACTTGGCGCGCAGTTCGGCGGCCCGCACGAGCGCCGCGGTGAGCGTGTCCAGGTCGCCGGTGATGAAGGTCGGGCAGAACGCGGTGACCCCGGTCGACGGGAGCTTCGCGGCGACCTCGCGCCACGCGGTCGAGTCGGCGGCCACGAAGTCGTGTCCGAACGCGCCGTTGAGCTGGATGTCGATCAGACCCGGAGTGAGCACGCCGTGCGGCAGTCGGATGGCGTCGGGGCCGCCGGGGCCCTCGGTCACGCCGGTGATCCGACCCTGCTCCACACCCACCTCGGCGGGGCCGACGAGCGTCCCGTCCACAAGCACGCGAGGTGCCCCAATGCCGGCCACGCGTGCCCTTCCTTCCCTGCGGGACCGCTACGCGGCCGAACGTTCGGCGGCCTCCCGGTGCGGGCCGGGAGGCCGTCGCCCATTTTGGTTCAGACCAATCCTAGTTGTCTAGACCAATGTCGAGGGACATGCCACGTATATGGGCGGTTATCGGGTCATGGGGTGGCGAACCGCTGTACTCATGCAGTGGCAGGCCGGCGGTGCCTCACGAGGTGCCGATCACCGCGCCCGCGAGACGGCGACCGCGTTGCCCCCGATCCGGCGTACCGCGTCGCTCACGACGTGGCCGACCGCAGCGCCGCCACCGCGCGCGACACGTCGGCCGGCGTCAGGTCCGCGCGCGCGGCGAGGCGCAGTCGGGAGATGCCGTCCGGGACGGACGGCGGTCGGAAGCAGCCCACCAGGACGCCGGCCTCGGCGCAGCGCGCCGCGGTGTCGAAGGCGAGTTGCGCCTCGCCGATGAGCACGGAGGCCACCGCGCCCTCGGGCTCGGTCACCCGCAGACCCGCCTCCCGGGCGCCCGTCGAGAGCGCGCGTGCGTTCGCCCGTACCGCGTCGGCCAATCCCGGCTGCGCGCGCAGGATCCGCAGCGCCGCCAGCGCCGCCGCCACGCACGCCGGCGCCAGCCCGGTGTCGAAGATGAACGGCCGTGCCGCGTCGACCAGGTGCTCGATCACCCGGGCGGGCCCGAGCACCGCGCCGCCCTGTGAGCCCAGCGCCTTGGACAGCGTCGCGGTCAGCACCACGTCGTCGGCCCCCGCGAGCCCGGCCGCGTGTACCGCGCCCCGGCCGCCCGGGCCCACCACGCCGAGCCCGTGCGCCTCGTCCACGAGCAGGACGGCGCCATATCGCCGTGTGACGGCCGCAAGCTCGGCGAGGGGTGCGATGTCCCCGTCCACCGAGAAAACCGCGTCCACGACCACCAGGGCGCGTTCCTCGGCCCGTTCCGCCAGTACCCGGGCCACCGCCGGCACGTCCCGGTGCCCGGTGATCGCCACCCGGGCCCGGGAGAGCCGGCACGCGTCCACGATCGACGCGTGGTTGATCGCGTCCGAGACGACCAGGCCGCCCTTGCCGACCAACCCGGCGATCACCCCGAGGTTGGCCAGGTACCCGGAGGAGAACACCAGCGCCGCCTCGGCGCCCATGTGGTCCGCGAGCTCCGCCTCCAACTCGGCGTGCAGCACGGTGGACCCGGTCACCAGCCGCGACCCGGTCGCCCCGCCGCCCCACGTGCGCACCGCCCGCACCGTCGCCTCGACCACCCGTTCGTCGCGGGACAGGCCCAGGTAGTCGTTTCCGGCCAGATCCAATCCGCTCGCCGTCGCCTCGCGCGGCCGCAGCCGGCGGCGCAGACCCGCCTCGACCCGGTCCTTGGCGCGGATGTCCAGCCAGTCGAGCGGGTGACCGCCGCCGCCGAGCGGCTGCCGGGGCGTGGGCGATTCGGTGGACATCGATACCTCACAGGTGCGGCGACGTGGGGTGGCCAGGATCGCAGGCCCGACGGAAAGTACGCTGCGCGTGTGCCCTCCATGAACGATCTCGTCCGCCGCCACGGCGCGCTGCCCACCGCCGACCTGGAGTGGCTGCACCTGCTCGTGTCCGAGTGGCAGCTGCTCGCGGACCTGTCCTTCGCCGACCTGGTGTTGTGGGTGCCCACCAGCGACGGGCAGTACGTCGCGGTCGCGCAGATGCGACCGAACACCGGCGCCACCTCGCATCAGGACGACCTGGTCGGCGACTTCGTCCCGCGCGGGCGGCGGCCGATGCTCGACGCCGCGCTGGACGAGGGCCGGATCGTGCGCGAGGGCGACCCGGAGTGGCGCGACGACGTGCCGGTGCGGGTCGAGGCGATCCCGGTCTCCCGGGAGGGCCGGGTGATCGGCGTCATCGCGCGCAACACCAACCTGCTCACCGCGCGCACGCCCAGCCGGCTGGAACTGACCTACCTCCAGAGCGCCGCGGACCTCGCGCAGATGATCGCCGCAGGGACGTTTCCGCACGCCGGTGAACTGCTCGACATGGACGCGTCCCCGCGCGTGGGCGACGGCCTGATCCGCCTCGACGCGGACGGCATCGTGCAGTACGCCAGCCCGAACGCACTCTCCGCCTACCACCGGCTCGGCCTGACCACCGACCTGGTCGGCTGCCACCTCGGCCGGATCACCGCCGAACTCGCGCCGCACGAGGGCCCGGTGGACGAGGCCATCTCCGCGGTCGCCAGCGGCTGGGCCCCGCGCGAGACCGAGGTGGAGACACCCGCCGCGGTGGTGCAGCTGCGCGCGATCCCGCTCAAGCCGCGCGGGCAGCGGATCGGCGCGATCATGCTCCTGCGCGACGTGACCGAGCTGCGTCGGCGCGAGCGCGAGCTGATCACCAAGGACGCCACCATCCGGGAGATCCACCACCGGGTGAAGAACAACCTGCAGACGGTGGCCGCGCTGCTGCGCCTGCAGGCCCGGCGGATGGACGCGCCGCAGGCCCGGGCCGCGCTGGAGGAGGCGGTGCGCCGGGTCGGCTCGATCGCGATCGTGCACGAGACGTTGTCCCAGACGCTGGACGAGCGGGTGGACTTCGACGAGATCGCCGACCGGGTGTTGTCCATGGTCACCGAGGTCGCCGCGTCCTCGGTGCGGGTTCGCACCGCCCGGCACGGGAACTTCGGCGAACTGATCGCCGAGACCGCGACGCCGCTGGCGATGGTGCTGACCGAGTTGTTGCAGAACGCCCTGGAGCACGCGTTCGAGGATCCCGGCTACACCGACCGCATCGGCACCCTGGAGGTGCACGCGGAACGGCGCGCGGAGCGCCTGCTGATCACCGTCACCGACGACGGGATCGGGTTGCCGGCGGATTTCGATCCGCAGGTCTCCGGCAACCTCGGTCTACAGATCGTCCGCACCCTGGTCGGCAGCGAACTCGCGGGCCGTTTCGACATGGTGCCCAATCCGGCCGGTGGCACGATCGTCACGTTGGACCTGCAAATCCGGCAGCGCCGCTGAGCCCGTCCGCATTCGGCCGGCCGACGAATTCCCCGGCGCCGGGAAACGTCCGTACCACCGAAAGCAGTTGCCCCGCCCTGGTCCGACCGGACCCTGGCGGGGCAACTGCTGGCAATGCTTTGGTGTTTCCGGTGATCAAGTCCCCGGAGTGTTCAGCCTGTCGTACTGATCAGGCGGAGGCGCGTGCGCGGTTGCGGGCGGCGCGGCGCTTGAGAGCGCGACGCTCGTCCTCGCTCAGACCGCCCCACACACCCGCGTCCTGACCGGACTCGAGAGCCCAGCCCAGGCACTGCTCCATCACGGGGCAACGGCGGCAGACCGCCTTCGCCTCCTCGATCTGAAGCAGAGCGGGACCGGTGTTGCCGATCGGGAAGAACAGCTCCGGGTCTTCGTCACGGCAGGCAGCAACGTGGCGCCAGTCCATGCGGTCCAACTCCTCGTGGGTCAGCGGGGGCTTCCGGCCCCGCTGTGGCTTGTGAATGTGAACGCTTTCACGAACCCCCCGACAAGCAAGGGGCCGACGGAGTCGGTCCCCAGGTTTGGCAGTGGATTCGGGCGGTGAAGATGACCTTTCGGCCACGTCCCTGCCGCCTCGTAGAGCCTTACAAACCTCGGCCGCCGATACAACCCCCTTGGGCCAGGATTTTTTAAATCATCGGTGTCGACTAGGTCACACCACTACATCGAAGGGGTGAACCCGGTATTTGCGTTCGAGTGAAAGGCCAAAAGGCCCTTCCACTCACACAATCACACGCAGTGCACGGGGAACCCCCCGGAAGGTCACACTCCGATGTTCTCCCAGATGGTCCCCATCGACCTGAAGAGAAACAGGTTCTTCAGCCCGAAGAGTGAACGCATCGCAGTCGTGCAGGGACACGACGTGACGCCCATGTGGAGCATTACCCGTGGAGCCCAGCATCCGGGCCAGATGGCGCAATGTGGGCAGTGTTGACATCCGAGTGAGCGCGAAGAGGTCCAATCCGGTGTCATATGACGCTTGTGGGCACGGATTCACCGGCCGGTTGCGCAAAAACGTCCACGGCACCGTGTTCTGCACTATCCCCAGGCGGATTCCCTCGATCGGCTCCGCGCCGGGCACCTCCAGCGTCAGCGGCCCGTGCCTGCGCTCGGCCCGCCCGCCGTAGAAGCGGCGCAGCGCCGAGCGTACGTACAGCCCGGGCGTCGCGCGCCGGCCGTCGGCCCGACGCTCCTCCACCCTGCCGACCACCTCCGCGTCGAAGCCGAGGCCGGCGCAGAACAGGAACCAGCGCTCGTCGGCCAGGCCCAGGCCGATCTCCCGGCTGCGACCCGCGCGCAGCGCCTCCAGCAGGAGGCCGGTCGCCTCGACCGGGTCGTTGGGCATGCCGAGCGAGCGCGCGAACACGTTGGTGCTGCCGCCCGGGACCACGGCCATCGCCGGCAGCGACGGCGCCGGGCCGGATGCCAGCAGGCCGTTGGCCACCTCGTTGACCGTGCCGTCGCCGCCCAGGGCGATCACCAGGTCGATGCCGTCGTCCGCGGCCTGTCGGGCCAGTTCGCTCGCATGGCCGCGGTGCTCGGTGCCGATCACGTCGAGCTTGAGGTCGCCGGCGAGCGCGTGGGCCAGGACGTCCCTGGTTCGCTCGCTGGTGGTCGTGGCCTTGGGGTTCACGACGAGAAGGGCGCGCATGTACACCAGCGTATCTACCGGCGGGTAGGGCTCCCGTGGGTCGCCGGGACGCGGGCCCCGGTTACAGTCGTGGGGTGACCGAGAGCCCTTCCGCCCAGGACCAGTCGGGCCCCGCCGGGGCCCTCCCTCTCACCTGGCGCATCTGCACCGCGGTGGTCGGTGTCGAGGCGTTCGCACTCCTCGGATACTCCCTCTACCTGACCTTCCGCAGCGAGTTCGGCCATCCGAGCAACGCCTCCGAGGGGGTCGCGATCGGCATCTACCTGCTGATCCTGGCCGCCGGGATAGTCGCCGCGTTCGTGGGCATGCTCCGCGGCCGGCGCTGGAGCCGATCGCCGGCGATCACCGCCAACCTGATTGTGGTCGGCATGGGGTGGTACCTGATCAAGGCCGATCAGCTGGTGATCGGCATCCTGACCATGATCGTGGGCGTGGGTACCATCGCCGCCCTCGCGACACCCGGCATGTACAACGCGCTCGAAGCGCGCCACCAGGCCCACCAGGCCCACCGGGCCTGAGCCGGCCGCAGCCCGCGGATCCGGCGGCGCCCCGGCACGCATCGGAACGACGGCGGCCCCGGACCGAGATCGGTCCGGGGCCGCCGTCGCGGCCTCGGTGTCACTCCTCGACGAGCAGCCGCTCGCGCAGCTGCGCGAGGGTGCGCGCGAGCAGTCGCGAGACGTGCATCTGCGAGATGCCGACCTCCTGCGCGATCTGGGACTGCGTCATGTTGCCGAAGAAGCGCAACAGCAGGATCTTCTTCTCCCGCGGCGGCAGCTGCTCCAGGAGCGGCTTGAGCGATTCGCGGTATTCGACGCCTTCGAGGGCGTCGTCCTCGGCGCCCAGTGTGTCGGCGACGGCCGGGGAGTCGTCGTCGGTGTCCGGTACGTCCAGCGAGAGTGTGCTGTAGGCGTTGGCCGATTCGAGCCCTTCGAGCACTTCCTCCTCGGAGATCCCCAATTGCACGGCGAGCTCGGCCACGGTGGGGGAGCGGCCGTTGCGCTGGGAGAGCTCGGCGGTGGCCGAGGTCAGCGCGAGGCGCAGCTCCTGGAGCCGGCGCGGCACCCGTACCGCCCAGCCCTTGTCCCGGAAGTGCCGCTTGATCTCGCCGACGATGGTCGGCGTCGCGTAGGTCGAGAACTCGACCCCACGATCCGAGTCGAACCGGTCCACCGACTTGATCAGGCCGATGGTGGCGACCTGGATCAGGTCGTCCAACGGCTCGCCGCGGTTGCGGAACCGGCGGGCGAGGTGCTCGACCAGCGGCAGATGCATCTCCACCAGCCGATCGCGCACCGCGGCCCGCGCGGGCGGATCCGATTCGAGCACCGCGAGCTGCGCGAACAGGCCGCGCGCGATCTCCCGGTCGTGGGCGTGGCGTTCGGAACCGGCGCGTCGCCGGTTCGGCACCGCCGGCCCCGTGGGCCCGGCGGATCCGGCAGGTTGTGCCGGTCCGTCCGGTCCGGCCGCCTCGATGCCACCGTCCATCGTCATGCTCGCGTCGCTCACCATGCCCTCACCCTCCCCTCGGCCGCGCCCGGCGGCCTCGTCGGGTGAGGCCGCGCTCGGCTGCGGTTCGTTGGCCGCGCCTTCAACACCACTGCTCACGTCTGCTCCGGCCCGCCACCGCGCTTCTTGTGCAGGCTGATGCTGACCACCTTGTCCTCGCTCACCGTCGCGTCCACCTCGCCGGCCAGAGCCGACAGGACGGTCCAGGCGAACGTGTCGCGCGCGGGTGTTCGGCCGTCCGTGGTCGGCGCGGACACGGTCACGTGCAACGCGTCGCCCACCAGGTTGAACACGCAGGAGAGGACTCCGCCGGCCACCGCCTGGTCGAGCAGCATCGCGCACGCCTCGTCGACCGCGATGCGCAGGTCTTCGATCTCGTCCAGGGTGAAGTCGAGGCGGGCCGCGAGGCCCGCCGTCGCGGTGCGCAGGACGGAGAGATAGGCACCTTCGGCAGGCAGTCGGACCTCGACGAAGTCACGCTGTCCGGTGCCGGCTTCGTCCGCCGTGTATGCGGATCGCTGGGACACCCTCACCTCCAAGGTGCTGCTGTGGGTGGCCGCCGCCGGGCGGTCACCACCGATGTCGGGGGGAACCCCAGCGACGCTACCGCGCCGGCCGACAACTGTCGTCACCGATGCGGGAACGGGTGCGGGAACGAACGAGGCGGCTGCCTACTCGAACGGTACGTCACGATATGTGATTTGACGAGTACGTAGTGTACCCGACTTTGGTAATTTCGCACTTCGAGATCACGCCGTCGATGTACATGTGCCACAGTCCGCCGCTCGCCAACCCGCAAATGTCAGGTATGTCGCTCCGGCTGCGGGTCGCGGGCCCGGCGTCGGGCCCGATACAGCGCCACATTGGTGCGCGAGGTGCACCGATCCGAGCAGTGCCGGCGGGAGCGATTTGTGGACAGGTCCAGGAAGACGTTCCGGCACGGCGGCGCCTGGCACACGCCCAGCCGGTCGATGCCGTGTGCGGTCAGCTGGACGGCCAGGCCCATGCCGGCTATCGCCGCGAAGCCCTCCGCCGCGCCCACCGCGTCGCCCGCCAGATGCAGATGCCACGGGCTCGCGTCGTGGCCGGTCAGCCGCGGGTGCACGGGGAATTCGGCGAGCAGGCCGTTGAGGGTGGCGACGGCGTCCCCCTCGCGGCCCGCCGCGGCGTCCGTGAAGACCGCCCGCAGGCGGGTGCGCACCGAGCGCAGCCGGGTCACGTCGGCATCCGTCACCCGGGGCGGGATGCGCCGAACGGGTGCGATCAGCGCCAGCACGTCCTCGGGTGAGCGCAACTGGTCCTCGCCGCGCGCCGGTTGCTCGGTGTTGACCAGGTGGACCGCGTGCTCGGCGTAGGAGGAGAGATCCAACGACTGCCCTTCGGTCGCGCGTGCCGGCCCGACCTCGGGCGGGATGCTTTCCGGATGCCTTCGCGCCCGTTTCTGCACGGGTCCGAGGCGCCGGATGTGGCGGCGGTTACTGTCAGCCTACTGCGCGTGGCGCTAGCGTCTGGGCCAGTTGCGAGAAGGGGTCTGACGCGCCATCACAAAAAGGTGGTAATCGGTTCATCGCCCCGGCGAACCCCCATTCGGGGGGTGTGCCAAAATCGGCGTCACGGGTGACCCCCGTAACCTCAGCCGGATCATGTGCGCTGCACGAAGCGCCGATGTCGCTGAGGCATGCAGCCTGCGATCGCGCTTCGAGAGCTGCACTTCTACTGACAATGTCGACAAAGGGGTCACTGTGGCAGCGGAGATCATCCCGACGGACAGCACGGCGACGGACGAACTCGATCCGGTCTTCGCCCTGCACCGGGGCGGGAAAATGGAAGTTCGCTCGACCGTCCCGGTGCGCAATCGGGACGACCTGTCCCTCGCCTACACGCCCGGCGTGGCCCGGGTGTGCACGGCCATCGCCGAGAACCCGGAACTCGTCCACGACTACACGTGGGTGTCCAACACGGTCGCGGTGATCACCGACGGGACCGCCGTGCTCGGCCTGGGCGACATCGGGCCCGCCGCGTCCCTGCCGGTGATGGAGGGCAAGGCGATCCTGTTCAAGGAGTTCGCCGGCATCGACGCCGTGCCGCTCGCGCTCTCCTGCACCGACGTGGACGAGCTGGTGGACACCATCGCCCGGCTCGCGCCCTCCTTCGGCGGCATCAACCTGGAGGACATCAGCGCCCCGCGCTGCTTCGAGGTGGAGCGCCGGCTCCAGGAGCGGCTGGACATCCCGGTCTTCCACGACGACCAGCACGGCACCGCGATCGTCGCGCTGGCCGCGCTGCGCAACGCGGCGACGGTGACCGGTCGTCGGCTCGCCGACCTGCGCGCGGTCATCTCCGGCGCGGGCGCGGCCGGCATCGCGATCGCCAAGATCCTGATCGAGGCGGGCATCGGCGACCTGTGCGTCGTGGACAGCCGGGGCATCGTGCACGAGGGTCGGGACGACCTCACGCCGATCAAGCGGATGATCGCCGAGCTGACCAACCGGGCCAAGCTCAAGGGCGGCATCGAAGAGGCCATGAAGGGCGCCGACGTCTTCCTCGGGGTGTCCGCGGGCAAGGTGCCCGAGGAGGTCGTGGCGACCATGGCGCCCGAGGCGATCATCTTCGCGATGGCCAACCCGAACCCGGAGATCGACCCGGATCTCGCGCACAAGTACGCGGCCGTGGTGGCCACCGGGCGCAGCGACTATCCGAACCAGATCAACAACGTGCTCGCCTTCCCGGGCGTGTTCGCCGGTGCCCTGTCGGTGCGCGCCAAGCGCATCACCGAGGGGATGAAGGTGGCTGCCGCCGAGGCGCTGGCCGCGGTCGTCGCCGACGAACTCTCGCCGGACAAGGTGATCCCCTCGCCGTTCGACGAGCGGGTGGCGCCGGCGGTGACCAAGGCCGTGGCCGAGGCCGCGCGCCGGGACGGCGTCGCACGCATCTGAGCCGCGGCCCGTGGATCGGCGATCATCCGACGGCTCCTCGCCGACCGTTCGACGATCGATGCGTATCCACGGCGACCCGTGGACGTGTGCGGCGCGCCCGTTCGGGCGCGCCGCACACGTCGTCACCGGCGCCCTGCCCGGCCGCGTTCGGCACGGCGCTAGGGTTCCTTCCATGTTTGCCGTCACCGCCGTGAGCATCGATGCCCAGGACCCGCTGACCGGCCTCCGCCTGGGGGAACGCCCCGAGCCCGGGCACGACGGCGGCCTGCCGCCGGGCTGGACGACCGTGACCGTCAAGGCCGCGTCGCTCAACCACCACGACCTGTGGACCCTCAAGGGCGTGGGCATCACCCAGGAACGCCTGCCGATGATCCTGGGCTGCGATGCGGCTGGGATCGACGAGGACGGCAACGAGGTCGTCGTGCACTCGGTGATCGGCGGCCTGGGCACCGACGAGCCCCGGTCGATCCTGACCGAACGCTACGACGGCACGTTCGCCGAGAAGGTCGCGGTACCGCGCTGGAACCTGCTGCCCAAGCCCGCCGAGCTGTCCTTCGAGCAGGCCTGCTGCCTGCCCACCGCCTGGCTGACCGCCTACCGGATGTTGTTCACCAACTCCGGCGTGCGCCCGGGCGGCACGGTGCTGGTGCAGGGCGCCGGCGGCGGGGTGGCCACCGCGCTGGTGGTGCTCGGCAAGGCGGCCGGATACCGGATGTGGGTGACCAGTCGGGACGAGGCCAAGGGCGCCCGCGCGATCGAACTCGGCGCCGACGCGGTCTTCGCCTCCGGCGCGCGACTGCCCGAGCGGGTGGACGCGGTGATGGAGACCGTCGGCGCCGCGACCTGGTCGCACTCGGTCAAGAGCCTCAAGCCCGGCGGCACCGTGGTGATCTCCGGCGCCACCTCGGGCGACCGTCCCAAGGCTGCCGAACTGACCCGGATCTTCTTCCAGGAACTGCGTGTGGTCGGCTCCACGATGGGCGACAAGGACGAGCTCGCCGGTCTCCTGCGGCTGTGCGCGAACGGCGGGGTGCGGCCGGTGATCGACACCGTGCTGCCGCTGACCGAGGCGCGCGAGGGCTTCCGCCGGTTGGCCGAGGGCGACCTGTTCGGCAAGATCGTCCTCACCGCCTGATCGCCACACGTCGGTCCGGCATCGCCCGGGTCGTCTCGGAAGGACCGCCGGATGCCGTTGTCCCGTCGCCGCGTACTCGCCCTCGGGGCCGGTACGGGCGTGGTCGTGGCCTCCGCCGGCCTGCTCACCGCGTGCTCCGGCAACGGACTGCGCACCGGCGGCACGCTCGCCGTGGGGCTGCCGCGCCTGCCGGACGTGCTCAACCCCGTGCACTCCACGGCCGAGCCGGTGCGGTGGATCGCGGATCCCGTGGTCGAGGCGCTGTACACCTACCGGGACGACACCACGATCGGGCCGGTGCTGGCCGGGGCCGATCCGCAGATCGCGCCGGACGGGCTGAGCTGGACGATCCGGCTGCGCGCGGGAGTGCGCTTCCACGGTGGGGACCCGTTCACCGCGGAGCACGTGGTGGACTGCCTGCGCCGGGTCGGCGATCCGGCGACGGCCGGCGACTGGGCGCCGTGGCTGGCGGGTCGGCTCGGCACGATCGAGGCGCCGGACGCGCAGACGGTACGGATCGGGCTGCCCAGGCCGTTCGGCGCGTTGCGGGCCGTCCTGGCCTGCCTGCCGATCCCGCATCGGGCGACGCTGGGTGATCCGCGGGCCCTGGTCGGGACCGGGCCGTTCCGGCTCGCGAGGGCGGACGGGGGAACGGTCGTGCTGCGGCGCGATCCGGACCATCGGGGCAAGGCCGTGCCGCTGGAGGGCATCGAGTTCCGTGCCGTCGCGGACGGGCCGGCCGAGCTGAAGGCGCACCGGGTGGCGGTGTACCCGCGGCCCACGCCCGACCAGGTGCGCCGGTTGCGCAAGGGCGACGACACGTACGTGCAGACCGCGAGCGGGCCCGCGGACCTGGTGGTGCTGCCGAACCTGCGCCGGCCGCCGTTCGACAACGTCGCGGTGCGGCGGGCGCTGGCGTACGGGATGGACCGGACCCGGGTATCGCAGGACGTGTACCGGGGCGACGCGGTGATCGGGCAGGGGCCGCTGGGGCCGGGCAACGAGGGGTGGGACCCGGAGTACACCCCGTACGGTCGGGGGGTTTCGCCGACCACGTCCCCCAAGCCGAGCCCGAGTGCGACCGCGGGGCCGACGGTGGAGCCGGAGCGGGTGACCGCGATGTTCGGCGAGGCGCCGGTGCCTGCCGGTGTGCGGTTCACGCTGCTTGCGGTGGCCGGGGACGCCGGGGAAGTGCGGGATGTGGCACGGGTGTTGGCCGAGGGGTGGAATCGGGTCGGGTTCACCGTCACGGTCGAGAACGTGGACCCGGCGACATGGGCGGCGCGGCGCCGGACCGGGGACTTCGACGTGGCGCTCGTCGATCTGCGCGGGTCGGCGTATGCGGTCGGGCGGACCGGGCTCGCGGTGTTGTCTCCGGCGGTGTCGACGAGCGCGGACAACACGGGATACGCGAATCCGGAGCTGGATCGGCTGGTCGAGCAGGTTCGGGGGACGGCGGATACGGCTCGGCGGGCGACGCTCACGCGGGTGGCGGGGGAGATTGTCGCTCGCGATGCGGTGGTGTTGCCGCCGGTGTATCCGAAGTCGGCGGTGGGGCGGAGTGGGCGGGTCGAGTCGGTGTCGACGCGGCAGCTTGGGCTTGGGCGCCTGGGGTTGGCGGAGCTGCACCTTCGGGGTTAGCGGGTTTGGCCTCATGCGCTTGGCCGGGCTGGTTTGCCTGGCCTCATGCGCTCGGCCGGGCTGGTTCGCCTCGAGCGCCGGCGGGGCTGATTTGGCCTCATGCGCCGGCCGGGCTACTTGGCCTCGAGCGCCGGCCGGGCTGGTTCGCCTCATGCGCCGGTGGGGCTTGGCCTCGAGCGCCGACCGGGCTGGGTGGTTTCACTGGGCGGCCGGCGCTCGAGGGGGTGGGTCAGCTCGGGGGGTCTTCGGTGAAGACCTCTCGGAGGTCGTTCAGGGCTGTGACGATGATGTGGCGGGCTCGGTCGAATTGGTCGGGGGTGATGCCGGCTCGGCGGGCCAGGGGGGCTACCTCGGTGCGGACCGTGTCGAGGATGGCGTCCAGGTCGAAGGAGTCGCCGGCGCGGCCGGTTCGGTCGGTTTCCTTGGCCCAGGCGTCGGTTGCCCGGTCGCGGGCCGTGGGGGGCTCGGGGTCGGCGCCGCCGAACCGGCGCCGCAGCTCGCGCTCCAGGTCGTGCAGACCGGGCTTGCCGGCCAGGTCGACCAGGTTGTGCGCCAGGCCCTCGGCGAGGTCGGCCATCTTCTGCGAGAAGATCGGCTCCCAACCCTCGCCCGCCGGCCGCCGCTTGCCCTCGGGCTCCGGGCGCTCCCCGGTCGAGGCGCGCGGCGCCTTGCGCACCTCGCGGGCGGCACGGCCCAGTTCCTCCCGCAGGTTCTGCGCCGAGCTGCGCACCTCGTCCCGGATCTCCCGGGCCCGCTCGTAGACCGATTCCCGGATCTGCGCCTCCAACTGGGCCAATTCCTCCTGCCGCGCCGCCAGTTCGGCCCGCCCGGCGGCGGTGATCCGGTAGACCTTCCGGCCGCCCTCGACGTCGTGCTCGACCAGACCCTCCTGTTCGAGCTTGGTCAGGCGCGGGTAGACCGTGCCCGCCGAGGGGGCGTACAGGCCCAGGAAGCGGTCCTGGAGCAGCCGGATGACCTCGTAGCCGTGTCGGGGGCTCTCGTCGAGCAGCTTGAGCAGGTACAGCCGCAGGCGGCCGTGACCGAAGACCGGGGTCATGCGATCACCTTTCCCTCCGGGGCGCGACGCAGCAGCGTCACGTCGCCCGCGATCGAGTTGATCCGAAGCCGCCCCGAGCCCTCGCCCAGCTTGCCGCTCACGTGGCTGGTGCCGAATTTGGCGCTCGTGGTCAGCTCGTCGAACACCGAGTCGACCGAGCCGGTCGCGCTGCGCACGTCCACGTGCATGTCGCCCTCGTGCGGCAGCCGTACCGTCAGATCGCCGGACACGGTGCTCAGTTGCACGTGGCTGCGGCCGACCGCGTCCAGGTCCAGGGTCATCGGGCCGGACACCGAGTTGGCCCGGACCCGGCCGCCGGTGCCTTCGATCACGGTGAGCGAGCCGGCCACGGTGACCACGCCGAGGTCGCCGGCCATCGACTCGGCGTCCACCGAGCCGTAGACGGTGTTCGCATCGACCGTGCCGGTCAGACCGACCAGGGTCACGTCGCCGCCGATGCTGCGCACGGCGGTGTCACCGTGCATGCCGGAGACGGTCGCGTGTGCGGACACCACGACGATCTCCACCGTGCAGTCCCACGGCACGGCCAGCGAGACCTCGGCGTGCCGCCGGCCGAGCGCGCGGCCGTCCGCCATGAAGGTCTTGAAGTCGGCCCGGCGTCGGGCGTTCTGGAACCAGCTCTTCAGGTGCTTGCCGGTCAGGTCCGGATAGGAGACGACCAGTTCGCCGCTCACCTCGTCGTGGGTCACCTGGAGCGGCGGCCCCTCGACGGCGTGCACCTCCAGGCGCGGCGGCCCGTCCGTGCCCACCACGTCGACCAGTCCGCCGATCGTGCGCACGCGGAGCACGCGCACGGAGTCGAGTGTGAGGTCTCGTGGTGCGTCGATCGTCCATTGGGACATGGACCCTCCCCTTCGGGTCGGAGTGTCGAACGCGATATATCGCGAAGCTCTGTCATTCACGATATATCGCGTCTGCCGAACGTCAAGGGAACCATCGGGTCTGGTTTCGACGTTTCTCGAAGCCGAGGGACTTCGCTCATCCGCGCGTCGTGCCCGTGACGCGCGTGCGCGCGAGCGGGCACGCGGGCCGACGGCACCACCACCGGGGGCACCACGCATGCCATTCACGCTCAGCCACATCGTGGCGGTGCTGCCGCTACAGGGCGCCACCCGTACCGGCACCACGGCCGGGGACGGGGCGGGCCGGCACGGCCCGTTGATCGCGTCCGCGCTGGCCTTCGGCGCGATGGCGCCGGACGTGATCCTGTTCGTGCGCCTGGACTTCCTGCCGACGCGCGCCGACCGGCAGGCCACCCACGAACTCTGGCCGGGTGTCCTGGGCCTGAACGTCGCGCTCACCGTGCTGCTCGTGCTGGCCTTCCACCTGCTCGCGAGACCGTTGCTGGTGCTGCTCCCGGACCGGATCCGCGGCGCGCTGGAGGAGCCACTGCGACCACGCCTGCCGGGCCGGCTGTACGCGGCCGCGCGGGCCGGCCGGCCGTTCCTGCGGGAGAGCGTCTCGGTCTGCGTCTGGTTCGTGGTCTCGGCCGTCCTGGGCGGCCTCACGCACATCGGCTGGGACGCCTGGACGCACCACGACGACCCGGGCGTCGCCCACGTACTGCCCGAGCTGCGCCGGGAGTTCTTCGGCCTGCGGCCGGGCTATGTGCTGCTCCAACACGTCAGCACCGTGGTCGGGCTGACCGTGGGCGCGGTGTGGACGTGGCGCTGGACAGGCCGGCTGCCGGTGCGGCCGATCACCGGCCTGCGGATGCCCGTCGCGGGGCGCTGGGCGGTGCTGGGCGCGCTGGTGCTGGTCGGCGCGCTCGGCGCGGCCCGGGCGCTGCTTCCGTTCCCGGACGGGCGAGTGCCGGCCTTCGAGGTGCTCGGCTTCGACGCGGCGACCGGATTCGGCCGCGGCCTGGCGGTCGGGCTGGTGCTGTACGGCCTCTGCTGGGCTCTGTGGCACACCCGCACACTGCGACGCTCCGGCGACGCCTGAACCGCGCCCGGCCCCGCCGCACGGGCCCGGGAGAGCCGCGCGGGCCGGGGGTCGGCCCGCGCCCGGGATCGGCTATTCGTCGTCCTCGTCGTCGTCCAGCCGGGCGAGCCAGGTCGCGAGCCGTTCGACCGGGGTCTCGAACTCGGGGTTCAGGTCCACGAACGTGCGCAGCTGTTCGGCGAGCCAGGCCAGGGACACCTCCTCCTCGCCGCGTCGCTTCTCCAGCTCCTCGATGCCACGGTCCGTGAAATACATGCTCTCCGACTCCGGTGTGTGTGAGGGTGCGCGGCACCCGGGTGCACGCGACTCCGCCCCGGCGCGCATCGTACGCGGGCCGGGGCGGAGTCGGTGGTTCGGCGAAAGCCGTGGATCAGCTCATCGCTTCCTCGACCAGACCCTGCTGCTCGGCCTCGTGCCGCTTGGCCGAACCGACCGCGGGCGACGAGGACGACGGACGGGCGATCCGGCGCGGGGCCGGCAGGCCGTACTCGACCAGGTTGAGCGCGATGAACGGCCACGCGCCCTGGTTGGTCGGCTCCTCCTGGGCCCAGACCAGCTCCAGGTCCTTGCCGTAGCGGTCCAGACCGTACCGCTCCAGCTCGGCCTTGAGCTCGGCCACGGGCAGCGGGTAGAGCCGCTCCACGCGCACCAGGGCGACGTCGTCGCGGCCCGACTTGGCCCGCCCGGCGGCCAGGTCGTAGTGGAACTTGCCGGAGGACATGACCACCCGCTTGACCTTGCTCGGGTCCACCGTGGTGTCCCCGATCACCGGCCGGAACTGCCCGCTGGTGAACTCCTCGATCTTCGACGCGGCGGCCTTCAGGCGCAGCATCGACTTCGGGGTGAACACCACCAGCGGCTTGTGGTGCGGGTTGAGCGCCTGCCAGCGCAACAGGTGGAAGTAGTTGCTGGGCAGGGTCGGCGCGGCCACCGTCATGTTGTTCTGCGCGCACATCTGCAGGTAACGCTCGATGCGTGCGGACGAGTGGTCCGGGCCCTGGCCCTCGTAGCCGTGCGGAAGCAGCAGGACCACACCGGAGTGCTGGTGCCACTTCTGCTCGGCGGAGGAGATGAACTCGTCCATGATCGACTGCGCGCCGTTGGCGAAGTCGCCGAACTGCGCCTCCCACAACACCAGCGACTGCGGCCGGGCCAGCGAGTAGCCGTACTCGAAGCCCATCGCGGCGAACTCGCTGAGCAGCGAGTCGTACACGGTGAACTTGGCCTGGTCGTCGGACAGGTGCGCGAGCGGGGTGTACTCGGCGCCGGACGTGCGGTCCACCAGGACCGAGTGCCGCTGGCCGAAGGTGCCGCGTCGGCTGTCCTGACCGGCGAGCCGCACCGGGCGACCCTCCATCAGGAGCGAGCCGAACGCGAGCGTCTCGCCCATCGCCCAGTCGATCGTGCCGTCCTCGACCATCGCCGCACGGCGCTGCAACTGCGGCTGCAGGCGCGGGTGCACGGCGAAGTCCTCGGGCAGCGAGACCTGCGACTCGACGATCCGCTTGACCGTCTCGTGCGCGATGCCGGTCGGGTCGATCCGCGGGAACGCGATGTCCGCCGCGGGTGCGGCCGGGGTCGCCTGCGGGGCCTGCGGGGCGGTGGCCTGTCGGACCTCGGAGAAGACCTTCTCCAGCTGGTCCTGGTAGTCCTTGAGCGCCTGCTCGGCCTCTTCGACGGTGATGTCGCCACGACCGATCAGGGCCTCGGTGTAGAGCTTGCGCACCGAGCGCTTCTTGTCGATCAGGTCGTACATCAGCGGCTGCGTGAAGGACGGGTTGTCGGCCTCGTTGTGACCCCGGCGCCGGTAGCAGATGAGGTCGATCACCACGTCCTTGTGGAACGTCTGCCGGTATTCGAACGCGAGCTGCGCGATCCGCACGCACTGCTCGGGGTCGTCGCCGTTGACGTGGAAGATCGGCGCCTCGATCATCCGCGCGACGTCGGTCGCGTAGATGGACGAGCGGGACGCGGCCGGGGAGGCGGTGAAGCCCACCTGGTTGTTGATCACCACATGGATCGTGCCGCCGGTGCGGTAGCCGCGCAGCTGCGACATGTTGAGCGTCTCGGCGACCACGCCCTGGCCCGCGAACGCGGCGTCGCCGTGCAGCAGCAGGGGCAGCACCGGGAAGTCGGCGCCCTCCATGTCGATGATGTCCTGCTTGGCGCGCACGACGCCTTCCAGGACCGGGTCGACCGCTTCCAGGTGCGAGGGGTTCGCCACCAGGGAGACCTTGACCTGCGCGCCGTCCTCGGAGGAGAACGTGCCCTCGGCGCCGAGGTGGTACTTCACGTCGCCCGAGCCGTGCATCGACTTGGGGTCGATGTTGCCCTCGAACTCGCGGAAGACCTGCGCGTAGGACTTGCCGACGATGTTGGTCAGCACGTTCAGCCGGCCGCGGTGCGCCATGCCGATCGCGACCTCGTCGAGACCGTCCTCGGCCGCGGCCGAGATGATCGCGTCGAGCAGCGGGATGGTGGTCTCGCCGCCTTCCAGCGAGAAGCGCTTCTGGCCGACGTACTTGGTGGCCAGGAAGGTCTCGAACGCCTCGGCCGCGTTCAGCCGGCGCAGGATGCGCAGCTGGTCCTCGCGGTCCGGCTTGGCGTGCGGCACCTCGACCCGCTCCTGGATCCAGCGGCGCTGGTCCGGGTCCTGGATGTGCATGTACTCGATGCCGACGGTGCGGCAGTAGGTGTCCCGCAGCACGCCGAGCACGTCGCGCAGGGTCATCAGCGCCTGGCCGGCGAAGCCGCCGACGGCGAACTCGCGCTCGAGGTCCCACAGCGTCAGCCCGTGCTCGACCACGTCGAGGTCCGGGTGCCGGCGCTGCTTGTACTCCAGCGGGTCGGTGTCGGCCATCAGGTGACCGCGGACCCGGTAGGAGTGGATGAGCTCCTGCACACGTGCCGTCTTGTTGACGTCGTCCTCGTGTGTCGCGGAGATGTCCTGCACCCAGCGCACGGGCTCGTACGGGATGCGCAGCGAACGGAAGATCTCCTCGAAGAAGCAGTCTTCACCGAGCAGCAGCTGGTTCATCCGGCGCAGGAACTCGCCCGACTGGGCGCCCTGGATGATGCGGTGGTCGTACGTGCTGGTCAGCGTGAGCGTCTTGCTGACCGCGAGACGGGACAGGGTGTCCGCGGACGCCCCCGCGAACTCCGCCGGGTAGTCCATCGCACCCACGCCGACGATCGTGCCCTGACCGGGCATCAGGCGCGGCACCGAGTGCACGGTGCCGATGCCGCCCGGGTTGGTCAGCGAGATCGTCACTCCGGCGAAGTCGTCCACCGTGAGCTTGTTCGAGCGGGCTCGCCGGACGATGTCCTCGTAGGCCTGCCAGAAGGCGAAGAAGTCCATCTCGTCGGCCTTCTTGATGGCCGCCACCACGAGCTGGCGGTCACCGTTGGCCTTCGTCAGGTCGATCGCGAGGCCGAGGTTGACGTTCGCGGGCTTGACCAGGAACGGCTTGCCCTCGCGCTCCTCGTAGGAGTGGTTCATCGACGGCATCGACTTGGCCGCCTGGACGAGCGCGTAGCCGATGAGGTGGGTGAACGAGACCTTGCCACCGCGAGCGCGCTTGAGGTGGTTGTTGATCACGATCCGGTTGTCGATCAGCAGCTTGGCCGGAACGGCCCGCACGCTGGTCGCGGTGGGAATCGCGAGCGACGAATCCATGTTGATCGCGACACGTGCCGCCGGGCCCTTGAGCTGGACGGCCTCGGGGGATGCGGCGGGCTGCTTCTTCGCGGGCGCGGCGGGTGCCTTGGCGGCGGGTGCCTGTGCGGGCGTCGCAGGTGTGGCGGCCTTGGCAGGCGCGGCTTGGACCGGAGCCGGAGTGTCGGCCGGGAGCGGAGTCGGCGAAGGGGCCGCGTCCTGTACGCCGGTCGTCATTATCGGGTGGCTCGGGGCCGGGGCCGGAGTCGTCGTCCCCACTGCGCTCGACGGCATTGCCGTCGTCACGGGGGGTTGCGCCGGGCTCGGCGCGGGGATGCTTCCAGAGTTGTTCGTGGTACTGCTCACTGGTGTGGGGCCGCTCGGGCTTGCCACGGTGGCTGGGCCGGCGGACGTCGACGGCGTCGACGGCTCGCTGGGCTTGTAATCGGCGAAGAAGTCCCACCAAGCACGATCCACCGAGTTGGGATCTTGCAAATATTGCTGGTAAATCTCGTCGACGAGCCACTCGTTGGGGCCGAAGCTGGCCATCGGGTTGCTAGGGGACTGTGACGACACGGCGGCAACCGCCCTCTTCCGCTTCCTGGGGTGGTGGACAGCGGGAAACAAGGCTACGCCCTTTGACCAGTGTCGCGCAGGCCCCTCGGCCTCCGCGTCGCGTAGATCACAAACGGTTGACCGTTTAGTCGCGTTTGTTGCTTCCCGCCGTATTGGTGGTCACGGAACGTCATGTCGGGATCGTCCCGTGCAGTAAGTGACCGATCACCCGGTTACGTCGGGTCACCGGGTAGGAGCACTCGGATACGGCACCCATGGCTCGATTCGGCTACGGAAATATCACCCCCATGCAGATCCACGGCCCAGCGGGCGATCGCGAGGCCCAGTCCGGTTCCCCCGTCGGTGGACGAACTTCCGCCGCCACGGGTGAACCGCTCGAAGACCCGACCGCGCTCGCCGTACGGGATCCCGGGCCCTTCGTCCTGAACTTCCAGGCGCAGACTGCCCGGGCCCTCGTCGCGTCGTGCGTGCAGACTCACGGTGCCACCGAAGGGGCTGTGTCGGCAGGCATTGGCCACCAGATTGGTAACAACCTGATGCAGCCGTTCGGGGTCGGCCAGTGCGGTGAGATCGGCCGGCTGCACGTCGACCCGGAACCTGACGTCGCTGCTCAGCGCTCCGTTCTCCGCGGTGAGCGCGGTCAGGAACGGGCGCACCGCGAACTCGCGCGCCTGGAGCGGCACGGCCCCCGAATCCAACCGGGAAAGGTCGAGAAGTTGTGACACGAGTCGACCCAGTCGCGCGGTCTGATTGAGCGCCAGCTCCAGCGTGTCGGGATCGGGTTCCTGCACGCCGTCCACGAGATTCTCGAGCACCGCGTGCAGTGCGGAGATGGGCGTGCGCAGTTCGTGCGAGACGTTGGCGACCAGTTCGCGGCGATGTCGGTCCACCGCCTCCAGGTCGGCGGCCATCCGGTTGAACGCGCCGGCGAGGCGGCCCACCTCGTCGCGCGAGGTGGCGCGTACCCGGCGCGAGTAGTCGCCGCGGGCCATCGCCTGCGCGGCGGCGGTCATCTCGCGCAGCGGCGAGGTCATCCCGTGTGCGAGCACCAGGGTGACCGCCAGGCACGCCAGCGAGGTGAACACGAGCATGTACCGGAACCGGACCTCGGCCCGCAGCCCCAGGATGATCAGCAGCGTCGAGACGAACACGGACGCGATCACGAGCACGCCGAGCTTGGCCTTGATCGAGCGCAGCCGATCGAGCGGCCGCAGGTTGCCGCGGCTCAGCCGCAGGCGCCGCAGCCGCGCGGGGCGGGGGTCGGCGAGGTTCAGGATGGCGCCTCCAACGCGTAGCCCACGCCGTGCACGGTCCGGATCCACTCGGCGCCGAGTTTGCGGCGCAGTGCCTTGACGTGGCTGTCCACGGTACGAGTGCCGGAGGCGTCGACCCAGTCCCACACCTCGGCGAGCAAGTGCTCGCGCGAGAGCACGGCGCGCGGGCGGGACGCCAGGCACACCAGCAGGTCGAACTCGGTCGGGGTCAGGTGCACCTCGTCCACCCCGAGCCGGACCCGGCGCTGGGTACGGTCGATCCGCAACCGGCCCAGGTTCAGCGCGGCTTCGGGGGAGACGGCCCGGGCGGCCGCCTCGGCCCGCTCCATCCGGCGCAACAGCACGTGCACCCGGGCGACCAACTCGCGCATCGAGAACGGCTTGGTCATGTAGTCGTCGGCGCCCACGGCCAGACCGACCAGCAGATCGGTCTCGTCGTCGCGCGCGGTCAGCATGATCACCGGCAGGCCCGGGTGCATCGCCTGAAGCCGCCGGCACACCTCCAGGCCGTCCAGGCCGGGCAGCATCACGTCGAGGACGACCAGGTCGGGTCGGGTGGTCGTGGCCGCGGTCAGCGCCGCGGGGCCGTCGGACGCGATG
Organism: Embleya sp. NPDC008237; assembly: GCF_042956465.1. NCBI lineage: Bacteria > Bacillati > Actinomycetota > Actinomycetes > Kitasatosporales > Streptomycetaceae > Embleya > Embleya sp. NPDC008237. The sequence goes on from NZ_JBIBGL010000001.1 coordinate 22,682, forward strand.
AGCGCGCCGAAGCCCTCCGCCCGCAGCCGGGCCGCCACCGCGTCGGCGATCATGGGCTCGTCCTCGACCACGAGTACGAGCCGCTTTTCCCCCGTCGGGTCGGTCATACCCGCAGCCTACGTATCGTCGGCGGGCCTTGTGGGGGACTTGCCGAGCTTGCCCGGAGCGCAGGTGGCGGTCGGGGGGTTCGGGGGCGGCCGAGGGCTTGGGGCGGGGTGGCCGGCAGGTTCGGGGGAGGCGGCGGCTGCGGGTGTGCGGGGCGGGTGACCACGACGTCCGGGGGAGCGATATGGGACTCGGGTACCCCATGCGAGCCGGCCCCGATTGGTACCTCAGGGGGAGGATCGGTCTAACCTGATCCGTCTACCCTGGCTGAAGCGTTGCCGCCGTACACCGCACTCCGTGATCCGGGATGCGCGATCGGGGAGTGGTCCACGACCCGGGTGGCGACCGATCCGACGGCATCGGTCGACGGTACGACCGATACCGACGGCACGACCGATTCAACCGACAGCATGGGGGCGTGGTGCGGCGCAACGTCACGGAGGGTCCCTCCCACGAGGTCGATCGGCGCGACCAGGCGTCGCCGACCACGCAGGCGGCTTCGGTGACGAAGGCCGGCGAGCCGGCCGGGCGGCCGACGGCCGAGTCGGATCCGGCGGCGGTCAAGGCCCGCCGGATGCGCACCTTCAAGGACGCGGCACGCGAGCTGGTCCTGGTCGCGCTGCTGTTCGGGGTGTACAAGCTCGGGCGTGGTCTGGCCTCGGGCGAGACCTCCACCGCGTTCTCCAACGCCAAGCAACTGCTGACCATGCAGAAAGACCTGCGGCTGCCGGACGAGGCGGCGATCCAGGACTGGTTCATGCAGTCGCACGCGGCCGTGACCTTCTGCAACAAGTACTACGCCTATGTGCACTTCCCGGCCACCGTCGGGTTCCTGCTGTGGTTGTGGATCCGCCACCGCGACCACTACAAGTGGGTCCGCAACATCCTGGCGATGATGACCGGCGCCGCGTTGATCATCCACATCCTGGTTCCGCTGGCACCGCCGCGGAAGATGCCGGGCTTCACCGACACGGGCATGGACGCGGGCGACTCGCCGTACTCCGGTGCGGGCGCCAAGATCGCGAACCAGTTCGCCGCGATGCCGTCGTTGCACGTGGGCTGGGCGGTGGTGGTCGCACTCGGGATCGCCTCGGTGTGGCACGCGGCCGGCACGGGTCGGCGGGTGGCGAGTTGGGCGGTCTGGCTGCATCCGGCGATAACCCTGATGGTGGTCGTGGTGACCGCGAACCACTACTGGATGGACGCCGTGGTGGCGGTGCTGCTGATGATCTTCGCGCTGGCGGTACTGCCCGGACCCGACCGGAATCTGCAACGGGGGTTGATCCGGCCGATCCCGGCGCCGCGGATAGCCCGCTAGGCCCAGGCGGCTGCCACGAACGGGCGGATGGCCGGGCAGGGTCTGCCGGATCGGGGGCGAGGGAGCGAAATGGCGGCCCGGGTCGATTCGTCCTGTGGTGGGTGATCGAACCTCGGTGTGCGTCCGAACGATCAGGATCGAATTTCAGGCGCTCCGGCCGGGCATGATGCACGAATGCCCGTCTCCTTCCCCTCCGGGGGCATTCGCGCCAAGACCCCGGCCGGCCGGTGGGTGCTGCTGGCCACCGTGCTCGGCTCCGGCATGGCCATGCTCGACTCGACCGTCGTCAACGTGGCGCTGCCCAGTATCGGGCGCTCCTTCGACACGTCGCTCGCGGCATTGCAGTGGACCGTCAACGCTTACACCCTCACGCTGGCCGGACTGATCCTGCTCGGTGGCGCGCTCGGGGACCGGTACGGGCGGCGCCGGGTGTTCGTGATCGGCGTGGCCTGGTTCGCGGTGGCCTCGCTGCTGTGCGGGATCGCCCCCAACGTGCAGACGCTGATCGCCGCCCGGGCGCTCCAGGGCATCGGCGGCGCGCTGCTCACCCCCGGCTCGCTGGCGATCATCCAGGCCACGTTCCACGCCGACGACCGAGCCCGCGCGGTGGGCACGTGGTCCGGCCTGGGCGGCGTGGCGAGTGCGATCGGCCCGTTCCTGGGCGGTTGGCTCGTGGACGCGGTCAGTTGGCGCTGGGTCTTCCTGATCAACCTGCCGCTCGCGGCGGTGACCATCGTGGTCGCGCTGCGCACCGTTCCGGAGACGTTCGACCCGCAGCCCCGGGGCCGCTTCGACGTGAGCGGCGCGGCGCTGGCCGCGCTGGCGCTCGCGGGCGTGACCTGGGGCCTGGTGGAGGCGCAGACCAGCCCCGTGCCGGCCGTGATCGCGGGCGCGGCCGGAGTTGCGGCGGGCGTGGCGTTCGTATTCGTGGAGAAGCGCTCGCGCGAACCGATGTTGCCGCTGGACATCTTCCGGGTCCGGCTGTTCACCTCGGTCAACATCGTGACGCTGTTCGTCTACGGCGCACTGGGTGCGTTCATGCTGCTGCTGGTGCTCGAACTGCAGACGGTGGCGGGCTACTCGGCGCAGCAGGCCGGCCTGGCACTGCTTCCGATCACCATGGTCATGCTGTTGCTTTCGGCCAGGTCGGGCGACCTGGCCCGGCGGATCGGCCCGCGCCTGCAACTGACCGCGGGCCCCCTGGTGTGCGCGGGCGGGCTGCTGACGCTGCTGGGGATCGGCTCCGACGCCTCCCCTTCCTCCTATGCGACCGACGTGCTGCCCGGTGTACTGATCTTCGGGCTGGGCCTGGCCGTCCTGGTCGCTCCGCTGACGGCGACCGTGCTGGCCTCGGTGGACGTCGGCCGGGCCGGCATCGCCAGCGGCGTGAACAACGCGGCGGCCCGCGCGGCGGGCCTGCTCACCGTCGCCGGACTCCCGGCACTGGTCGGCCTGTCGGGCGACGGCTACCGGGACCCGGGCGTGGTCGACACGGGCTTCGACCGCGCGCTGTGGATCTGCGCGGGGCTGCTGGTCACGGGCTCCGCGGTGGCCTGGTTCAGCATCTCGGCCAAGGCCCTCACACCCGCCGAGACGGGGGTCGAGTGCGCCAAGCCGTGCGTACGGATGGGCTGCGATGTGGCGGGGCCGCCGCTGGATCCGGGGGACGAGGGGGCGGGGGTGGGAGCGGGGAGGTAGGGGTGCGGGGACGGACGGGGGCGGGGTGGCACGTAGCGTGGCCCGGGACGTGGGTCGGTGAGCGAGAGGGCGGCGGGATGGATACCGGGGTCGACGGTCTTGTGGTCGAGGTCGAGGGTGGGGTCGCGACGCTGCGCATCGATCGACCGCAGGCTCGTGGGGCGCTGACCGCCGCGATGTGGGGGGCCTTGCCGGGGATCCTGGCGGCGCTGGAAGCCGATCGCGCCGTGAGCGTGTTGGTGCTGACCGGTAGTGGCGGCGTGTTCTCGGCGGGCGCGGACATCCGCGAGTTGCGGGGGCACTACGCGACGGCCGAGGCGGCGGACGCCTATCACGCGCTGAACTCGGCTGCGGAGCGGGCGTTGGCGACGTTCGGCAAGCCGACGATCGCGTATGTGCAGGGGCCGTGCGTGGGCGGCGGGTGTCAGCTGGCGGCGGCGTGCGATCTGCGCTTCGCGGACACGACGGCGCGGTTCGGAGTGACGCCGGCCAAGCTCGGGATCGTCTACGACGCGGGATCCACCGCACGGCTGGCCGCGCTGGTGGGTGTGTCGACGGCCAAGTACCTGCTGTTCTCGGCCGAACTGATCGACGCGGCACACGCGTTGCGGGTGGGCCTGGTGGACGACGTGTTCGATCCGACCGAGGCCGACGCGCGGGTCTACGCCTTCGCCGACACGATCGCGTCCCGCTCGCAGTTGACCATCCGGGCCGCGAAGGACCTGCTGATCACGGATCCCTCGATCACCCCCGAACCCGCCCGCCTCGCAACGTGGCGTGCCGAATGGGAGACCGAATCCCGCACCTCGGCCGACGTCCGAGAGGGCCTGGCCGCCTTCACGGAACGGCGCGCCCCCCGCTTCGCTTGGCACCGCTGAGATGTTCGTGGCCGCATGGCCCTGATGGGTTCGGTCGGTTCGGGTTCGGCGGCTGTGGTTGCGAGGTGGGTGGCTTGGGTTGTGTGCCCACCCGCTCCACCCGTGGCGTTTGGTGTGGAGGTTGGGGTTTCAGGGGCTTCGAGGGGGCCTGCTCCGGCCCGGCGGCCCCCGGTGTGGTGAACCGCCGTTGGGTGGGTGGCTGCGGTGGGGAATCGGGCTTCCCTCGGGTCGCCGAGTTGGGCTGCGGTTCGGCGCGTCCGGCGTCTCCGACTCCGGTGCGCCCGCTTCACCGTGCCCGCGACTCCGGTGACCCCGACCGCCACCCCCGCGATCCCGGTCGCGCAGCTGAGCCGCGAATTGCCCCAAGTCGCCCGAAGGGTTGCGTACTTAGCATGTCGGTGGCTGTCTCCACAAGGGAGAACACCGTGTGGTAACCGGTCGGTCACGCGTTTAGCCTGGCCGGGTTGCCGAGCGGAACGAGGGGGCGCCCGTTCCATGTCACGCACCACAGCACCGATGTCCGGAAGTGCAGCACGGTCGGCCGCAAGTACGGCGGGAGCGGCCGGAGCCATTGCGTCGTCGGCTCGGTCCGTCGGCGGGGTGGGGGTGCGTCGGCGGGTGAGGGCTCGGCCGCGGTTGCCCTCGTCCACGCCGGGGCGGTTGGTGGCGTTGGCGTTGCTGGTGGTCCTGACCCTGGTTCCCGTGTTCACCCTGTCGGTGTTGATCGCCGACCGTTCCGAGGCGACCGCGGCCGAGTTGAAGGACCGGCGGATCCCGGGTGTGCTCGCGCTCGATCAGGCCGCTGCCGCGTTGACCGAGGCCGATCGGGCCACCGCCACGAGCCTGGTGTCCGGCGCGTTCTCGTTGACCGGACCGGGTCAGGACTATCAGGACGCGGTCAAGCGGGCGAACCAGTTCCTCACCCTGGCCGCCGATCTGCACCGCGGCGACTCCGCCGCCCGGGCCCGGCTCACCGGCGTCAACGCGCTCATGGTCGAGTACACGATCATGGTCGGCCTGGCCCAGACCGGTGGCGACGGTCCGCTGTCCCTGGCCAACGTGTTCTACGCCTCCGATCTGCGGCGCTCGATCGTGACCAACCTGTACGAGCAGCGCCGGGAGGATCTGGCGGACATTCGTGCGGCCCGCTCCACGTGGTGGGTGGGCACGTACGTGGCGGTCCCGTTCGGCGCGACCGCGTTCGTGGCGCTGTTGCTCGTGCTGTTCGCGCATGCCTATCTGCGTCGTCGCTTCCGCCGTCGGACCAGCCCGCCGCTGTTGCTCGCCACCGCCGCGTTGGCCGCGCTGATCGCCTGGACCGTGCTGCACGCGCAGAGCACGCACGACCGGCTGGCCGAGGGCGCCGGGCGGCGGGTCGTCGAGCAGTCCGCGCTGTGGCAGGCCCGGACCGCCGTGCACGAGGTGGTCGGCACCGCGGCCCTGGACATCGCCTCCGGTGGCGTCCGGCGCGCGACCGACGTCAAGGCCGGCCTCACGCTTCGGGATCTGGTCGACCCGCTTCCGTCGGCGGCGGAGATCGACGTCCTGCGGGGCGGAGCGGATCCCCGGTTCGGCGGCCTGATCGCCACTGCCCTGGCCGAGGACCGCTCGTGGGCCCTGCGCGAGGCGGGTGCTCGGGCGCTGACCGCGGTGACCGCGCTGCGTACCGCCGCGGAGGGGGTCAGGGCCCAGGCTCCGCCGGGTGGCACCCGGGACGGCGGGCCCGGGACCGAGCTGCTGACCGGTCGGGATTCCGATCGCATGTCCGGCGCGGCCGACGACGCGCAGACGGCGTTGACCGACGCGCTGATCGTGGTTCGCCGGGCGGGCGACGCGGCGCTGGCGGAGGCCGCCGACGACGGCGGGCTCACCCTCGGTGGTCCGGTGACGTGCGTGGCCGTGCTCGTACTGACCCTCGCGGGTCTGCTGATCCGCCGCTTCGAATACGGGAGGCTTCGGTGACCGAATCCGGCAGGCCGACACGGGAGTCCGCCGCGACCAGGCCCGGCAGGCCGTCGCGCAGGTCACCCCTGACCGGGCGCGGCAGGTTGAGGTCTGTGTTCGGCGCTCTGCTCCTGGTCGGCGCGGGGTGTCTTCCGGTGGCGTGTTCGACCGGTGGGTCGGACCGGGTGGTGGATGTGCTGGGCACCTGGGAGGGCAACGAACAGGAGGTGTTCGAGGACGTGGTGGCGCCGTTCGAGGAGGACACCGGGATCGACGTGCGCTTCAAGGGCACTCGTGATGTCGCGGCGGTGTTGGCCGGTCTGGTGGACGAGGGTGATCCACCGGAGATCGCGGTGCTCAGTTCGCCCGGCGACCTGTTGCACTACGCCAAGACGAACAAGCTCGCGCCGCTGGACGGGCTTCACCCGGGATACGCGCCGGAGTGGTTGGCGCCGGGCCGGGTGAACGGGCGGCAGTTGGCGGTCGTGCTGAAGGCGGCGCTCAAGAGCACCATTTGGTTCAACCCGGCCAAACTTGCCCGGGTAGGCGATCCGGAGCCGACCACGTGGACGCAACTCCAGGCCACCACCGCCAAGTTGCGGGCCGCCGGGATCACCCCGTGGTGCATGGGACTGGCCTCCAGCACCACGTCCGGCTGGCCGGGCACCGACTGGATCGAGGATCTCGTGCTGGCCCGCTCGGGTTCGGACATCTACGACGCCTGGACGGGTGGCCGACTGTCCTGGCAGTCCAAGGAGATCCGGGCCGCGTGGCAGGCCTGGGGCGAGTTGTCGACCACCCCGGACACCGTCCCGGGCGGGTCGATCGGCACGCTGCTGACCGGGTTCGACAAGTCGGCCGAGCTGCTGGACCCGCGCGGCGGCTGTGTGTTCGACCACCAGGGCTCGTTCGTGTCCGGCAACTACGCGGCCCGGACGCCGCCCGGCACCCGGCGCGACTACGACACGTTCGCCTTCCCCGGTTTCGGCACCCCGTCCCCACGCGAGGTGGCGGGTGATGTCGCGGCGATGTTCCATGCGACCCCGGCCGCCCGGGACCTGCTCGATTACCTCATCAGTACGCGGGCGCAGCAACGTTGGGTCCGGTCGGGCACCGCGCTGTCCCCGGATCGCAACGTGTCGTCGACGGCCTACCGGGACGAGGTGACCCAGGCCCTGGGCGCCGAGTTGGCCGGTGCGCCCGAGATCCGCTTCGATGCGTCCGACCTGATGCCGACCACGATGCGCAGCGCGTTCCAACGCGCGGTGTCCGCCTACGTGTCCGCCCCCGGGGACCTGGATCGCATCCTGGACGACCTGGATCGGGTACGAGCCATGGCGTACTGATCGGGCCCGGGTCGGGAGCGGGGTCGGCCGCCGGGCGAGCACATCGGAGGCGGTCGGCAGTCGTGCCGGCGAGGTCGTCGGGCCGATCGATCGAGGGCGGCGCACACACGCCCCGGCGGCCCGGGAAGGGACGACGCGGGCCCGCCCCGGCCGGGCCCGCCTCGTCTCGAAGTGTTCGCCACGCTCCCTGGCGAACACCTGCAATCTTGGCCCCTCAACCGGCTACTCATGCGTATCCGGAGTGAAGTTCTTGAGAATTTTACCTTTCTCCGCACAACCATAGAGGCATTTGCCCCGATATTCGGGGTTCGTTCCAGGCGGAACCTCACTCCTCCAGCGTGTCCCGGGCAATGTCTGCCAAACCGGATACCAGGGCCACGATCCGTGCTCGACGCGCACCCGACGCATTCGTCCCGCGACGCAGTGCACCCGCACAGACGATCGCCAGCTTGATCACCGCGAACGCTTCCCAGAACGGGATGTGACGGATGCTCAGCTCGGCGGCCCGACCGGCGGCCCGATCGAGGGCCCACCCGGTGGCCGATTCGGCGGTTGCGGCGCGGTATTCGGCGACCAGTTCGGGTGCCGTGGGCAACCCCGGGTTGGCGTCCGGCAGATGCCCGCCCCGCTCGGCGAACAACAACCGGCCCGCCGGCCCCCAATACGCCAGCAACTGGCCGAGATCCGCCTCCGGCGGCCCGAGCGTGGCCATCTCCCAGTCGAGCACCGCCAGCACCCGGTCGGGACGGGCCCGTTCGTACATCACGTTCGCCAGGTTGTAGTCGCCGTGCACGATCCGCTGCGGACCCGCCGTCGGCGTCCGGGCGGACAGGGCGGCCAGCACCTCGTCGATCGCGGGCACCGGATCCGCGCCGGACGCCGCCCATTGCCGCCGCCAGCGGCGCAACTGGCGTACCGGGTACGGCTCCGGCCGGGCGTACTCGGCCAGGCCCACCGCGCCCGGGTCCACCGCGTGCAGCACGGCCAGGGTCCGAGCCAGCGCGCGCCCGGCCGCCGCGGCGGTGGACGCGGGCAACTCCCGCACCGCATCGGCCCGGGCATGCACGACCCCGTCCAGCCGAGCCATCAGATAGAACGGCGTACCGATCACCGCCGGGTCCGAACACAGCGCGACCATCGGTGCGACCGGCACCGCGCTGCCCGCCAACGCGGCCTGGAACCGGTATTCGCGGTCCATGTCGTGCGCGGTGGGCAGTCCGCCGCGCGCCGGTGGCGTGCGCAGCACCAGGTCGGCGCCGCCGCCCCGGACCCGGTATGTGGGATTGGACGATCCGCCCGCCAGCGGCTCGATCCGCGGCTCGACCCCGGGCGCCAGCACGCCGTGCGCCACCGACCACGCGGTGAATGCGCGCAGTTGCGCCGCGTCCAGGGTTGTCGAGCCGGGTGTCGCCCCGCCCGACGACGTCCGGCCCGGCGCCGTCGGCCCCGCCGTCACGGCAGGTCCAGCCAGGTCGCGTAGCGCTGCTCCGCGACCGCGCGCCGGGTCGGGATGTGCTCGCTCGGCCACCCCTCGACCGCGGTGTGGCCGCGCAGCGCGAGCTTGGCGACCTGCGCGACGTGCACCTCGTCCGCTCCGTCGGACAACCGGAAGTTGCGCGCGAGCCGGTACATCTCCTCCAGCGGCAGGTCGGTCGAGTAACCCAGCGCACCGTGCACCTGGATCGCCCGGTCCACCACGTCGTGCAGCACCTGCGCACCCCAGTACTTGACCTCGGAGACCGCCTGCCGGGCCGCCTTGGGGCCCTCGTGGTCCCAGGTCCAGGCGGCCTTGAGGGTCATCAGGCGCAGCGCCTCGATCTCGATCGTGGACTTGGTCACCATCTGCTGGACGAGTTGGTGCTCGGCCAGCAACCGGCCGTGCGAGCGCCGGGACAGGGCCCGTTCGCAGAGCATGTCGAAGGCCCGGCGGCACTGGCCGATCCAGCGCATCGTGTGGTGGATCCGGCCGCCGTTGAGCCGCTTCTGGGCGAGCGTGAACGCATCGCCGGGGGCGCCGATCAGGTGGGTCCCCGGCACTCGGCAGCCCTCGAAGCGGATCTCCGCGTGGCCGCCCAGGTTCGCCGTCGCGGCGCCGTCGTAGGGGTGGTGCATGGTGTGTACGTCCCGCACGATCCGCATCCCCGGGGTGTCCCGTTCGACCACGAACATCGAGGCCCGGCGGTGCGGTTCGGCCTCGGGTTCGGTGACCGCGAAGACCAGGACGAAGTCCGCCCGACGTGCGTTGGAGGCGAACCACTTGTGCCCGTCGAGCACCCAGTCGTCGCCGTCCCGCACCGCCCGGGTCCGGATGCCGGTCGGGTCGGAGCCGGCCGTATGCGGCTCGGTCAGCGAGAACGAACTGGTCAGCCGGCCCGCCAGGAGCGGCCACAACCAGCGCTCCTTCTGGGCCTCGCTCGCGCCCACCGCGAGCAGTTCGCTGTTGCCCGAGTCCGGCGCCTGGTTGCCGAAGATCGCCGGTGCGGAGGGGGTCCGGCCGAGGATCTCGTGCATCAGGGCCAGTCGTAGCTGGCCGAAACCGCCGCCGCCCAGCGCCGGATCCAGGTGCGCGGCCCACAGGCCGCGGTCCTTGACCGCCTGCTTGAGCGGCTCGGTGACGGCCCGCCAGTTGTCCGCGCTCATCCGGGTTCGGACCAGGTCGAGCGGTTCGATCTCGTCGACCACGAGCCGGCGGATCCAGTCGAGTTCGGCCGCGACGTCCGGGTCGGTGCTGAAGTCCCATGCCATGGCCGGACGTTAACCCGGTTAATTAACAAGGTCAATCATCTTCCCGGGCGGACGCACCGCGCGGCCCACCGGGCGACCGAGACCGCCGCCGCGCCGGGCCACGGAACCCCGAGCCACCGGCCCGCCCGCCCCGGGCTGTCTGGCCGACGCGAACAGGACCGACACGAAGGGGGCCGATCCGACCCGGGTCGTCCCGAGTCGGCCCGCCCGGCCGTCACTCCGCGTCGAGCGGCCCGCGCAGATCCGCGACCAGGCGCTGCATCCGGTCGGCCAGATCGGTGAGTTCCGCGGCCGTCCAGCCGGCCAACTGGCGGGCCAGCATCGCGTCGTTGGCCGCCACGAACAGCCGGTAGGCCTCGCGCCCGTGCTCGGTGGCCTCCAGCAGCGCCACCCGGCCGTCGTCGGGGGCGGTGACCCGGATCGTGTAGCCACCCTCCTCCAGGATCCGGATCTGCCTACTCAGCGCGGCCGGTTGGATGTCGGCGCGCTCGGCCAACTCGGTCGGTCGGATCGGGCCGAAGTCGATGATGCGATGCAGCACGCCGATCGCGACCAGGCTGAGCGGCACGCCGGAGCGCTCGACGTGCAGGGCGTCCAGCCGGCGACTGCTCATCAGTCTGCGGATCGAGCTGATCGCCTCGTTGATCCTGCGTCGGCTCTCCACGTCGGTCATGGGCGTCAGCGTACGGGGCCGCCTGTCGGGCGACTTCGTCGCCGGCTCACGACGGTTGCAACCCCGGTGCGCACATCGGCCGGCCGGCGGGGAGAGGCGGGCGGAGCCGCCGGGTCGGGGTGCCGGTGCGCCTGCCACACGTTCGAGCCAATCGGCGCCGTACCCCTGTCCGGACGGCCCTTCGTCCTCAACACTGATCTTCGTGCATGCCGAGGTGGTCGTCGTCGACCCGCGAAACGATTCCGGAGAGCGCGCGTTCGCGCTCACCACGCCCGAGGCCGCCGTGGTGGTGGCCGCCGCGTCGACCGTGCCGGTGGGTGGGTGTGGGCACGGCATGGACTGGTTCCTGCGTCGACTGGGCGTGCACCTGCTGGCCCGGTTGACCGACCGGCCGGACCGGGGGATAGCCGACTGTCTGGCCGACACCATCGCCGAGACCGCCGCGCTGCACGGGGCCCGCTGCGACCTCGCGCACGACGCCACCCCGGCCGCGTCGGTGGTCGCGTGCCGGGTGCTGGTGCACGACCTGCAATACCTGGTGCTGGGCCCCGGGGTGGTGAAACTGCACCACCCCGGGGGCCCGACCAGCCGGATGACCGGCCCCGACGGCCCGCTGGCGGCGGTCCGGGCCCGCCCGAGCATCGCCGCACACGCCACCACCGGCACCGCGCGCCTGCACACCCTCACCGGCGCATCACTGACGGCCGACGCCACCGGCCACCCGGGCGCCCGGATCACCCTGACCTTCCGGCCCGGCCCGATCCCACCCGCCCCGTCCTCCGGCCGCCGATTCGGCCGCGGCACCCACGAGCCCTGAGGCCGGGGCCGCCCCGGGTGCCTCGAGACCCGGGGCCCCGGGCCTCGGGCTCCGGGCTCCGGGTCTCGGGCCCCGGCCGCCGGAGCGCCGGCACCCCGAGGACCCGGGCCCTCGGGGCCGGCACCCCGAAGATCCGGGCCCTCGGGCCCGGCCGGCGGACGGCCCGCGGCCCCGGCACCTCCGACCCACCGCACGGCGACGGCGCATCACCCCCGACCCGCCCGACCCAGGCGGCTAACCCGCCGCAGGCAGCTTGTACTCGTGCGTCGACGGCACCTCGAAGGCGTCCTTGGCCACCACCAGGTTGCCGGGTGCGGTCTTGCTCGGCTTGAGGATGTACGACTTGTAGGACGCCGGCTTGGTCGGGTCGGAGAAGTCCTGCGGCGCGCCGAGTCCGGTGTCCATCTGCTTCTGCTTCCGGTGCGCGGCGATGATCCCGGCGTGCGACAGGTCCTTGTCGACGCACGCCGCCTTGAGGTCCTCACCGAAGATCTTCATCGAGTTGTACCCGGAGATCACCCCTTGATCGAGCGTCCCGTCCGGGTACTTGGCCTTGTAGTCCGCGGCCAGCTTCTTCACCGCCGGCATGTCGGCGCCGATCGCGGGCGCCGCACTGACCACGTACAGGAGTTGTTCCAGCGCACCCGCCGCGGTGCTGGCCATCACCTGGGGGTGGAAGCCCGGCGCGCTGGTGAGCACCGGCACCCGAAGGCCCGCCACCGCACCGAAGCCGACCAGGGTCGCGGTCTGGGTCGGCCCGGCGCTGATCAGGATCGCCTTGACGCCGGCACCGCGCATCGCGGCGATCTGCGCGGTCAGATCGGTGTCGGTCGCCTTGATCTTCTGCTCGACGATCTGCACGCCGAGCTTGCCGGCCGCGAACTTCGCACCGGCCAGGGCGTTCTCGCCGTACTCGCCCTCGAAGTAGACGTGCCCGACCTTGTCCCCGGACTTGAGCTGGGCGGCCTGGCCCAGGAAGTCCATCGCGTTGATCATGTCGATGTCGTACGTGGTCCCGACGATCTGGATCTCGCGCCGATTGAGCAGCGTCGCGGCCCACGCCTGCGGGAAGGTCAGGATCTGATCCTGTTTCAGACTGTCCTGCAACGCGGTGACCACGGCCGAGCCGATCACCTGCGGGAAGCCCGCGACGCCGCCCTTGATCTCGGTGTAGGCGGCCACCGCCTTCTGTACGTCGTAGCCGTGATCGCGCACCGTGATGGCGAGCTTGCGCCCGCAGATTCCGCCCTGCGCGTTGATCTCGTCCACGTACAGCTGCTGTGCGTTGACGATGCTCTTGCCCAGCGGCGCGTACGGACCGGACAGGTCGGTCAGCGCGCCGAGCGTGATGGTGGTGTCGGTGATCCCGGGTCCGGTCTTGACCCCACCGGACTGCTTGTCCTTCTTGTCGTCGTCACCCTTGGTACTGCACGCCGTCGCGGCCAGCACGAGCGCCGCGAGCGCCGCCCCCACACGCACGCCATTCCGGAGCCTCACTGTGTTACCCCTTCGAGCCGGTACGGATGGAGCCCTTGGTACGTCCGAGTCGTTCGGTGCGGCCCCCGGTGGGAGTGCCGCCGGGCCGACCGCGCAGCAGGCCCACCAGCCCGCCGGGCGCGAACAGCAGGACGAGCACGATCGCCGCGCCGTACAGATAGCGCGCGGCCTCGCCGGGTCCCACCCCGGAATCCGGGCTGCCCGGCGCCACCACCAGCGGCAGCGTGTCGGCGTACTTGCTCAGCACCTGCGGCAACATCGTCACGAACACCGCGCCCACCACGGCGCCGGTGACCGAGCCGAGACCGCCGATCACGATCATCGCGAGGTAGTCGATGGACAGCGCGAGCCCGAAGTAGTCCGGCACCACGCGGTTGAAGATCATCGCGATCAGCGCGCCCGCCAGACCCGCGTACATCGACGACACCACGAACGCCGCCGAGCGGTAGCGGGCCACCGGAACGCCCATGACGGAGGCGGCGATCTCGCTGTCGCGCACCGCGCCGAGCGCCCGGCCGGGACGTCCGCGCAGCAGGTTGCGCGCGGTCAGCGCGGCGACCAGGACCAGCACCAGCGCGAAGTACCACAGCCGCTCCAGTTGTCCGAACGGGATGCCGAGCACTTCGAGGCCGTCCGGGTCGCCGTCGGTGAGCGTGAAGCCGCCGAACTCCATCGGGGTGACCGAGCGTCCGTTGAAGCCGCCGGTCACCGACTTCGCGTTGAGCATGACGTGGTGCCCGATGAACACCAGGGCCAGCGTGGCCACGCCGAGGTACATTCCGCGCAGCCGGCCGGAGATCGGGCTGAACAGGCCGCCCACGATGCCGGTCAGCAGCACCGCGAGCACCAGCGCGAGCAGCGGCGGCAGGCCCGGTCCGCTCAGCTGCTGCACGCCGACCTTGCCGGAGTCGCCCGCGAACCACACGTAGCCGTAGGCGCCGCATGCGAGGAAGAACGCGTGTCCGAGCGAGAGTTGGCCGGTGGTACCGGACAGCAGGTTCAGCCCGATCGCGCCGATCGCGGCGGCCATCGCGAACAGGCCGGTCTGCAACCAGAACGCGGTCACGTAGAACGGCAGCGCCAACAGGACCAGTACCACCGCCGTCACCGCCCCGGGCGCGGCCCACCTGCGCACTCCCGGCAGCGCGGGAGAGGCGTGCCGCGCGGGTGGTGTCTGTGCGGGCCTGGGCACCGTCGAGGACACGCGGTCAGACACGAGCACGCTCCTTCGAGCCGAGCAGGCCGGTCGGCCGCCAGATGAGCACCAGCAACATCACGACGTAGGGGGCGACATCGCCGAGGTTGGCGCCGAGCCAGGTCATGTCGCTCTGGTAGCCCGCCATCAGCGCCGCGGTCAGCCCCACCACGAGGCTGCCGAGCAGCGCGCCGGCGGCCGAGTCCATCCCGCCCAGGATCGCCGCCGGGAACGCGGCGAGCGCGATCTGTCCGGTGGAGCGATCCAGGCCGGCGGAGGGGAACGCGGCCAGGAACACCGCCGCGACGGCGGCCAGGGCACCCGCGACGCACCACGCGGTGAACTGGATCCGGCCCAGCCGGATGCCCATCAGCGCGGCGGCCTCCCGGTCCTCGGCCGCGGCGCGCATCGACAGGCCCCAGGCGGTGAACCGGAACGCCGCGAAGAACGCGCCGATCAGCAGCACCGCCACCACGATGCACGCGATCCGCGCGTCGGCGATGTGCACACCGCCCCAGTCCCGCACGCCGGCCTTCCACGGATCTCCCAGGCTCAGGACGTCGGACCCGATGCGGCGGGTGAGTTCGGTGGTGAGCAGGATGTCCACGCCGATGGTGAGGATGGTCAGGGTGTGTACCTCGGTGCGCCCCAGGCCGCGGATGAACAACACCTCGACCAGGCCCGCCACGGCGGCCGTCACCAGCACCGCGGCGAGCAGCGCGAGCGCGAAGCCGAGGTCGTCGTGCAGCTTGGCGACGGTGAATCCGCCGAGCAGCAGCAGGGACGCGTGCGCGAAGTTGATCACTCCGGACGCCTTGAAGATGACCACGAAGCCCAGCGCGATCAGGGCGTATACGGATCCGAGGGCAAGGCCGTTGAGGATGATCTCGGCGAGCTTGGTCATGTCGGGACCTCTCGGTCGGTGGCCGCCGGATCGGGCTGGTGGGGGCGGGTGGTGGTGTCGGTGGCGGGCGCTGTGGTCGGGTCGGCCGGGTCGGGCCGGCGGGCGGGGCCGTCCGGGTTCTCGGCGGAGTCCGCGTCCGAGTCCTCGCCGGTCCCGAGGTAGGCCCGGATCACCGCCGGGTCGCGCTGGATGTCGGCCGGCACACCGCTCGCGATCCGGCGGCCGAAGTCCAGCACCGTCACCTCGTCCGCGATCCGCATCACCAGGCCCATGTCGTGCTCGACCAGCACGATCGAGATGCCCAGCGAGTCGCGGATCGAGGCGATCGCATCCGAGGTCTCGGCCCGTTCCTCGGCGTTCATCCCGGCGACCGGCTCGTCGAGCAGCAGCACCTTGGGTTCCATGCACAACGCGCGGGCCATCTCGACCCGTTTGCGCATGCCGTACGGCAACAGCCCCACGGGAGCGTCGAAGACGTGCCCGAGGTGCATGAACTCGGCGATCTCCCGTGCCCGTTCGCGATGCCGGCGCTGCTCGCGGACCACCCGGGGCAGGTGCAGCGCGGTGGCCGCGAACCCGGAGGTGGTCAGCACATGCCGACCCAGCAGCAGGTTGTCCGCGACCGTGCCCCGGGTGAGCACGATGTTCTGGAAGGTACGGGCCAGGCCGAGCGCGGCGATGCGATGCGGCGGCAGCCGGGTGAGTTCGTGCTCGCCCAGGTGCACCGTGCCGCGATCGGCTCGGTACACACCGGAAAGTACGTTGAAGCAGGTCGACTTGCCCGCGCCGTTCGGACCGATCACCGCGTGGATCGAGCCCGGCGCGACGGTGAAGCCGACCGCGTCCAGCGCGACCAGGCCGGCGAAGCGCACGGTGACCGCGCGTACGGTCAGTTCGGGTACGTCGAACTCCCGCACCTCGGCGGTCTCGGTCGGGCCGACGGTCATTCCACCCACCTCCGGAGCGGCTTGCGCGGGGCCGGCATGGCCGGCGTGGCAGCGGCGTCCGCGCCGGCCGCCTCCTCCTCGCCGAGGTACAACCGTCGTACCTCGTCGGTGCGCGCGAGGTCGGCCGAGGAACCGGCGAGTCGCACCTCGCCGACGTCGAGCACATAGGCCTTGTCGGCGAGGTCGAGCGCGACCGTCACGTTCTGCTCGACGAGCAGCACGGCCACGCCCTGTGCGGCGATCTCCCGGATCACGCCGGCGATCCGGCCCACCATCATCGGCGCCAGGCCCAACGACGGTTCGTCGAGCAGCAGCAGCCGCGGTGCGGCCATCAACGCCCTTCCGATCGCCAGCATTTGCTGTTCGCCGCCGGACAACAGCCCGGCCCGCTGGGTACGCCGTTCGGCCAGGACCGGGAAGAGTTCGAAGACCCGGTCGCGGTTGGCCCGGGCCTTCGCCGTGCCGTGCTTGCCCTGCCGCAGCCCACGCGTACTCAGCGCGCCGGCCTGGAGGTTCTCGTCCACCGAGAGATTGGCGAACACCCGCCGTCCCTCCGGGACCTGGACCACGCCCGCCCGGACGATCAGGGCCGGATCGCGACCCGCGAGTCGGGTGCCGCCGTAGTGGATCGTGCCGGCGGTGACCGCGCCCCGATGCAGGGACAGCGTGCCGGACACGGCCCGGAGCAACGTGCTCTTGCCGGCTCCGTTCGCCCCGAGGACCGCCACCACGCCGTTCGCCGGGACATCGAGCGAAATACCTCGCAGGGCCCGAACCGACCGCCCGTAGACGACTTCGAGCCCCGCCACGAGGAGCGCTCCCGATTCCACCGCACCCCTCCCCGCTGTTGGAGTGACCGCGATCACAGCACGGGGTGCGACCGGAGTCCAGATCCCCGGACCACATCGGGGCATCCGACCAACGCGGTGCGTGAGCCGCTGTGCAGCGGCACAGGAGGGGTCGGTGGGGTTCGGGCGCGAGCCGGGGCGGCGGGTGCGGGCAGCGGGGCGGATCAGGTGCGCAGGCGGTGTGCGTCCAGGGCCAGGGCGAGTTCGACGAGGTCGCGGGGGAGGCCGAGTTCGCGGCCGGTCAGTTGTTCCAGGCGGCGCAAGCGGTTGAGCACGGTGTTGCGGTGGCAGAAGAGGCGCCGGCCCGCGCGCACCGCCGAGCCCCCGGAGTCGAGCCACGCGCCGAGCGTGCCGAGCAGGAGATCGCGGTCCACCGGGTCGAGCGCCAGGATCGGCCCGAGCACGCGCGCCGCGAGATCGTGCGCCAGATCGGGCTGCGAGGCGACCAGCGCGGCGGGCAACCGCTCGTCCAGTCGGGCGCATTCGCCGTCGGCGGTACACGTTCGCAAGGCGATCTCGGCGAGCCGCCGCGCCCGGCCGAGTGCGGCGAGCCCGTCGACGATCGCACTGATGCCGGCCCGGGACCCGGCCGCCGGGCCGAACGTTTCGGCAACCTCGTCCAACCCCGCCGTACCGAGCAGTACGACCGCGAACTCCCCCTCCATGCGGGCCCGCCACACCACCCGCACGCCGTCCGGCGCCGCCCGCCTGGGCGCGTCGTGCACCCCTGTGCCGGGCAGGGGATGGCGCAACGCGACCACGGCATAGCGGCCCCGCTCGGGCAGGTCGAGCACCGCTGCCGCGGCGGCCAGGTCGGCCGCCGGCGCCCGGCCGTCCAAGAGCGTGTCCAACAGGGCGTGCACCCGTTCGTCATGACGATTCGTCAGCTCCGCCTCGACCCGCCGATACGCATCGGCGATCGCCGCGGCATGCCCGTCGACGAAGTTCCACACGTCGGTGGCCACGTGCACCAACAGCCGCACCTCGTCCGGCTCCTGCTCCGCAGCGACCTCGACCAGGGTCTGCCACAGGAGCACTCCGCCGAGTCGGTAGGCGTGCAACAGGGCCTCCAGCGGCACGCCTTGCTCGGCCCGCCGCCGGGCAAGCCGACCGGAGGCCCACCGGCTGCCCTCCAGCTCGCGGGGCCACACCGCGAGTGCTCCCACCCCGACGCGCAACGCCTCGTGCGCACTCTGCCAGAGCTCGTCCGGCGGCACGCCGCCGTCCAGATAGGCGGGTTCGAGCGCTTGGAGCTCCGCCACGAGCCGATCCGTCAACTCCGGCAACCGTGCCGGCAACACCCGAGCCGCCCGCCGCAACAACGCGGTGTGAGCCGACCCACCGGACAACTCCGCTTCGACCATCGTTCCCCCACCCCCGCAAGGCCAAGGACGCCGTCCGGGGCAACACTGACAGATCGGGGGCCCGGGTAAACAGGAGATGATCGAGCCGGATCCCAGATGTGACGTGCGGGCGAGGACGCGCCGAACGAGGTGGGGCGCCGGGGCGGCCCGGCCGGGGGCGCCGGCGGGCCGGGCCGGCGTGGTGTCGTCCGGTTTACAGGAAGGTGTCGCGGCCGCCGTTGACGATCAGGGTTTGGCCGGTGATGTAGCGGGAGCCGGCGGTGCACAAGAACGTGGCGGGGGCGCCGATGTCGGTTTCCGGGTCGCCGACTCGGTGCATCGGGACCTTGTCCGCGATCCGGGACTCCATGGTCGGGTCGGCCTCGAAGGCGGCTGCCAACGCGGGGGTGACGGCCAGGGGTGCGAGTCCGTTGACCCGTACCCCGCTCGCGCCCCATTCGCGGGCCAGGGCCTTGACGAAGCCGCGCTGGGCGCCCTTGACGCCCGCGTAGAAGGACAGGTTGGCGCTGCCCCGCATGCCGGCGGGCGAGGTCAGCAGCAGCAACGCTCCCCGGGTCTCGCGCAGGTGCGGGTAGGCCGCGTGGGCCACCGTGAACGAGCCGGTCAGTGAGACGTCCGCGTGTTCGCGCCACAACCGCGGTCCGGCCCGCTCGAAGTCCACCGGTTCGCTGGAGCGACGCGAGGTCGCGTTGTGCACCACCGCGTCCAGTCGGCCGAACCTGGCCACGGTCGCCTCGATCGCGGCGCGTACCGACTCCGCCGAGGTGACATCGCACTCGGTCGCCCATCCGGCGCCGCCGCGCGCGGTGATCTCCTCGACCACCTCGGCGCCGGCCGCGTGTCGGCGGGCGGTCACCACGACGGTGGAACCGGCCGCCGCCAGAGCCAGGGCGATGCCCTTGCCGAGGCCGGCGGCCGCGCCCGTCACCAGGGCGACATGCGCGGTCGTGGTGTCTTCGGTGCCCGCTGCCGCGTTCTCGGTCATGGCGTCATCAGCGCTCCTCCGTCGACGATCAGGGTGGTCCCGGTCATTCGGGCCGCCGCCGGTGCGAGCAGCAGCGATATCGCGTCCACCACGTCCGGCACGGTGCCGGCCCCGGGCAGGACCGCCTCGCCGCGGTCCACGTCGGTGCCGCGCAGGTGTTCGGCGCCGTAGGCGAATACGTCCGGGGTGACGATGTTGACGGTGATCCCGTCGGCCGCCCAGCGCCGGGCCGCCGACTTGGCCAGCGCGCGCAGCGTCTCGGCGGCGGTGGCCAGCGGGACCAACTCGGCGGCACCTTCGAGCGCGACCGCGGGCACGACCAGCACGAACCGGCCCCGACGCGGCGCCAGCACCTCGTGGGCGGCCTGAAGCACCGTCAGGCCGTGCCGGATCGGATCCTCGGCGAGCCGCTGCCACTCGGCGCCGGTCAGCGTGGCCAGCGGACGCGGTGTGAACGCCTCGGCGGCCACCAGGGTGTACACGAGCACATCCACCGCGTCGTGACCGGCGTCGCGCAGCGTCGTGCCGAGGGCGGTGCGGAAGTCGTCCGGGTCGTCGAGCGGGGCACACAGGGTCACCACGCCTGCACCGGCCGGTTCCTCGGCCTCGGCGATGCGGCCGGCGGCCGGGTCGGGGTCGTGCGGATCGCACAGGATCAGTTCGCAACCGTCCCGGACGAGCCGGTGCGCGACGGCCTCGCCGAGGTCGGCCGCACCCACGACGAGGGCAACACGTTTGCTCACGAGACCTCCGAAGGTGGTGATCGACAGCGCGATGGAACCACGGAGCTCGTGAATTGACCATGCGTCATTCCAACCCGCGTGTCGGCCGTTTTCTTTTGCCCGGTGCTGTGTTGTGCTTCCAGGCACACCCGGTGATCAGGCGAGGGAGCGGCCGTGGCGACCTACGTGTACCGATGTGCCGACTGCGGCGACTTCGAGCTGGTCCGCCCGCTCGGCGAGGCCGGCCCGGACGAGCGATGCCCCGGCTGCGCGGCGCCCGGCCGACGGGTGTGGACCGCACCCCGGCTCGGCAACAGCGGCGTCGGCATGCGCACGGCCGCCGCCGAGGAGCGCTCGGCGCACGCGCCCGCCGTGACCTCGGGGCCGCCGCCCCGACCGGGTGTGCGCGGCTCGGGCGACCCCCGACACGCGCGTCTGCCCCGGCCCTGACGCATCGTCAACGGCCGTCCTTCCGCCCAGTCTTCGAGGAGTCACATGCCCGAGGTCGTGTTCGGTGTCGACCAGTCCCGCCCGTTCCGGGAGCAGAAGGCGCTCGGCCACAACCGGTGGCACCCGGACGTACCCCCGGTGACCGTGGTCAAGCCCGGTGCCGAGTTCCGGATCGAGTGCCGCGAGTGGTTCGACGGCACGATCGGCAACAACGACAGCGCCGACGACGTGCGCGACGCGGATCTGACGATGGTGCATCAGCTGAGTGGGCCGATCGGGGTGGAGGGCGCTCGGCCGGGCGACCTGCTGATCGTGGACATCCTCGACGTCGGCGCCTGTCCGCAGGACGACACCTTTCCGGTGACCGGCCCGGTGGCCGGCCAAGGGTGGGGCTACACCGGCCTGTTCGCGAGGGAGAACGGCGGCGGCTTCCTCACCGATCACTTCCCCGGTGCGTACAAGGCGGTGTGGGACTTCCACGGACAGCGGGCCACCTCCCGGCACATTCCCGGGGTCGAGCTGACCGGCATGATCCACCCCGGCCTGATGGGCACCGCCCCGTCCGCGCGGCTGCTCGCCGAGTGGAACGCCCGCGAGGGGGCGCTGCGCGCGACCGATCCGGACCGGGTGCCGCCGCTGGCGCTGCCGCCCGAGCCGATCGCGGCGGTGCTGGGCTCGATGGATGCCGCCCAGGCCGCGGCCGCCGCCCGCGAGGCCGCGCGAACCGCGCCGCCGCGCGAGAACGGCGGCAACCAGGACATCAAGAACCTGACCGCCGGTTCGCGGATCTTCTACCCGGTGTTCGTGGACGGCGCCAAGCTGTCGGTGGGCGACCTGCACTTCTGCCAGGGCGACGGGGAGATCACCTTCTGCGGCGCGATCGAGATGGGCGGGTTCATCGACCTGCGGGTGGACGTGCTCAAGGGCGGGATGCAGACGTACGGCGTCACCACGAACCCGATCTTTATGCCCGGGCGGTCCGCACCGCAGTACTCGGAGTACCTGACCTTCACCGGATTCTCGGTCACCGAGGACGGCGAACAGCGCTACCTGGACTCGACCCTGGCCTATCGGCGGGCATGCCTGAACGCGATCACCTACCTGACCAGGTTCGGCTACACGCCCGAGCAGGCCTACCTGATCCTGGGGGCGGCGCCGATCGAGGGCCGATTCTCCGGCGTGGTGGACATCCCCAACGCGTGCGCCACGCTGTACGTGCCGACGGAGATCTTCGACTTCGACATCCGCCCGTCGGCCTCGGGACCGGCCTTCGCCGACCGCGGGCAGTGCGCGACGACGAGCGGCTGAGTCGACCGAGAGGTGCACCCGCGAGTGGGGTGCGTGGGTGCACCTCGGCCGAGTGGTTGTCGGCCTGACCCCGTAGCTTCCCGGTGAGGACGCCACGGAGGGTGCACGAGTGTCGAAGACCGCCATGATCGCGCTGCTGGCCGAAATGAACGATGCCGACGGAGTGATCTTCGCACGGATCCGGAACGAGATGCCGGCGGCCCTGCGCGACACCGAGACCCTGCCGCCCGCCGTGGTGCGCACCGCGCTCCATCTGGACGACGCCGCCGCGCTGTTCGCGATCGCGGGCAACCTGGGCCTGCCGCGCGGTGCGATCGCCGAGCTGTACACCGGGCCCGCACTGCGGATGTTGCGCGCCCTGCGCGCACTCGGCCCCAAGAACCCCCGCGCGTATACCGAGGCGACGCGTGGCGTCCGGGAGTTGATGGATCGTCACCTCGGCGGCTCGGCCGCGGCCTGGGGCCGACTGCTTGCTTTGTTGCCGACCCACGAGGGGCCGCTGCACGCGGCGATCGAGGCCGCGGGCGCGGGAGATGACCACTCGGGGCCGACCGGACCCGCCGAAATCCTGTCGATACCCGCCGAGTTGCGCACGGAGTTCCGGCAGTTGGCGCTGCTCGCACCGGCGGATTCGATCGCGCGGCTGTTGCCCGCGCTGCGTCCGCACATCGTGCGCGACCTGGTCCGCTTCGGCGTCGAGGTGCCGCCCGCCGTGCTCGCCGACACGATCGCCCGGGCGACACCCGCGCAGCGCCGCTCGCTGGCTCGGGCCAGGCGGGCGCTGCCCGAGGTGGGCGCCGCGCTGATCGGCCTCGACGACCCCGCCCTGAACGCGCTGGTCTACCTCAATCCGCATACCGGCGAGGCGATTCGGGCCCGCATCATGGCCTCCTCGAGGCCGCTGCACCCGACCCTGGTGGAGCGGCTGTGCGACAACTGGTCGATCCCGACCCGGCTGCCCGCGCTGTGGTCCGGCGATCCGCTCCTGGTGCGCGCGGCGATGCTCAAGCGGCGCACGATGACGATCACGCTCGCCGAGAGCCTGGCGATCTGGCAGGACAGGGGCATCGAGGGACTGCGCCCGCACGCCCGACACCAGGTGGCGATGCCGGCCGGGTCGCAAGCCCGGCCGTTCCGAGCCCCGCGCTATCGCCTGCTGTTCATGATCGCCCTGGTGCGTCTGTGTGATCGCGCCGGCCCCCGGGCCGCGCTCGACCTGCTCGACGAGGTGCCCGTGGCCGCGTCGGAGGCGCGGCGCTATCGCGAACTGCTCTCCTCGCCCGCCGGGATCGCTCGACTGCGTGCCGAGATCGACGCCGCCGGCGGCACCCGCCGACTGGTTCGGCGCCTGCGAGCCGACCTGCCGCGGTTCGGCTGGCCGATGCTGGAGACCACCTCCGTGGACTGGGCCGAGATCACCCGGGCGCACCGCCGCAAGCGGTTCTCCGACCCGGCGTTGGCGCTGCTGGCCAAGCAGGACGGCTGCCCGGCCGAACTGCGGCGCGAGGCCGGGTGGGCGCCGACCGGCGGACGCTGGCCCGTGCCGATCGGCTGGAGCGACCCCAGGACGGGCCGGGGACTCGCCGCACCCGAACGCGCGACGGCCGCCGACGTGGCGGCCGGGCGGACGCCGATCGGCGAGCTGCTGACCGGCCCGCGTGCGGCTTCGGCCTGCGAACTGCTCGCGCTGCGCGACACGATCGCCCCCGACGGCCGCGCTACGCACGAACTCCACGCCCGACTGCGCGAGTTGATCGAACGCCGGGTCACCCCGGCGGACCGGGTGGCGTTCGCCGTGGTCGCGCTGCGCCTGCTCCCCGAGTTCGAGGGCAGCCTGGCCCAACTGGTCGACACCGCGGCTGCCGCCGTGCGCGGCTGACCGACCCCACTTCCCATCGTCGGCCCGAACGGGCCCGACTCCCGAGAGGGCTTCCCGACATGCAGTATGGCTCCGCGTTCGCGCTGCTCGCCGCGCTGGACAACGCCAAGGGCGAGGTGTTCGCCCGGGTGCGCGGCTCGTACGCACCGCACCTGGGCGAGGCACGCGGCCTCCCGGTCGCGCTGATCACCTCGGCGATCCGATACGGCACCGGCGCCGACCTGGTCAAGATCGCGGCACGGACCCGAAACGTCCGGGCGACCACCGAACTCCTCGCCGAGGCCGGACCCGCCGTCGCCGTACTGCGCTTCCTCCGGCATTGCGGCGCGAGCGACGGTTTCTCCTACCTGCGCCCGATCACCGAGGTGAGCGCGTTGCTGGACGCGCGGCTCGGCGCCGACCCGCGCGCCTGGTCGCGGCTGCTGACGCTGCTGCCCGACCACCAGGGCACCGTGACCGAACTCGTCGAGGCGGCCGCCGCCGGCGAGGGCGGCACCGAGGCGATCCCGACGCCCCCGCGCACGGTGACCACCGAATGGCGGCAACTGCTCCTGCTGGCCCACCCGGAGCACCTGAGCGCCCTCGTCCCGCACCTGCGCCCCCGCACCGTGATCGACCTGGTGCACTTCGGCGCCCGACTGCCCGCGCCGCTCGTCGCCGACGCGGTGCGCCGCGCGACGCCGACGCAGCGCCGGGCACTGGCCGCGGCCGAGCACCTGCGTCCCGAGGGGTACGACGCGCTGATCGACCTGGGCGACCCGGCGCTGAACGCGGTCGTCTACGCCAATCCTCGGGCCGGCGACCGGGAGCGGAACCGGATCATGGCCGCCGCGGGCGAGGTCCCGCTCGACCCGGCCACGATCGAGCGGGTGATCCGCTCGGACAACGCCCGCTACCGGCGCCCCGCCGTGTGGTCCGGCGATCCGGCGTTGGTGCGCGCCGCGCTGCTGCGGGTGCGACACATGAGCGTGAGCGTCGCCGAGTGCGTCGAGACGTGGGAGCACGGCGGCGTCGAGGCGCTGCGCCCGCGGTTCCACAACGCCTACCAACGCAAGCAGTACGAGCCCTTCGTGGTGCCGCTGCATCGGGCGGTCCTGCTCGGCGCGTTGCTCGCCCTGTGGGATCGGCACGGTGTGGCGCAGGCGGAACTCCTGGTCGCCGATCTGCCGCTGCGCGATGCCTCGGCGGCCAAGCTGCGCACGATGTTCGCGGCCGGCGACGCGGGACACGCGCGGATGCGGGCCGAGTACGAGCGCGAACTCGGCCGGCGGGCACCTCGGTCCGAGCATCCGCGCGTGCCTCAGGGCTTCCGGGTCGCCGCGCCCTGGGACCCGCGGGCCGGCTGGGACACTCTCGTGGCCGCACACGCGCAGGAGCCGCTGCCCGGGGCGAGCGCACGCTTTTTGACCGCGTTCCCGCAGTGCCCGACCCCGATCGCCGAGGCGGCCGAGGACGGCGAGATGTTGCGCGGGCAGTGGCCCGCGACCGACGGGTGGTACCGAACGTTTCCGCACGACCCGGTCTACACGAAAGAGGTGCGTCGACTGCGCACCGAATGGGGGAGGATCCCGGGACTGGCGGAGAAGGTGTTCACCGGCACCACGCCCGCCGGGGAAGCGCTGGAGCTCTACGACCGGATCCAGCGGTACGCGCCCGACCCGCAGTCGGCGGCGGAGCAGCGACTGCGGATGTCCGAGTACATTCGCGAACACCTGGGGGAGGGCCTGGAGGCGCGGGTGGTCGCCGCCCGGATGGCCCCCTCGTTCGTCGGGACGCTGCCCGAGTTGTTCGCGACCGCGGCCGCCGCGGCCGGCTGAGCCCGGCCGGCCCGAACGATTGCGCGGGGGCGCGTGGCGGCCGGAAAAGCGTTGGTGTGGAGGGCCGATTCGGGGTACCGATGCACACGTGACGGATGAGCGCGTACTGACGTGGCAGGTGACCGAGAGCGGCGGGCAGGAGACCTCGTGGGTCGAGTTGGGGCAGTCGCGGCTCTCCGCGCGTGGCGAGGCCCTGGGCACGACGCCTCGGTCCTATCGACTCACCTACGAGTTGGAGACCGCCCAGGACTACGTGACCACACGGTTGCGCGTGGTCGCGCAGGGTGCGGGCGAGACCAGGCGGCTGGATCTGCGGCGCACCGCCGACGGCTGGACCGTGGACGGTGTGCCGCGGCCGGATCTGGCCGACGCACTCGACTGCGACCTGGGCCTGTGTCCGCTCACCAACACGATGCCGATCCTGCGGCACGGGCTGCACGAGGAGGCCGGCCGGCACCGCTTCCTGATGGCCTTCGTGGCCGTGCCGGAGCTGGTGGTGGAGCCGTCCTGGCAGACGTACACGCACCTGGGGGTGGAGCCCGACGGGGCTCGGGTACGCTACGAATCCGGTGACTTCCGCAGCGATCTGCTCGTGGATCACGAGGGATTGGTGCTGGACTATCCGCAGTTGGCGACCCGGATCTGAGCCGTCCTGCCGACGCTGCCGCCGATCATGGCCGTAACAGTCCTGTTGCTCTTGTCGTCCCGCTGTGAAGGCTTTGGCCGGATTCCATAAAATTCGGTCCCATGAGCTCCTCCTCGGACGCAGCGTCCCCGCTGCCCGCCCGCACTCCAGGTCTGCCCACCCGGGTGCCGCAACCCCGTCAGGGCGGACGGCACCGTCGGCCCGATTCCCATGAACTCCCGGAGGCCGCCAAACCGTTGATTCTTGCCGTGCCCGGTCCCGCGAACGCCGACCTGCTCGCCCTGGTGAGCGAGGTCGCGTTGCTGGCCGGCGCGGATCTGCCCGGCCTGGACATCAGGCCGCTGGTGACAGAGGAGGGCGAGACCGACCTCGCCGCCGTGTTGCGCGGCGCGCCGTCGGCGGTCGTCGTCCCGCTTCTGCTCGGTCCCCATGCCGAGTCCGCGGCCCAAATCGAGGCGGTGCTCGCCGGCGCGGAGGGCGATTTCCTGCGCTGCGGCGTGCTCGGTCCGCACCCGCTGCTCGCCGAGGTGCTGCACGAGCGGCTCTCCGAGGCCGGCCTGGCCCGCGCCGACCGGGCGCGCCTGTTCAGTGTCGCCACCGCCGCCGAGGGGATCGTGCTGGTCACCGACGGTGGCCCGGAGGCCGTCGCCGCGGCCGAGGTGACCGGTGTGCTGCTCGCCGCCCGCCTCGCGCTGCCGGTGATGACCGCCGACCTGGGCGATCCGAAGACGGTGCTCGCCGCGGCCGAGCGGCTGCGCGAGATGGGCGCGGCCTCGATAGCACTCGCGCCGCACGTGCTCGGTCCCGACGTCGAGACCGGCCGGATCGCGGAGGTCGCGGCACAGGCCGGCTGTACGGCGGCCGAGCCGATCGGCGCGCACACCTCGGTGGCGAAGCTGATCCTGCACAAGTATCTGGAGGCGTGCGGCTAGCCGCACACCCCACCGGGGTGCGGCCGGCCGCACGGACCCGGCCCGGCGGCGCATGGCTCCCCCCGTGCCATGCGCCGCCGAAACGTGCCCGAGACCGCCCGGACGGGTGAGTCGTGGGTGACCCGTGCGCAGGCCGGCGGCCGAGTCGCGAATGAGTCCCCGGATCGGGCGGCGCCGCGCGACGACGGGTGCCGAGCCGGGCGCGTTCGGGGTTCCGCGAACCCGGGTGCGCTGGGAGGGTTCCGCCAAACGGCGGCTCTTCGGCTGCGGTGCCGGGGTGGGGGGAACACGGGGCCATGGACACGTCACGCAAGAAATACGGTTTTGCCATCGCGCTGGTGGCGATCGGCCTGCTGGCCGGTCTGATCACCCTGGTCTGGGAGTCGGATCGGAGCCGGGACACCCCGCACGGGGATTCGGCGGCCTCGGTGCCCACCGCATCCGCACCCGCCCCCGCGGCGTCCGGGAATGGGCCGACCACCCTCACCCTGACCACCACGGGGGATGTGCTCGCCTATCCGACGATCATCGCCCAGTCCGAGCGCGACGCGGCCGGCGCCCCGGGTGGCGCGAGCGGCTCCGGCGGTTCGGGAAACGACTTCCACAAGATCTTCGCGGACGTGGTGCCGCTGGTGCAGAAGGCCGATCTGGCGCTGTGCCACATGGAGACGCCGTACGCCCCGCCCGAGGGGCCGTTCACCGGGTACCCGATCTTCGCCGCGCCGCCGCAGATCGCCCGTACGCTCGCGGACACCGGCTACGACGGCTGCTCGACCGCGTCCAACCACACGCTCGACGGCGGCTTCACCGGCCTGCAGCGCACGCTGGACACGCTGGACGCGGCGGGCGTGCGGCATGCGGGCAGCGCACGCACCGAGCAGGAGGCGGCGCCGACGATCCTGGACGTCAAGGGCGTCAAGGTCGCGCACCTGTCCTGGACCTACGACACCAACGGCATCCCGCTGCCGGAGGGCAAGCCGTGGTCGGTCAACGTGATCGACAAGGACCGGATGATCGCGCAGGCCCGGGCCGCCCGCGCCGCCGGCGCCGAACTGGTCCTGCTCAGCGTGCACTGGGGCACCGAGTGGCAGCGCGAGCCGGACGCCCAACAGCGGGCACTGGCAAAGGAGTTGACCGCCTCGACGAACAACGGCGTCAAGGACGTCGACCTGATCATCGGCACGCACAACCACGTGCCACAGGCCTACGAGAAGGTCAACGGCACCTGGGTGATCTACGGCATGGGCGACGAGTTGGCCAACTTCCCGGACAAGCCGCGCGGAAACTACAGCTCCGCCGGGCTGTTCACGTTCTCCCGGGATGCGGCGGGGAAGTGGAGCGTGACCGACGCGCGGTTCCGCCCGCTGTACTCGCACCCGGGCCCGCCGTTTCGGATCCTGGACGTGAACAAGGCGTTGGCCGACCCGGCCACCCCCGCCGACACCCGGGCGCTGCTGGAGACCGCGCGCTCGACGGTGGTCGATGCGGTGCTCTCCGAGGGTGCGGCCGGGGCGGGGCTCACCGAGTCGAAGTAGGACGGGTCGCGGAGCCGGGGCGTGGGTGGCGCTTGGGTGCGGGTGCGGGTGCGGGTGCGGGGCGCGGGCGGGCGCCCCGGGCGGTCCCGGCCTCGCGAGGCGTGCCGTGCGGTCCCGGCGTCGGGAGGGCGTCCCGTGCCGTCACGGCGTCGGGAGGGCGTCCCAGAAAGCCAGTTCGTAGCTCTGCATCAGGCGGGCGGCGGTCTTGGCGCCCTCCTGGTCGTCGCCCGCGTCCAACCCGGTCTGCAACAGCGTCAGGGCCGCGTCCTCGAAGCCCGGCGGCAACGACGCGAAGAAGGTGAAGAACGCGACCTGGTCCTCGGTCAACTCGTGGTGGGTACGCAGCGCCCGCGCGAAGCGCTCGCAATACCCGCCCCAGAAGCCGAAGTTGGCCAACAACGCCAGCGAGACCTCGGCACGCGAGCCGTACAGGGCCAGCCAGGCCAGGTGATGCGGGTAGCCCTGCGCGGCGGCGTTCGGGGCGTAGCCGAGCAGGTCGGCGGCGCTCATCCCGATCGCCTCCGCGTACGGCATCAACAACTGCAACGCCTGGCCCTCACCACTGGCCAGCGCCAGGAACAACTGGGCCGAATCCGGGAATCGGGACGCGAGCAGGGCGAACGAGCGCCGATCGCTCAGGATGATCCGGTATTCCTCCCCGGCGATCCGACGCAGCGCGTCCGGCTCCACCGGGCCGGCCTCGGCACGGTCCACGAACCGGTTCGTCGATCCTGCGGTCAGGTCCTGCACGACCTGGGCGTAGAGCATCCGTGCGTCCATGGTGCCACCGTTCGTTCGACTTGATTGCGCCGCCGGCGGCCGGCCGCGTGTCGTGGCCGGCTCGTCGGACCTCCCGCGCCGCCGTGTCCGGCTTTCGTGCGCGAGTCCTATGTCTCCCCGGGATGCGGGCGATCCACGCCTGCGGGGGTGGGTCGGGTGGGGTGTTTGGGTCGGATGGCGGGTGGTCGAGCGTCACGCGCTCGGGTTGGCGGTCGTCGTGCGGCCGGGGGCGGGGTCCGTCGGCGGGATCCGCGAACGCCTGCCGAATCGGAATTCGCCTGATTAAGCTCTGGCGGCACGGGCGACGGAGGAGCGGGAGTGGCCGAGGACGACAGGGCGCTGCCCCAGCAACTTCGGGACGTCCTGCGCAGGTCCGGCCGGCGGCTGGGCTACGACCGGGGCGACGCGCTGTTCATGGAGGGCGACCACCCGCGCCACGTGGTGTTGATCGAGCACGGGCAGGTCAAGATCGAGCGGGCGACCTCGGACGGCTCGGCGGTCACCATCGCGGTTCGGGGACCCGGCGAGTTGGTCGGCGAACTGGCCTGTATCGACGGGCGCGGCCGGTCCGCGACCGTGGTTGCCCTGGGGCCGGTGGTGGCCGTACTGGTCCCGCTGTCCCGGTTTCGCGAGTTGCTCAATACGAACGCGCCGCTGGTGTACGCGGTGCTGATCCGCACGGTGTCGCGGATCCGCGAGTCGGACCGGTGGCGCGTCGAGTACGGCGCACTGGCGACCGGGCGTCGGGTGGCCCGGGCGCTGGCCGATCGCACACTGGGCAGTGCCGAGGGGCCGTACGTGATCCGCACCACGCAGCAGGAACTCGGTGACGCGATCGGCATCTCCCGGGAATCCGTGGTCCGCGCGTTGCGGGTCCTGCACGAGTCGGGGTTGGTGCAGACCCGGCGCGGCAGCATCGTCGTGCCCGATCCGCCGGCTCTGCGGGAATGGGCCGACGGATAACGCGTTGTGTGTCATCTGACGCGTACAACCGGCCGCCGCCGGAGTACTCCTTGAGGGGCAGGGAGCGAGGGCGCGCAAGCGCGCGGTGCGGTAGGGGGATTTCGTGGGAGCCAAGTCGCGATACGTGTCGATCCTGGTGCTCGACGTCGAGCGATTCGGCCGACGTTCGGACGTCACGCAGGAGTGGGTGCGCGGGCGGTTGTACGAACTGCTGCACTCCGCACTCGAATCGGCGGGCATCGCCTGGGACGCGTGTGCGGTCGAGGACCGCGGCGACGGGGCGATCCTGCTGATCCCGGCGAACGTGCCCAAGGAAGACCTGACCGATCTGTTCATCGATCGACTGCACGCCGGACTGCGCAACCACGATCGGCACGCGAGCGACGAGGCACGGATCCGGCTGCGGGTGTCGCTGCACGCGGGTGACGTGGTGCAGGACACCCGGGGCTGGTCGGGCAGTGCGATCAACACGGCGTGTCGGCTGGTCAACGCCGACCCGCTGCGCGACGTGCTGGCGGCGGCCGAGCGCGCGTGTCTCGCGCTGATCGTGTCCCGGTCCTGGCACGAGGCGGTCGTCGCCCCGGAGCGCGGCGGCCTGGAGAGTTCGGCGTACGGGGAGGTGCACGTGCTGGCCAAGGAGGTCGACGAGACCGCATGGGTGTACGTGCCCGGATATCAACGTCCACCCGC
Source organism: Embleya sp. NPDC008237 (assembly GCF_042956465.1). Lineage (NCBI taxonomy): Bacteria > Bacillati > Actinomycetota > Actinomycetes > Kitasatosporales > Streptomycetaceae > Embleya > Embleya sp. NPDC008237. The sequence goes on from NZ_JBIBGL010000001.1 coordinate 53,668, forward strand.
CACGGGCACCGACCATGTGGCGACTCCGCCTCGGGTGCGGAAGACGACTGTCCGGCGCGGGGGGCTGGACAGGGGCTTCAGCTTCGACGGTGAGGTTCGCCGGCCTCGGTGACGTGGTGGGTGGGGACGTACTCGGTGCGCCGGGTCGAGCGTGGCCGACCGATGGGGGCGGTCTCGACCGGCGCACGGCGGCCGGCACCGGCGGGCCTGGGAGGGAGAGGTCCGGCGGCGCTCGGCACACCCGCGGACGGGTCGTGTCCCCACGCGCGGGGACACGACCCGTCCGTCGGTCGGTGCAGGCCTGCGGGTCGGTCGGGTGTTCCGACGGGTGGATCGGTCGGGTCGGGCGTGCCGTCGGTCAGGAAGCCGGCGGCATCAGCACGGTGTCGACGATGTACACGGTCGCGTTGCCGGTGGGGACATTGCCGCAGACCACCTTCGAGGTGTTGTCGACGGTGTACATCTGCGCTGACCCCCTGGTCGTGAGCGGCTGCTTCGCCAGCGTCTCGAACGAGCCGTTGTCGAGTTCGGCGGGCGTGAGTCGCCGACCCACCACGTGGTAGGTCAGGACCTCGGTCAGCATGGCCTTGTCGGCCAGCAGCTTGTCCAGAGTCTCCTTCGGGATCTTCGCGAACGCGTCGTTGGTCGGCGCGAACACGGTGATGTTCTGCGCGGTGTTGAGGGTGTCCACCAGACCGGCGGCCTGGACGGCCGTCACCAGTGTGGACAGTGCCGGGTTGTGCGAAGCGGCCGTGGCGACCGGGTCCTGGGCCATGCCGGCGAAGCTGCCCGCGCCGGTGGCGGGCACGGCGGAACACGCGCTGCCGAACGGCACGGAGGCCGAGCCCGCCGGTCCTACGGTGCCGGCGGCCGAGGAGGGAGCGGCCGCCGGTGCGGTGGTCTCGCCCTTCTCGGCCGAGTCGTCCTTGTCGTCGCTGCCGCACGCGGCAAGCGGGATCGCGAGTGCGGCCACGGTGGCGATGGTGGCGATGGCACGGGGGAGCAGGCGGACGGTCTTCACGAGGAGACTTCCTTTCGAGGAAAAGGGTTCGGCGGTAAGGGAAATCGATGGTCGGATCAGGTGACGGTGACCACCACCGAGTGCCGGCCGGTGGCGCCGTCGGGCACCGTGCCGACCCGCTTGTCGGTCTGGACCGCACCGGTGGAGTCCGTGGCGCGGACCTCGATCCGGTGCGTGCCGGGGGTGGTCGGCGTCCACTCCCACACCCACTGGCGCCAGGTGTCAGAGCTCGGCACGTCGGCCGGGCGGGCCGGTTGCCACGGGCCGCCGTCCACGGCGACCTCGACGCCCGACACGCCCCGGTGCTGGGCCCATGCGACGCCCGCGATCGGCACCGGCGTGCCGATCCGCAGGCGTGCGAAAGGCTTGGGGGTGTCGATCCGCGACTGGGTCTTGATCGGCGCCTCCCGCGACCAGGTGCGCTTGACCCAGTAGGCGTCGTAGTCGGCGAACGTGGTCAGTTCGAGGTCCGTGAGCCACTTGCACGCGGACACGTAGCCGTACAGTCCGGGCACCACCATCCGGGCCGGATAGCCGTGTTCGAACGGCAACGGTTCGCCGTTCATGCCGACGGCGAGCAGCGCGTCGCGCCCGTCCATGGCGACCTCGACCGGTGTGCCGATGGTCATTCCGTCGGTGGATCGGGAGACGAGTTGGTCGGCGGGGCCACCCCGGGACGGCGGTCGGACGCCCGCCTCGCGGAGCAGGTCGGCCAGGCGTACACCCAGCCACCGCGCGGTGCCGACATAGGGGCCGCCGACCTCGTTCGACACGCAGGTCAGGGTGAGGTCGCGCTCGATCAGGGGGCGGCGCAGCAGGTCGTCGTAGGAGAACGTCAACGGCGTGCGGACGCCCTTGCCGTGGATGCGCAACGACCAGTTCCGGACGTCGATGTGCGGCACCACGAGGGCGGTGTCCACCCGGTAGAAGTCGGCGTTGGAGGTGGCGAACGAGGACAGTCCGGGCAGGTGCAGATCGACGCCGGCCGGGAGCGGCGGGGCCGGTTCGGCGGGAACCGGCAGCCTGATCCGGTTGCGAAAGGCGGCGATCGAGGCCCGCTTCCCGTTGCCGACGACTCGACCGGCGGTACCGGTCAGCACGGATCCCACGGCGACCGCGCCGGCGCCGATCAGGAAGGTTCGGCGGTCGAACGCCCGATCCGCCTCCGCGTGCGTCGCGGCCATCGACCCGGTCAGCCACCACAACACGCCGGCACCGGCGGCGGCGCCGAGCAGCGACGGCAGGACGTCCTCGAGTCCGGCGCCGGGCCGCTGGTGGGCCACGAAGGCGCCGAGCAGGCCGAACGCACCGACCCCCGCCGTCGCGGTGCGCCGCAGCCGCAGCGCCGACATGCCCAGGCCCAGTGCGATCAGGGTGAGGATCACCAGGATCCCGGCCAGCAGCATCGGTTTGTCGTCGGTGCCGAACTCCCGGACGGCCCAGTCCTTCACCGCAGGGGGAGTGCGGTCGACGACCGCTCCCCCGACGGCGGGAAGGGGACCCGCCTCGGGCCGGACGAACGCCGCGCCGAGTTCGGCGACGGCCAGTGCCGCGCCTGCGGACAGCAGTCCGCTCAACGCGGCCGATCCGGCCCGTATCCATCGGCGAGTTCCGATTCCCTTCATGTCGGGCCATTCGCAGCCGACGATGGTTCGGATTGCTCGTTCACCCGAACGGGTCGTGCGCCGACTCGATCGCCGGTGCGGTGATCGGAACTTGTCCCCTGCTCGTGCCAATCCGTTCGGCGTTCGGCGCCGAATACGGGTCGGACGCCTGTGTGGGGCGGTTCGGACGGAGACGGTGACGGTGGCGGAGACGAACCCGGATTCGGACGAGTCGGCGGTGCGGGTGCACCGCGGTGACCTTTGCGGGATCGGGCTCGAGTGGGAGCGGGACATGGACGATCGGTACGGACACGGCCGACGAGGCGGGTACGAGTTCGCGGACGGCCCCGGGCCCGAGGGCCGCGGTGCCGACGGCGGTATCGGTTCCGGTTCCGGTATCGCGGTCGTGCGTGGCCCGGGGATGTCCGGTGAGCGCGGGTGAGGACCGTCGTGCACATCGCCTCGTCGGATGAGCGCGGGCCGTCCCTGGAGGATCGGCTCGCGAGTGTGGCAAAGGGGGACCAGGAGGCGTTCGCGTTCGTCTACGACGCGGTGATCGGCGCGGTGCTCGGCGTCGCACGTCGGGTGGTCCGCGATCCCGCGCAATCCGAGGAGGTGGCGCAGGAGGTGCTGCTCGACGTGTGGCGTACCGCCGCTCGCTTCCGCCCGGACAAGGGCAGCGCGATGGCCTGGATCCTGACCATGGCCCACCGGCGCGCGGTCGACCGGGTGCGCTCGGCCCAAGCGGCCACCGACCGCGAACACCGCACCGCCGCACGCGAGCACACGACCGAGTACGACGAGGTGACCGAGGCGGTCGAGTCCCGGCTCGAACGCGAGCAGGTAAGGCGCTGTCTGCGCACCCTGACCGAGTTGCAGCGCCAGTCGGTGACCCTGGCCTACTACCGGGGCTGCACCCACCGTGAGGTGGCCGGCCTCCTGGACGTGCCGTTGGGCACGATCAAGACCCGCCTGCGGGACGGCCTGATCCGCCTGCGCGACTGCCTGGGAGTGGGCACATGACCCCCGCCGACCTGCACACGCTGACGGGGGCGTATTCCGTGCACGCCCTCGACGAGGACGAACAGCGGGAATTCGAGAGCCACTTGGCGGTATGTCCGGCCTGCACGCAGGAGGTCGGGGAGTTCCGCGAGACCGCCGCTCGGCTGGCCTCGTCGGTCGGCGCGACACCGTCGGCGGAACTGCGCCGACGGGTACTCGACGGCATTTCGACGGTGCGACAGCTACCTCCCGAACTGCCCGCCCCGGAGCCGGTCGTCGGCATCGGGCGGCGCCGGACCCGGCGGGTCACGGTGTTCGTGGCGGCGGCGTGCCTGGCCGTGATCGGCGCGCTCGGCGGAGTCGCGATCGACCAGTACCAGGACGCCCGCAGGGCCGAGCGGGCAGCGGATGCACAGCGCGAGCGCAGTGCCGGGGTCGAGGCGGTGATCACCGCGCCGGACGCGGTCCAGGCGTCGGCACCGGTGACCGGGGGCGGAACGGCGAAGGTCATCGTGTCCCGCGCGCTGGACCGGACCGTGCTGTTGACGACCGGTTTGCCCTCGTTGTCGAACGCACGGGTGTACCAGGGCTGGTACGACGACAACGGCCACATGCGTTCGATCGGGGTGATTCGGCCGGGTATGGCGTTGCTGGCGTCGGCGATCGAGCGGGCATCGGGAGTCGGGCTCACGGTGGAGCCGGCGGGTGGCTCCGCACAGCCGACGGGAGATCCGATCGTGTTGCTCGAATTCCCGGCCGGGCGGGCGTGAAGGGTCGGGCAGGCCGGGCGGGCATGCGGGTCGCGGGATCGGCCGCGCGGGCGTCGAGGGGTGCGCAGCGGAGTCCGGCGGTCACGGCGGGTGCTCGCGAAGGGTGATCGGAACTTGATTTGTGCTCGCGTGTGTTCGAGGATTTCGAGCCATGGGACCTCTCAAGCCGGATATCGCCGAACTGATCTTTGGATTCATCACCTTCCTGGTGGTCTTGGCGGTGTTCGCGAAGGTGTTGTTGCCGCGCATCGCTCGCACGATCGCCGAGCGGCACGACGCGCTCGAAGGCGGTTTCGACCGGGCGACGGACCTCCAGGCGGAGAGTGAAGCGGCGCTGGCCGAGCTGCGGGCGCAGATGAACGAGACGCGCAAGGAAGCCGCGCTGGTTCGGCAGCAGGCGGCCGAGGAGGGGGCCCGGCTGATGGCCGAGGCGCGTGCGGAGGGACAGCGGATCAAGGACGAGCTCGTCACGTCCGGCCACGAGCGGCTGGACGCGGACCTCGCCCTGGCGAGCGCGTCGCTGCACGCGGAACTGGGCCTGATCGCGACGGAGCTGGCGGGCAAGGTGCTCGGCGAGCCGGTGGGCCCGCTGGTGGCCGACAGCGATGTGATCGAGCGCTTCCTGGCCGAGTTGGACCAGTTGGACACGGAGCAGGGCGGCGGTTCGGCCGACAAGGGCTGAGCGACGGGCGGCACGGGTGGCCGGGTCCGGGGATCGTCTCCTCGGGGCCGGTCACTTCTGCGTTCGGTGGCCGTGACCATTCAGGGCTGGGACTTGGACCGGGCCGGGCCCGGGACCTGGGCGGGCCTGTGCCCGCGTCCCGTGCCCCGGCCCGTGCGGCTCGACAGTCAGCCTCGGTAGTCCGGGTCCGGCTCGAACTCCGGGTAGAACTCCGGCTCCGGTTCGAAGTCGGGTTCGTAGTCGTTCTGGTAATCGGGCTGGTAGTCCGGCAGGGGTTCGCGGATGAGTTCGGGCACCGGCTCGCGGGTGAGCTCGGCGGCGGGTGCCGAGGTGGGCGGCGCCGGGGTACGGGTCGCTCCGGGCGCCTGCGCGGGCGCGGGCGTGGCGGGGCCGCCGGGCGTCGAGCCGGCCAGCGTGTCCAGGATCGACTGGCCGTACTTGGCCAGTTTGTTCTCGCCGATGCCACTGATCGTGCCGAGTTCGGCCAGGGTGCCGGGCCCGGTGGTGGCGATCTCGCGCAGCGTCGCGTCGTGGAAGATCACGTACGCCGGCACGCCCTGCTCCTTCGCGGTCGCCGCGCGCCACGCGCGCAACGCCTCGAAGATCGGCGCAGCCGCCGCGGGCAGCTCGATCGGCGCGGCCTTGCCCTTGCCGGCCTTGGCGGCCCGGTCGGCCTTGGCCGCGCGCGCCGGCCGCTCCGGCTCACGGCGCAGCATCACCTCGCGTCGTCGGCCGAGTACCTCCTCGCTCGCCTCGGTGAGCACGAGCGCGTTGAACGAGGGCTCTACGGCGATCAGCTTCATGGCCAGCAACTGCCGCACCACGCTCATCCATTCGGTCCGACCCAGCTCGGTGCCGATCCCGAACACGCGGAGCGTGTCGTGGTCGAACTGGATGACCTTGGCCGTCTTGGCGCCCAGCAGGATGTCCACGATCTGACCCGCGCCGAACTTCTGCCCGCGCCGCTCGTGCTTGAGCCGCCACACGGTCGACAACACCTTCTGGGCCGCGATCGTGCCGTCCCAGGAGGCCGGCGGCGACAGGCACGTGTCGCAGTTGCCGCACGCGGTGCTCTCCTGGCCGAAGTAGGCGAGCAGGCGTACGCGTCGACACTCGACCGTCTCGCACAGCGCCAACATCGCGTCGAGGTGCGTGCCCAGTCGGCGGCGGTGGGCCTGGTCCCCCTCCGAGCCGTCGATCATCTTGCGCTGCTGCACCACGTCCTGGAGCCCGTACGCGAGCCACGCGGTGGACGGCAACCCGTCGCGCCCGGCGCGGCCGGTCTCCTGGTAGTAACCCTCGACCGACTTGGGCAGGTCCAGATGCGCGACGAAGCGCACGTCGGGCTTGTCGATACCCATCCCGAACGCGATGGTGGCGACCATCACCATGCCGTCCTCGCGCAGGAAGCGGGACTGGTTGGCCGCGCGCACGCGCGAGTCCAGGCCCGCGTGGTACGGCAGCGCGTCGATGCCGTTGTCGACCAGGAACGCGGCGGTCTTCTCCACCGAGGCCCGGGACAGGCAGTAGACGATGCCCGCGTCGCCGGCGTGTTCGGCACGCAGCAGGTCGAGCAGCTGCTTCTGCGGCTTGTCCTTGTGCACGATCCGGTACTGGATGTTGGGCCGGTCGAAGCTGGCCACGAAGTGCCGGGCCTGTTGCAGGTTCAGCCGGGAGGCGATCTCGGCGTGGGTGGCCTCGGTCGCGGTCGCGGTGAGCGCGACGCGCGGCACGTCCGGCCAGCGCTCGTGCAACTGGGAGAGGGTGAGGTAGTCGGGCCGGAAGTCGTGACCCCACTGCGCCACGCAGTGTGCCTCGTCGATCGCGAACAGCGAGACGATGCCCCGGTCCAGGAGTCGCAGGGTCGCGTCGACCTTCAGCCGCTCCGGTGCCAGGTAGAGCAGATCCAACTCGCCGGCCAGGAACTCCGACTCGACCATCCGCCGCTCGTCGGGGTTCTGCGTCGAGTTGAGGAACCCGGCGCGCACGCCCAGCGCGGTGAGGGCGTCCACCTGGTCCTGCATGAGCGCGATCAGCGGGGAGATGACCACGCCGACGCCTTTTCGCACCAGCGCGGGGATCTGGTAGCAGAGCGACTTGCCGCCGCCGGTGGGCATCAGGACGAGTGCGTCGCCGCCCTCGATCACATGGTCGATGATCTCCTGCTGGCTCCCGCGAAACGAGTCGTAACCGAAGACGCGATGCAGAACCTGCAGCGCTTCGCTGATCTGGGGACCGTCGTCGAGCGCTGTCATCCGAGCAGTCTAAGAGCTGCCGGCGACACCCGAAGCCGGTCTGTGGACAACGCGGAGCGACCGTGCGCGGCACGGTTGTGGACAACCCCGAAGGACCTGACCATAACGCTGCGCGGCCGGGCGCGGGCGGCTTCCGGGGAGCTCCCGGAAACCGGCTGGGTGGTATCTCGGGCGCTCGGCGGTGTGATGGGGGCCAGGCCGAGTGGGGGTCCTGGGGTCGTTGAGGGCGGCGGGGTCGCTCTGTGCCGGGGGTGGGGGTGGGACGCGGGGCGGCGCGGGGCTGCCCGGGACGGGGCGCGGGGGCGGTGCGGTGCCGCTCGGGGCGGGGGCGGACGCGGCGCGGGATCGCTCGGGACGGGTGTGGGTGTGGGCGCGGTGCGGGCCTGGCTCGGGTGGGATGCGGGCGCGGATTGCTTACGGCGGGGCGTGGACGCGGCGCGGGATCGCTCGGGACGGCTGTGGGTGTGGTTCGGGCCTGGTCGGGTGCGGGCGCGGCGCGGGTTGCCTACGGCTGGGTGCGGCGCGGAATGCCCAGCGGGTTGGCGTCCCGCAGTTCCGCGGGGAGCAGCGCGTCCGGCCAGTCCTGGTACGCGGTCGGCACCAACCAGCGTTCCAGGGCGGTGCCGCCGACCGAGGTGTGGCCCGGGGCGGTGGTGGCGGGCCACGGGCCGCCGTGATGCATCGCCCAGCACACCGCGACGCCGGTGGGCCAGCCGTTGTGGATGAGCCGGCCGACGCGCGGACGCAGGGCGGCGCCGACCCGGGCGGCGAGCGGGTGGTCGGCCACGACCGTGTGTACCGAGCCGGTGAGGCTGCCCGGGAGCCGGTCGAGTGCGGCGAGCAGGGCGTCCTCGTCGGCGTAGGTGACCACCAGGCCGGCCGGACCGAAGGTCTCCTCGGTCAGCTCGGCCGCGTGCGCGACGAATTCGGCGAGGTCGACATGCCACACCACCGGTGCCACCGACCAGGCCCCCTCGGCGGCGGTGCCCCGGGCGAGCTCGCGTCCCGCGTGCGCCGACGTGCCGTCCTCGTACGCGTCTCGGATGCGTTCGGACAACATCGGGCCGCCGGTCGCGGTGCGGGCGTGCGTGGCAATGGCGTCCGGGAGCTCGGTGGCCTCCGGCACGAACAGCAGCCCCGGGTTGGTACAGAACTGGCCGGTGCCGAGGGTGAGTGAGCCGAGGTAGCCGGCGGCCAGTTCCTCGGCGCGTTCGGCCGCCGCGCCGGGCAGTACCACGACCGGGTTGACGCTGCCCAGTTCGCCGAAGAACGGGATCGGGTCGGGGCGGCCGGCAGCGAGGTCGAACAGGGCCCGCCCGCCCGCGAGCGAGCCGGTGAAGCCGACGGCGGCGATCCCGGGGTGGGTGACCAGCGGGCCGCCCGCGGCGCGGCCGACGACCAGGCCGAGCAGGTCCTCGGACGCGCCGGCGGCGGTCAACGCGGTACGCACCACCCGGGCCACCGCGAGCGACGTGGCCGGATGCGCCTCGTGTGCCTTGACCACGACCGGACACCCGGCCGCCCACGCGGACGCGGTGTCGCCACCGGCGACGGAGAAGGCGAACGGGAAGTTGCTCGCGGCGAACACCGCGACCACACCGATCGGGTGCAACATCCGCCGCACATCGGGCCGGCCGAGCGCCGGATCGGCCGGGCTGAGCACCGCGCCCACGTGTGCGCCGTCCCGGAGCAGGTCGGCGAACATCCGCAGTTGGCCGGACGTACGGGCGACCTCGCCGGTGAGCCGCACCTCGCCCAGCGCGGTCTCCGCGTCCGCGACGGCGACCAACTCGGCACGCGCGGCGTCGAGCGCATCGGCGACGGCCTCCAGCACCTCGGCCCGCTCGGGACCCGAACACCCGGCCCACCCCGGTGCGGCGGCCCGGGCGGCGGCGACGACGCGATCGACATCGGCCTCGGTGCTGCTGGCCACGGGATCCCCGACCGGCGCTCCGGTGCGGGGGCTGCGCCCCTGTACGGCGGCCGGTGGTACTGCGGGCGACTGTTCGACGGCCGGCTGCACGACGGTCGGCTCGGCGGTGGGAGTCGGGGTCGACTCGATCACGGCGATTCCTCCGGGTCGGACGAACGATGCCTGAGGGGTGGTCAGGCGCGGTGGGGCGAGGTCGATGATCCGGAAACCATCGAATCATGATCTCGGGTGGGTGTTTCGACAGCCGTCGAGTCGAAAGCCTCGCGGGTACCGTGCGGAACCGGCTGAACGGATCGAACCGGCTGAACGGGTCGAACCGGCTGAACGGGTCGAACCGGCTGAACGGGTCGAACAGGCTGAACGGACAGAGCCGACTGAACGGATCGAACCGGCTGAACGGACAGAGCCGACTGAACGGGTCGAACAGGCGGAACGCGCCGAGGAGATGAGGAAGCATGTCGGCACTACCCGCCTGGATGCATCCGCCGAACGGCACCCGTTGGACCGCCGACGACATGGACAGGTTGCCGCCGGAGGCGCCGCGTCACGTGGAACTCATCGATGGGGCCCTGATCTTCAGGATGGCGCCGCAACGGATCTTCCATTCCCGGGTCAAGCGCAACCCGACATCGGCACTGGCCGCGCAGGCACCGGTCGACATCGGCGTCGACGAGGAGATGACCGTCCGCCTCGACGACATCGATCGGACCCGGTTGCAGGTTGCGGTGCCCTTCCCGATCGACATCGATCTCGCGGCTCTGATGGGGTGAGTCGGGCCGCCGCCGGACGGTGTTGCGCCGCCGGTCGGTGTCGCTCCGCGCGGTCCGGGGCGTCTGGACGGGTCAGCCGTTTCGGCGTGAGGTGCCTCGGATCTCCAGGTGGGTCGGTACGAGCCGGCCGGTGGGGGTGGGGTCGCCGGATTCCAATGCTTTGAGCAGCAACTCGACTCCCACGGAGGCGATTTCGGCCGGGTTCAGGCTCAGGGTGGTGATCGGCGGGTCGGTCTGGGCGGCGGTCGGGTCGTCGCTGACGCACACGATCAGCAGGTCCTCCGGGACGCTCAGGCCGTGGGCACGGACGGTATCCAGGATCAGCGGCGGGCTCACCTCGGTGAGCACGAAGAGCGCGTCCGGGCGATCGGGTCGCGCCAGCATGTGATCGACCACGGCGCGGGTGGCCTGGTTGCCGGGACGTGCGGTCAGTTCCACGAGGGGAGCGAATCCCCGTTCCAGACACCATGCGTGATACGTCGTCAGGGCTTCCTCGTAGAACAGCGAGGTGGAGTGCGCGGCCACCAGGCCGATCCGCCGTGCGCCGCCCGCGGCCAGATGATCGAGCACGCCGCGTACGGCGGCCACGTGGTCGATGTCCACCCAGTGCGCACCGGTCATGCCCTCCAGCCGCCGGTCGGAGACGACCGGGATGCGGGCCGCCAGGAAGTCCTCGACCAACGGGTCGTCCGCGAGCGGGTCGGCCACCACGGCCGCGTCCAGCGGCAGGTCCGCCCACTCGTCCCTGGCCGAGTGGGTGGGCAGCAGGACCAGCGCGTATCCGTGGGCGAGCGCGGCCTGCGCGGTGGCGCTGGTGAGCTGGGCGAAGTAGGGCGATTCCATGTACGACCACGGCGTGTCCACGTACTCGCGCACCGCGTATCCGATCAGCCGGGCGTGCCCCGCCCGCAGCAGTCGCGCGGTCGCGTTGGGCCGGTAGCCGAGTCGGCGCGCGGTCTCCTGCGCGTGCAGCCGGACCGCGTCGGACAGCCGGCCGGTGCCGTTCAGGGCGGCCGAGACGGTGGTCTTGGACAGCCCCGCCTCGCGCGCCACGTCGACGAGTCGGACCCGGGGCACGGAGGCGGGACGCCGGCCCCCGCCGCGAGGTGAGGTGGTCATGTCACCACATGCTGCCGGCTGCCGAGTTGCCAGTCACGTGCGGTCCATCGAGCGGTGACCTTCGGAAAACCGTTCCCGCATGTGCTTGTGCGGGAACGTTCCCGCGTCGATACTCCACACAGCTTCGGCGGCGGGCGGTGAGCCCGGGCATCTCGGTGCCCCCGTGACCTCTGCGTCGGCTTCCGCGGGCTTCCGCGGGCGTCCTTGGTCCTCGGGTGTTCTTGGGCGTCCTTGGTCCTTGGGTGTTCTTGGGCGCCTTTTGGCTTCCTTCGGGTGCCTTTGGCGCCGGTCGTCCGCTTCCCGTTCGCAGCCCCATCCACCGCCTTCGCCCGTTGCTTCCCTTCCCGTCGTCTGCGCAAGGAGTCTCATGTCCACCCCTGCCGATGTCGTTTTCCGAGGTGGGCCGGTCCACACGATCGACGCCGCTCGTCGCCGGGCCACGGCGGTTGCCGTGCGTGACGGGCGGATCGTGGTCGTCGGGCACGACCCGGACGTACGCGACCTGATCGGCCCGCGTACCGACGTGATCGACCTGGCCGGACGGGCATTGGTGCCCGGCTTCCAGGACTCGCACGTCCATCCCGCCCTGGCGGGGATGACGCTGATCCGCTGCGACCTCTCCGAAGCGCGGGACGCCGAGGCGACGTTCGCGCTGATCCGCACGTACGCGGCCGACCGGTCCGAAGAGGCGTGGATCAGCGGCGGCGGCTGGAGCATGGAGGCGTTCGCGGGTGGTACGCCGAGCCGGCACCAACTCGACGCGATCGTGCCGGACCGCCCGGCGTTCCTGATCAACGCGGACGGCCACGGCGCGTGGGTCAACACGCGCGCCCTCGAACTCGCCGGCGTCACCCGGGACACCCCGGACCCGGCCGACGGGCGGATCGAGCGCGAGGCCGACGGCACCCCGCAGGGCACCCTGCACGAGGGCGCGACCGCCCTGGTCGGCGACCTCGTACCGGGCCTGGACGCGGCGGACGCCCTGCGTGCGCTGCTCGCCGGCCAGGCGCGCATGCACTCGGTCGGTGTGACGTCCTGGCAGGACGCGATGGTCGGCTCGGCCCACCCGGGGCTGGACCCGTTGGAGTCCTACCTCACGGCGGCCCGTTCGGGGCAGCTCACCGCCCGGGTCGTGGGCGCGCTGTGGTGGGAACGCGACCACGGCGCCGAGCAGTTGGAACGACTGCTCGACCTGCGGGCGTCCTCGTCGGTCGGGCGCTTCGCGGCGACCAGCGTGAAGATCATGCAGGACGGCGTCGCGGAGAACTTCACCGCCGCCCTGAACGAGCCCTACTTCGACGGTTGCGGCTGCCACACCGGCAACAGCGGCCTGAGCTTCGTCGACCCGATCGCGCTGCGCGAGCACGTCACGCTGCTGGACGCGCACGGCTTCCAGGTACACGTGCACGCGGTCGGCGACCGGGCCGCCCGCGAGGCGCTGAACGGCTTCGCCCAGGCACTCGCGACGAACGGCCGCGGCGACCACCGGCACCACATCGCGCATCTCCAGGTGATCCACCCCGACGACGTACCGCGCTTCGCCGCACTGGGCGTGACCGCCAACCTGCAACCCCTGTGGGCCGCCCACGAGGCCCAGATGGACGAACTCACCATCCCGTTCCTGGGCGACGAACGCGCCGCGTGGCAATACCCGTTCGGTGACCTGCTCCGCTCCGGCGCCACGCTGGCGGCGGGCAGCGACTGGCCGGTGAGCGCACCGGATCCGATGTGGGGCATCCACACGGCGGTCAACCGCGTACTGCCGTCCTTCGCGGACCCGTCCGACACCGTCTTCCTCCCCGAGCAGCGCATCGACCTCACGGCGGCCCTGGCCGCCTACACGGTGGGCACGGCGTACGTGAACCACCGCGACCACGACACGGGCACCATCGAGCCCGGCAAGCTCGCCGACGTGGTGGTCCTCGACCGCGACCCGTACGCGGGCCCGGCGACGGAGATCGGCGAGACGGGAGTACTGGGGACGTACGTGGAGGGCGTGGCCGTATACGCGGCGCAGGGGCTGTAAGGCCCGCCGGGTAGACCCGGCCGGCTCCCGACTCGTGGGGTGGGCGCCCTCTGCGGAGGAGAGGACGTCCACCCCACACCCATGGGGGCATGATCCTTGTGAAGACAATCTGTGTACAGATAATCTACGCGGGGCGAGATTTGGTCGGACCGTACGAAGCAAACCGGACTGAACCCAATGGAACCGAACCGGATCGAGCCGACCGGCACCGGATCGGTCCGGGCCGGATCGGACCGGATCGGCCGGATCGATCCGGAGCAGCCGACGAACGCCTGCCGCAGGCCGCAGGCCGTCGGACGCGGGTCATCCTGGACGGCGTCTACCTCGACCATCTCCTCTCGTCCCTCTGCTCCTGCCAATTCCTCCAGTCCCTACGCCCCGTCGTCCCTGCGTCCTCTCCATCTCCTACGCACGTCGAAGGCGGCGCCCGAAATGCCCCTGAGCCCTGAAGACAGCCCCGGCTTCCTGCTCTGGCACACCACCCTGCGCTGGCAACGTGCCATGGCCGCGACCCTGACCCCCCTCGACCTGACCCACCCTCAATTCGTACTTCTGGCGAGCCTGCACTGGCTCGACACCCAGGGCGCCCACCCCAACCAACTCGCCCTGGCCACGCACGCCGGCATGGATGTCAAAACCGTCAGCCAAGTCCTGCGCCGCCTCGAAGCCAAGGGCTACCTGACCCGGGAGACCGACCCGACCGACACCAGGGCCAAGCTCCTTCGCATCACCGAACCCGGCAGCACACTCGCGAAGCGAGCCATGCACGACGTCGAGGCGGCCGACGCAGCCTTCTTCGCCGAGGTCCCCGAATACGCAAGCCTCCTGAGCTCCCTGCGCCACCTCTCCGGTACTCCCGACAAGTAGGAGAACAGCATTTCCGGCACCGGGACGTGCGGCTCGGGAACTTGCGGTTTGATGGAAGTCATGCCGGTACCACCACCGTTCACCGAACAGGACCTCCTCGACGCCGCCGGAGACAAGTCGTACAGCCGTGGAGAGGGTTACCTCGACGCAGTCGCGAACCTCACCGAGGAGGATCCGGGCTACGTCACGGCCGTCGTATACGGAAACGACACCTACGCGGTGGTTCTCGAATACGGAGCGGACGGCCTCACCGGCGACTGCGATTGCCCGTACGGCGAACAGGGCTACTTCTGCAAGCACTGCGTCGCCGTCGGCCTCGTCTTCCTCCGCTCCGCCACGGCTCACCCGGTCGAGGCGGCGCAGGCCACCACGTTCGACCTCCGCGCCTACCTGGCCTCGCTCGATCCCCACGAACTCGTCGACCTCCTCGACGAGGCGGCCCGCAGCGACCCCGACCTGCGCCGGCGGCTCACCCTGCGCGCGGCCCGCACCGACGGCGGCGCCGGCCCGGACATCACGTCGATCCGCGAGCACCTGGGCCGCGCGCTCCGCACCTACGGCTACCTGGACCGGCGCGGCGCCTACGCCTACGCCGAGGCCGTCGCCGACATCGCCGAGACGCTGCGGGAGCTGTACGAGGGCGCCCATCACGTCGCCGTCATCGACCTCTCCGCCCGCGCTTTGAGCCTGATCGGCACGGCCCTCGACGAGATCGACGACTCCGACGGTGGCATCACCGAGGAGGGCGAAGCCCTGGTGGAACTGCACGCCGAAGCGTGCGCGGCCGCCTCACCCGACCCCGCCGAACTGGCCGAGTGGCTGATCAACTTCCAACTCGCGAACCACAATTGGCCGGAACTGGCGATCCGGGACTACACCGAGCCGCTCGGGGAAACCGGGATCACGCACTACGCCGCCAGGCTGCGCGCCATCCAGGAAGACCGCGCCGGCAGGCACGACGAGCACAGGTGGTTGATCCGGCATCTCCGGGAAGACCTGGCCAAAGTACGAAAAGACACGGACGCGCAGGTCGAGGCACTCGCCGACGACCTCACCCACGGCTACGCCTACCTCCGCATAGCCCAGGTCCTCGCCGCCGCCGACCGCGAGGCCGAGGCCCTCGACTGGGCCGAACGCGGCTTCACCGAACACCCGAACGAGCCCAGGCTCGCCGACTACCTGACGCAGCGCTACAGCGCCGCAGGCCGGGACGCGGACACCCTGAAGATCCGCTGGGAGCAATTCCGCCACCAGCCGAGCGTCGCGCTCCACAGCCAAGTCCTCGAAGCCGCCCGGGCGATCGGCGAACTCGACCACTACCGCGCCGAGACCCTGCGACTACTACGCGCCGCAGCCGGCGAAAGGCCCACCGGCACTTGGGCGGCCCGAGTCCTGATCGACGTCCTGCTCGCCGACGAGCACTTCGACCAGGCATGGAAGGCAGCCGAAACCTTCGGCGCCAACCGCGACCACTGGCTGCGCCTCGCCGAAGCCTGCCAAACCACCCGCCCCACCGAAGCCCTGGCCATCTACGTCCGAGAAGCCGCAGCCCTCATCAAAACAATGGGCAACGACGCCTACGCCCGCGCCGCCGACCTCCTCGCCCGCGCCCGAGACGTCTCCCGAGCCACCGGCCACGAGCCCGAGTGGCAAGAGCACTTCACCAAACTCCGCACCGAACACCACCGCAAACGAAACCTGACCGCCGAACTCACCCGACGTGGCCTCATCTGAACCGGTACGAGACCGGGACCATGACAAGCTCGCTGCTCTTCCCAGTGACGAGCCCAGCCCGCCAAGGTACGCAGCGGCTGCGGCGCCGGTGGTGCGAACGGAATCGGTGCACCTCATCGCGCGCCTAGACTGTCATGCGCAGAGGTACTGGACGTGACGGGGTGACGTCGGTGGAACCGCTTCAACCTGGGGATCCGTTGTCGATCGACGGGTACACCCTCCTGGCCAGGATCGGCGCGGGCGGCATGGGGCGGGTCTACCTCGGCGAGTCGGCGGCAGGACGGCATGTGGCCGTCAAAGTAATCAAGCCTTCCGTTTTGGACGAAGATGCCAGGGCCCGGTTCATCCATGAAGTGGACAACCTCAAGACCGTTTACGGGCCGGGAGTCGCCGCATTTGTCGCCGCCGACGCGCATGCGGAGCAGCCGTGGTTGGTGGTCGAGTATGTGCACGGACACGATCTGCGCACCCACGTCGAACGACACGGCCCTCTTCCAGTTGCGGAGTCCGCGAGTCTGGGGGCGCTGTTGGCCGAGGGCATCGGCACGGTTCACGAGGCCGGGCTATTGCATCGTGACCTCAAGCCGCCGAACATCTTGTTGGCCGAGTACGGACCCAAAGTCATCGACTTCGGTCTCGCGGTGCTGGCCGAGCGCCGCAGCGCGTTCACGGCCACCGGGTTCGTCGTCGGCTCCATCACGTGCATGCCACCGGAGCAGGCCCGTGGCGAGCAGCAGTTGAATTGGGCCGCCGACGTGTATGCCTTGGGTGCGGTCCTGCTGTACGCCGCCACCGGGCACTATCCGTACACCGGAACCACGTGGCAGGCCACGGCGCTCAAGATCGAGGATCCTGCGACTGCCCCCGATCTGTCGGGCTTGTCTTCGGAACTGATGGATCCGATCAAGGCCATGCTGAAACGTGACCCGTCAGCGCGGCCGACCCTCGACGAGGTCACGAGGATGCTTGTGGCCGTCGTGCACGGCCACGGACTCACGGCAGGGCAGGGCAAGCGTCGTCTCGCCGACTGCACGGCGTCGGACCTTCCGGTGCTTCCCGATCTCGGAGTGGAGACCACGTCGCCTCCTGAGGTCGAGTATGTGCCCGGGCTCTTGGATCCCGCCGCCCAGGGGAGGTCGGAGCTGGGAACAGGTCCGCAAGCGGAGGCGGCAATCGTCGACGCCGGCGTCACCTCTGAGCGTCGGGCACCGGTTCGAGCGGGCCATGATCCCGCCGAACAGCCCTGGGGGGCGTCTGGTCCACGCCTTCCGGTCCCCTTGGCGATCGCCGAACGCATGCGCGCCGCGTACGCTCCTGACGCGCGATTTTGATCGGAAGACTTTGCCGAAGTCGGCACGGGAAACACGGCTTGATGGAGGTACGACCGGTGGCAGGCCAACACGAGACGCGGTTCCCGCCGGGAGCGCAGATCCTGGTTCGGGACGAGGAATGGTTGGTCAAGAACACGACCGGCACGACCTACGACGGTGACCGGATCGAGGCCATCGGTGTCTCGGAATTCGTTCGGGATCAGGAAGCCGTTTTCTTCTCCGGCATCGACGTCGACATCGAGTTGCTGGAGCCCGACAAGACCCACCTGGTCGTCGACTCCTCCCCGTACTTTCGGCGCAGCCGCCTCTTCCTGGAAGCGGTGCTGCGCAAGACACCCCTGCCCCAGTCCGAGCGGGGCCTCGCCCTCGCGGACCGCTTCCTGATGGATCCCCTCCCCTACCAGCAGCGGCCCGCCGAACTCGCGCTTTCGATGCGCAACCTGCGCCCGCGCGTTTTGATCGCCGATGTCGTCGGGCTCGGCAAGACCCTGGAGATCGGCCTGACCCTGGCCGAGCTGATCCGACGGGGTCGCGGCGAGCGCATCCTCGTGGTCACTCCGCAACACGTCCTGGAGCAGTTCCAACACGAATTGTGGACCCGATTCGCGATTCCGCTCGTGCGGCTGGACTCACTGGGCATCCAGCGCGTCCAGCGGGAGATCCCGGCAGGGCGCAACCCCTTCACGCACTACAAGCGCGTGATCATCTCGGTCGACACGCTCAAGAACATCGGCCAGTACCGCCACCACCTCGAACGCATTCAGTGGGACGCGGTTGTGATCGACGAGTCGCACAACTTGATCAACCGCGGCAGCCAGCGGCGGGCCCTGGCCGAGACCCTCGCCCCACGCACCGACGCCCTGCTGCTCGCGAGCGCCACGCCGCACAACGGTGACAAGCGATCGTTCGCCGATCTGATCAGCCTGCTCGACCCGGCCGCCATCGCCGATCCGGACGTCTACGATCCGGAGCGCGATCTCGGGCACCTGTTCATCCGTCGCACCAAGGTCAGCCCGGAGGTCCGCAACGAGATGGGTGACGCGTGGGCGGACCGTGGCCCCACCCACTCCCTGTACTGTTCGGCCACGGCCGTCGAGGAGTCGATCTTCGCCGAGCTGACCACGTATTGGCTTCCGCAAGCGAGCGGCAGCACGGAGTTCGGTACGGCGGATCAGGAACCTCGGTCGGTCGCGGCCGATCCGCTGTTCGCCTACAACCTGCTCAAGTCGTTCCTGTCTTCGCATGTCGCCCTCGCGCAGACGATCAAGCGCCGCGTCGAAACGCTGGAGAAGGCCGCGCCGGGCAAGGCGAACGGCGGGGGATCCGCCCTGAACGGGAACGACGAGCACAAGGCCCTGCTCCGGCTGCGCGAACTCACGGACGGGATCGGTGACGGCACCACACTCGGCGATTCGGCCAAACTCGACCAGCTCGTGGCTCAGTTGAAAGCCATCGGAGTCGGCCCGGGCAGCGCGGAGCGGGTGGTGATCTTCTCCGAACGTGTGCCCACCATCACCTGGCTCGCGAACGTGGTTCCACCGAGGCTCGGGTTCCCGTTGGATGCGGGCGCCAAGGACACGAGCAAGGACAAGGCCGCCCGTGGGGCCGTCCGGCTCATGCACGGCGGCCTCAGCGATGACGAACAGCAGAAGTGCGTCGAGGCGTTCGGCCTGGCCGATGATCCGGTTCGACTCCTGTTCACCACCGACGTCGCATCCGAAGGCGTCAACCTGCATCGCCACTGCAACCAGCTGATCCACTACGACATCCCGTGGTCCCTCATCCGCATCGAACAGCGCAACGGCCGCATCGATCGATATGGACAGCACCGATCACCCGAATTTCGGGCAATGATCCTCACTTCCGGACAGGCCGGGGCCAAGGACGACCGCACCGTTGCCGAGAAGTTGCTCCGGCGCGAGGAGGAGGCGTACCGCCTCAACGGCACCGCCGAGGCGGTGACCGGAATCTATCGGCCGGACGAGGAGGAGCGTCGGCTGGTGCGGGAGCTGGTCGAAGGCCGGACCGTCGAGCAGTTCTTGGATGACACCTCCGGAACCGAGGACCTGCTGACCGATCTGTTCGGCGGGGCCGACACGAGTACCCAGCAGGACCCACCGCTTCGGGCCGTTGTCCCCAGCCTGTTCGGCGGTGAAACCGCGCCGTTCGTGGACGCGGCGCTTGCCGAGGTCTTCGACGACTGCGCCGAGGACGCGTTGGCATTGAGCCGAGGTGACGACCGCGTGGGGGGCGCCTACCTGTCGCTGTCCCCGCTCAAGGCACCCGACTTGCTGCACCGACTCAAGGCGTTGCCGCCGTCCTACCTCAAGGAACAGGGCATCGCCGAGCGCATGCTGCTCACCTTCGATCGGGGCTTGGCGGACCGCAAGCTCACCGAGGCCCGGGACAGCAGCTCCACGATCTGGCCGACGGTCTCCTTCTTGACCGACATCCACCCGTTCGTCGAGTGGCTGACGGACAAGGTCCTGGTCAGGTTCGGTCGCCAGGAAGCCCCGGTGATCACCTCTCCGCATATCGACGGCCCGGCCTTTTTGATTCAGGGCCTGTACTCCAATGCGCGCGGCCGCCCCACGGTGGTGGCCTGGATGGCCGTCAAGGGCCTGCCGGCCGCACCGGAACTGGTCGAGATGCCCGAGGTGCTGGAACAGGCCCGGGTGGGTCCGGATCTGGCGCGGACCTCCGAGCCGCGCGATCTGGCCGGGCTACAGGCACTGGTACCGGATGCCGTCGCGTTCGCCGCCGAGCAACTCGAAAAGCGCAGGGCGGAATGGGACGAGGCGATCAGTGCGCCGCTGGCGGCCTATGAGAGTCGTTTGGCCGGATGGCACGAGCAGATTCTTCCCGGAATGTCGGTTCGTGGGGCGGAAGTGGTCGGGGAGACGGTGCTCGAACAGCAGAGACTCGTCAAGGAACTGCGCACCACGGGCAGGCCGCTGCTCCGGGTACTGGCCGTGATCGACAAGGCGGACGACTGAGATGACCTACGACTCCCTGGTCAACCGAGGCGACTACTTCTCGGCGCACTACCTGGCCGACGTGTTGCCCAAGGACCTCAAGGCCAAAGACGGGTTGTTGGCCCGGTGGGCCGCGTTCGAGGCCGAGGAGAAGCGTGCCCACGAGGCCGCCATAGCCGAGGCCACCGACCGAGGCGACGACCCGGCAGCGGTCCCGGCTCGCAGGCGTACTCCCAGGCAGAGCCTGCGTGCCCTGCACGGGCCGTACTTCGACAGCCGCGCGTACTTCGCCGAAGCGGACCGGGAAACCCAGGAGGCCAAAGGCGCCGAACTCGCCGCGCCGCCCTCCGGCGACTGGTCCAAGCGAGTCACCGAACTGCACCTGAGCACGCTGCGGGCCCTCGGGTATGCCGATGCCCACGAACAGACCGTCACCGTCCACCGTGCCGGACGCGAGCACACCGTCGAGGTGGCACACGCCGAGGCCGGCGTGGTCGCTGTTTGCTGCGGCTGGACCACCGAACCCGACGCAGCCCTCGATCCGGACGGCGCGGGCCGATTGTTGCGACCCCTGCGGCTCGACGCGGGCGAGGAACTGATCGACGGAAAAGCCCTCGTCCGGTTCCTGTTCGAGAGCGAGGAACCACCGCGCTATGTGCTGCTGCTCGTAGGCGGTGTGATGGTGCTCGCCGACCGTCTCGCCTGGGCCGAGGGGCGATACCTCGCCGTCTGCCTGGACACCGCGCTGGACCGCAAGGACGATCGACACGGCGGCGAACTCGACACGATTGCCGCTTTGTTCGGTGCCGACGCGCTGCGTGTGCCCGAAGACGGTGCCGCGGCACCGCTCGCGGACCTCGTCGACCGATCGAGCAAGCACGCGGTCGGTGTCTCCACCGAGCTGCGCGAGGGCCTGCGTGCCTCCGTCGAACTGATCGCCAACGAGGTGCTCACCCGGATGCGGGAACAGGGTGTGCAGCCCGAACTCGTCGAAGACCCGGCCGCGCTCGCCAAGCAGCTCACCCGCGAATCGCTGCGTTACCTGTATCGAGTGCTGTTCCTGCTCTACGCCGAGTCGCGGCCCGAGCTGGGTATCCTTCCCGCCGACTACCCCGAGTACGGGCAGGGTTACGGTCTCCAACGGATGGGTGACCTGGTCGTTCGCGACATGGTGGGGGAGCGATCTCGCTGCGGCGTGCACCTGTACGAGTCCCTGGACCTGCTGTTTCGCATGGTCGACAGGGGCCACCGGCCCCACGGGAGCGTGCCTGAGGATCGGGAGGCCGACGCGGCCGACCGCAGGGCCGCGGAGGCCGAAGCCGAGGCGGCACGGCTGTTCGCCGACGGCACGATCACGTCGGCCGAACACACGGAACGGCTGCGGGAGGCCGAGCGGGCTCGACGGGCTGCCCGAAGCGCGGACGTAGGGCTACGGTTCGAGCCGCTGCGTTCCAAGCTGTTCGAGCCGGACGCGATCAAGACGATCGGTCGCGGTTTCGAAAACCCGTTGTACGACTCGGAGGATCCGGAAGCCGCGCCGAGATTTCTGGACACCAGGCTGCGCAACGAGACTCTGCACAAGGTACTGCGCCGGCTGATGCTCACCCGAGGCAAGGGCCGTGAGCGCGGCGGCTTCATCTCGTACGCCAAGCTCGGCATCAACCAACTCGGCGCGGTCTACGAAGGGTTGATGTCCTACACGGGCTTCATCGCCACCGAGGACCTGTACGAGGTTGCCAAGGGCGGCGATGCCTCCGGCGGGAGCTGGATGATTCCGGCGTCCAAGGTCGCGGACTATCCGGATGAGGTCTTCGTCAAGCGCCCCCACGAGGTCACCGGCAGTGAGGAACGGGTGCCGCATCCGAAGGGCACCTTCGTCTACCGCCTCTCGGGACGCGACCGGCAAACGTCGGCGTCGTACTACACCCCTGAGTCCTTGACTCAGGTCACGGTCGAACTGGCCCTCAAGCACCGCCTGGACCAGGACGGCACCACCACGCCCGCGCGCGAGCTGCTGGAGTGGACGATCTGCGAACCGGCCCTGGGATCGGGCGCGTTCCTCAACGAGGCGGTCAATCAGGTCGCGGCCGAGTATCTGCGTCGACGGGAGGCCGAGCGCGGGGTGCGCATCGACCCCGAGCGGCGGGCGATCGAGCTCCAGAAGGCCAAGGCGTACATCGCGCTGCACAACGCCTACGGCGTCGACCTCAACGCCACGGCTGTGGAACTGGCCGAGGTGTCGCTGTGGCTCAACACCATGCACCCGGGGATGCAGGCGCCGTGGTTCGGGCTGCACCTGCGGCGCGGGAACTCGCTGATCGGAGCCGGGCGGCGGGTGTACGAGGCGGACGCGCTGCCCAAGGGGCGGTGGTTGGTGGGGAAGGACACCCTTGGGCCGAGGGAACTGCCGTTCCGCGACGGCGCGTTGCCGGAGGGGGCGGTGCACCACTTCTTGTTGCCGGCGATCGGGTGGGGCGCGGTTGCGGGGGAGAAGGAGGCGAAGGCGCTTGCGCCCGAGGCGGCCAAGCGGCTGGGTGATTGGCGCAAGGCGGTGCACAAGGCGCCTTCGGCCAAAAAGAAGCGAGGGCAACGGGAGAGCCAGGTCGCCCGGCTGCAGGGGGTCGCGCGGCGGACCGAGTATCTGTGGAACCTGGTGGTCGAGCGGCTGCGGATCTCGGAGCGGGAGATCGCTCGCGAGGTCGACGTGTGGGGGGCGGATTGGCTTCGGCCGCCGAAGTCGGTCGTCGGTAAGGAGAAGGTGCTGGCGGACCTGACGGCGCCTGGGACTCCGTACTGGCGGCTGAAAAAGGTCATGGACGCGTGGTGCGCGCTGTGGTTCTGGCCGCTGGACAAGGCGGAGGAACTGGATGAGATGGCGGAGGAGGCGGAGGTCGCAACGGCTCCGGCGGCCCCGGTGGAGTTCCCCGAGTTGGTCCTTGATGAGCAGCGGTGGGAGACCGCCGCTCTGTTCCCGGGTCTCGATGGTGAGGAGTCGGAGTCGACGGTCAAGGCATCTCGGCCCGCGCCGCAGCGGTCTACCGGCACCCGCAAGGCTCGGATTGTGGACCAGCGTCGCAAGCGGATCGCCCTGGCGGACCTCGATGACTGGATCGACTTTCTTGAGGCCGCACTCGGCACGGTGGACGTGTCGGACGACATGCTCGTGACGACCTTCGACTCACTCGCGGATCTATCGGATCACGAGAACTCGCTTACGGGTGCCATGGGTATGGACGGCCCGCTTCAGTTGAAATCACGTTTTCCGTGGCTTGACACGGTCGAGGACATTGCGGGGTCTACTGGGCGGGAGATTCAGGCTGAGGACGGCCATGGATTCTTCCACTGGGAATTGAATTTTGCGCAAATCTTTACGAGTAAGAACGGGGGGTTTGATCTTCAGGTAGGGAACCCGCCATGGGTTCGACCAGAGTGGGAAGAGTCAGCAGTACTGGCGGAAATAGAGCCCTGGTTCAAGCTAAGTGAGAAGCCCGGTACCGCAGGCTGGGCAGACCGTAAAGCGGGTGCTCTCAGAAATCGTGCCGATCTTCTTGAATATATCGGAGAATTGACCAAAACGATCGGTATTAGTTCATTTCTGAGTTCGCCGGTGGTGTATCCGTTGCTCACGGGAACTCGCCCCGACTATTATCGTGCTTTCATGTGTCGCGCTTGGAAGAACCTTGGAAACTTCGGTCTGGTGGGTTTGATTCATCCGGGCACACATTTCGGAGGAGTGAGAGATGGGAGCCTCCGGGAGGCCGCCTACCGGCGGCTGCGGATACATGCACATTTCTCGAATCGACTACAGATTTTTGAAGATGTTGAAGGTACGCGACAATTCGGCGTCAATATCTACGGGAGTGAAAAGTCTGTCGAATTTACACATGTGAGTTGGCTGTTTCATCCAAACACTCTCACGGATTCATTTGGGCATGACGGCACAGGGGCCAGGCCTGGTATCAAACATCAAGGAGAGTGGGAAATCCGTCCACATCGTTCTCGCTTGGTGCAGGTCGACGAAGCCTTGCTGCGGCAGTGGAATCGGGTTTCCGGGACGTCTGGAGTGGGGGACGCGCAAGCCGCCTTGCTCTATCCCGTGACGACGGATGAGCAGGGAGCGATCGCGGCTTTGGCGGCCGTAGTCAATCGTCTCGAAAGCCAGTCCCCGAAAATCACCCAAGGATACAACGAGACGAATTCCAAGCGAGACGGGACAATTATGTGGTCCGGCACCCAACCTGCGCTCCTCGATGATGTGATCTTGCAAGGTCCACACTTTGCTGTGGCTACGCCGTTCAATAAGCAGCCTAATATTCCTTGCCGGACGAATCGAGACTGGTCGGCATGGGATGCTAGGTCCCTTCCTGCTGATGCCATTCCGCGCGTAAACTATCGACGTGCGGATTCATGCCCTGTAGAGCGCTATGTCGAGATGCAAGACCTCTGGCTGCATCGCTCGATGTTTGCCGAGCCGCACACGCTGTATCAAAAGGAGTCGGCGAAGCGATCAATTAGCGAAGCTCAAGCGAATAGTGCCGGGGTGTTGGCGGCATCGATGACTGCTCGCCGCTATACGGAATTCTATCGACTCGCATGGCGCGTGATGATTCCCTTTGATACTGAGCGTAGCTTGTTTGCGGCACTTATTTCGCCGGGTCCAGCACACGTCGATGCCGTGAACTCCATGGCGCTAGTTGACAATCGTGTCACGTCTCTCAGCGCAGGTTTCTGGGCGGCATTGCCTCTAGATTACTTGCTTCGAATCACTGGCCGTGCACATCTGCGTGTCGCAGAAGCACATAAGATGCCTGCTGTCGATCCGGACCACCCTCTGGCAAGCCCGCTTCTCCTGCGTACCCTGCGGCTCAACTGTCTTACCGAGGCGTATGCACCCCTATGGGCCGAGCTGTTTGATTCGCTGTGGGTAGGATCCGAAAAGTGGGCTAACAAGTGGCCAGGTTTGGCGCCGCTAGGCGCGAATCTCGCGCCGGATTGGCGGTACGACACCCCCCTGCGTACCGAGCGGGAACGCCGTGCGGCCTTGGTCGAGTTGGACGCGATCGTGGCGGTGTGGCTCGGGATGACCGCCGATCAGCTTGTTGCCATCTACACGTCTCGATACCCGGTGTTGGGTGACTACGAAGCCAAGACCTGGTTCGATGCCAATGGTCGCAAGATTGCCGGGAATCACAACACTTACGGCTTCGGTCAGACCAAGGAGCACTACGAGCAGTTCGTGGCCTTCGACAAGGGCGAGCGCCCAGCACCGCCTGAGGGCTACGAGAAGCCGTTCTTCATGGCCGACCGTGAGGCGGAGATGCGGGCCGCGCACGTGCACTTCGCCGCGCGGCTCCAGGAGGCCATCGACCGTGGGGAGTGGATGCCGCCGGTCGGCCCGTAAGCGAACCACGCCGCAGGCCGCGTCCCACGCGGAGCTTGTCGCTGTGGGGCGCGATCCTGGCTAGGAGTCAGTTCCGGCTTGTGCCTTGAAGGAAGGTTGACCACATGGTGGCTCCGAACGTGATCTGCGGGCTTTCCTTGTCTTTGGAATCCCGGACGTGGACGGCACCGGGCCCGGCACCCACCTCGACGCAGTCGTCTCCTTCTGTCCCGCTATAGCTCGACTTGCGCCAGGAGAAAGCGATTTCGACGCAGCTATCCCCTTCTGTTCCGCTGTGGCTGCTCTTGAACCAGGCAAGCTCGGGCCCGCTCATAGGTCGCCTCGCATTCGCTCAAGCAGGCTCAGGGAGTCATCGGCATGCAGAGCCTGTGAGCGCATCATGGCATAGCGTTGCATCAGAACGCTGATGTCCTTCGGGTTGGTGAACAGATTCGAGCCACGCTGACCTTCGGCATAGCCGAGCCATCGATTGTCCGTGCACTCGGCCAGTTGAAGTGGGCCGTCCAGACCCGCGTGCCGGGCTCGTTCGCGGGGCATGACTTGCAGCTCTACGTTGCGAAGTTCGCCTGTTTCCAGAAGATGGGTGATGAGACCGCTGGTGACTCCTCGTCCGCCTGTACAACGCTCCACGACGGCCTGTTCGATGATGAAGCTGAAGGCTGTGTTGGGCTTCTGCGTCAGCAACTGTTGTCGGCCAAGCCGCTCGGCGACTTGGAGTTCGATTTGTTGGTCGCTCAACGGTGGCAGGCTGCCGTGGAACGCGGCCCGCGCGTACTCCTCGGTTTGCAAGAGCCCCGGAACCAGTCGGCATTCGTACGTGCACAGGCTGATCGCCGACTCCTCGATCGTCGCCCACTGCCGGAACCAGCTCGCCAGCCCCGGTCGTCGGGCCAAGTGCCCCGCCATCGCCCGCAACACGCCGAAGGCGTCCAGTGCCTCCTCGGCCCGGTCGATGAAGTCCGCGCGCGGAAACCGCCTCCCCTGTTCGATCGAAGCCACCGTCGGCACCGAGTAGTTGACCAACGGCGCCAACTGCTCCTGCGTCAACCCTGCCCGATCTCGAAAGGTCTTGACGGCCGCACCGAACGCCTTGAGGCTGTCCGAACCTTCCGGCTCGCCGTTGCTGCCACCACATCCCGAGACCGTTGTCCCCACCATCCAGGCCACCTCCGCGCGCCCCGCCGAGTCGGGGCAATGCCCGCTCGCTCCGGATGATCTCCACAAACCCTCTCAGAATTGCGGTAGGCGGCCCGTAGTGTCCACTTTGTGTACCCGTACGCTAACCATGCGTACGGGTTCGTGAGCTGGCCCGGCCCCGAGAAGAAGCACCAAGGTGGGCGACATGTCAACCGATCCACAGGATCAACTCCGGTCCACCCACCACGTCTTCACCCAGCGGCTCAGCGCCACACCGCGTGGTGCGCGACTCGCTCGCCGGTTCGCGACCCAACAACTCGAAGCGTGGGGCATCGCGTACGGCTCGGAACTGTCCGATTCCGTCACCCTGATCGTCGCCGAACTGGCCGCCAACGCGGTCATGCACGCCGGGATGGACGGTCGGGGCTCCTTCGTGCTGCTGCTGACCCTTCGCCAACTCCCGGGCGAGGTTGCCGCAACGCTCTGTGTCGAAATCACCGACAGCGGCCCCAGCCCCACGCCACGGGACACGCCTACCTTCGGACCAGCCTTCTCACCCCCCGATCTCACCACCCCCACACCACCCCCGGACGAGGCCGAAGACGGCCGCGGCCTGGCCATCGTCTCGGCCCTCGCCGATCGGATGACGATCCCCGCAAGCGGCCCCGACGGGTCCACAGTGCGGGCC
This sequence comes from Embleya sp. NPDC008237, assembly GCF_042956465.1. Classification (NCBI taxonomy): domain Bacteria; kingdom Bacillati; phylum Actinomycetota; class Actinomycetes; order Kitasatosporales; family Streptomycetaceae; genus Embleya; species Embleya sp. NPDC008237. Next base: position 80,983 of record NZ_JBIBGL010000001.1, read on the forward strand.
GAACTCGACATCCCTTTCCCACCCTTGGCCAGGCGCGACGGAACCGCCGAGGTTCGTGTCGGTTCGACATACGACTTCGAAGCGGCCCCATCTGGTCGTTCGAAGGTCACGGGGAGACCACCGCATTGCGCGGGAGCCGTGCAACAGGTGGGACTACAACGCCTCGCTTCACGCGACATGGACCCAGCGCCCAAGGCTCCCCGACGGCCGGCCGGGGTCGCAGCCTGAAAACGAGCCACCGGAACGCCCGGTCCGACAGCGACATCAACAAGGAGGACGAAATGGCCGAACAGAAGCACAAGGACAAGACGCCGCGGCAGGACCCGCCGCCCACTCCCGCCCCGAGCCCGGACCGGCAGCAGCCGCCCGCGAACGACCCGAAGCACAAGAAGCCGTGACCGGCGTCGATCGTCGGGCCTTCATTCCCGATGTGATCTGGCCGTTCGAGTGGGAGACCTACGGCTTGGCCGTCGACCGGTCCACGGACCCGGACAGATGGGAGGCGCTCGTTTCCGCGGACGTGCCACTCGTCACGCAATGGGACGACGGGGCTCACGCGGGGTCGGAGCCGGGTGCGGTGGCATCGTCTTCGGCGTCCATGCCGAAGGCCGTTACAACGATGCTCAGGGCTCTTCGGGCGGACGCTCACGCAGGCGGTACCTACCTCGACATCGGGACCGGCACGGGCTACACGGCCGCGCGAATTGCCGAAGCCGTAGGCCCTTCGGGCTACGTGTTCACGGTCGAAGTCGATGAGAAGTTGGCCGAGACGGCGCGGGAGAACCTGAAGAGCGCATGTATCCGCAACGTCGAAGTCATCTGTGCGGATGGCTTCGAAGGTTGGCCCGACGGTGCTCCGTACACCGGTATCCACGTCACCTGTGGCATCCGACGGATCTCCTACGGATGGATCGGCCAGACCGCGCCGGGAGGTCGAATCGTCATGCCCTGGGGGACGGATTACACGCCGCACGACCGACTGCTGACACTTGACGTGGGCGCGGACGGAACGGCTTTCGGTCGGTTCGGTGTCGAACTGTCGTTCATGAAGATGCGTGCTCAGCGACTCGACTTCCCTGGACATGCCGCATACGTCCCGAAGGGTTGGGATGAGGGGGCACGCGAGACCGACAGCGACTTGGAGCCGGCCGAGGCCAAGGAGGTGATCACGGGAGACGGGGCATTCGTGGTCGGCCTGCGAGTACCGGACTGCATCCAGAACTCAGCGCACGGCGAGGACGGTTCGGTGTCGATCTGGCTCTACTCGACCCGAGACCGGTCGGTTGCCGTCGCGTCGTTCGGCGAGAAGACCGCGCCGGACATCGTCCAAGCCGGCCCGCGTTCTCTGTGGGACGAAGTGGAGCGCGCGCGGGAATGGTGGGTCGGCTGCCAACGACCGGAGCCCGCACGGATCGGACTGTCCATCAGCCAGGCGGAACAACGCGCATGGCTCGACAGTCCGGAAGGTGATTCCTGGGCGCTGCGCTGACACGACACGCGTGCAGAGTTTCCGTATCGGCTCACAAGCGTCCGGTCGCCCCATGTGCCCGGTCCGGCCCGCCTTGACCCTCGGCAATGGCGGGCCGAACTCGCCCATGCGGAATCGAACGGACCGTCTTCCGTCGATCGAAGACCACAGGAAGACCACCACGCCACGCGGGAGCCTTGCAGTGGGTTGATCACCTCCGTACGCTCGGTAGCGACGAAGGCCCGATCGCCGACGTGTGGAGGCAGACACATGGTTCGTGTGTGGGAGGCCGATCCGTCGGCGTCGTTCACCCGCCGATTGGGAAAGTCGGCCGAGGAACTGGGCACCACCGAGGACAAGGACGGGTGCCCGGACATCTGGGAATTGGACAACGGCGACATAGCTGTAATCGGCCGCGACCTCACGGCGGAGTACGAGTCGCGTCTCCCGGCGAGTGCGTCGATCTCCCGTGGAGAGCGACTGGTCGTCATTCCCGGAAGCACGCTCCGTGCGGCGAAGCCGGATATTTCCGATGCTTGATCTCGATGCACTTGTCCTCGAACACGCCCGCGGTGAACGACTCGATACGGCTGGCTACCGGCACGACTTCCGGCGGCGCGACGAGGAGATCGTCGGTCGACCCGGCTGGAAGTTCGAGCGGCGGCAACACTTCGTGGAGCAGGACTCGCCCAGCTGGGAAGCGTTTCGTCGGGGCGACCGGCGCGAGTGGTTGCGCTTGGTCGGCGCGAGGCGTGAGCACTGGTCGAGCGTCGCCCGCGAGGATCGGCAACGGGGCAGCGTCTTTCATCGGGTGCGCGTCGTCGAGGAGCCACTGACGCCGTACATGCGGTGGGAGTTGAGCGCTCTTCGGGTGCAAAGCGAGTGTGGCATGCCGATCCGGGTGGTTGGCGCCGAGCACGTGGGACCTCTGGAGGAGTCCGGCCTGTTGCCCGAGATCGTCTCCCTGGGTGGCCGAGTTCTCTACGAGGTCCTTTACACCGACGAAGGGGTTCTGGACGGAGCGGTTCGCTTTGTCGATCCCGCGCTCGTGGAGACCTGGGAGTCGTTCATCGCCGGGCTCTACGAAACCGGCGAGAGCGTCGCTGCCTACGTCGATCGATGCGTGGCGAACCTACCCGAGCCACAGCAGAAGAGGGGCTAGGCGATCGACCCTGCCGACAACGTCGAGAACTCCGGCGGGACGCACTCCGAGCTGTCGGGGTCATCACGTGATGTGGTGCAGGCCCGGCAGGTCAGTGGAGGCATCCACTTCCACGGTCGCGGTGGTGAGGCATTGGGTGGTGGCTCACCGATGCCGCGCCAACTGCCGGGATATGGACGCGATTTCGTCAACCGTCTCGAAGAGATTCGGCTTCTCGACGCGAGGTTGCCCGGCGAGGACGAAACCTTCCCGACTCCCTTGTGTGTGATCGCCGGGACCGCCGGGGTGGGCAAGACCTCGCTGGTACTCAGGTGGGCTCATCATGTGCAACAGCTCTTCCCCGACGGGCAGTTGTACGCAAATTTGCGGGGCTACGATCCGGGAGAGCCGGTCACCGCGGCGGAACTGCTACCGCGCTTTCTGGCTGCACTGGGGGTGCCGGTCGCCGTGATGCCCACCGACCTGGAGGCGGCCGCCGCGCTGTACCGGTCTTTGCTGGCCCAGCGAAGGATGCTCGTCGTCTTGGACAACGTCGCCACCATTGCCCAGGTGCGGCCGTTGTTGCCGGGCACCGCCCGGTGTTTGACGCTGGTCACCACTCGCGGACGACTCTCCGGGCTCGCCATCCGTGACGGCGCGTACCGCCTGACCCTCGACACCTTGGCCCAGCCCGAAGCCGTAGCCCTGCTTCGCGGCGTGACCGCCGGTCGACGCACCGACGACGCGGCCGAACTCGCCGAGCTGGCCCGATTGTGCGCGTACCTGCCGCTCGCGCTGCGGATCGCCGCCGAACGTGCGGCCGACCGTCCGCATATGCCGTTGGACGAGTTGATCGCCGATCTGCGCGACGAATCCGCGTTGTGGGATGCCCTGACTACTGGAGACGAGGAGGAGGCGGAGGCTGTGCGGGCCGTGTTCACCTGGTCGTACCAGGCGCTTTCGCCTGCTGCCGCTCGCTTGTTTCGGTTGCTGGGGCTACACCCGGGACCCGATTTCGGGATCGGTGTGGTCTCCGCGCTCTCGGGAACGAGTATTCGGCGTTCGCGCCAGTTGCTCGATGTGCTGGTCGGTGCACATCTGTTGGAGCAAACCGCGCCGGACCGATTCGAGTTCCACGATCTGTTGCGTGCTTACGCCCACGACCAAGCACAGCAGGAAGAGACCCCCGAGGTTTGCTTGGCGGTGCTTCGGCGCATCCTCGACTGGTACCTGCACACTGCGGATGCCGCCCAGACCTGGCTCAGGCCCACCGAGGACCACATCCCGTTGGACCCGCCGGACGCCGACGTCGCACCGTTGTCATTCGCGGACTACGACCAGGCCGTGGACTGGGCCGAGCGTGAGCAGGCCAACTTCGCCCCCGTGGTTCGGGCTGCCGAGAAGGCCGGACTCGACCGCCATACATGGCAGTTGCCCGCCGTACTTTGGTACGCCAAAGCCCCGTCGTCGCTCACCGCGGACTGGCTGACCATGGGACGGATCGGGTTGGCCGCAGCCCGTCGGCTCGGTGATCGACGCGCGGAGGCGAGCCTCCTGGAGGATCTCGGGTTCGGATACACCAAGATCAATCGATTGACGGAGGGCCTGGACTGCCACGCCGACGCGCTGGCGATCCGACAGGAACTGCGTGACCGGGAGGGCGAGGCCACATCCCTCAACGCGCTCGGCTTGGTGCATTTGCGGACCAGGGACTTCGATCTCGCCGAGGCGCGGTTGGGGCGAGCCGCGGAGGTCTTCGCGGAGTTGGGTGAGGAGCACTGGCAGACCGTCGCCATCACCAACCGGGCCTTGGCGCGCTACCAGGCAGGCCGATTGACGGAGGCCGACGCCGATCTCGGACGCGTTCTACCAGTACACCGCCGGCGCGGAGACCAGCGCAGTATCGGCAACGCACTATCGCTGCTCAGCGCGGTTCGGCTCGATTGTGGAGAGCCGGAAGAGGCACTGTGCGCTGCTCAAGAGGCGGTGCAGTTGGCCCTGGACCTACGGAGCCATGTTTTGGAGGGCTGGTGGCTCCTCGCCCTGGGCAACGCGCAGGTTGCTCTCGGTCGGCCCGGCGACGCGCTGGTCTCCTATCACCGGTCTGCGAACCTTCACCGCCGATTGGGCGACCACAGTCGTGAGGCACTCGGCTGGCAGGGCGCGGGGGACGCGTATCGGCGACTCGATCGTGTAGCGGAAGCAGCCGACTTCCATCGCCGAGCCGCAGCGGCCCACCGGGCCATCGCAGACGCCTGGAACGAGGCTCTGGCCCTGGACGGGCTCGGCATGAGCCTGTGCGAGGAGGACCCCGATCAGTCTCGTCGATGCTGGTCCGAGGCCGTGCGCCTGCTCGCCCGCTATGACGACGTTCGGGCTCGGGAAAGGCGCCGGGACATCGAGAGACGTCTCATGAATCCGGAGCATGGCGACTGATATCGGGTCACGCTCCCGTGGCGACCTCGCTCCGGCACCACCTCGCCTGTCGCCGTCCGGCTACCTCGCCTCGTCGATAGTGTGACTGCCCGTGAGCAGGGGTACGCAGCCCACGCACGAAGGACGAGGGCGAGGGGACATGGCGAGTCAAGAGGACAGCGCTTCGCGGCGGGGCACACACGAACGGCCCACCGGATACCGGCGATACCAGCCGGGGCCCGTCGAGCAGCCCGATCTGTGGCTGCAAGACCTGCGCGAGGAGATGTCGACGGACGGGGTTCCGGCCGGTGTCGAAGTCGAGCAACTCGCCGACGACGAGTCGCTGACCGCCGCACCCTTCGACCCCGACTCGATGAAGATCTATACGCTCAATCCGACTGTCGATCTCCTGCTGTCGCGATTGCGTGAGGACATGATCGACCTGGCGCCGGACTTCCAGCGACGCGCGGGGATCTGGACCGATGTGCAGCAGAGCAGGCTGATCGAGTCCCTACTCCTGCGCATTCCGGTCTCCTCCTTCTACGTGGCCGAGCAGGATAACAACGAGTGGTCGGTGGTCGACGGCATTCAACGCCTGACCGCCATCGCCCGTTTCATGGATCCGGATTTGGTTGGTATGTCCAGATTGAAGCTACGAGGGCTCGACTACCTGGATGAGTTCCATGGCTTCGCCTACGAGGAACTGAGTGGGCGACTGCGCATCCGATTGCGGGAGGCGCAGATGGTCGTGCACGTCATTCAGCGCGGCACACCCGAAGCCGTGAAGTTCAACGTGTTCTCCCGGATCAACACCGGCGGTCTGCCGCTTACTCGCCAGGAGATTCGGCACGCCATGATCCCGGGTCCGGCCCGAGCCATGCTCGCCGACCTGGCCGAATCACCGGCGTTCGGTGCGGCCACCGGCTACAGCGTGGCCAACGAACGGATGGCGGATCGGGAGATGGTGCTGCGCTTTCTGGCGTACCGCCTGGCTCCTCCCGACGACTATCGCCAGCAGGACTTCGATCAGTTCCTGGCCAACTCCATGCATCGGGTCAACGGCTTGAGTGACCAGGAGCGGGCCCGTCAGGCAAGGGACTTCCGCGCCGCGATGGTGTGCGCCGAGCAGATCTTCGACGTGCATGCGTTCCGCAAGTGTCGGCGCGACCAGACGCGCAAGTCGCCCATCAATAAGGCGCTGTTCGAGACCATCGCGGTCAACCTGGCGGACCTCGAGGACGTCGAGCGTGAGCGGTTGGTGGACCGGGCGGACAAGGTCATGGATGGCTTCTTCACACTGATGGACGACTGGGACTTCGAACGATCGATCTCCGTCGCGACCGGCGACCCCAAGAAGGTACGGTTACGGTTCGCGGCGATGCGACAACTCTTCGTGGGGGTTTTGGACCGTGATTGAGCAGTTAGAACTCACCAATTTCAAGGCGTTTCAACATGCGGAGATCGCGTTTCGCCCGTTGACGTTGCTCACGGGCCTGAACTCCACCGGCAAGAGCAGTGTGCTTCAGGCGCTCGCCCTCCTGCACCAGTCCTACACCGCAGGGCAGTTGGACCACGCGACTGACCTTGCCGACGGCAGGCCCGAACTCGCTGCGGCGGAGGGATTTCTACTCAACGGCGAATTGGTCGAACTCGGCACAGGACAGGATGTCCTGACCGAGGACTTCCTCGGTGAGGCTCAGGTCACGCTGGCCATAGTCGACGCACACCTTCGCTACTCCTGGACCGTGGCCTACCACCAGGACCAGGACCTGTTGCCGCTGACTGCCGTCGAGTTGCCGGGCACCACCGAAGGAGCCGACGCACCGAGCGGCGACGCGGCGTCGATCCCGGAATACTTCCGTGCGGGATTCCAGTACCTGCGCGCCGATCGCATCGTGCCTGCGGTGGGCTATCCACGCTCGCACCAGGTCGCGATCAAGCGCGGCTTTTTGGGCATTCACGGCGAGCACGCGGTGAACTACCTGCGCCACCATGCCGATTACTCGGTGCCCAAGGGCTTGCGTCACCGGAACGCCTCCGGGCATCGACTCGTCGAGCAAGTCGACGCCTGGATGCAGGAGTTGTGCCCTGGAGTCAACGTACGTGCCATCGCCATCGAGGGCACCGACACGGTGAACCTGTCCTACGCGTTCGGGGGGACCAGCGGGGTCAACTCCACCCTGCGACGACGTCCGACCAACGTCGGGTTCGGCCTGACCCACGCGCTGCCGATTGTGGTCGCGTGCCTGACTGCCCGACCCGGCAGCCTGGTTCTGCTGGAGAACCCCGAAGCGCATCTGCACCCCAAGGGCCAGACGCAAATGGCACTTTTGGCCGCTGCGGCAGGCGCGCACGGTGCGCAACTCGTCGTCGAGACACACAGCGATCACGTGCTCAACGGGGTTCGGCTTGCGGTCAAGAACCAGATTATCGATAGCACCGACGTCGCCCTGCACTACTTCCGAGGCGGCGAATCCGGTTTGGGAGTGGAGGTGATCAGCCCGAACGTCGGTGCGGACGGGCTGCTCGACCAGTGGCCGGAGGGCTTCTTCGACGAGTGGGAGAACGCGCTCGACCAACTCATCTGACCGGCTCTCGCTCAGTAGAACCAGGCGAGAATCATCATATTGGGGGAGATGTGCCGCTCTTATTCGTGAACGAGCACTCCTGTGGAACGGCTTGCGGCCAGCCGCGCGCAGAAACGGCCATGACGGATTTCGCCCTCGCCGCCCATGCCGTGGCCAAGTTGGACCGGGCGGGTACGGCGCTGGTGACCGATGCGCCTCTGAAGGAGCTTTTGATCGCGGAGGGGTACCCGGTAGGGAAGTGGATCGGCAACCACTCCAGAAATCGGGACCTGTGGCGCCGGTTGCTTGCGATCAAGAACCGAATGCCTACGAGTTCGCTATATCCGGCGGGCGAGGACTTCCTCGACGTCGAGTACCAACATCAAGGCATCGTCGTGCGGGGTCTGGCCGCAGCCCACCTCATGGACGCGATGGCGATCAGCTTGCCGGTCAAGGAATGTTGGGACACGTCAGGCGTGCGGCTGCGACGTGAACAGGCAATCGAGGGAACCGACGACCAGATCGTGTCCTGCACCGATGAGGTCGAAGTTCGCCATCTTTCCGCGGAACGTCACGTGGATGTGCATCGGGTTTGGATTCGCGAGGACTGCCAAAGGGGCGTTCGTACCGGGCGCGACATGTGGGAGCAGCGGGCCGGTCTCTACCCGAACCTGCAGTTCCTGCCACGTGTCGAACACGATCTCTGTGACCTCCGAGCCGTTTGGGTCCGGGACGTTCGAGAGCGCTTGGAGGAGTTGCAGTCGGCGGTCGGCGAATGGAATCCGGCCCGCGAACCGCAAGGCCCCCGATGGCGATCGAAGGTCACGCCGGAGCACGAGGTACGCAAACGCCTGTGCTACTTCACCGATCTCGACGGCCACAGCACCCTGTTCGACATACACGCCCGGTTCGCTCAGAACCAGGGCCGCATCCACTTCCGCATGCTCCCGGGGACAGCGGCGATTCGGATCGCCTACATCGACTACAAGATCCTCCCGGAGACGCGTGTGCGCGCCCGCTGATCACCCGTGAACCACTCGTTCCGGATACGGTGACCCGCAGGTCGTGGCCGACTACGGGGGCGACCCGACTCGGAGTGGATCCGCAGGTGGGCGGATCGCGCCGAAAGGATCGAAGGAGGACCGCGTGCGACCGACGCTGGCCGCCGAACAGGTACAGAACAGCCTCAGCGAGTACCTGGCGACGACGTACGCACTCGCGGACGAGGGCACCAGGCGTGCTCTGGAATCGTTCCTCACCGATCCCGACGACGGCATCTTTCGCGGGCCGTATCTGCGCATCCGGACGCCCTACCGGTCCGCCTCCTCGGAGGATTGGCAACACCATCTCCAGTGGTGGCCAAAGGATTTCCGTCCCCACCGGCACCAGGAGTCGGCTTGGCGGCGCCTGAGCACGCTCGACGGGCCCGCCGAACCGACCTTGGTGACCACCGGCACCGGATCCGGAAAGACCGAATCCTTCCTGGTCCCCATCCTCGATCACTGCCGACGTGCCCGTGAACGCGGGCACACCGGAATCAAGGCCGTCCTCCTCTACCCCATGAACGCACTCGCCACCGACCAGGCCAATCGCATCAACGATTGGCTGGACCGCGATCCGCGCCTGTCCGCGGTCACCGCCGGGCTCTATATCGGTGACACACCGTCTCGGGAATTCACCCAACGCGCGCCGAAGATCCTGGCGGACAGGGCGGCGATCCGCAGGCAGCGTCCCGACATCCTGCTGACCAACTACAAGATGCTCGACCTGCTCGTGCAGCGGCCTGAAGACCAGACGCTCTGGCAGGACGGGAACGTCGCGTACGTGGTCCTCGACGAGTTCCACACCTACGACGGTGCGCAGGGCACCGACGTGGCCATGCTCTTGCGCCGATTCGGTGCGATGACGGGCGTGGCCGAGCCGGGTCGGCCGCTGGGGTCGATCTGCCCGATCGCGACCTCGGCCACCCTCGGGGCAGGCGACGGGGCTACGGAGGAGAGCCTCGCCGCCATGCTCGACGTGGCGGGGCAGGTTTTCGGGGTGTCGTTTCCGCCGGACTCGGTGGTGCGTGAAGACCGGCAAAACGTCGCCGAGTTCGCCGGAGACGTCGACTTCTCGCTTCCCTTTCCCAGCCCGCAGGAGGTGATCGGCGCGGGCGACCCCACGCTCGACGAGACCGCGGTAGATGGGCTCGCTGCCGCGTTCACCGGCCGATCAGGGCTTTCCCCGGCGGAATTGGGCCGACAACTGCGCCGACACCGGTTGACCGCTGCGGTTTTGGAAATCCTCGACGGCAGACCTCGCACCACCGCCGAGATCCTGGATGTGCTGCCACGCCACGCCTACCACTGGGGGCTGGCCGTACAGCAGAACCCCGGCGTCGCAGCCCAGGCGCTCGCCCGCTTCATCGCGCTGCTCTCGCACGCTCGCGATCCCGACGATCCCAAACGGCCTCTGCTGTCGATCGAGGTGCACCACTGGGTGCGCTCCGTATCCCGGGTGCTGCGTGGCATCACACCCGCTCGCGCCGAATTCATGTGGGACGACGAGCGCGTACGCGGCGATGGGCGCCTACTGCGTGAGGTCGCGGCGCCGACCATGGTCTTGGCACAAAGCGAACGACCGGCGGAGGCAACGCCTGCGGACGACAGCGCCCCCCCGCCGGCCCAGGTCTTCCTGCCCGCCGTCTTCTGCCGTGAGTGCGGGCGTTCCGGCTGGGCGGCCCTGTCCCCGGAGACGGACCCGGTCGGGCTCGAGATGAACGCGCGCACGATCCGCCACGCCTCGGTGGGCCGAGACAAGCGGCGAGTGCGCAACATGATGGCGGCCACCGTCGCGGAAGCCCGCGAGGCCGCCTTCGGGAAACCAGGCCAGCGGGGTGGGCCGTCCGTCATGGTGCTCGACGGTGCGATGGGTCGGCTGCGACCGCTGTCCCCGGAGCAGGATTTCGAGCCGGCCCGGGATGAAACCGGCGCATCGGCCGCCAAGGCTCTTCGCGACGCCGCGTTCGTGGTCACCGACCTCGCCAATGACCGGTCCGCCGAGCGGGACCAATGCCCGGCCTGCCGCGCCTTCAACGCCATCCGCTATCTGGGTACCGGCCTGGCGGCGTTGGCCGCGGCGTCCATTACGCAATTGTTCACCGGCGGTGAACTGGATCCCGATCTCAACGAGAACAAGACGCTGCTGTTCAACGACTCGGTGCAGGACGCCGCACACCGGGCCGGATATGTGGCCAGCCGCGCCTACACGTTCTCGCTGCGCGCTCTTTTGGCCAGGCGGATCGCCGCGGCGGACAACCGCGTTGCCCTGAACGACTTGGCCGCCGATCTCATCGAAGACGTGGTCGACAGCCACGCCGTGCGAGCTGCCGTCATTCCACCGGATCTGCACGTGATGCGCGGCGTCGACATCCTGCTGACCGGACGCAGCCAGGGTTCCAGAGCGACCTGGGAGCTCATCGCCCGTCGGTTGTCCTTTGCGACGATCATGGAGTTCGGGTTGCGCTCCCGGCAGGGCCGCACGCTGGAACTGACGCGGACAATCGCCGCGGAGGTGCCGATCGTGGACGAACAGGCCGTCGGTGTGCTCGTTTCCGACCTTCTGCGCTCCACCCCCGGCGAGATTGCGCTGCCCGACGGTTCGGTGCCTGACTCGAACCGGCAACTCGCCTTCATACGCGGCCTGCTGGAGCGGCTGCGGATCCGAGGAGCGATCCGCCACGAATGGCTCGACCCCTGGTTGGACCAGGCGGGGGTGCGCAGATGGTTGATCTGGGGTGGACGCAAGGAAGGAATGCCCGCATTCCCCCGAGGAGTGTCCGCGCCCGCGTTCTTGCTGGGCGGCCCCAAGCGCGACAGCCTGGATTTCGATGTGCTGACCGCCCGCTCCGGCTGGTATCAGGACTGGACCGTGCGCTGCCTTGGTGTGCACCGGGACGTCGCCATCGATTTCCTGAGCCGACTCTTGCCCGCCCTCGCGGCGACGGGCGTACTGTCCGCGCGTACCGCCAAGGACGGCGCGACTCGGATCTATGGTCTGCAACCGGGGCACATCCACGTCCGCGCGCTCCATGACGGCCACGTGGCCCAGGCAGGCGTCCGGTGCACCGTCTGTTCCTGGCAACAGACCGTGCCCCCCGATCGGGTCGACGACTGGCACGGCTCGCCCTGCCCGCGATACCGGTGTACCGGGACCCTGTACGCCGCCGACGCGGCGCCCGAACGGGCGGTACGCGAACGCGACTATGTCACCGACTTCTATCGGCGGATGTATCGAAACGCCGGGGTCTTCACCGTCAACACCGCCGAGCACACCGGAACGCTTACCCGTGCCCAGCGCGAGGCCGTGGAGAAAGCGTTCCGAGACGGTGTCCGGGTGCACTACGCCAATCCGCAGGTTCTCTCCTGTACGCCGACTCTCGAACTGGGTATCGACATCGGCGACCTGTCCGCAGTGGTGCTCGCGTCCTTGCCCAAGGGGCCGGCCAACTACATCCAACGGGCCGGGCGTGCCGGACGGCAGACCGGTAACGCCTACCTGCTGACGATGGTCGATCGAGGATCACGCGACCGGTACTACCTGGCGGACCCACGGCAGATGATCGACGGCGACATTCGGCCACCGGGTTGTTTCCTGTCCGCCGTGGAGATTCTCCGACGCCAATACGTGGCGTATCTCCTCGACAACGCGGCGGCGGGCAAGTTGTCCACGCCCGATGAGGACGGAGCGGCCGTGCTGCCCCTGCCGCGCATGGCGACGGCCCTGTTCGGCTCGTCGGGCTGGCTGTCCGACTTCACCGAGGCCGCGATGGCGCACGGTCGGCGACATGTGGACGCGTTCCTGCATCTGTTTCCCCCGTACGAGGCGTCCACCGGCGTAGGCGTGCGCCCTGAAGCGGCGGAAGCACTGCGCGATTACGCCGTGTCGGGTCTGTCCGAAGCGCTCGACAAGGCGCGGCGGGTCTGGGAGGAGCGTCGCAACGAACTGCAAGGCCGGGTGAAGGCCATCGACGACGCCGTGGCGTTGTTGGTCGACGGGGACCCCGAAGACAACCGGCGAAAGCGTGAATTGCGCGCCGAACGTGGTGCGGTGGCGGCCCGAGCCGGCCACATCGGTCGCACGACCGCACAGGGCGCGCTCGTGGAATTGGGACTGTTGCCCAACTACAGTCTGACCGACTCCACGACCGAGTTGGAGGCCACGCTGACCTGGCGGGAGGACCACGCCGGTGGGAAGACGTTCCACAGCAGGGTACTTCGCTACGACCGTTCCGCACGATTCGCATTGGTGGACTTCGCACCCGGTGCGCACTACTACGTGCAGGGCTACAAACACAAGATCACCGGACTGGACCTCGGCAGCGCGAAACGGCCTTCCTGGACCTGGTGGCGAGTCTGTCCGGATTGTGGCTACGCCCGAACGGACAACGCGGAACAAGACACTTCCGGGTGCCCTCGCTGTCACAAGAGCGCGATCGGTGACATAGGTTGCCTGCATCGTGTACACGTGCCAAGGCGCGTCTTCGCCCGCGACGACCGTGATGACGCCCGGGTGCGCGACGAGCGGGACGAACGCGAGCGCCGTGTCTACACCACGGTTCCCGCCGTCGATATCGCGCACGCCGACATCGAGGAGGCGTGGCGACACCAACAGGCGACCTTCGGTTGGGACTTCACCCGCCGCGCGATGATTCGGCACATCAACGTCGGAGCCGCTCGCCGGGACGGTTCGGCGGAGGAAGCCTTTGCCGGTCATCGAGTGCGGCTCAACCCGTTCTGGGTCTGCGACGCGTGCGGTTTCGCCGACCCGGACGGCGGACCGCGCTCGCGCCCCTCCGAGGACTCCGAACCGGGCAGGGTCGAGAACTACCATCGCCCGTGGTGTCGTGTCCGCTCGCAACCCCCTGTGCGCGGAGTCGGTCACGAGGCGGCCACGCACGTTCTGTTGGCCCACGAACTGTGCACCGAGGCACTGCGGATCCTGGTTCCGGCGGTCACCGCCTACACGGAAGAACGGCTCGCCTCACTGAAAGCCGCACTGCTGGCGGGTATCGCCCAGAGCTACGGCGGCGACCCGGATCATCTGGAGATCACTTCCTCGTCCATGCCCGACCCGGAAGGCGGGGCCGAGGTTCGTCGACACTTCCTGGTCGTCTACGACACCCTTCCCGGCGGGACCGGCTATCTGCACCGCCTCGCCGATCCCGGCGGCCTATACGAAGTACTCACTCGGGCTCGGCGGATCATCGAACGCTGTCCGTGTGTGGACGAAGGACGACGCGCCTGTCATCGCTGCCTCCTTCGCCATGTCGCCGACAGCGAATACGAGTTGGTCTCGCGTGACCAGGCCACCGACATCATCGGTGAGCTGCTCGGCGTAGACGGCGAAGGCTGGCAGGTGGAACGAGCCCAGTCCACCCATGAGATTGCGCTGGGCCATCAGGTCGAGAGTGAGTTGGAGGCTCGATTCCTGAAGGGGCTGCTGGAGTGGGCCGGGCGCGAGGAGATCGACGCCAGTGCTCGCACCGCGCAGACACCGGATGGCGCACGCAGTATCGAATTGCGACTCAGCGCCGCCGACGGCACGGTGACCCGGTGGCAAGTGGAGACTCAGGTGGGACTGGGCTATACACGGCCCGACCTCGTCTTCCGCCGCCTGGACGCCGCAGAGCTGCGAGTAGCCGTGTATCTGGACGGATATCAGTACCACGCGAGTAGCGAGCACAATCGCCTCGCGGTGGACGCGGCCAAGCGCACTCGGCTGCGCGCCGAAGGGTGGCAGGTGTTCCAACTCACGTGGGACGATGTCAAAGCCTGGACGGAGCGTGACCGGCCGCCATCGCCCGACCCGGTCTGGTTGCCCTATCAAAACGCCGCGCAGCGGACAGCCCTCGACATCCACCGCCGGCTGAACCAGGCAGACAGCCGCGATCTACCCAGGTACGTCTGGGCCAACCCGATCGTGACGCTGCTTGCCTATCTGACCAGCCCCGACCCACATGTGTGGCTGCGGCGCGCTCAGAGCGCGCTCGCGGGATTCGCTGCCGTACCCGCCACCAGCAGGGCACTGGCCGAGGGACCGGCGGTGGCGGAGCGGATCGCCGAAGCGCTTTCCGGCGCGAAACTGGCAAAGGGCCGGGGCGCCGTGCAGGTCATGGAAACCGCGGACCTCAACGGCTGTCGTCTGGTTATCGCGCTCGACCTGACCAGCGGGCAGCAGGCGGCCGCGTGGACCGCGCTCACCGTGCTTGACGACAGCCCGGTGACGGTGCGCGACGACCCGGCCCACCACCGGCGTTGGCAGGCCTGGTTGTACTGGACCAACCTGCTTCAATTCCTCAACGAGGGAGCCGGGGACGGGGTCCAACTCGCAGCGAGCGCGCTGTCCGAGTTCGAGGCCGCCGAACTGGCGGTCGGCGGCGGGATCGGTTGGCTGAGTTCCAAGGTCCGGGGGCAACGAGACGACGCCGAACCCGGCCGGGCCGGCACGACCGCGGACGCCGAGGTCGGTGGCGCCGAAGCGGTCGGCCTCCGTGACTCTGGCTGGGACGAGGTGCTGGAGTATCTGGAAGAGGATCCGGGGCTGCCGGAACTGGCCAAGGCACTCGCGAAGTCCGGAGTTCCCGCACCAGTCGCCGGGTTCGAACTCGGCGATGCCAAGTGGCCTGCGGAGTTGGCTTGGCCGGACCGACGGGTCGCTGTCGTCCTGTCGCATCGGACGTACCCTGACGGCACGGCGGACGACGACGCACGGGACCGGGACCACGCGTACATCGCGGCAGGCTGGCAAGTCCGCACCGCGAAACGGTGGGACCCGGATGAGCTACGGACGCTGCTCGCGCACCAAGCGACGAGCACGATCGGAACGAACGAGGACCCGGGCAAAGACGAGGGTCCGGGCAAGGGCGAGGAGCGCCACCGATGACCGCCGGGACCACCACGCTGCGCCTGCTCGACAAGGCCGACTCGGAAATCGCCAAGCTCGACCGGGCCGTCATCGGCGCGGTGTACACGTTCCAGCGCGACTTTCGTCGCAACCCGAACTCGGGCAGCCTGCATCTGCAACCGCTCAAGGGTGACGACCGGCTGTGGTCGGCCCGGGTCAACCGAGAGTATCGAGCGCTACTGGTCAAACTCGGTGCCGACGAATGGCTGTTGGTGGCTGTCAGGCATCGCAGCCACGTGTACGAGCGTCTGGATCGGCTCGCGTACGGCATCAATCAGGTCACCGGAAGCATCGACTACATCGACCTCCAGGCAGTCCAGGACAGCGTGCTGCGCCGGGCGTTGGCGCACCCGAAGGCGGGTACGCAGGTGTCCTCGCCGGACGATGAGACCCATCCGCCTGCAGCGGCGCCGCTGCGGCATTTCCGTGGTTGTGACGCCGAACAACTCGCGGCGTTGGGGGTTGCCGAACCGCTGATCCCGATCGTCTTGAAACTGGAGACGGAGGAGGAACTCCTTGGTCTAGTCGAATATGCCCCCCGACACACCGGGGAGGTGTTGCTACGTCTGTACGACGGTGCGTCGTTCGATGAGGTGATGAGCCAGGTCACCGATCCCGTCATGCCCGGCGAGCGGGTGGACACCGACGACTGGCAGGCGGCCGCCGATCGCACTCAGGCCGTCGTCCTCACTGATGACGAGGCGTTGCAAAGCATCCTGGAAGAAGGCGACTTCGGTCGGTGGAAGAATTTTTTGCACCCGACACAGGAAAAGCTCGTCCGCCGCAAGTACTCCGGGCCCGCCCGTGTCGGCGGAGGACCCGGGACCGGCAAGACGATCGTGGCACTGCACCGCGTCAAGCACTTGGTTGACGGGTTGGGTCCCGGACACACCAAGCCCATCCTGCTCACCACATTCAACAAGAACCTGGCCGCCGACCTTCGAGGGCGCCTACTCTCGCTCGGCGGCCCGCAGACTGTGGCACGCGTCGACATCGTCCATATCGATCAGTTGGCGACTCGTGTGGTGCGTGAAGCCGATCCCGGCGGTGCCAAACGGCGCATCGACGACAACAAGGCCCTGGACGAATGGCGGCAGTTGCTCGCAGAAACCGGTGACAGCCGATGGTCGGCCGAATTCCTCAGTGACGAGTGGAACCAGGTCATCCTGGGCCAGGCCGTCAACGCTCGCTCCGACTATTTCCGGGTACGACGCTCGGGCCGGGGGCGCAGCCTCACCCGCGCGGAGCGCGCAGCGGTTTGGCAGCTTGCGGAGCGTTTCACTCAGAGACTGGACCTAGGAGGCATGGAGACCCACCGCCAAGTCGCGGAACGGGCCGCTCGGCTGGAGATCGCCCGCAAGACCAAGATCGACTCCCGACAACAACAGCGTGAGATGAGCGGCGGGCCCGGGAATATCCATGCCGAATCGGGCTCCGGTGCGTGGCTGCGCTACCGATACCGACATGTTGTCGTCGACGAGGCCCAAGATCTCAGCCCGGCCCACTGGAAGCTGCTGCGCGCGATGGTGCCGGTCGCGCCCGATGACATGTTTCTTGTCGGAGACACCCATCAGCGGATCTACGACAACCAGGTCACCCTGGGCAGTCTCGGTGTCAACATCCGCGGCCGCTCCGCGCGGTTGACCCTCAGCTACCGCACGACGCGGGAGATCCTCGCATCCGCGCTGGGCCTGCTGGACGGCACCCACTACGACGACCTCGACGGCGGTTCCGACACTATCGAGGGCTACCGCTCGATCCTGCATGGCGAGCGCCCCACGTTGCACGGAGCGACCACCTGGGACCAAGAGCGCGAAGCGATCGTCGACCGGGTGCGCGCCTGGGACGATGTCCCCCGCGAGGATGTCGCCATCTGCGTACCGACCAATGTCATGGCCGCCGAAGTCGCCCAGCGTCTCGCTGAAAGGGGCATCGCCGCGACTGAGATTACGCGCGATGGCCCCCGAGGCCGAGAGGGTGTCCACATCGGCACGATGTATCGCTTCAAGGGTCTGGAATACCGCCGGATAATCATCGCCGGCGTCACCGAGGGTTTGGTCCCGCGCTCGTCCGTCGACGCCTGGGCCGCCACCGACCCATCCCGCCACCATCGGGAACTCCAACGCGCCCGCTCGCTCCTTTTCGTCGCGGCCACCCGCGCCCGAGACGCGTTGGCCATCATGTGGCATGCGGAGCCAAGCCGCTTCCTCGCCTCATTGGGCATCCGCTGAGCCGACGATGTGCCAACGCGGCCGGATCCTCGGGGCGTTGTCGGACCTGGGTCGGACCTGGCCGCGCTCGACTCCGAGAACACCGAGCCGTCGGGCCCCTGGCCTTCGCCTGAATGCCCGGCGGGGCGCCCTCTGCGTGAGGGCGCCCCGGTTCGTTGCGCTCGGCACGGCCGTACCGGTTGGGTACGTTGCAGTACAACTCCTATGCCGTAGCTGCCAAGTAGAGCGGAAGAGCCACCTGATACGGCTTGAGCATCGGCTGGAGTTCGCGCCGGATGAGGTCGGCATCTTTCCGGGGCATCTCCAGGAACGGGCGACGCAGCCGGCCGCCCCAGGCATCCTTGTTGGGGAACACGTCGAGGTTGGGGACCAGATCGCGTAGTCTCACACCTTCGCGATAGCTCGTCAGGCCGTGCATGCGCAACGAACAGCCCTCGTGGAAGGTGCGATCGCCGAATGAGACCGGGGTCTCCATGGCTTCGACCTTGCTGGTGATCGTTGCGTGGCCCATGACCAGTCCTTCACCACGGTTCGGGTTCCGGAAGCAGCCACTGGTCGCGTAGATCAACAATTCGTCGCCCGTTTCAAGAGCGCGCGCGGCCCGCACGCGCCCCGTCGGGAACGCCATGCGCTGCCGGGACACGACCCAGCCGAGCGGCTTTTTAGCGTTGAGGATGAGTAGATATGTGGACGAAGTAGCGAAGGCGGGTGTCATCAGAGATGCCCCTTCCGTTCGTACGGGTGACGGCAGGCCTACGGGGCCGCCGAGTGACGAATACTTTGGAGCTCCGCCCCGTTCGAATCGAGTCGCCAGAACCGCCAGCCGTTGGTGTTGGGGTTGCGCTCGGGCTTGACGATCTTTAGTACGGCTCCGGCGGCGGCACTTGGCGCACTGTGCGAAGTCCCCGCACCCGGACCCGCGGTAATCCTGAGAGTGCGCGTGCCCGGGTCGAAGATGCCTTCGACGCGCACCCCCTGATACACGGCGTGTACGGGCAGGGTGGTGCCCGACGATGGAGGTGCAACCGGTGCTGATGGCGCATCAGAGGGGGTTATTCCCTGGCTCCATTCCTCGATGAGCCGTCGCACGACCTCGGTCGGCGAGCAGTTCATCATTCGGGCGGCGAAGACGATCTTGCCGTAGTTGTCCTCATCGAGGGGGATATTGGGCATGGCAGGACTCTAGCCGATGGAGCCAATAGGCGCAATAGTGCTATGAGAGCTGCGCGTGCTGCCGACCTGACCGGTGAGCGGAACGGGTGGAGCGGAGGCCCTGGCAGCTCGGCATGCCGACCTGCGGTACGCGTGTACGTAGCCCTCGCCGAACTCTTCCGAATTGCCGGCTACGCACGTTGCCGAACCGGCCCAAACACATCGGTGGATGTCCTGCGCAAGATTCATGCCGAGTTCGTCGACTGGCAAAGCGACTTGATCGACCACGTATCGCGGACGGCCTCGGTAGTGAGACCTGAACGACTGTCGGGCGACAGGACGCCTCGGACCACTCCGGGGCCTTCAGCCACGCCGCACATACGGCAAGTACGCACTGTGACCTGCGGAAACGTCCGCCGAGTCACTACACCCCCGCTACGCGGGGCCCGTCATACACCTGCATTCACTTGTGCGATCTGACACACGGCGACGGAAGGAAAGAGGCCGAAAACAAAAACAGCAGCTCACGTGGCTTCGTGGCTGCTGATCCTGGTGACGCTGTGTGCCCCTGGCAGGATTCGAACCTGCGCACACGGCTCCGGAGGCCGTTGCTCTATCCCCTGAGCTACAGGGGCTCGGGTGATGTGAACATTACCAGCTCTGGGGAGTGGGTTGCGAAGGGGTTGATGGGTGGGGTGGGGAGGGGGCGTGGGGGAGGTGTGGATGAGATGTGCGGATCGGGCCCCCAGGTGGGTGTGGGGGGCCTAACCTCACTGGCGTGGGCGGGATTGGTGGTGAGGCGGCGCGGGTGCTTGTCGTGGATGACGATGAGGTGATTCGGCAGCTGATCGCGGTCAATCTGCGGCTGGAGGGGTTCGTGGTCAGTACCGCGTGTGATGGTGAGGAGTGTTTGCGGCTCGTGCACGAGGTGCGGCCGGACTTGGTCACGCTTGATGTGGTGATGCCGCATCTGGATGGGATCGGGACCGCTGCTCGGTTGCGGGCGGATCCGCGGACCAGTGAGTTGAAGATATTGATGATCAGTGCCTGTGCGCAGGATGAGGACTTCTCCCGGGCGCGGGCGGTCGGGGTCGACGGGTATTTGACCAAGCCGTTTCATCCGGAGCAGCTCATTCGGCTCGTGCGTGCGTTGTCGCCGGAGCCGTTGTCGGCCGATCCCCTGCCGGATCTCTCGACGGATTCGGCGCTGGACCTCTCGGCCGAGCTCGCGGCCGACCCCGCGCCGGATCCCTCGGCCGAGCCCGCGCCGGATGGTTAGGCCGACCCCGCGCCGGATGGCTGGGCCGGATCTCTCAGCCGATTCCGCGCCGGTGATCCTTCGGTCGACCCCTGTCTGATCCTTCGACCGATCCCGCGCCGGTACATCGCGGCCGCGCCCGCGGCCCACCCGCGCCGCGCCCGCGGCCCACCCCGCGACCGACTCACCGGGTCCTCCTGCCCGGACCCTCCTCGGGAGTCTCACTCGAATGACCTACCCCGCCCGCCGGGCGGGTTGGGCGGCGGGTCGCCTACGCTTGTCCCCGTGACCCCCGCAGAGCTTTCGCAGTCAGTGTTGTCCGCGGTTCGTGCCGCCGTCGAGGCGGGCGAGCTCGCCGTTGCCGTGCCCGAGAGCACGACGGTGGAGCGACCCAAGAACCGCGAGCACGGGGACTACGCGACGAACATCGCGTTGCAGCTCGCGAAGCCGGCCAAGCGACCGCCGCGGGAGATCGCCGAGTTGCTGGCCGCGCGGATCGCGCAGGCGCCCGGCGTGGCCAAGGTCGACATCGCCGGTCCGGGCTTCCTGAACATCACCTTCGACACGGCCACCCAGGGCGAGTTGGCCCGCACCATCGTCGAGGCCGGCGCCGAGTACGGCAGCAACAACGCGTTCGACGGGCTGAAGATCAACCTGGAGTTCGTCTCGGCGAACCCGACCGGGCCGATCCACATCGGCGGCGTGCGGTGGGCCGCCGTCGGCGACTCGCTCGGGCGGATCCTGCGTGCGTCCGGTGCCGATGTGACCACCGAGTACTACATCAACGACGCCGGCGTGCAGATCGACAAGTTCGGCAAGTCGCTGATGGCGGCGGCCAACGGTCGGCCCGTCCCCGAGGACGGCTACGTCGGCGCGTACATCAACGACATCGCCGCCGACATCGTCGCCGAGCACCCCGACGTCTCCAGCCTGGCCGACGCCGAGCAGGAGAAGGTCTTCCGGGCCACCGGGCTCAAGCTGATGGTCGCCGAGATCCAGCGCTCGATGGAGAACTTCGGCGCGCACTTCGACGTGTGGTTCTCCGAGACCACGCTGCACGAGTCCGGCGCGGTGGAGAAGGCGATCGAGCGGCTGCGCGAGCAGGGCCACGTCTACGACGACAACGGCGCGATCTGGCTGCGCACTACGGACTACGGGGACGACAAGGACCGGGTCCTGGTCAAGTCCGACGGCGAGAAGACCTATTTCGCCTCGGATGCCGCGTACTACCTGAACAAGCGCGACCGCGGCAACGAGGTCGCCGTCTACATGCTCGGCGCCGACCACCACGGCTACGTCGGGCGGCTCAAGGCGATCGCGGCGTGTGCGGGCGACGACCCCGAGCGCAACATCGAGATCATCGTCGGCCAGTTCGTGAAGATGATGCGTGCCGGCGAAGAGGTCCGGATGTCCAAGCGCGCGGGCAACATCATCACCATCGACGACGTCGTCGAGTGGATCGGCGTCGACGCCGCGCGGTACTCGCTGGCGCGCTCGTCCACCGACTCCACCATCACGCTGGACATCGACATCCTCACGTCGCACAAGAACGAGAACCCCGTGTTCTACGTTCAGTACGCGCATGCGCGGATGTCCGCCGTCGAGCGCAAGGCGGCCGAACGCGGCATCGTCAAGGGCGAGTTCAAGCCCGAGCTGCTGTCCACCGAGTGGGAGTCCGACCTGCTCGGCATGCTCGGCGAGTTCCCGCGCGTGGTGGCCAAGGCCGGCGAGATGCGCGAGCCGCACCACGTCGCGCGTTACCTGGAGCAGTTGGCCGGCACGTACCACCGCTTCTACGACCACTGTCAGATCCTGCCCAAGGGCGAGGAAGAGGTCACCGACCTGACGCACGCCCGAATGTGGTTGGCCGAAGCCACGAAAACCGTGGTGGCCAACGGCCTCGCCCTGCTCGGGGTGTCCGCCCCCGAGCGCATGTGACGGACCGTCACAACGCAGGCGACAGGCCGAAGGCCGGGCACATGCCCGGCCTTCGGTCGTTCCGGCCCCCGGGACACAGGCCACAGGACACCAGCCGACAACCCCCGGCCACCGGCCACCCACCGGGCGCCACCCCGCCGGCGCCCACCCCCGCGAGCGGTCCACCACCCCGCACGCGACCCACCCCACACCGACGCCCTCACCCCACGGGGAGCACCACGACATGAGCCGCTCCGCCCACCCCGCCGGTCCCCGCCACGCGGACGTCCTGCCCGACGGCGCGCCGCCGATCGCGCCCGAGGACCTGACCCTGCTCGACCCGAAGATCTGGCCCGCGGGCGCCGAGCGCGGCGCCGACGGTGTGGTCACCATCGCCGGCCTGGACGTACGCGAACTCGCCCGCGAGTTCGGCACCCCCGCCTACATCCTCGACGAGGCGGACTTCCGGGCCCGCTGCCGTGCCTGGCGCGAGGCGTTCGAGGGCGCCGACGTGTTCTACGCGGGCAAGGCCTTCCTGTGCCGCGCGCTGGTGCGCTGGATCGCCGAGGAGGGGCTGAACCTGGACGTGTGTACGGCCGGCGAGCTTGCGGTCGCGCTGTCCGCGGGCATGGACCCGGCCCGGATCGCCTTCCACGGCAACAACAAGTCCGCCGCCGAACTGGAGCGCGCGCTGGAGGTCGGCGTCGGCCGGATCGTGGTCGACTCGTTCGAGGAGATCAGCCGGCTCGCCTTCCTGGCCGACCGACGCGGCGTCACCCAGAAGGTGCTGGTCCGGATCACCGTCGGGGTCGAGGCGCACACCCACGAGTTCATCGCCACCGCGCACGAGGACCAGAAGTTCGGCTTCTCGCTGGCCGACGGCCAGGCGGCCGAGGCGGTCCGTCGGATCCGCAAGCTCGAATCGCTCGAACTGATCGGCCTGCACTCGCACATCGGCTCGCAGATCTTCGACACGGCGGGCTTCGAGGTGGCCGCACGCCGGGTGGTCGGCCTGCTGGTCGCGGTCCGCGACGAGCACGGCGTCGAACTGCCCGAGATCGACCTCGGCGGCGGTCTGGGCATCGCCTACACCTCCGCCGACGACCCGCAGTCGCCCGCGGTGATCGCCGCCTCGCTGCTGGACATCGTGCGCCGCGAGTGCGCCGCCGCCGGCCTGGCGGCACCCCGCCTGTCGGTCGAACCCGGCCGCGCGATCGCCGGGCCGGGCACCTTCACGCTGTACGAGGTGGGCACGATCAAGCCGCTGGAGGGCCTGCGCACCTACGTCAGCGTCGACGGCGGGATGTCGGACAACATCCGCACCTCGCTCTACGACGCCGAGTACAGCGTGACGCTCGTCTCACGTGCGAGCGACGCGGCGCCGATGCTCTCCCGCGTGGTGGGCCGGCACTGCGAATCCGGCGACATCATCGTCAAGGACGCCTACCTGCCCGCCGACCTGGCTCCCGGCGACCTGCTCGCGGTGCCCGCCACCGGCGCCTACTGCCGTTCGATGGCGAGCAACTACAACCACGTGACCCGCCCGCCGGTGATCGCGGTCCACGACGGCGCCGCACGCGTCATCGTGCGGCGCGAAACCGAAGAGGACCTGCTCCGCCTCGACATCGGCTGAGCAAAACCTGATCGGCCGAGCAAGACCCGACCGGCCGAGCAAGACCCGACCGGCCGAGCAAGACCCGACCGGCCGAGCAAGACCGGGCCGGCCGGGCAAGACCGGGCCGGCCGAGCAAGACCCGATCGGCCGGGCAAAACCCGACCGGCTGGGCAAACCCCGCGGCAGCGGATCGCCGACAACGGCAGGATGCAATGCGCAGGCCCGGCCGGGTACCACCCGGCACCCGCCGGAAACCCGGCCCCGGCCGGACACCCCCGGCACGGTCCGGACGACCGCAGAAAAACGAGAACAACGAAACAAGAACAATGGAACGATCGGGGGTCGCCGCGTGGCGGCCCCCGGGCTCGGGAGAAAATCCCGTTGCCCGCATGTGAGGCCGCAAGAATTGTCGTCTCGGATCCTGGACCGGCCCCGGTTCGGCCAATGATCCGAGCGACACTTGTCGGCACTGCCTGTCTCCGGAAATCCCCCGGACGGCAGACTCGGACAACCTTTGTCTTCGAGAAGTGAGGTCGGATGATGCGTACGCAGCCGCTGAAGGTGGCGCTGCTCGGTTGTGGTGTGGTCGGCTCCGAAGTGGCCCGCATCATGACGACGCACGCGACCGACCTCGCCGCCCGAATCGGGGCCCCGATCGAGCTCGCCGGAGTGGCCGTACGCCGCGCCGGGCGCGAGCGCGCGGGCATCGACCCCGCGCTGATCACCACCGACGCGGTGGAACTGGTCAAACGCGACGACATCGACGTGGTGATCGAGGTGATCGGCGGCATCGAGCCCGCCCGCGGCCTGATGTTGTCCGCGATGGAGCACGGCGCCTCGGTGGTCTCCGCCAACAAGGCGCTGCTGGCCGAGGACGGCTCCACGCTGCATGCCGCCGCCGCGAAACACGGCGTGGACCTCTACTACGAGGCCGCCGTCGCCGGCGCGATCCCGCTGCTGCGTCCGCTGCGCGAGTCGCTCGCCGGGGACAAGGTGGAGCGGGTCCTGGGCATCGTCAACGGCACCACCAACTTCATCCTGGACCGGATGGACTCGACCGGTGCCGGCTTTGCCGAGGCGCTCGACGAGGCGACCGCGCTGGGCTATGCCGAGGCCGACCCCACCGCCGACATCGAGGGCTTCGACGCCGCCGCCAAGGCCGCGATCCTGGCCGGTCTGGCGTTCCACACCCGGGTGACCGCCGCCGACGTGTACCGCGAGGGCATCACCGAGGTCAGCGCCGCCGACGTGGCCAGTGCCAAGGCGATGGACTGCGTGGTCAAGCTGCTGGCGATCTGCGAGCGCGGTGCCGACGGGCAGAGCGTCAGTGCCCGCGTGCACCCGGCGATGATCCCGCGTACGCACCCGCTGGCGTCGGTACGCGAGGCGTACAACGCGGTCTTCGTCGAATCCGAGGCGGCCGGGCAGCTGATGTTCTACGGCCCCGGAGCGGGTGGCGCGCCGACCGCGAGCGCGGTGCTCGGCGACCTGGTCGCGGTCTGCCGCAACAAGCTCTCCGGCGCCACCGGGCCCGGTGAATCGGCCTACGCCCAGCTGACCCCGCAGCCGGTGGGCATCGCCCGCACCCGCTACCACCTCAGCCTGGACGTGGCCGACCGGGCCGGCGTGCTGTCCCAGGTGGCCGCGGTGTTCGCCCAGCACGACGTGTCCATCGACACGGTCCGTCAGCAGGGCCGGGACGGGGATGCCACACTCGTGATCGTCACCCATACCGCCACCGACGCCGCGCTCGCGGCGACCGTCGCCGATCTGCGCGGTATGGACATCGTCCGTGACATCGCCGGCATCATGCGGGTCGAAGGGGAGTAGAGGGACCGTGAGCGCGCTCAAGGAAGGCGTCCGCACCACTCAGTGGCGCGGGGTCATCGAGGAATACCGCGACCGTCTGCCGGTCTCGGCGAACACACCCGTGGTCACCCTGCGTGAGGGTGGTACGCCGTTGGTCCCCGCCCAGGTGCTCTCCGAGCGCACGGGATGTGAGGTTCACCTGAAGGTCGAGGGCGCCAATCCGACCGGGTCCTTCAAGGACCGCGGCATGACGATGGCGATCTCCAAGGCCAAGGAGGAGGGCGCGCAGGCGGTCATCTGCGCATCCACCGGCAACACCTCGGCCTCCGCCGCCGCGTATGCGGTGCGCGCCGGGATGGTCTGCGCCGTACTGGTCCCGCAGGGCAAGATCGCGCTGGGCAAGATGGGCCAGGCGCTCGTGCACGGCGCGCGCATCCTCCAGGTCGACGGCAACTTCGACGACTGCCTCACGCTCGCCCGCGATCTGGCCGAAAAGTATCCGGTCGCGCTGGTGAACTCGGTCAACCCGGTCCGCATCGAGGGCCAGAAGACCGCCGCCTTCGAGATCGTCGACATGCTCGGCGACGCGCCCGACATCCACGTGCTTCCGGTGGGCAACGCGGGCAACATCACCGCGTACTGGAAGGGCTACAACGAGTACGCCGCCGATGGCCTGGCCGGCCGCCGGCCGCGCATGTGGGGCTATCAGGCGGCCGGTTCGGCGCCGCTGGTCAACGGCGCGCCGGTGCTCTCGCCGCAGACGATCGCCACCGCGATCCGGATCGGCAACCCCGCCTCGTGGGACTTCGCGATCGCCGCGCGGGACGAATCGGGGGGTCACATCGAATCGGTGACCGACCGTCAGATCCTCTCGGCGTATCGGCTGCTGGCCGCGCAGGAGGGCGTCTTCGTGGAGCCGGCGTCCGCCGCGAGTGTGGCCGGATTGCTCCAGGCGGCCGAACAGGGTCGCGTCGATCCCGGCCAGCGGATCGTCTGCACGGTCACCGGCAACGGCCTCAAGGACCCCGACTGGGCGGTGGCCGGCGCGCCCAAGCCGGTCGTCGTCCCGATCGACGCGTCCGCCGCCGCCGCCCAGCTGGGCCTCGGCTGACCCGCGGCACACCACCCGCAGCACGCGTCGGCGGCTCGGACCACCGCTCCCGGCACCCGCCGAGGGCGACCCGCGCCGCCGACCCGCGCCGCGACCCGGAAGAAACCCCGCGTCGCGGCACCCGGGGCGCAAGCCGGCCGGCCCCGCCGGGAAAATCGCCACTCCGGCCGGGAAAGCCGAGCCCACTCCGGAATGTCGGCCGCCATCGGGGGAAAGCTTCCTATGCCGGGGAAAGCCGTCCCGACCAGGGAAAGTCGCCCCCAGGGGAGCCGCCCCGCCCCGGAAAGCCACATCCCGCCGGGGAAGGGGAAAGCGACCCCGCCCGGGC
This sequence comes from Embleya sp. NPDC008237, assembly GCF_042956465.1. Taxonomy (NCBI): domain Bacteria; kingdom Bacillati; phylum Actinomycetota; class Actinomycetes; order Kitasatosporales; family Streptomycetaceae; genus Embleya; species Embleya sp. NPDC008237. Next base: position 107,942 of record NZ_JBIBGL010000001.1, read on the forward strand.
AAAGCAGACCCGACCCGGGAAAGCAGACCCCGCAACCGGGGTGGAAAGCGCCCGGAACCGACCGGGGCGGCCGACGATCCCCGTCGACAACGGCTTCCGCCCCCTTTCGATCCCATTTCCGGTACCAATCCCACGACGCGGTGGTTACGGTGTCCCGCGAGGGAACGCACCTTCGGTAGGCTGATCACCGGACGCGACCTTGCACTCGTTCCGCGGCACATGCCGCCCGAGTCTCGCGTCTGTTCCTGCCGTTCCGCAGCACCCGCGATTTCCCGAACGCGCCACCGGTTCGGACCGTCCCGTGAAGGTGCCCGGAACTCCACGAGGAGGAGTGTCCACGCGTATGGCCGGCCCCGCATTCCGTGCCGCCCCCGTCCGGGTTCGCATCCCGGCCACGAGCGCCAACCTGGGTCCCGGGTTCGACGCGTTCGGACTCGCGCTCGGACTGTACGACGACGTCGCCGTCCGGGTCGCGGACGAGGGCTTGTCGATCGACATCGCAGGTGAGGGCGCCGACGACCTGTCCCGGGACGAGAACCACCTGGTCGTGCGCGCGGCCTACGCCGCGTTCGAGGCGATGGGCGGCCGACCGCCCGGCCTGGACGTCGTGTGCGCCAATCGCATCCCGCACGGGCGCGGACTGGGCTCGTCCGCCGCGGCCATCTGTGCCGGCGTGATCGCGGCCCGGGCGCTGACGATAGGCGGCGCGGACCGTCTCGACGACGACGCCACCCTGGCCCTGGCGACCGAGCTCGAAGGCCACCCGGACAACGTCGCCGCGTGTCTGCTCGGCGGCTTCACGATCGCCTGGACCGACGAGGACGGCCCTCGGGCGGTGCGATCGACCCCCGACCGGGGTATATCTCCCGTCGTGTTCGTACCCTCCGTTCCGCTGTCCACCGAGGTCGCCCGCGGCCTGCTGCCGGCCAAGGTGACGCATCGCGACGCCTCGGCGAACGCGGGGCGCGCCGGCCTGCTGGTCACCGCGTTGACCTCGCGTCCGGACCTGCTGTTCGCCGCGACCGAGGACCGGCTGCACCAGACCTACCGTGCGCCCGCGATGCCCGCGAGCGCCGAATTGATCGACAAGCTGCGCGCACAGGGGATGGCCGCGGTCGTCTCCGGCGCGGGGCCGACCGTGCTCGCCCTGGTCACGCACGACCGCGTGGACGAGGCGATCGGCAGCGCCGGGCCCGATTGGGTGGTTCGGCAATTGCACGTGGACGGGGCCGGAGCAAGCGTCATGCCACTGGCGTGACCTGCGTACTCGCCGTTCGTTGGCAGTACGCCCGGTAGGCGGGAGCCGGCCCGACCGCGGACCCGGTGCGGCCGGGCGAGTGGTCGGCGACGGTGGTGGATTGGTTCACTCCACTGCACTACCGCAGGAAAAAAAGGGCTGCGCCGGGGGAGCGATGGGGTGGGGGAATGTCTCTTGGGTCCGGTAGTGTTAGCGTCATCACCGCACCAGATCCCCCGCCCGCATAGGGTTGGGCGCGTTCGGTGCTCTGTGGCCACGATCCTTTGGGAGTCTCCCCTCCTGCCTGTCCTTCGTGACGAACGTGGCTCCCCGATACAGACCGGCGGAACCACCGCGCCGCGTCGAGCTCATCCCGGGGACCCGAGGGCTGTTCCTTCACAGGAAATCGAGCCCCTACAGGAATACGAGCCCCCACAGGCATACATGAGCCCGATCCTCGCAGTACTGGGCACATTTTCGACGATTCCCGCCATCCGGCGGACCACCGCACCGGACCGCACTGGAAGCGGGACGGACAGCACAACCGGTCGCCGAGCCCCCTCAAGGCCGACGCCCGCTCCAGGGAAGGACCCTTCGTGAGCGACACCACCGAACTCATGGACGCAACGCCGCAGGCCGCGTCCGCCTCGGGTGACGCGGTTGCCACCGCGGACGCCCCCGCTCCCGCCACGCGGCGCCGCCGCTCGACGGGCACCGGCCTCAACGGCATGGTGCTGGCGGAGCTGCAGCAGGTCGCCACCGGGCTGGGCATCAGCGGCACCGGCCGCATGCGCAAGAGCCAGCTGATCGAGGCCATCCAGGCAAAGCAGGGTGGATCGGACGCCGCTCCCGCTGCCGCCGCCACGAAGCCGGCCCGGGCGACCAGGGCCAAGGCCGCCGCTGCCGCCGCGGACAACGGCGCGGCGCCCGCCGAGGTCGCCGAGGCGCCCGCCGAGGCGCCGGTCGCGGAGGCGCCCACCCGGGCCCGCCGGGCCGCCCGGACGCGGGTCGCGGTCGAGGCACCGCAGATCGAGATTCCGGAGCAGGCAGCCGCCGAGGCGCCCACCAACGGCCGCACCCGGCGCGAGCAGGGCGAGCCGGCGGCCGAGGTCGTCGAGGCCCCGACGCGCCGTCGCGGCGAGCGCGCCGAGCGCGCCGAGCGCACCGGCGACGACCAGGGCGAGCAGCGCGAAGGCGGCGAGCGGGAAGGCCGTCGCGAGCGTCGCGAGCGTGGCCAGAACCGGCGCGACCGCGGCGAGCGCAACAACGAGCGCGGCGGCGAGCGCACCGAGCGCGCCGAGCGCCCGGAGCGCGGCGAGCGGGCCGAGCGCGGCGACCGCAACAACAACGAGCGCGGCGACCGCGGCGAGCGCGGCAACGACCGCGCCGAGCGGGCCGACCGCGGCGGTGAGCGCGGCAAGCAGCAGCAACAACAGCAGCAGCAGGACAACGACCCGATGGGTCCGGACGACGACTTCGAGGGTGGCGGCCGTCGGCGCCGTGGCCGTTACCGCGACCGCAACCGTCGCCGCGGTGGCCGCGAGGGCTTCGAGACCAACGAGCCCGTGCTGGCCGACGACGACGTCCTGGTCCCCGTTGCGGGCATCCTGGACATCCTCGACAACTACGCCTTCGTGCGGACCTCGGGCTACCTGCCCGGCTCCAACGACGTGTACGTCTCGCTCGCCCAGGTCCGCAAGAACGGCCTGCGCAAGGGTGACGCCATCGTCGGCGCGGTGCGTCAGCCGCGCGACGGCGAGCGTCGGGAGAAGTTCAACGCGCTCGTGCGCCTGGACACGGTCAACGGCATGGAGCCGGAACAGGCGCGGCAGCGCTCCGACTTCAACAAGCTGACTCCGCTGTACCCGCAGGACCGGCTCCGCCTGGAGACCGACTCCAGCGCGCTGACCACGCGGATCATCGACCTCGTGTCGCCGATCGGCAAGGGCCAGCGTGGCCTGATCGTCGCGCCGCCCAAGGCGGGCAAGACGATGGTGCTCCAGGCGATCGCCAACGCGATCACCGTGAACAACCCCGAGTGCCACCTGATGGTCGTGCTCGTGGACGAGCGCCCCGAAGAGGTCACCGACATGCAGCGCTCGGTCAAGGGCGAGGTCATCTCCTCGACCTTCGACCGGCCCGCCGAGGACCACACGATCGTCGCCGAGCTGGCCATCGAGCGCGCCAAGCGCCTGGTCGAGCTGGGCCACGACGTGGTCGTGCTGCTCGACTCGATCACCCGCCTGGGCCGCGCGTACAACCTCGCGGCGCCCGCCTCCGGCCGCATCCTGTCCGGTGGTGTCGACTCGACCGCGCTGTACCCGCCGAAGAAGTTCTTCGGCGCGGCGCGCAACATCGAGAACGGCGGCTCGCTGACCATCCTCGCCACCGCGCTCGTCGAGACCGGCTCGCGGATGGACGAGGTGATCTTCGAGGAGTTCAAGGGCACCGGCAACATGGAGCTCAAGCTCGACCGCAAGCTCGCCGACAAGCGGATCTTCCCGGCGGTGGACGTGGACGCGTCCAGCACCCGCAAGGAAGAGATCCTGATGGCCTCGGACGAACTGGCGGTCGTCTGGAAGCTGCGGCGGGTGCTGCACGCCCTCGACCAGCAGCAGGCCATCGAGCTGCTTCTGGACAAGATGAAGAAGACCAAGAGCAACGGCGAGTTCCTGATGCAGATCCAGAAGACGACGCCGATGCCGAACGACTAGTCGGGGTCGGACGTGGGGTCCGGGGGTCGCCCCCGGATCAGCACAGCCGGAAGACGACGCCGATGCCGAACGACTGGTCGGGGTCGGACGTGGGGTCCGGGGGTCGCCCCCGGACCGGCACGGCCGGAAGACGACGCCGATGCCGAGGAGCGGATCCTCGGGTCGGTCGTACACACAACGCAACACGCAACGACAAGGCACGGCGTCGGCCGGGAGGGAATGTCACGACCTCGGTCGTGGTTGGGCGGTACAGACCCTGATTTGGGTCCGGTCGCCCCCTCCTGGCAGACTGCTCTGTCGGCCCCGGTTCACGTGACGCCCACTCGGGCGTACGACCCGGCGCCCTCCCGAACCCAAGGAGACTCCTGTGAAGCCCGACATCCACCCCGAGTACGTGGAGACCACCGTCACTTGTGGCTGTGGCTCGACGTTCACCACGCACAGCACCGCGACCAGCGGCCAGATCCGCGTCGAGGTCTGTTCGCAGTGTCACCCGTTCTACACGGGCAAGCAGAAGATCCTCGACACGGGTGGCCGTGTGGCGCGCTTCGAGAAGCGCTTCGGCAAGCAGCCGGTGGCCGGCAACAAGTAGCGACCCTGCGGCGCCGGAGGAGCGGTGGGCCTTGTCCAAGGTCCGTCCCGCCCCTCCGGCGCCGTTCGTTTGTCCTCCCATCCGGCGTCCCGCCGATCCCGCCACCGCGTTACCGATCCCGCCGAGTTCGCGGCCATACCCCAGAGGAGCCCCCCAGTGTTCGAGGCGATGGACGACCTGCTCGCCGAGCACGCCGACCTGGAGCGACAGCTCGCCGATCCGGCCGTGCACACGGACCAGACGCGCGCGCGCAATCTCGGGCGGCGCTACGCCGAACTGGGGCCGATCGTGGACGCCTACCGGCAGTGGTCCAGTGCCGCCGACGACGTCGGGGCCGCACACGAACTGGTCGCCGAGGACCCGGACTTCGCCGCCGAGGCGGAGGAGGCCGAGCAGCGCCGCGAGGAGTGCGCGGAGAAGCTGCGCCGGTTGCTCGTGCCGCGCGACCCGGCCGACGACAAGGACGTGATCCTGGAGGTCAAGGCGGGCGAGGGCGGCGAGGAATCGGCCCTGTTCGCCGGCGACCTGCTGCGGATGTACCTGCGCTATGCCGAGCGGGCCGGCTGGAAGACCGAGATCCTCGAATCCAACGAGTCCGATCTCGGCGGCTACAAGGACGTCCAGGTCGCGGTCAAGACCAAGGGCAACCCCGCGCCCGGCGAGGGCGTCTACGCCCGGCTGAAGTTCGAGGGCGGCGTGCACCGTGTCCAGCGGGTGCCCGCCACCGAGTCGCAGGGCCGCATCCACACCTCCGCGGCCGGCGTCCTGGTGCTGCCCGAGGCGGAGGACGTCGAGGTCGAGATCAACGCCAATGACCTGCGCATCGACGTGTACCGCTCGTCCGGCCCCGGCGGCCAGTCGGTCAACACCACCGACTCCGCGGTGCGCATCACGCACCTGCCGACCGGAATCGTGGTCTCCTGCCAGAACGAGAAGAGCCAGCTCCAGAACAAGGAGTCGGCGATGCGCATCCTGCGCGCCAGGATGCTCGCCGCGGCCCAGGAGGAGGCCGACAAGGAGGCCTCCGACGTGCGTCGCAGCCAGGTCCGCACGGTGGACCGCTCCGAGCGCATCCGGACGTACAACTTCGCGGAAAACCGGATTTCCGACCACCGCGTGGGCTACAAGGCGTACAACCTGGACCAGGTGCTCGACGGCGATCTCGATCCGGTCATCCAGGCGTGTGTGGACGCCGACATGGCCGCCCGGCTCGCCCACCAATAACGGAGACGAGATGAATCTGCTGCTCGCCGAGGTGGCCCAGGCCACCCTGCGACTGGCCGACGCGGGCGTTCCCTCTCCGCGCTTCGATGCCGAGGAACTCGCGGCGTTCGTGCACGGCGTCAAGCGTGGCGCCCTGCACACCGTCGCCGACGGCGACTTCGACGCGCGGTTCTGGGAGGCCATCGCGCGCCGGGAGGCCCGTGAGCCGTTGCAGCACATCACCGGGCGCGCGTTCTTCCGATACCTCGAACTCCAGGTGGGCCCGGGGGTGTTCGTGCCTCGCCCGGAGACCGAGGTGGTGGTCGGCTGGGCGATAGACGCGCTGCGCGCGATGGACGTGGCCGAACCGCTGGTGGTCGACCTGTGCACCGGCTCCGGCGCGATCGCGCTCGCCGTCGCCCAGGAGGTGCCGCGCTCGGTCGTGCACGCGGTCGAGCTGGACCCGGACGCGTACCGCTACGCCGCGCGCAACGCGAGCGGCTCACGGGTGGTCCTGCACCGGGGCGACGCGCTCGCCGCGCTGCCGGAGCTGGACGGCACGGTCGATCTGGTGATCAGCAATCCGCCCTACGTCCCGCTGGACGAGCGGGACGAGATGGCGCCCGAGGCCCGCGACCACGACCCCGAACTGGCGCTGTTCTCCGGGCCGGACGGGCTCGACTTCATCCGGATCCTGTCCAAGACCGCCTACCGACTGCTGCGCCCCGGTGGTCTGGTGGTGGTCGAGCACGCCGACACCCAGGGCGGCGCGGTGCCGTGGATCTTCAACGAGGAAGCCGGTTGGGTGGACGCGGCCGATCACCGCGACCTGACCAATCGCCCGCGCTTCACCACCGCACGCAAGGAAGGCGCGTGAACCGCGCGCCCCGCACACTCGCAGCACCCGCACCATCCGCACCATCCGCACCGCCTGTGTCGTCCGCACCGCCCGTACTGCCCGCAGTGCCTGTATCGCCCGTACCGCCCGTACCGCTTCAGGAGGTAAGTGCCCGATGAGCCGACGCTACGACTGCTCCGACGCGATGGACCGTGGGCTCGGGCTGCGTGAGGCGACCGGGGCGATCAAGCGCGGCGACCTGGTCGTGCTGCCGACGGACACCCTGTACGGCATCGGCGCGGACGCGTTCACCCCGCACGCGGTGCACGCGTTGTTGGACGCCAAGGGCCGCGGCCGCAACATGCCCTCGCCCGTGCTCGTCGGCTCGCCGAACACGCTGCACGGGCTGGTCACCGGCTTTCCCGAGGTGGGCTGGGAACTGGTCGACGCGTTCTGGCCGGGTGCGCTCACCATCGTCGCGTTCCACCAGCCGTCGCTGATGTGGGACCTGGGCGATACGCGCGGCACGGTCACGGTGCGCATGCCGCTGCATCCCGTCGCGATCGAGTTGCTCATCGAGACCGGACCGATGGCGGTCAGCAGCGCGAACCGGTCCGGCAATCCGGCGGCGACCACGGTCGACGAGGCCGAGGCCCAGCTCGGCGACTCGGTGTCGGTGTACCTGGACGGCGGCACGTGCCCCTCGACCGCGCCGTCCTCGATCGTCGATCTGACCGCCGGCCGCCCCCGGTTGCTGCGTGAGGGTGCCCTGTCGCTGGACACGTTGCGCGAGGTCGTTCCCGACCTGGAGGGCGTGAATTGACCCCGCCACCACCCGTGGGGCACTCCTACGGGCCGTACGGGTCCGCGGCCGACTCGTTTCGGATCCTGTTCGTGTGCACGGGGAGCATCTGTCGCTCGCCGATCGCCGAGCGGCTCGCCCGACTCGGCCTGGAGCGCCGGCTGGCCGCCGACGACGCGGTCCGGCTCAGCGTGCAAAGCGCCGGGACCTGGGGGCACGAGGGTGCGCCGATGGAGCCGCACGCGGCCGAGGTGCTGCTCGAATACGGCGCCGATCCGGGCGACTTCCACGGCCGCGAGCTGCTCGACGAGCACGTCGCCGAGGCGGACCTGGTGCTCACCGCGACGCTGGACCACCGCGCGCACGTGGTGTCCATGGGGCATGCCTCGGGGCTGCGTACGTTCACGCTCAAGGAGTTCACCCGGCTGGTCGCGGTGCTGGAGCGGGCGCCCTACCCCGAACGCGATCTGGTCCAGCGCGGTCGCTCGCTGGTGCGCGCCGCCGCGGCGCTGCGCGGCCGGTTGGCCGCGCCCGATCCGGAGTGGGACGAGGTGGCCGACCCGTACGGCGCGCCGCTGAGCGTCTTCCGGGCCTGTGCCTCCGACATCGGCTCGGCCCTGGATCCGGTGCTCACCGCGCTCACCGGACACCCCGCGCACAGCCTCTGACCGACGGGTCGTCTTGCGGGTCGCGAGCAGGTGCGCCGCGCGGTCGGCAACGGGCCGGAATCGACCCGGGAAGAGCCTGTCCGTGTCCGGACCCCCGGCATATGGTGGAGGCGTCCCTGCGGCCCGGTGCCACGCCCGGCGACGTTCACCCCGCCACGGCGCCCGGTACGGCACTTCGTCGCCCCGCCGACTCCGAGTACGTCCGGTACACGAACGTTCCGGCGGCACGCCGATGCACCGCACCGAACACCGCGACGGGGCAAACGTTGCCGAGCGCGGCACTGGAGGCGCAGTCCCATGGGCACTCCCGACTCCACGTCGACTCCCTTCTGGGGACCGGACTTCGGCGCCCTCCACGAGGCGGATCCGGAGATCGCCGAGGTGCTCCTGGGCGAGTTGGCCCGGCAGCGCGGCGGCCTGCAACTGATCGCCGGCGAGAACTTCACCTCCCCGGCGGTGCTGGCCGCGCTCGGCAGCACGCTCGCCAACAAGTACGCCGAGGGTTACCCCGGGCGGCGCTACTACGGCGGTTGCGCCGAGGTGGACCGTGCCGAGGAACTGGCCGTACACCGGGCCCGCGCCCTGTTCGGCGCCGGGCATGCCAACGTACAGCCGCATTCGGGTACCGCCGCGAACCTGGCGGCGTACGCGGCGGTGCTGGCACCGGGCGACATGATCCTGGCCATGTCGCTGCCGCACGGCGGGCACCTCACCCACGGTTCCCGGGTGAATTTCTCCGGCCGCTGGTTCCACGCGGTCGCCTACGGGGTCCGGGAGAGCGACGAACGCATCGACTACGACCAGGTCCGGGACCTGGCCCTGGCGCACCGGCCGCGATTGATCGTGTGCGGCGCCACCGCATATCCCCGACTTGTCGATTTCGCGGCATTTCGACAGATCGCCGACGAGGTGGGTGCCTACCTGATGGTGGACGCGGCCCACTTCATCGGCCTGGTCGCGGGCGACGCGGTGCCCTCGCCGATCCCGTTCGCGGACATCGTCACGTGCACCACGCACAAGGTGCTGCGCGGTCCGCGCGGCGGGTTGATCCTGTGCCGGGAGGAATTCGCCGACCGGATCGACCGGGCGGTGTTCCCGTTCAGCCAGGGCGGCCCGCACATGCACGCGGTGGCCGCCAAGGCGGTCGCGCTCGGTGAGGCGGCGACTCCCGCGTACCGGGTGTACGCACGTCGTGTGGTGGCCAACGCGCAGGCCCTGACGCAGGGCCTGCAGGCCGAAGGTCTGCGGGCGGTCTCCGGGGGTACCGACACCCACCTCGCGCTGTTGGATCTGCGGCCGATCGGGGTCAGCGGCAGTGACGCGGAACGCCGCTGCGAGCGGGCGGGCATCACGCTGAACAAGAACGCCGTCCCGTTCGATCCGGCCAAGCCGATGATCGCGTCCGGGATCCGGGTCGGCACGGCCGCGGTGACCACGCAGGGCATGACCGAGACGGACATGAAGGAGATCGCCCTGCTGATCGGCCGGGCGGTGCGCGAGGACGACGAGGGCGTGCTGCGCGAGGTGCGGGTGGCGGTGGCCGAACTCGTCGCGACCCGCCCGGCGTACCCGCGCCGGTGAGGGGCGGATTTCGGCGGACCCGGTTCCGACAAACCCGCCCCGGGGTGGCTGGGACCGGGGGGACTGTGGTTACGTGTGGGGCGACGGGCCGGTGGCGGCGCCACCGAGCATTGTGCGATCGTCCCTCGCCGGTGAAGATTGGCGATTCTCCCGGGGAGCGGCGGCACCTCTAGTCTGATGCCCGTGCTGCCGCTGGGATGTGCCGAAGCCGGGGACGGTTGAGTCTTGCGCGAATACCTGCTCACGCTGTTCGTCGCCGCTGCGGTGACCTACCTGCTGACGGGCGCGGTCCGCCGGTTCGCCATCGCCGCGGGTGCGATGCCCGAGATTCGCGCGCGCGACGTGCACAAGGAGCCGACCCCGCGGCTCGGCGGGTTGGCGATGTTCGGCGGCCTGTGTGCGGGTCTGTTGTTCGCGCGGCATCTGCCGGTGCTCCAGGACGTGTTCACCTCCTCGACCGACGTACAGGCGCTGCTGTCCGGCTGCACGCTGATCTCGGTGCTCGGGGTGATCGACGACAAGTGGGGCGTCGACGCGATCATCAAGCTGCTCGGTCAGGCGCTCGCCGCGGGCGTGATGGTCTGGCAGGGCATCGTGATCCTGTGGCTGCCCATCCCCGGTTACGGCACGGTCGGGTTGACGCCGACCCAGGGCACGCTGCTGACCATCGGGATAGTGGTCATCACGATCAACGCGGTGAACTTCGTGGACGGCCTGGACGGCCTCGCGGCCGGCATGGTGTGCATCGCCGCGCTCGCCTTCTTCGGCTACTCCTACCGGCTCTGGTTCGGTTACGGCGTCTCCGGCGCCGCCGCGCCGACGCTGTTCACCGCGCTGCTGATCGGGATGTGTCTGGGCTTCCTGCCGCACAACCTGCACCCCGCGCGGATCTTCATGGGCGACTCCGGCTCGATGCTGATCGGCCTGATGCTGGCCGCCGCGGCGGTCACCGTCACCGGTCGGATCGACCCGGGCGCGATCATGGCGCAGAACGACGGCTCGCTGACCTTCACCACGCACAAGCTGGTGCCGGTCTACATCCCCTTGGTGCTGCCCTTCGCGGTGCTGGTGGTGCCGCTGATGGACCTGGTGATGGCGGTCGGCCGGCGCGGTTGGGCGGGTCGCTCGCCGTTCGCCGCGGACAAGGGCCACCTGCACCATCGGCTCCTGGAGATCGGCCACTCGCACAGCCGTGCGGTGCTGATCATGTACTTCTGGTCCGGCCTGATCGCGTCGTTCACCGTGCTCATCTCGGTCCGCCCGGAACGGCGTCCGATCGTCTACGTGGGCCTGGGTCTGATCGCCCTGGGACTGGTGATCCTGATGTTGCCGCGGTTCAAGCCGCACGTGCCCACCGAGCTGCACAACGTGGTTCCGCCGCGCTATCGCCGGCTCCGTCGGCGCGGGCGCGGCGCGAACGTTCCGGTCGACCGGATGGTTCCCGGCGAATCAGACGGCGTACGGCTGAACGGAGCATCCGCCACACCCGCCACAGGCTCCACAGGAAATCCCGAAGATCCCTCCCGACCTGCGGATTTGCCGGTGGGTAGAGGGTCGCGAAAGGGTGGTGGAAGGCTGTGAGCTTGTACACACGAACGGGTAAAGCTCTGCTCAAATAGTTTGTGATATCGTTCACGAACCAGGATCAACGGCCGATGAACCCCCAGCAACGAGGGTTCTGACCCCCCACGGCCATTCCCGAGCGTTGCGTCGTCCCGAGCGCGTGTTCGGGCGGCTGATCCACCCCTTGCCCCCCACTGATGCCGGAGTCACCGACATGCAGGCCAATGACGTCCGCCTTCTCCGTGGTTCGGTCGTGTGCACGACCGCAGCCGGAGTAATCGCGGCCATCGCGGCCTTCTTCGCGGCCGGTGGCAAAGGACTTCTCGGCGCGGTGTTCGCCACCGTCGTCGTCCTGGCCTTCTTCGCGATCGGCCAGTTGGCGATCGGGCGTATCTCGCGCAACAACCCCCTCATGATGATGAACATGGCGCTCTTCACGTACATCGTGCAGATCCTGCTGTTGGGGTTGGTTTTGTTCCTGTTCAAGGACACCGAGGCGTTCGACACGAAGGTGTTCGGACTCACGATTCTCGGGGCCACGCTCGTCTGGGTCGCCTCGCAGGTCTGGGTCTTCACCCGGCTGAAGATCGCCTATGTCGAACCGGACGGAGAGCGATGACATACGAACGTCGTCGGTCGAGAGCGGCACGGGGTTCGCGGACCGGGTATGTAGACGCGACGCAGGTACTGCTAATGTCCGGGGCGTCATGAGCGAGAGAGGCCCCCGTCCACCGGACCGAGAGAATCGGGCGATGGACGGTGCCGCATGGTCGAGTGTCGGTTACCTGCTGAGCGGCATGCTGTTCTACGGCGGCATCGGCTGGCTGATCGACCGGTGGACGGGCCACTCCGCCCTGTTCCTGCCGATCGGCCTGGTCGTCGGAATCGCTCTGTCCCTGGTTCTTGTCTTTGTCCGCCACGGCAGGTCCTCCTGACCGGGCCCTGTTGCGTGCCGCTCCGTGGCCCTCGCCACGCCGACACATCGAGGTAGCCGAAATCATGCTTCACGACGAAGGAGTCGGTGGTGACTGCTGACGTCCAGACGCTCGCCAGCGAGAGCGGATGTCACCTGTTCTCCGGGTGCGGCTTCCCCTCGCCCGGGCTGAACGTCTTCGAGTTCAAGCCGATCTTCTCCATCGGGGCCTTCGACTTCACGAAGCCGATGTTGCTCGCGCTCATCTCGATGCTGCTGGTGATCGGCTTCTTCTGGAGCGCGTTCGCCAAGCCCAAGATGGTGCCGCGCGGCGCGCAGAACGTCGGCGAGTTGGGCTACCTGTTCGTTCGCGACAACATCTCGCGGGAGACGATGGGCAAGAAGGGCGACCCCTACGTCCCCTTCCTGTTCTCGATCTTCTTCTTCGTGTGGATCATGAACGTGATGGCGATCATCCCGTTCGCCCAGTTCCCCGCGACTTCGCGGATCGCCTTCCCGGCATCGATCGTCGGCATCGTGTACGTGACCTACCTGGTCCTGGGCATCAAGAACCAGGGCTTCGTCGGTTACTTCAAGAACATGATGTTCCCGCCCGGTCTGCCGAAGGCGATCTACTTCCTCCTCGCGCCGATCGAGCTGCTGCAGGGTCTGATCACCCGGCCGTTCACCATGGCGGTCCGACTGTTCGCGAACATGTTCGCCGGACACATGCTGATCGTCACCTTCAGCGTCGGTGCCTGGTACCTGCTCGGCTTCCACGTCGGGGCGCTCTTCTCGGCGACCTCGTTCCTCGTGGTCGTCATCCTGACCGCCTTCGAGCTGATGATCCAGGCGCTGCAGGCGTACATCATCACGCTGCTCGCGGCCTCCTACATCTCCAGCTCGCTCGAAGCCGAGCACTGAGAGACCCGCAGACCCCCTTCCCTCCTCGACCGTCGTCCGGTGGATCGTCCATCGGCCTCGAAAAAAGGATCAGTTCCCATGATGAACCTCGCCGCCGAAGGCGTTTCGGGCAGCCTCGGTTCCATCGGTTACGGCCTCGCCGCCATCGGCCCCGGTATCGGTATCGGCATCATCTTCGGTAACGGTGTCCAGGCCATGGCCCGTCAGCCCGAAGCTGCCGGTCTGGTCCGCCAGAACATGCTGCTGGGCTTCGCCCTCGCCGAGGCGCTCGCCCTCATCGGCGTTGTCATGCCGTTCGTCTACGGCACCTGATTCATCCGCTACGGACGGAAGGTCCTCACACCGTGATTTTCCTCGCCAACAGCGAAGAGAAGATGAACCCTCTTCTCCCGCCGCTCGACGAGATCATCATCGGTGGCGTGGCGTTCCTCATCGTCTTCGGCTTCCTGTGGAAGATGCTCCTTCCCAAGATCGCCAAGACGCTGGCGGACCGTACGGACGCCATCGAGGGCGGTCTCAAGCGTGCCGAAGAGGCGCAGGCCGAGGCCCAGGCCGAGCTGGAGCGTTACCGCGACCAGCTCGCCGAAGCCCGTCGTGAGGCCGGCCGCCTCACGGAGGACGCCCGCGAACAGGGTGCCGTCGCCATCGCCGAGATGCGCGCCGAGGGTCTGCGGATCAAGGACGAGATCGTCACCGCCGGCCACACCCAGATCGAGGCCGACCGCAACCAGGCCCAGAACGCGCTGCGTCAGGACGTCGGCAAGCTGGCCGTCGACCTCGCGTCGCGCATCGTCGGGGAGTCGCTCGAGGACGAGGCGCGTCAGCGTCGGGTCGTCGACCGCTTCCTCGAGGAGCTGGAGGCCAAGGCTTCCGCAACGGCGACCTCGGAGAAGGTGCGCTGATGCAGGGCGCCAGCAGGGAATCCCTCGCCGCGGCTCGTGAGCGCCTCGATGCGCTCGCGACCGCGACCGGTACCGACATGGTCCAGTTGGCCCAGGAGCTCGACTCCGTGGTCATCCTGCTCGACCAGACGGTGTCGCTGCGTCGAGTCCTCACCGACTCGACGCGCTCCGGGGAGGCCCGCGCGGCCTTCCTGGCGCAGCTCCTCTCCGGTCAGATCTCCGGTACCACGGCGGACCTGCTCGGCGGACTCGTCCGCACGCGTTGGTCGAGCCCGCGCGACCTGGTCGACGCGATCGACGAACTCTCGGTGTCCGCCGAGCTGATCGCCGCCGAGCGCGACGGGAAGCTCGACGACCTGGAGGACGAGCTGTTCCGTTTCGGTCGGATCGTGATCGGCGAGCGCGAATTGCGCTCGGCGCTGAGCGACCCGAGCGTGGCGAACGCGCGCAAGGCGGAACTGGTTTCCGGACTGCTGGACGGCCGGGCCCAGCCCGTCACCCGGCGGCTGATCACCAGGCTTGTCGCACACCCGCGCAGCCGTAACCTTGAACACGGGCTGGAGTCGTACGCGCGCCTCGCCGCCGATCGTCGGCGTCGCATGGTCGCGTTGGTCACGGTCGCACTGCCCCTCACCGAGGAGCAGCGCACTCGCTTGGCCGCGGCGCTGGGCCGGATGTACGGCCGCGAGGTCCACCTGAACGTGGAAATCGATGCCGACGTCATCGGCGGGGTCCGCGTGGAGATCGGTGACGACGTCATCGACGGCACCGTGACCACACGTCTCGAAGAAGCGGGCCGACGGCTCGCCGGCTGAGACACCGGACGACAGGGGCGTCGTCGTCCGCCCGGGGAAAACCCCCGAGCGGCACAGCGGCCCCCACAGCAGCACCGCGGTTCCGTACGACAAGCGACGGACAGCGGACCGTTAACCCCACCACCTAGGAGAGCAGGGACACCAGATGGCGGAGCTCACGATCCGGCCGGAGGAGATCCGGGACGCGCTGGAGCGCTTCGTCGCCTCGTACGAGCCGGAGACGGCCGCGCGCGAAGAGGTCGGTACCGTCACCGAGGCGTACGACGGTATCGCCAAGGTCGAGGGCCTGCCCTCGGTCATGACGAACGAGCTGCTCAAGTTCGAGGACGGCACCCTCGGTCTGGCGCAGAACCTCGACGTCCGCGAGATCGGTGTCGTCATCCTCGGTGACTTCAGCGGCATCGAAGAGGGCCAGAAGGTCCGTCGTACGGGCGAGGTTTTGTCGGTTCCGATCGGTGACGGCTACCTGGGTCGCGTCGTCGACCCGCTGGGCCAGCCGATCGACGGCCGAGGCGAGATCGCGTCCGAGGGCCGTCGCGCCCTCGAACTGCAGGCCCCCGGCGTGATGATGCGCAAGTCGGTGCACGAGCCGATGCAGACCGGCATCAAGGCGATCGACGCGATGACCCCGATCGGCCGCGGCCAGCGTCAGCTGATCATCGGCGACCGGCAGACCGGCAAGACCGCGGTCTGCCTGGACACGATCATCAACCAGCGCGACAACTGGCGCTCGGGCGACCCGAAGAAGCAGGTTCGCTGCATCTACGTCGCGATCGGCCAGAAGGGCACGACCATCGCGTCCGTGCGCCGCTCGCTCGAAGAGGCCGGCGCGCTGGAGTACACGACGATCGTCGCCGCCCCGGCGTCCGACCCGGCCGGCTTCAAGTACCTGGCCCCGTACACCGGTTCGGCCATCGGCCAGCACTGGATGTACCAGGGCAAGCACGTCCTCATCGTGTTCGACGACCTGTCGAAGCAGGCCGAGGCGTACCGCGCCGTGTCCCTGCTGCTGCGTCGTCCGCCGGGGCGCGAGGCGTACCCCGGTGACGTCTTCTACCTGCACTCGCGTCTGCTCGAGCGTTGCGCGAAGTTGTCGGACGACCTCGGCGGCGGTTCGATGACGGGTCTCCCGATCATCGAGACCAAGGCGAACGACGTGTCGGCGTACATTCCGACCAACGTCATCTCGATCACCGACGGCCAGTGCTTCCTGGAGTCCGACCTGTTCCTGCAGGGCGTGCGCCCCGCGGTCAACGTCGGTATCTCGGTCTCGCGAGTCGGTGGCTCCGCGCAGATCAAGGCGATGAAGAGCGTCGCGGGTCGACTTCGCGTCGACCTGGCCCAGTACCGCGAGCTGGAGGCGTTCGCGTCCTTCGGTTCCGACCTGGACGCCACCTCCAAGGCCTCGCTCCAGCGCGGTGCGCGCATGGTCGAGCTGCTCAAGCAGGGGCAGTTCGAGCCGTTCGCGATCGAGCTCCAGGTCGTCTCGATCTGGGCCGGCACCACCGGCAAGCTGGACGACGTGCCGGTGCAGGACATCCGCCGCTTCGAGAAGGAGCTGCACGAGTACGTGCAGCACAAGCACGCGGCCCTGCTGACCGGGATCGTCGAGACCGGCAAGCTGGAAGACGACACCGTGATGGCGCTCACCGACGCGGTGGATGCCTTCAAGCAGACGTTCACCAAGTTCGACGGCGAGCCGTTGATCCAGGACGTGACGCCTGCCGGGCTGACGAAGGAAGACGTCGGCCAGGAGAAGATCACCCGTCACGTGGCCAAGTCCGAGTAAAGAACGGAGAACCCTGACCAATGGGAGCCCAACTTCGGGTCTACCGGCGTCGGATCCGTTCCGTGTCGGCGACCAAGAAGATCACGCGCGCCCAGGAGCTCATCGCGGCGTCGCGGATCGTGAAGGCGCAGCAGCGCGTCGCGGCCTCCAAGCCGTACGCCGACGAGCTGACGCGCGCCGTTTCCGCGGTCGCCACCTTCTCCAGCACGCAGCACCCGTTGACCACCTCGGTGGAGCGGCCCACCCGGGCCGCGGTGCTGTTGGTAACCAGTGACCGCGGTTTCGCGGGCGGCTACAACTCGAATGCCATCAAGGCCGCCGAGCAGCTCACCAAGCTGCTCGAGGACGAGGGCAAGACGGTCAGCCGCTACGTGATCGGGTCCAAGGGCATCGGGTTTTTCCAGTTCCGCGACGTGGACCTGGCCGGGCAGTGGAAGGGATTCTCCGACCGCCCCGAGTACTCCGACGCCAAGAAGGTGGCAGGTGAGCTGATCGACGCGTTCGTGACGCCCACCGACGAGGGCGGTGTGGACGAGATTCACCTCGTCAGCACCGAGTTCGTCTCCATGCTCACGCAGAGCCCGGTCGCGGTGCGGGTGCTCCCGTTGGCGGTCGAGGAGACGGACGAGCCGCCGGCCGGCGGCCCCTTCCCGCTCTACGACTTCGAGCCCTCGGCCGAGGGTGTTCTCGACGCACTGCTGCCGCGGTACGTCGAAAGCCGCATCTTCAACGCCCTGCTGCAGTCCGCCGCTTCCGAGCACGCGGCCCGCCGACGGGCGATGAAGTCGGCGACCGAGAACGCCGAAGACCTCATCCGGACCCTCTCTCGCCTGGCGAACAATGCTCGCCAGTCCGAGATCACCCAGGAAATCAGCGAGATCGTCGGTGGCGCCAACGCCTTGGCCGACGCGACCGCGGGGAGTGATTAGACATCATGACTGCCACTGTTGAGACGGCCGCTGCCACGGGCCGCGTCGCCCGCGTCATCGGCCCGGTCGTCGACGTGGAGTTCCCCGTCGACGCGATGCCGGAGATGTACAACGCGCTGCACGTCGACCTGGACCTCTCGGGCCAGGGCGAGGGGGAGGGCAAGACCACGCTCACCCTCGAGGTCGAGCAGCACCTTGCCGACGGCATCGTGCGTGCGATCTCGATGCAGCCCACCGACGGCCTCGTTCGCGGCGCCATCGTCACGAACACCGGCTCGCAGATCTCCGTGCCCGTGGGCGACGTCACCAAGGGCCACGTGTTCAACGCCCTCGGCGAGGTCCTCGACACGGATGCGGCGACCTTCGAGGTCACCGAGCGCTGGCCGATCCACCGGCAGGCGCCGGCCTTCGACCAGCTCGACTCGAAGACCGAGATGTTCGAGACCGGCATCAAGGTCATCGACCTGCTCACCCCGTACGTCAAGGGTGGCAAGATCGGTCTGTTCGGTGGTGCGGGCGTCGGCAAGACGGTGCTCATCCAGGAAATGATCGTCCGTGTCGCCCGTCTGCACGAGGGTGTGTCGGTGTTCGCCGGCGTCGGCGAGCGCACTCGTGAGGGCAACGACCTGATCGAGGAAATGAAGGAAGCGGGCGTCTTCGAGCAGACGGCGCTCGTCTTCGGGCAGATGGACGAGCCCCCGGGCACCCGTCTGCGCGTGGCTCTGTCCGGCCTGACCATGGCGGAGTACTTCCGCGATGTGCAGAAGCAGGACGTGCTGCTCTTCATCGACAACATCTTCCGGTTCACCCAGGCCGGTTCCGAGGTGTCGACGCTGCTCGGCCGGATGCCCTCCGCGGTGGGTTACCAGCCGACGCTCGCCGACGAGATGGGCACCCTCCAGGAGCGCATCACCTCGACCCGCGGTCACTCGATCACCTCGATGCAGGCGATCTACGTCCCCGCGGACGACCTGACCGACCCGGCCCCGGCCACGACGTTCGCGCACCTCGACGCCACGACGGTGCTCTCGCGTCCGATCTCCGAGCTGGGCATCTACCCGGCCGTGGACCCGCTGGACTCGACGTCCCGGATCCTGGACCCGCGCTACGTCGCGCAGGACCACTACGACTGCGCGATGCGGGTCAAGAGCATCCTGCAGAAGTACAAGGACCTCCAGGACATCATCGCGATTCTGGGTATGGACGAGCTGTCCGAAGAGGACAAGCTCACCGTGCACCGCGCGCGTCGCATCCAGCGCTTCCTGTCGCAGAACACCCACGTGGCGAAGCAGTTCACGGGGCTCGACGGCTCGGACGTTCCGCTGTCCGAGACCATCGAGGCGTTCAACGCGATCGCCGACGGCAAGTACGACCACGCTCCCGAGCAGGCATTCTTCATGCTCGGTGGGCTGGACGACCTCGAGAAGAAGATCGCCGAGCTCAACAAGGGCTGACGATCGCCTGATCGACGAGGGGCGGTCCCGAACGGGTCCGCCCCTCGTGTCGGTTCCCGGCAGGGCCCTGCGGCCCTTCCGGAAACCCGCCGGCGTTTGAGTCGGTTGGAGCCAGGCCCGTCCGGGCCACTATCCTTGAACACCACCCGTCCCGTGAGGGCGGAGGCGAAGACCAGCGTGTCTTCGACCCGACATGAGGAGCCACGTTGGCTGAGCTGCACGTCGAGCTGGTCGCGGCCGACCGCAAGGTGTGGTCCGGCGAGGCCACCATCGTCATCGCACGCACCGCGGACGGCGACATCGGCATCCAGGCCGGTCACCAGCCGGTTCTCGGAGTGCTCGAATCCGGCCCGGTGACGATCCGTCAGGCCGACGGTTCGGTCGTCATCGCGGCGGTCCACGGCGGGTTCATCTCGTTCGCGGACAACAACCTCTCGCTGCTTGCCGAGATCACCGAGCTGGCCGACGAGATCGATGTCGCCCGCGCGGAGCGGGCGCTCGAGCGCGCCGGCGCGGCGAAGGACTCCAGCGCCGAGCGGCGCGCGGAGACGCGGCTGCTCGCCGCCCAGCGGCGGGACTAGCCAGAAGACAGTCGCAGCACCAGAGCCCGGACCGACACACGGCCGGGACCACTGCTCAACGCGCGAACGAGGAGGTCGATCCGGATGGTCCTCGTCGTGCTGAGCGTGATTCTGGCCGTTGTCGTCGTATTGGTGGTCGGCGTCGCGGCATTCGCGCTGCGTCGCCGGCTGATCCAGCGACCCGGGGGCACCTTCGACTGTTCGCTTCGCATGCGGCCACCGGTATCCCAGGCCGGCGAAGCCGGATCGAACACCGCGGCGTCACCCGGGCAACAGGCCCCGGGGGGCGCCGCGTCGTCGTCCCCGGAGGCGGCCGAGCACGGTTCCACGGCGGATCCGGCCGCGCCGTCGGCCGATCCCGACCACGGCAAGGGCTGGGTCTTCGGGATCGCCCGATACAGCGGCGACCGGATCGAATGGTTCCGCGTGTTCAGTTACGCGCCGCGCCCGCGCCGGGTGTTGCAACGCGGCGGGATCCACGTGATCGGTCGCCGGGAACCGGCCGGCCAGGAGGAGTTGGCGCTGCTTGCGGGCGCGGTCATCCTGGTCTGCGAACACGACGGCGCGCGGATCGAACTCGCCCTCAGCGACGACGCGTTGACCGGCTTCCTGGCCTGGCTGGAAGCGGCGCCGCCGGGGCAACGGGTCAACGTGGCCTAGGCCGTGTCCGGTGGACACGGCCTAGCGGCGCCGCTTCGACGGTGCGCGGGCTCAGCGGTTGGCGCCCGGCACCCACAGCACGTCGCCGACTTCGCGGTTCGCGTGCCTGGCCAGGATGAACAGCAGGTCGGACAGGCGGTTGAGGTACTTCACCGTCAGCGGGTTCATCGAGTCGCCGTGCACCTCCAGGGCGCCCCACGTGGTGCGCTCGGCGCGACGGGCGACGGTGCGGGCCTGGTGCAGCAGCGCGGCGCCGGGAGTGCCGCCGTTGAGGATGAAGCTGCGCAGTTTCTCCAGGTTCTCGTTGTATTCGTCGCAGGCCGCCTCCAGGGCGTCGATGTAGCTCTGCTCCACCCGCAGCGGCGGGTACTTCGGGTCCTCGACCACCGGGGTGGACAGGTCGGCGCCAAGGTCGAACAGGTCGTTCTGGATGCGGGTCAGCAGCTTGACCACATCCTCGTCCAGGTTGCCGAGCGAGAGCGCGACGCCGATCACCGCGTTGGTCTCGTCCACGTCGGCGTATGCCGCGAGTCGAGGATCGGTCTTGGCGGTGCGCGACATGTCCCCGAGCGCGGTGGTGCCGTCGTCGCCGGTGCGGGTGTAAATCCGGGTGAGGTTGACCATGACGGCAAGATTAGGGCGTGTGGCCTGCGGATCGTCCGGAACAGGCCCTGGGCGCACGCTTTGTCCGTGCTTGGCGTGGTCCGTGGCCGGGTCCGGGAATCAGTACGATTCTCCGATGGACAGGTTCCGGGTGACAGGTGGTCAGCGACTCGTCGGCGAGGTGCGGATCACGGGCGCGAAGAACAGCGCGCTCAAATTGATGGCTGCCGCACTGCTCGCGGAGGGCACCACGGTGCTCGAGGAAGCACCCCGGATCCTCGACGTGGAGATCATGAGCGAGCTGCTGCGGCGGCTCGGTTGTGAGGTCGAGGGGGAGACCACCGGGACGGTGCGGATCGGGGTGCCGGCGGCGCCGCGCTTCGAGGCGGACTACGACCTGGTGCGCAGCATGCGGGCGTCGATCTGTGTGCTGGGCCCGCTGCTCGCGCGCTGCGGCGAGGTGCACGTCGCGTACCCGGGTGGGGACGCGATCGGTTCGCGCGGTCTCGACATGCACATCGAGGGCCTGGTCAAGCTCGGCGCGACCGTGGAGAACTCGCACGGGGTGCTGATCGCCAAGGCGCCGAACGGCCTGAAGGGCACCACCGTCTGGCTGGACTTCCCGAGCGTGGGTGCGACCGAGAACATCCTGATGGCCGCGGTGCTCGCCGAGGGCCACACGGTGATCGACAACGCGGCACGCGAGCCGGAGATCGTGGACATCTGCTCGATGCTCACCGAGATGGGCGCGCGGATCGAGGGCGCGGGCTCGTCCACGATCGAGATCGAGGGCGTCGAGGGGCTCAAGCCGGTGCGCCACCGCACGGTGCCGGACCGGATCGTGGCCTGCACGTTCGCGGTCGCGGCCGCGATGACGCTCGGCGACGTGACGGTACGCAACGCGCACCCCGAGCATCTGGAGATCGCGCTCGACAAGCTGACGCTGGCCGGCGCCGAGGTGTCGCACGTGCGGGACGGCTTCCGCGTGGTGATGGACCGACGGCCCAGGGCCGTGGACGTGGTCACCCTGCCGTACCCCGGGTTCGCCACCGACATGCAGCCGTTCTTCGCCGCGATGAACTCGATCGCCGAGGGCTCCGCGATGATCACCGAGAACCTCTTCGAGGCACGGTTCGTGTTCCTTCAGGAACTGCTCCGGCTGGGTGCCTCGATTCGCACCGACGGACACCACGCGATCGTGCGCGGGGTCGAACAGCTCTCCGGCGCCCCGGTGTTGACCGCGGACATCCGGGCCGGGGCGGGACTGGTGCTGGCCGGCCTGGTGGCCGACGGGGACACCACGGTCAGCGGGGTGCACCACATCGACCGCGGCTACACCGGCCTGGAGGTGCAGCTCCAGTCGCTCGGCGCGAAGATCGTCCGGGAGCCGGAGCCGGAGAGTACCTCGCGTTTCTGACGGGTCGTCAGGTAGGGGTGCGTCGGTGCCGTCGAGGGCCCGGCTACGCTCCCGAGAGCACCGGCGTCCGCATGACGTCGGTTCGGGATCGTGTACTGGAGAGGTAGCGCAGTGACCAACAAGATCGCCGTCATCGGGGCCGGGCTCATGGGGTCGGGCATCGCCCAGGTCGCCGCGCAGGCCGGCTACGACGTCGTCCTGCGCGATGTCACCGACGCCGCCCTGGAGCGCGGGCTGAGCGGGATCGCGGCCTCGTACGACAAGTTCGTCGCCAAGGGCAGGCTGACCGCCCAGGACGCCTCGGCGGCACTGGCCCGGATCACCACCACCACCGACCTGGAAGACGTCGCGGACGCGGACGTCGTGGTCGAGGCGGTGTTCGAGAAGGTCGAGGTCAAGCAGGCGGTCTTCGGCGAGCTGGACCGGATCTGCAAGCCCGGCGCGGTACTTGCCAGCAACACCTCGGCGATCCCGATCACCGAGATCGCCGCCGTCACCGGCCGGCCCGAGTCGGTCGTGGGCATGCACTTCTTCTCGCCGGTGCCGCTGATGAGCCTGTGCGAGCTGGTTCGCGGCTTCAAGACCTCGGACGCCACGCTGGCCGCCGCGCGCGAACTGGCCGAGGCGATGGGCAAGACGTGCATCGTGGTCAACCGGGACGTGGCCGGCTTCGTGACCACTCGGCTGATCACCGCGCTCACGGTCGAGGCGGTGAAGCTGTACGAGGCGGGCGTGGCCACCGCCGAGGACATCGACATCGCCTGCAAGCTGGGCTTCGGGCACGCGATGGGCCCGCTGGCCACCGCCGACCTGACCGGCGTGGACATCATGCGCAACGCGACGAACAACATCTACACCGAGAGCAAGGACGAGAAGTTCGCCCCGCCGGAGCTGCTCAACCGCATGGTCGCTGCGGGCGATCTGGGTCGCAAGACCGGCAAGGGTTTCTACGACTACTGAGTCGTCGATCGAGTCGTGCACGACGGCCGCTCCGCGACCGGGCTTCCAGGGGCTCCGGAGGCGCGGGGCGGCCGTCGGTCCGATGGGCCGGGGGCAATCGGCGCATCATCTGATGATTCGTCACCTGTACGAGTGAAGTCCGATGTGATGAGTGAGGATTATCGGGTTTTGGGTGTTCTTCTGGGAAGCCGAACCGTCATCGAACGGACGGATTCCCCAGGAGGAGACGATGCGCGTTTGGGGCGACCCGCGCGAACTGCACTTGGACGGTGTGCTCGACGTACGGGCCACCGCCGACGTCCGACTGGCGCTGCACGATGCGCTGGACCACGGAGACGGCGACCTGATTCTCAACCTCACCCGGGTGCCCGCCCTGGACACCACCGGCCTGGGCCTGATCGTCGGCGCACATCGGCGTGCGGGTCGGCGCGAGCGTCGCCTCGTGCTGACCGGGGTCGGTCCGGACGTGTACCGGGTGCTCGTGCTGACTCGATTGCACCGCATCCTCACGCTCCGCCAGCTCGCCGCGGTCTGATCCGGCCGATCGGGCCGACCCGGGCGACACAGTGTCAGGCCGGCCGGGCAACGACTTGCGTGCTGTGGCCGAGCACACCCTGTCCGCAGCGGTTACCCGTCAGTACACTCCGTGGTAAGCAGGGCCGCACCAGGCGCGGTGACAGCGGACCAGCGGGACAGCCCAGGCCGGTAGTCGCCGAGCATCGGTCGGTCCGGAACCCTCCGGAGGTATTCCGTGGCGAGCCAGACGCCCTCAGCTCAGCCCTCGCAGCCGGCCACGCCGTCCCCGGCCGGTCGGCCGACCACTTCTCCGATCGAGCAGGCCCCGAACGAGCAGGCCTCACCGACCGGGCGGGCTTCGGCCAAGCGTGATCGTCCCTGGGTCATGCGCACCTACGCCGGTCACTCCTCGGCCACCGCCTCCAACGCGCTCTACCGGCGCAACCTCGCCAAGGGCCAGACCGGCCTGTCGGTGGCCTTCGACCTGCCGACGCAGACCGGCTACGACCCCGACCACGTGCTCTCGCGCGGCGAGGTCGGCAAGGTCGGCGTGCCGATCTCGCACATCGGCGACATGCGGCAGCTTCTCGACGGCATCCCCGTCGAGGAGATGAACACCTCGATGACGATCAACGCGACCGCGCTGTGGATGCTCGCGCTCTACCAGGTCGTCGCCGAGGAGCAGGGCGCGGACATCGCCAAGCTCACCGGCACCACGCAGAACGACATCATCAAGGAATACCTGTCGCGCGGGACCTACGTCTTCCCGCCCGGGCCCTCGCTCAAGTTGATCACCGACACCGTCGCGTACACGGTCTCGCACATCCCCAAGTGGAACCCCACCAACATCTGCAGCTACCACCTCCAGGAGGCGGGCGCGACGCCGGTGCAGGAGATCGCGTACGCGATGTGCACCGCGATCGCCGTGCTGGATGCGGTCCGCGACTCGGGGCAGGTGCCGGCGGACCGGATGGGCGAGGTGGTCCAGCGGATCTCCTTCTTCGTCAACGCCGGGGTGCGGTTCGTCGAAGAGATGTGCAAGATGCGGGCGTTCGTGCAGCTGTGGGACGAGCTGACGCTGGAGCGCTACGGCGTACAGGACGCCAAGCAGCGCCGGTTCCGCTACGGCGTGCAGGTCAACTCGCTCGGCCTGACCGAGGCGCAGCCGGAGAACAACGTCCAGCGCATCGTGCTGGAGATGCTGGCCGTGACGCTGTCCAAGGACGCCCGGGCGCGGGCGGTGCAGCTGCCCGCCTGGAACGAGGCGCTGGGCCTGCCTCGGCCGTGGGACCAGCAGTGGTCGTTGCGGATCCAGCAGGTCCTGGCCTACGAGTCGGACCTGCTCGAATACGGCGACATCTTCAACGGTTCACACGTGATCGAGGCCAAGGTCGCCGACCTGGTGGCGGGCGCGCGCGAGGAGATCGACCGGGTCCAGGCGATGGGCGGCGCGGTTTCGGCGATCGAGTCGGGCTACATGAAGTCGCAGCTGGTCGGCTCGCACGCGGCCCGGCGGGCCCGGATCGAGGCGGGCGAGGAGGTGGTGGTCGGGGTGAACCGGTTCGAGACCACCGAGGAGAACCCGCTCACCGCCGACCTGGACGCGGCGATCATGAGCGCCGACCCGGACGCCGAGCGCTCGGCGATCGAGAAGATCAAGGCCTGGCGCACCGGCCGCGACCCGGAGGCGGTGGACGCGGCGATGGCCCGGCTGCGCGACGACGCACGGTCGTGGAAGGCGGCCTCGGCGGTCAACCTGATGCCGGCCACGCTGGCGTGCGTACGGGCCGGGGTGACCACGGGGGAGTGGTCGCAGGCGCTGCGCGAGGAGTTCGGCGAGTACCGGGCGCCGACCGGGGTGTCCGGGGTGGTCGGTGTGCAGGATGGCGCGGGGCTCACCGAGGTGCGCGGGGCCGTGCGGCGGACCGGCGAGGAACTGGGCGGCCGGTTGCGGCTGTTGGTCGGCAAGCCGGGGCTGGACGGGCACTCGAACGGGGCCGAGCAGATCGCGGTGCGGGCGCGCGATGTCGGCTTCGAGGTGGTCTACCAGGGGATTCGGCTCACTCCGGAGCAGATCGTCGCGGCGGCGGCCGAGGAGGATGTGCACTGCGTGGGGCTGTCCATCCTGTCCGGGTCGCACCTGGAGCTGATCCCGGACGTGCTCTCGCGCATGCGCGACGCGGGGATCGGGGATGTGCCGGTGATCGTGGGCGGGATCATTCCGTCCGCTGATGCGGTGGTGTTGCGGTCGCAGGGGGTCGCTGCCGTCTTCACGCCGAAGGACTTCGGGATCACGGACATCATGGGGCGGATCGTGGAGGTCATTCGGGAGGCGAACGGCCTGGCGGCCGAGGCTGCGGTGTCGGTGGGCTGAGCGCTCGCGCCTGCGCTGCTGCGGCTGTGGCTTGTCCTCGAACGCCGGACGGGTCGGCTTTGCTGTGGCCGAGCTTGAGCGATGTGGCTCGGGTTTGCGGGTTGTGTGGCTTTACGGGTGTCCTCGAACGCCGGACGGGCTGGAGTTGGCGTGGACGGGCTGGGTCGGCCCGTCCGGCGGTTGAGGGATGCGGCTGGGGTTGCGGGTTGCGGGGCTTTACGGGTGTCCTCAAACGCCGGACGGGCTGGAATTGCACCGGGCCGGGTTGCTGTGGACGGGTTGTTCGGCCCGTCCGGCGGTTGGGGTGGGCTTGGACTACGGGACCGGGTGGCCCATGTCGGTGGTGATTTCGGTGGGGGTCAGGGGGCGGTTGTAGATGCGGACGTCGTCGATCAGGCCGGCGAAGTATTCGCCCCAGACGCTGTTGCCGCCGATCCGGAGTGCGCCGCCCGCGTCCACGATCGGGCCGGTGTGTGCGGTGGCTCCGACCTGGACGCCGTTGACGTACAGGCGCAGCGTGGTGCCGTCGTAGGTGGCCGCGATGTGCGCCCACGCGCCGGTGGGCAGCGGTGCGGTGCCGTCGGCGTAGGTGTCGTTGTTGGTGCCGGTCGTATTGATGGACGTGTTGGGCGCGGCGGTGCCGTTCGCGTACAGCGCGTAGGACAGGCCGCCGCCGCGTTCCTTGAGCAGGACGGTGCGCCAGTTCGTGATCGCCGCGGGTTTGACCCATGCCTCCAGGGTCATTCCGCCGGTGAGCGTGAGGCGGGCGCTGTGCGGCACCGTCACCATCGATGAAGTGCCGTTGAAGGAAAGCGCGTTGCCGGAATGGCCGGTGACCCAGGTGCCGCCGGTGACGGTGCCGTTGTTGCCCTGGCCGGCGTCGTCCGTGACGATCGTGCCGCTCGTGGCGTTGAAGCCGTACGCGGCCATCAGACCGGCCGGCGGTCCGTCGACCTCGCGATAGGTGGCGGTCAACGTGATCGGCGTCGCGGGTGCGGTGATGTTGTGCGCGGCGGTGCCACCGTCCGACCAGGAGACGAATTCGTAGTTCCTGCCGTTCAGGGTCTGTGTCGTCGGCGCGGCGATCGAGGATGTGCCGCCGACGATCACCGTGCTGGTGAACGGCGCCGGGCGTTGCGAGGAGAACAGGCCCAGGGTCAGGCCCGGCGGGTCGGAGGCGAGCGTGATGTCCACGGTCTTCGGGTTCAGGCGCACGCTGGTGGTGCCGGTCAGGCCGCCGGAATCGGTGGCGGTCAGCCGCAGTTCGAGCCACGACGGATACTCGTGGTCGACCGCCGTGAAGGTGCCCGAGGCGCCGCCCTGACCGGTGATCTGGTGCTCGTGGCAGTTGGTGGGCGTGGTGCAGTGATGCATGATGATCTGCCAGTTCAGCCCGGTGCCCGGGATGGTGCCGTCCTGCGGGTCGCTCGCGTGTCCGCTGAAGGCGATCGGGTCGCCCACCTTCCAGGTCAGCGTCGCGGTCGGGGTGTCGATCACCGGCGTCGGTGGTGCGTTGCCCGCCGAGATGGTGATCGGCGCGGAAACCCCGGTCAGGCCCACCGGATCGGTGACCCGCAGTCTGACGGTGTAGCTGCCGGGCGTGGTGTACGTGTACGACGGGTTCGCCGCGGTCGAGTCGTCGAACGCGCCGTCGCCGTCCAGGTCCCAGGCGTGGGTGAGGGTCTCGCCCGGGTCCGGATCGGTCGAGGCCGAGCCGGTGAACGCCACGGTCAGCGGCGTCGTACCGGTGGTCGGGGTGGCCGAGGCGACCGCGTTGGGCGCGCTGCCGGTGTAGCGGATCCGGTGGATCGCGCCGTCCTCGAAGCCGATGTAGTACACGTCGCCGTCCGGGCCGGTGGTCAGCTGGACCGGGTTCGCGTTGCTCACGAACACCTGGCGCGTGGACGGGTCGGGGAGCCCGTCGGGACCGGCCAGCATGCTCCACACGCAGCGCCGGCTGTGGTCGGCGAAGAACATGGCGTTGCGGTAGGCCGCCGGGTAGCGCTGTCCCGAGTAGAAGGTCACCCCGGAGATCGCCGAGCCGTTGCCGGTCGGGCAGCTCTCGCCCGGGACCACCACGGCGCCGTGCCGGTAGGCGTAGTAGGGCGTCTTCACCGCGCCCGGACCGTCGGCGTACAGGTTGTTGCACAGGTTCAGGCCGATCGACTCGTAGCCGCCCTGGCGGGCCGAGCCCTCGTAGCAGGGCCAGCCGAAGTTGGCCACGGCGCTGCCGGAGGGCGTGAGCCGGTCGATCTCCTCCCAGCTGCCCCAGCCGACGTCGCCCACCCACAGCTCGTTCGTGCCGGGCCGGAAGCCGAATCGGAACGGATTGCGCAGGCCGGCCGCCACCAGGCGGCGGGCGTTGGCGTCGGCGTTGCCCGCGAGCGGGTTGCCGGGCGCGCCGGCACCGGTGCTCGGGTCGATCCGGATGATGCTGCCGTTGAGCGCGAACGGGTCACCCGAGGTGCGGAAGTCCTGTGCGCGCAGCGCGCCGCCCTCGGCGGTCGGTGCGGTCAGTACGGTGCCGACCGCACTGGTGCCGTCGGCACACGGGTTCGCCGGAATCGGTTCCTTGCCCGGGATCGGGCCGCTCGCGGTGCTCTGGCCGTAGTCCGCCCAGTCGAAGCTGGCGCCGTCCCCGGCGGATGCGTAGAGGTAGCCGTCCGGGCCGAAGGCGAGGCTGCCGGTGGCGTGCGACGGGAACTGCTGGCACCAGCCCTCGACCAGCACCTGCTCGGGGCCCGCGGTGTCGCCGGTCGCGGTCAGTTTGGCGATCCGACCGGTGATCAGACAGCCCTTGGCCTGTGCGCCGGGCGGGTCCGGGCAACCGTCGTCCAGACCGGTGGCGGTGCCCCAGTAGGGGGCCGAGCCGCCGGGGCGCGCGTCGTGCGCGTACATCACGTAGACCGACGGATCCGTCGGGAAGTTCGGGGCCAGGGCCAGGCCGAGCAGGCCGCGGTCCCAGAAGTTGTGCACCTTCGCCCGCAGGTCGGTGAACACCGTGGGCGTGGGGTCGGTGAGCGAGTCGAACACCTTGACGACGCCGGATTTCTCGGCGACGAAGACCCGTCCGTCCCCGGCGAAGGCCACGTCGACCGGCTGGGTCAGGCCGGTGATCACCGAATCGTCGGAGAACTTCGGCGGCACCGTGCCGGCCTGCGCGGAGGCGGCACGCGCGGTCGGTGTCGAGCCGAACAGTTCCGGGCCGAGTGGGCGGGACGATGTGTCGGAGACGACTGCGGACGAGGCCGGCGACGCGCCGGCCGAGGGTATCGACAGTGCCAGTGAGGCGAGCAGCGCGGCGGCGCAGGCGAACCGGGTCCGGTGCCGGTTCACCCGCCGTCCCGTGCGTCGCAATCCTATGGAGCCGGACGTGCTGGAACCGGACATGCATGTCCCCCTGTTCCCCCTGGACGCCCGACTGTTGTGGCGCCCCTTGTGCACCATAGGGCGACTCGGCGGGCATGCACCGACTTTTCGGTAAGCCCACGACGCCCCCGGGAGCGGCTCGGCAGGATCGTCCCGTGACCACTCGAAGGCGCGCGCGTTGTTGTGAAGAGGGAGCGAAGGTCGGCCCGGACCCGGTCCGCTCGACGGCAGGAGGTGGCAAGGTGGGACGTGGTACGGCGGGGGTATGCGCGGCCCATGGTCGGCCGCCCCGCCGTTCGACGCGTCGGTGCTCAACGATCTTGTCACGAACCCGGCGCCGGGTATCGGTGTGCCGGCCGCGCCCGGCACACTGATCACCGGTTTCCGCCCCCGAGTGCCCGGGCTTCGTCCCCGGCCGCACCGGTGCGTCGAGGAACCACGACGGGGAGCACAGGGAGTGGCATGAACGGCGGCGGCAGGCAACGGCCGGAAGACGACGGCGAAAAGCGCGTCGAGGACGACCCGCTCGCGCCCCCGGCCGGTGCGCCGACGGATTCCGTCGGCGACTCGATGGACGCCTACGGCGATTCGACGGACTCCGTCGGTGGTTCGTGGGGTGACGACGCCTATTTGGACGAGCTGTTCGGGCCGCGTCCGGGCGCGGGTGCGCAGGGCGCGCAGGGCGGGTCGCAGGGGAGTGGGTCGGGTGGGGCCGGGTTCGAGCCGTCGGCGGCGGAGTCGGCGGCCGAGTTCGGGGCCGGGGGTGCGGCCGAGCCGCCCGCGTCGGGGGCCGCGGATGGGTTTCCGCCTTCGTTCGGGGAGTTCCCCGCTGCCTCGTTCGGATCCTCCTCCGCACCCTTCTCCGCACACGCTTCCGCGTCTTCCTCCGCATCGTCCTCCGCACCTCGGATCGGTCGGGGCGAGCCGATTCGGATCGACGACTGGTCGGACCCGGCCTCCGAGGCCGATCGGGGCGGGGCCGGGGAGTCCGCGCCGGGGGTGCTCCAGCTGATCGCGGGCGACCTGCTGCTCACCTTCGGCGGGGTGGACGGCACCGACGTCGGGCCGATGCCCGCCGGGACCCGGTCGCCGCGCCCGTCCAGGCTGCCCGGTTCGGTGCCCTCGAGCGATCCGCCGCCGCTGGGACGCGGCGTCGAGATCGCCGAGCTGACCGGTCTGTTGCAGCGCGGCACGTCGGTTCGGATCGGCGGGCCGTCGTCGAGCGGGCGCAGCACGCTGCTGCGCCACCTCGCCGCGCTCGATCCCGCGGGTGCACCCGACGGGGTGATCCTGCTCGACGGCCGGCGCCGCGGCCTGGACGACCTGTTGCAGCAGCTGCACGACGCGTGCTTCGCCGGGCCGGCGTACCGACCCACCCGCGAGCAACTGGTCGGGATCCTGGCCGACGTGGCCGCGCTCGTGGTCGTGGACGACCTGGAGCTGGGTCAGGAGGACGTGGTCGAACTCCTGCGGATGGCACCCGAATGCGCGTTTCTGGTGGCCGGTCCGGAGGTGGTCGATCCGATCGTGCGCCGGGATTCGCCGCTGCACGAGATCACCCTGGGCGGGCTCCCGCAGGAGGCGTCCTTCGACCTGCTGCGGCGCACCGCCGGGCGCGAACTCGACGACGAGGAACTCGCCTGGGCCTCCGCGCTGTGGTTCCAGGTCGGCGGCCATCCGGGGCGGTTCGTCCAGGCCGGAGCGTTGCTCGGGCGGCGTGAGCGCGGGCGGGCCGGCTACGGGCTGCTCGACGACGGCGCGGCGGACAACTCGGGCGAGTTGCCCTCGCCCGGCGAGCCGCGGCAGTTCGTACCGCGCCTGGTCCCGCTGGTGTCCGCGTCGGCACAGCAGGTGCTGCGGCTGGCCTCGGCCCTGGAGGGCGAACTGCCGGACCCGGTACACCTGCCCGCCCTGACCGGCGCGGTGGACGCGGTGGGGGCCGCCGACGAGCTGGTCGAAGCCGGGCTGGCGGCGCACGAGTTCGGCCGGTATCGGCTCACCGGGGGCACCGCCGAGGCGGTCGCCGCGATCGTGCGCGGGCCGTCCTCGTGGGCGGTCGCGGCGATACAGCACTTCACCTGGTGGGTCTCGCACCCGTCGGTCACCCCCGCCGAGATCGCCCGTGAGGCGGACACGATCCTGGCCTGCCTGCGCGAGTCCGAGCGGCTGGGCAAGGCCGGCTCGGCGCGCGCGCTGGCGCGGGCCTCGGCGCCCGCGTTCGGCGCCTCGGCCCGCTGGGACGCGTGGGGCGAGGTGCTCGATCTGGGGCTGTCCTCGGCGCGCGACGCGGGGGCCTCGGCGGCGTCCGATCATGCCTGGTTCCGGCACGAGTTGGCCATCCTGGCGCTGTGCACGGGCGATCCGCAGGGCGCGCGCGAGGAGGCCGCCGCCGCGACCCGGATGCGCGACGTCGGCTCGGACAAGCGCGGACTCGCGGCGGACCGCCGAGTGTTGGCCCTGGCCGGCGGCGACCGGACGGTGGTCGCGGCGACCACGGAGGGCGGAGCCGGCGCGTCGCGCGGCGGGATCGGCCGACGCGGTGTGCTGATGACGGCGGGTGCGGCGGTGGTCCTGGTGGTCACCCTGGCCGCGGTGGTCGCGATGGGCTCGGACTCGCCGGACAAGGGCGACCACCGCAGGCCGGTGGGCTCCACCGGCTCGGCGGCCTTCGACCCGAACACGCCCAACCGAGGCGCCGAGGTCGACCCCAAGGCCGACCGGGACAAGCCCGCTCCGCCGACCGGCAGCCACAAACCGGGCTCGACCGGGACGACGGCCACGACCACCACGACGGCACGGGAGACGACCATGGCCACGACCTCGGCGCCGGCGAACCCGCCGCGATCGTCGAGCCCGGCCAACTCCACGTCCCAGGGCAGCACTTCGGCCCCGGCAACGTCGACGTCGGCACCACCGCCGACGGCGACCACGCCCCCGCCCACCTCGTCGGCCCCGGCGCTGCCACCGGCAGGCGTCGATCCGTTGTGATCCGGGCCGCCGATCGTCGTCGGATCCCCGTTGCGGGATCCGACGACGATCGGATCAGAACAGCTTGAGCTTGTCGTCCTCGGTGCCGCGCAGCGCGTTGTAGTCCAGCGTCACGCACGCGATGCCCCGGTCCACCGCGAGCACGCGGGCCTGGGGCTTGATCTCCTGCGCGGCGAAGACGCCCTTGACCGGGGCGATCAGGGTGTCCCGGTTGAGCAACTCCAGATAGCGGGTGAGCTGCTCGACGCCGTCGATCTCGCCGCGGCGCTTGATCTCGACCGCGACGGTGGTGCCGTCGGCGTCCCGGCACAGGATGTCCACCGGGCCGATCGGCGTCGGGTATTCGCGCCGGATCAGCGTCCAGCCGGCGCCGAGTGCGTCGAGCCGGTCGGCCAGCAGTTCCTGGAGATGCGCCTCGACGCCGTCCTTGACCAGGCCGGGGTCGACGCCCAGTTCGTGCGAGGTGTCGTGCAGGACTTCCTCGATCGTGATGATCAGCTTCTCGCCGGCCTTGTTGATCACCGTCCACACACCGTCCCCCTCCTTGAGGGAGCACGGCGGACTCATCCAGTTCAGCGGCTTGTACGCGCGGTCGTCGGCGTGCACGGACACGCTTCCGTCCCGCTTGACGAGGATGAGCCTGGGAGCGGACGGCAGGTGGGCGGTGAGTCGCCCGACGTAGTCCACGGAGCAACGGGCGATGACGAGACGCATACCCCCGACGCTACCGCCTCCGAAGCCCCTCCCCCCGCCACCCCCGCACCCCTGGCCCGACTCGTGTGACGCACCTCATCGCCCATCCGACCGACTCGAAACCAACGCATGGTTTAGCGTCGCGAACGCAGCGCGACGATGAATGGGGGCGGCGGCCGCATGAAGGACGACATACTGCGCGTGTTGGATCCGGGACGGGATCCGCAGACAGCCCGGGATCCGGTCTCGCCGCCCGCCCGCGCGACCGAAACGAGCATTACGGCGGGCAAGCCACTTCGGGTCACGCCCGAACTGGTGCAGGCCGCGGCCACTGCGCTGGAGGGGCTGCGCGGCGAGTTCTCCACGGTCGCGACGCAGCCCGGCGAATCGGCCGAGAGCGCCGCGAGCGGCCTGCCGGGCTGGGAGACCGCGGTCGCCCTGCTGTACGTCGCGCAACGCTGGCGCAGCCAATCGGGCGACCTGGGCGCCATGTTGTCCGCCGGAGCGGCGAAGCTCGCCGAGGGCGCGCGTACGTACAAGGAAGTCGACGAGCGGTCGGCCGACGAGTTCGCGGGTTGGTGGTGACCGGCATGCCGACGATCGCGCAAGTGCTGGACGCCAGGTCGGCCGGCCTGGAGCAGGCCGCGCTGACCTGGGAACGGGTGGGCCGAGTGGTGAGCGACCTGGGCGAGCGCTTGGCCGGCGACGTCACCCGCCAGGTCTCGGGCGCGTGGCGCGGCGGCATCGCCGCACCCTTGGCCCAGCGCGAGATCGGCCGCTCCGGCGAGCAGTTCGACGCAGCCGGTGCGGAGATCCACGCCGTGGCCCGGACCATGAGCACGGCGGCCGACCGGCTCCGCGACCTGCAGCGCAGACTCGACGGCGTGCTTCAGGAAGCCGCCGCCCGGAAGTTGGCAGTCTCACGGGAGACCGGCGCGGTGACCTGGGGACCGTTGGAGTCCGCAGGCGGCGAACCGGCGACCCCCGAAGCGGTCGTCGCCTACCAGGCGGAGCGGGCTCGGGCCGCCGCCGACCTCACGGCCGACATCACTCGGATCCTCCAGGAAGCGGCTCGAATAGACACCGAGACCGCCGCCGCGCTGCGGATGAACGTCGGAGGCGACCCGAAGGACTTCAACGCGACGCCCGACCGGAGCATCGCGCCGGACATCGCCCAGGCCACGACGCTACTGCGCAAGCCCGACCTGGATGCCGCCGAATTGGAGCAACTCACCACGCTCTTGGCCACATACGACGGCGACGAGGTGTTCGCCGAGGCGCTCGTGCGTGACCTGGGTCCCGAGCGGCTGCTCGGTGCGCAGACGACTCTGGCCTCCTGGCCCACCGGTGAGAACTCCAGCATGGCCCAGAGTCTGCTCGGCAGCACACTCGCCACCGCGAGTCCGGCGCTGGCCAAGGAGCCGGACTGGATGCGCAGGCTGCTCGCCGCCGGGCGTGGCACGATCTCCGGGCCCACCGCCGGGCCGTTCGGGCGGTCCGGCGGTCCGATTTTCGGCTACCAGAGTCTGGGGGTGCTGCTGCGGAGCGGTGTGTACGACCGGTCCTTCCTGGAACAGGTCGGCACGGACATGCTCCGGATGGACAAGGAAGGCGACCGAGGCAAGATCTGGATGCGCGTCCTCGCCCCGCCTGGTGTATCCCCCTTCGCGGGGGCGTGGGCCGCGGACGGCACGATCAAACTGCAAGGACTGGGTAACGAGGACCTCGGGTACGACCCGATCACCGGCCTGATGAAGGCCTTGGCCAACAACCCGGACGCCGCGTCCTCGTTCTTCGCCACGGGTGGCGACGAGCGCATGCGGTATCTCCTCACCGAACGCGACCCCGCGGCGGACTCGATCGCCCGCGACGAATCCGGCAAGCCGTGGCGGTCCTCGGTCACGGCCACCGGCGACGCGCTCGTCGCGGCGACCGGCGGCAGGCCGGTGACGGAGGAGATGGCCAAGGTGTTCGCAAGTTCGGTGCACGTGCTCGGTGAGCACGTGCCGCCGAAGAGCCTCGCACCGGAACTCGAAGCCGGCGTCGTCGAGATGGTGGGCAACAACATCCAGTCGGTGCACGCGACGATGAGCAATCCGACGGACAGGCGACAGCCGATCCACGACCCGCTGTTCCCCGGCGCCCCTGACTATCTCGCTCCCGTGGACCGAAGCGATTTGGCCCGCGTCATCTCGGAGATCGCAAGGAACCCGGGCAGCATGGCGGAACTGGTCGAGAAGGAGAGCGCGTTCACCGGGCTCGGCCTGCGGGCGATCGCGGAGCAGCATCCACCCGGTGTCACCGCGGAGGGCTTCCTCGGCGACTCCGCCAAGGTTTTCGGACTCTTCGACGCGGCGACGGCGCACAACATCAGCATCGATCAGATCACCGGCGACAAGGCTGCCAACGACAAGTTCGCGCTCTACACCAAGACGGCCGGGTCCATCTTCGGTGGTGTGGTTTCGCTCGTCGGCGACAACGCCGGTGACGTCATCGAACGCGGCGTCAATATCGGAGTCGAGTGGCTCGTGGCCAAGCATCAAACCGACACCTCGGAACAGGCTCGACGGCAGATCGCCCAGGTCTTCGGCAACGGACGCGAGTATGTGTTCGGTTTGTCGGACCAGTGGCTCGACGCGACCGGCACGAGGATCCCGGTATATCAGGTGGATTCTTCCTATTCGTCGGGTGGCGAGATCCTGCGCGGTGCCCTCGGATTGGAGCCCTGATGCCATCGATCGGTCGCGGTGTCCTTGCAGTGGTGGGGGTGATCGTCCTGAGCGGGTGTTCCTCGGGTGGCACATCATCCTTCGTGGAGACCCGGAGTTGTAAGGGACTCGTCGATACCAAGGTCGTCCGGGACCTGCTGGGATCCGGCGAGATACAGCGCGAGGGAGGGGGAAAGCTGCTGTTTCCGCAATTCGGCGACCAGTGCAGCGTGCGCATGAAGGACGGCGATCGGGAGAAGGCCTTCAGCTTCACCTTCGGTCCCGGGACGATTCGATCGGAGCCGACGGGGGAGGAAATCGAGGCTGAGCATGCCGACCCGCTCGGACGCGGATTGGTGGGATTCGCCGGCGACCGCTGGGCATGGGTGCAGATGCCGCCGTGTCTCGAGGGCGGACCGACGACCCAGGGTGCCCTGACCGCCTCACTGATTCCGCGAGCCGACGAACCGGTGGCACCCGCCAGGCCCGGAAACCGTGCTCTCCTCGTCGACACCCTCGTCCGGATCGCCAACGCGGCCCTGGACAAGGCCGGTTGTACCGCCGGGCGGCTGCCCGGGGCGTAGGTGGGTTCGTCGACGGTTCGCTATGGAGCAATGTGTGTCGGATGTCCTACGGTGAGTCGGGAGACGGTGCGGGCCGAGCGGATGGGCGTTCGGGCGTGTCGTGATCGCTGCATGGGCGCCATCTGCCACGTACGAGACACGACCCGAACCGCCGGGCGAACTTGCGTACGCCCCGGCCGGAAGGAGCACCGATGTCGCTCGATGTGCCTGCGAAGCTGTTGGAACAGGCCGAACGCGGTGACGTGGACGAGGCCGAGTTCGTCGACTGTGTGCGCACCTCGCTGCCGTACGCCTGGAATCTCGTCTCCTCGCTGGTGACGCGACTCCAGGTGGATGGCGGCCCGTTCGCGGACAATCAAGTGCCGCCCAGCACCGAGACCGAGCGCGGGCAACTGCTGCGCGCGTTGGCCTCGGATGCCATTCGCGGCTCGATGGAACGGCATTTCGGCGTCAAGCTGGCGTTCCAGAACTGCCACCGCGTGGCGGTCTTCCCGGTCGAGAATCCGGACGCGGACCGGTACGCCAAGTTCACCTCCATCCGGGGGCAACTGCTCAACCAGTCACCGACGTTGCGCGACTGCTGAGACCTCGGCGAAACCCTTCGGCGGCGCGGGCGGGCCTGGACGGCGTGCCCGCGCCTCCGCATACCCGCTCCCGCTCCCGCTCCCGCGCCCGCCGGCGCCCCGGCCGGTTGCCGCCCGGTCGTCCTCCCGCCTCGGCCGTCCCGCACGGCCGCACCCCTCCCCTCCCACGCGAGGAGCAGTCCATGGGCATCACCCAGCCAGTGCACCGATGGGCCCAACAGACGCCGGAGCGCACGGCCGTGATCGACGGCGCCGCCGGCACCACGTTTCGCGAACTGCGGGAGCGGGTGGCCGGGTTCGCCGGTGCGTTGCGCGGGCTGGGGGTCGGGCCGGACGACCGGGTCGCGATCCTGGCCCTGAACTCGGCCCGCTACCTGGAGTGTCTGAGCGCGATCCCGTGGGCCGGTGGCGTGCTGAACCCGGTGAACATCCGCTGGAGCGCGGCCGAGGTCGCCTTCTCGCTGGACGACTCGCAGACCTCGGTACTGATCGTCGACGACACGTTCGCCGGTCTGGTACCCGCGCTGCGCGCCGCCTCGTCGAGCCTGCGCGAGGTCGTGCACATGGGCAACGCGCCGACCGGGCCCGGGATGCACGACTACGAGGCGCTGCTCGCCGCGGCCGAGCCGATCCCGGACGCGAACCGCGGTGGTGACGACCTCGCCGGGATCTTCTACACCGGCGGCACCACCGGATTCCCCAAGGGCGTGATGCTCTCGCACGACAACGTGCTCGCCTCCGCGATGGGCGGCCTGATCGTCACCGCGGCCTACCGGCTCGCCCCGGACGCCCGCGTCCTGCACGCGGCCCCGCTGTTCCACATCGCCGGGTTCGGCGTCTCGCTGATGACCTCGATCGTCGGCATACCGCAGGTGGTGCTGCCCTTCTTCGACCCCGAACAGGTCGCCGCGACCATCGAGCGCGAACGCATCACCGAGGTCTTCCTGGCCCCGACGATGTTGCAAATGATGCTGGAGCAACGGAAGTTCGCCGACCATGACCTGTCCTCACTGCGATTGCTCACCTATGGTGCGTCCCCGATCACCGCCGCGCTGCTCGACCGGGTGCTCGCGGCACTGCCCGGGACCGCCCTGATCCAGGCCTACGGACAGACCGAACTCTCACCGTTGGCAACGCTGTTGTTGCCACGGGACCATCTGGACGCGGATCCGGCGAAGCTGCGCTCGGCGGGCCGCCCGTGTTTCCACGCGGAGGTGCGGATCGTCGGCCCGGACGAGCGGGAACTCGCCCGCGGTGAGGTCGGCGAGATCGTTTCGCGCGGGGACCACGTGATGCAGGGGTACTGGAACCGACCGGAGGAGACCGGACAGGCGCTGCGCGGCGGCTGGATGCACACCGGCGATCTGGGCTTCATGGACGCCGAGGGTTACGTCACGGTGGTCGACCGGCTCAAGGACATGATCGTCACCGGCGCGGAGAACGTGTACAGCGCCGAGGTCGAGAACGCGGTCAACGCACACCCGGACGTCGCGGGCTGCGCCGTGATCGGCCTGCCCGACCCCGAGTGGGGCGAGCGAGTGCACGCCGTCGTGGTCCTGCACCCGGGCCGCGAGCTCACGGCCGAGCTGCTGCGGGCCCACGTGAAGACGTTGATCGCCGGCTACAAGGCGCCCAGGAGCGTCGAGTTCGTCGACGCGCTGCCGCTGACCGCGGCCGGCAAGGTGCAGAAGTCCGTGTTGCGCGAAAGAACGAACCAGCCGTGATCACGACCCTGGAGGCAGACCTCCGCATCGTTCGATCCGGCCACCGGCAAGGGGCCGGCCCGCCACCCGATCCACGACACCGAGCACGTGCGCGCGGCGGTGGACCGGGCCGGTGCGCCGGACGGACCCGACCCGATACCTCCGGGCCCGTCCGCCCGCCGGGCCGGACGGCGTCACTCGCGCCCGACTCGAACGAACTCTCGACAAACCCGCGCCCAGCGGGCACGATCGCGGCTTATGACGTTGACCCGGGGCATCGTGACGTACGCGGCCATCGTGACCTTGTGCGCCGAGGCGGTGGCGGCGGTCGCCTGTTGCGGCGTGGTCGCGCCGATGTTGGTCCTGCGTGTCACCCGGGACCGGGAAGTGGACAGCCGACCCCTGGTGAGCGGCCTCGGCATCGCCTTCTTCGCCCTGCTCGGCCTGGTGATCGTGATCTGGTCGGTGTGGGCGGTGAACAATCTGCGGGAACGGCTGCACACCGGCTCGTCCTCCCGGGTCGGCCTGATCGGCGCGGCCGGCCTGCACGTGGCGGGCTCGGCGGTCGCGCTGCTCGTCCCGCTCGTGCTCGCGGTGACCCTGCCGGCCCTGGCGCTGCTGCTCGCGGCGACCTTCGTGACCCGCTCCCGGCGCCCGTCCGGTCGGCGGATGGCCACGGGGCGCGACGCCGCCGCCGGGCGCGGCTCTACCGTCGCCGGGTGATTCGCCGCTGCCCGCGGCTGTTCCAGCACGGACGATGCCAGTGCCGACGCTCCTCGACCCGCCCGTCCGCGGACCACGCGACCACGTGCGGGACGCCCGGCGGGATCTCGTGGTCGCATCCGGGACATCGATAGGTCTTGGTCGCCGCCTGACCGCTGATCGGACGCACCAGCCATTCCCCGTCGGCCCCCGACTCGCGCTCCTCGAAGCCGAGGCTGGGGTCGCGGGGCTCGTCCCGGTCTACGGTCCGGGAGCGGCTGGTGGGCTTGTTACGACGCGGCACACAAAAAGGGTACGGGTGCACGCGGTGCGTACGCCCGTACCCCTCTCGTACTACTTACTTCCGACGTTCCGACGTTCCGACGTTCCGACGTCCCGACGTCCCGACGTCCCGACGTCCCGGCCTCGCGACGCCCGCGCCGGTCCGCCCCGCCCTACCGCTTCGCGTAGTCCCGGAAGCCGCGACCGGTCTTGCGGCCGAGATAGCCCGCCGTCACCAGGTGCTCCAGCAGCGGCACCGGCGACCAGCCCGGCTCGCGGAACTCGGCGAACAGCACCTTCTGGATGGCCAGCGAGACGTCCAGCCCGACCACGTCGAGCAGTTCGAACGGACCCATCGGGTAACCGGCGCCCAGCTTGATCGCGGTGTCGATGTCCTCGGCCGTCGCGTAGTTGGCCTGGAGCATGCGCACCGCGTCGTTCAGGTACGGGAACAACAGCGCGTTGACGATGAAGCCCGCGCGGTCCCCGCAGTCCACCGCGTGCTTCCGGGTCCGGCGACAGACCTCGTGGATGGTGGCCACCACGTCGTCCGTGGTGGCGACCGTACGCACCACCTCGACCAGCTTCATCACCGGCGCCGGGTTGAAGAAGTGCATGCCGACCACGTCGCCGGGCCGCGAGGTGGCCACCGCGCAGTCGATCACCGGCAGCGAGGAGGTGGTGGTGGCCAGGATCGCGCCGGGCTTGCAGATCTCGTCGAAGTTCTCGAACAGGGCCTGCTTGACCGACAGTTCCTCGACCACGGCCTCCACGACCAGATCCGCGAAGGCGAGGTCGTCGAGCCGGGTCGAGCCGATCACCCGGGCCAGCGCCTCGGCCTTGGCCTCCTCGGTCAGCCGGCCGCGCTGGATCTGCTTGTCCAGCGAGCGGACCAGCGCCGTACGCACCCGCTCGACCTTCTCCTGGCTGCGCGCGACGTAGACCACGTCGTAGCCGGACTTGGCGAACACCTCGACGATGCCCGTGGCCATCGTCCCGGTGCCCACCACGCCCACCGCGCGCACGTCGCGCGGAGTACCGGCGACCGCCGCGGACTCGCCGGCCTCGGCGACCACGACCGGAGAGCCGGCCTGCTCGTAGGTGTAGAAGCCGCGGCCGCTCTTGCGCCCGAGCAGGCCTGCGGTACGCATC
The DNA here is from genome assembly GCF_042956465.1 of Embleya sp. NPDC008237. Taxonomy (NCBI): domain Bacteria; kingdom Bacillati; phylum Actinomycetota; class Actinomycetes; order Kitasatosporales; family Streptomycetaceae; genus Embleya; species Embleya sp. NPDC008237. The sequence goes on from NZ_JBIBGL010000001.1 coordinate 148,742, forward strand.
TGCTTGAGGATCGGCGCGGGCGCGTGCAGGCGATCGCGCGACTGGCGATACATCTGCTCCAGGATCTCGTACGCGGTGTCGATCCCGACCAGGTCGAGCACCGCGAGCGGGCCCATCGGCAGACCGCAGCCGAAGCGCATCGCCGCGTCGATGTCCTCGCGCGTGGCGTACTTCTGCTCGTACATCGACGCCGCGTGGTTGAGGTACGCGAACAGCAGCCCGTTGGCGATGAACCCGGCCCGGTCGCCGGCCACCACCGGCGACTTGCCCAGCCGCTCGGCGAGCGCGACGACGTCGGCGAGCACCTCGGGTTCGGTGACCACCGTGCGCACCACCTCGACCAGCTTCATCACCGGGGCGGGGTTGAAGAAGTGCAGTCCCACGACGCGCGAGGAGCGCGCGGTGGACACCGAGAGCTCGGTGACCGACAGCGAGGAGGTGTTGGTGGCCAGGATGGTCTCCGGCCCACAGATCTTGTCGAGCCGGGCGAAGAGCTCCTGCTTCTGCTCCAGCTGCTCGGGTATCGCCTCCAGGACCAGGTCCGCCGCGGCGACCGCGTTCAGGTCGGTGCCGAGGGTGATGCGGTCGAAGATGTCTCGCTGCTGGTCCTCGGTCAGCTTGCCGCGCGCCGTGGCGCGGGCGGTCGACTCGGCGATCCGGGCCCGGCCGCGCGCGACGGCCTCGTCCGAGACGTCCACTCCCACGACGGTGATTCCCGCCCGGGCCAGAACCTCGACGATGCCGGCGCCCATGGTGCCCAGGCCGACCACGCCAACCGTGCTGATGTCACGGGTCATCTGCTGTGCTCCTCGCTGCTGAAATGGCGTCTCCCGAGCGGGAGTACGCCTTGGTTACTGCGAAGTAGTACCGCGGGGTTCCAGGAGTATGGCAGCCCCTGTCGGACAGGCACAGGCCGGTGGGATGTGCCGTTCGCCTCGGTCCGTCCCGAATGGGTGTTCGGGTGCGCACTCGGGCATTCCGGTCGACGGTCGTCGATCGGCGGTGGGTGTGATCGTCGACCCTCGGTCGTCGATCGGTACGCGGTGGCCGCCCGCCGGTGATCGGCGGTCGGCCGCCGGTGTGCCCTGCCGATAGCCGCCCGGTCGGGCGGAAAACCATCAGCGGTGAAGGATTACCTCCGAGGTCCTTCGAGCGTTGTGTTGTCGTGGGCGCCCCGCCCCACGCCCCGTTCCGCCGCCGTCGGCCTCGTCCGGCCGCTGGGCCGACGGGGTCACGACGAGGAGGACGCGATGAAGTTGGGCATCTTCCTGCTGGCGGCACAGTTCGACGCGGGCGATCACGGTGAGGTGCTCACCGCTGCCATGGACGCGGGAATCGCCGCGGAGGAGGCCGGGTTCGACGAGGCGTGGATCGCCGAACACCATTTCGTGCCGTATGGGTTGTGCCCGTCGGCGGTCACCTTCGCCTCCATGCTACTGGGGCGTACGCACCGAATCGGGGTGGGGACGGCCATCAGCGTGCTGTCGAACCAGCATCCGGTCGCTCTCGGTGAGCAGGCCGCCCTGCTGGACCAACTGTCCGGAGGCCGATTCACCCTGGGCGTCGGGCGCGGCGGGCCGTGGGTGGACCTGGAGGTCTTCGGCACCGGTCTGCGCCGGTACGAGGAGGCCTTCCCCGAATCGCTGGACCTGCTGATGCGCTGGCTCACCCACCAGCGGGTGGGCGCGGAGGGCGAGCACTTCGCGTTCCGCAAGGTGCCGGTGGTGCCGCGCCCGCACACCTACCCGCACCCGCCGGTGATCGTCGCCTGCACCTCGCGGGAGAGCGCCTCGCTGGCCGCCCGACACGGCCTGCCGATGCTCCTGGGCATGCACGCCGACGACGCGGAGAAGGCCGCGATGGTCCGCACCTACGAGTGCGCCGCATCCGCGTGCGGCCGGGACCCCAAGGCGGTCGAGCATGCCGCCGCGAGCGTCGCCTTTGTCGCGGACACCCACCGCGAGGCCGCCGACACCCTGCGCCGCGCGATGCCCCGGTGGCTGCGCCGGGGCCTGTCCGCGCACGTGACCGTGGACGACCGCCAGCGCCACATGCGCGACCCCGCCGAGTACACCGACTTCCTGTGCCGCATCCACCCGGTCGGCTCCCCGACCGACTGCGTCCGCCGCCTCTCCCGCACCGCCGAACGCACGGGCATCACCCGCTTCCTCCTGTTCACCGAGGGCGCGGGCGTGCCGTCGACGACGTTGGAGAACGTGAACCGCTTGGGGAAGGAGGTACTCCCGGAACTGGCGCGCTGAGCACACTCGGCTCCGCGGTGAGTGCGTGGCTCCGCGGTGAGTGTTCGGCCCTGCGGTGAGTACTCGGCTTCGACGGGAGCGGGGACGACAGTGCCCCGGAAAGAGTCAAGACGCGGCGCTCCCTCTTGAGACCGATCCCACTTGACCATGCTGCCGGAAAGCCCTGTTGCCCCATTCTCCGGCGCGTCGTAGTCGAGCCGGAAGACCGATGCCAAATCGTTGCCTGCGCCCGGGGTCAGTTTTCCGGCCACGAATTGCATTGCGTCGATCCGCTTGATTCCTCCTTCCAGGCCGTCGGTGACGGTCGCGCCGGTCCCGGGTGCCGAAACAGAGACATGCTTCGCTTTGTCAGGGTCGCCGATGGACATGACCACCTGGCCGTCAAGGAACCTGTCGCCGAACTTGAGCAGCATCAACTCCTTGCCGGGCGGCCGGGCATACCCGACAACCAAAGCTTTGTTGGCAGCCGTGAGATTGTCCCATTCGCGTTTGTCGTGATTGGGAGATCTGCCGTCGGCCAGTGCAGGTGACAGCTCGGTCAAGCGTTGATCCGGAGCCGTGCGATTTGCCTTGTTGCGGACGGCCGCCGGCAGGCCGTCCATGCTTCCCAGCTGTTTTGGATATGCGGCCAAGTATAGGGCTCGGTGCTCTTCGGACAGCCCTCGCCACCAGCCCGCCGTCTGGGTGGGATCCAGTTTCGGAACGGGCCCGACGCCATACGGACCGGCTACGCGCCGGCTGTCTTCGACGCTGTTCTGCCAGGAATTCAGCCGAGTCTCCGCGACGTCGCCGGGCAGCAATGTGGTCATGACCGCGGCGAATTTGGAGTCGGCTTCATTTGCCTGGCGTACGGGTGTATTGAACCGGGCGACATAGCTGTCGATTACGCTCTGCTGTCTCGCTGAATCTGCAGGAGTCAGATTATGGGGCTCCCGGGTTACTGCCGCCTGCACAGTTAATCCTCCGGGGTTCTCGATCACTCGGAGTCCCGAGGCTTCGGCCTCCTGGGTCGCCGATCGGAAAGAGGTTTGAATCGCGGGGAGTTCGGTTGCCGCGCGCTCGGTTGCACTGCGGTTGGCGGCCCGCCCTGCGGTGGGGTTCTGCGTGGGGTGGGTGTGGTTGTGGCGGGTGGTCAGACTTCGGTGGGCTCCTTGGTGGGTGCGGTGTCTCGGTTCGGGGGTTGTCCGCCGGGGCGGCCCGGGAGGAGGAGGCAGAGCGGGATGGCGGCGGCGGTGAAGGCGGTGGCCCACCAGAAGGCGTTGCCGAATCCCGAGGCCAGGGCGGAGGGGGTGCGGGCGCCGGTGGAGGTGCGCTGCAGGATCACGGCGAGCAGGGCGGTGCCCGCCGAGCCGCCGATCTGCTGGGCGACCCGGCTGATGCCGGAGCCCTGGGGGATCTCCTCGGGCTTCAGGCCGACGAAGGCGGCGCCCATGATCGTGATCATGGCGGCGCCCAGTCCGATGCCGCGCACGAACAGCACGGCCATCAGTGCCGTGTTGTCGGTGGAGGCGGTGACGAAGCCGAACGGCACGGTGGCCGCGCAGGTGAGGGTGAAGGCGGCGATGGCGACCGGGCGCGGTCCGAAGCGGTCCATGTACCGGCCGGCGAGCGAGCGGGAGAGGAGCGTGCCCACGCCCTGCGGGATGAGGAGCAGTGCGGCGCCGAGGGCGTCCTCGCCGCGTACCTGCTGCCAGTACAGCGGCAGCAGCATCATGGTGCCGTACAGGGCCGCGCCGGACAGGAAGACCAGCACCGACGAGGAGGCGAGGGCGCGGTGGCGGAACAGCCTCACGTCGATCAGGGCGTGCGGTCCGCGCCGCAGCGCCCAGCCGAGGTAGCCGAGCAGGAGGGCGAGCCCGGCGACGAGGGGCAGACCCACGGTGAGGCCGGCCGGCCCCTCGGAGCCGCCGATCCGGGTCAGGGCGTAGATGACGGCGGCGATTCCGGGTGAGAGCAGCAGCATGCCCACGACGTCGAGGCGAGGGCGGGGACCGGGCCGGTCCCGGGGCAGGTTGCGGGCGGCGAGGTAGGCGCCGACGACGCAGAAGGGCACGTTGAACAGGAAGATCCAGCGCCAGTCGCCCAGGTGCAGGATGGCGCCGCCGATCACCGGGCCGAGGACCGGGCCGAGGGCGGTGGGCACGGTGATCAAGGACATGATCCTGCCGATGTTGCGGCCCTTGGCCGCCTGCATGATCAGCGTGGTCATCAGCACCATCATGATGCCGCCGCCGAAGCCCTGGACCACCCGGAAGACGATCAGGCTCGGGGCGTTCCAGGCCGTGGCGCACAGCAGCGACCCGACGAGGAACAGGCCGAGCGCCGCGATCCACAGGCGTTTGCCGCCCAGGGCCGCCTGTAGCCAGCCGACGGCGGGCATCACGGTGGCCAGGGCCAGCAGGTAGGCGGTGCTCACCCACTGGACGGTGGCCAGGGAGGCGTGCATCCGTCCGGCGAGGTCGTCGATGGCGACGCTCATGATCGTGGTGTCGAAGATGACCGCGAGCGCGCCGATGATCAGGGTGAAGGTCATGCGGCGCAGGGCCGGGTCGATGCGGTCGGGGTCTGCGGCAACGGAAGGCAACCGAGTGCTGTCGGCCTTCATGAACGCTCCTTAAGATAACGCGTCTATCTTATGGAGGTCAGGGTAGGGCGCTAGAATAAGATAGGCAAATCTATCCAAGGGAAGGTTGCGGATGACGGAGCGGCGCCGCGGGGCGGCATTGGAGAAGGCTCTCCTCGATGCGGCCTGGGAAGAGCTGACCATCCACGGCTACGCCAAGTTCACGATGGACGCCGTCGTCAAGCGCGCGGGTACCAGCCCGCCCGTCCTGTACCGCCGCTGGTCCGATCGCGACGAACTCGTCCGGGCGGCCATCGCGCACACCCTGAAGGAGTCCCGCCTGGAGATTCCCGACACGGGAAGTCTGCGTGGGGACGTCCTCACCCTCATGCGGGCGATCAACGCCACCCGTGTCCAGCTCGCGACCGTCATGATCGCGCACCTGGCCGCCTACTACCAGGCGACCGGGACTCGCCCCAGCGACCTGACCGATCCGCTCACGACCGGGCGCAAGGAAGCTGTGGACACGCTCTTCGACCGAGCCGTCGAGCGCGGTGAGGTCGACCCGGAACGTCTCACCGAGCGCATCAAGTCACTTCCCTTCGACCTGTTGCGGCACGAATTTTTGACGACCTTCGCCCCTGCGCACGATCGTGACCTCGAGGAGATCGTGGACGGGATCTTCCTGCCTTTGGTGCGGTGAGCTCGGGTGGGGCGGGCTGGTTCGCCTCATGCGCCGGCGGGGCTGTTTGGCCTCATGCGCCGGCCGGGCTGCTCGCCTCATGCGCCGGCGGGGCTGAGTGGCCTCAAGCGCCGGCCGGGCTATTCGCCTCATGCGCCGGCGGGGCTGAGTGGCCTCAAGCGCCGGCCGGGCTATTCGCCTCAAGCGCCGGCGGGGCTGAGTGGCCTCAAGCGCCGGCCGGGCTGGTTCGCCTCAAGCGCCGGCGGGGCTGGGTGGCCTCAAGCGTCGGGCGGGCCGACTTGCCTTGAGTGCCCGCCCCGTTGGGGTGGCTTGTGGGTGGGCCTGGGTGGGTCAGGGTGTGTAGTAGTTGGTCATCAAGGCCGTTGACCAGGGGGGCTGGTGGAGTTGGCCTCGGGGGGCGAATTCGGTCAGGTAGGGCTTGAGGTCGAGGACGGGGGTGTGGTCGATGGCGTCCAGGCCGCGGACGTGGATGGTGAGGTTGTCGACCTGTTCGATGGAGCATCTCGATACCGCCAGGCGGTTGGGGCGGTTCTTGCCGCGTTGGGCGAAGATGCCGACCCGTGGCCAGTCCGGGTTGCCGCGGGGGTGGCGGGCGCCGGTTTCGATGGCCTCGTCCGGTACCCGGTGGAAGTGGAAGACCACCTCCAGGTGGGAGAAGTCGGACAGGCCGGCCAGCGCCTCCGGGCCGAAGCGGTCGGCGTCCAGGTGGATCACCGAGGGCACGTCTCCCCAGTGGTCGTCGAGGAGTTCCACGCGCGGGCAGGACACCCACCCGATCGGGCGCAGGGTGATCTCCGCCGCCGGCCACGTCGGCTCCGGCTGCTCCATCGGTGCCATCCTCCGTCCTACGGCGTGAGTTCCAGTGCGTGCACGACCAGTTCGGCCAGTGCGTCGACCGCGCTTTCCCGGACTCGGGCGTCGCATTCGGTCATCGGGGTGCGCGGGCTGATCGACAGGGCGTCGCGCAGATCCTCCTCGGGATAGCGCGGTGCGTCGTCGAAGAGGTTGACCGCGACCACGAACGGAATGCCGGAGCGCTCGAAGTAGTCCACCGCCGGGAAGCTGTCCTCCAGCCGCCGGGTGTCCACCAGGACGATCGCGCCCACCGCACCGCGCACCAGGTCGTCCCACATGAACCAGAACCGGTTCTGCCCCGGGGTGCCGAACAGGTACAGGACCAGGTCGGATTCCAGGGTGATTCGGCCGAAGTCCATCGCGACCGTCGTGGTGCGCTTCTCCGGCAGGCCGGACAGGTCGTCGACGTCCTCGCTCAGCACCGTCATGACCGATTCGGTGGTCAGCGGCGGGATTTCCGAGACGGCCGCCACCAGCGTGGTCTTGCCGACCCCGAAGCCGCCCGCGACGACGATCTTCGTCGAGGTGATCGGCGGCCCCTCGCCGATCCGCCGACCGCCCGCACCCGCGGCGGGCAGCGGGATGGCCGGGACCTCGTCGCCGAGTCCGGCGAGTCCGCCGAGATCAAATCTTGCGTAGTCCACCGAGCACCCTCTCCAGCAGCGCGCGATCGGGTCGGCCGGCCTCGTGCTCGGCCTGGTACACGCTGATTCGGCCCTGCGAGGCCAGGTCGCTGATCAGTACCCGCACCACGCCGAGCGGCATGTGCAGGATCGCGGCCACCTCGGCCACCGACCGAACCCCTCGGCACAGGTGCACGATCCGGGCGACCTCCGGCATGTCGCCGCTCTCGTCCTGGGGGCAGTCCAGCGTGGTGACCAGCGTCTCCACGAGCAACACGTGGCCGTACCGGGTGCGGCCCCGGGTCAGCGTGTAGGGGCGCACGCGCGAGGTACGGCCGCCCGTGTCGGGTCGGGACGCGTACCCCCGCTCTGCGTCGTAGTCGGAATAACCGCCGTCAGGAGCCAACGCGACCACCTCCACGGTCCTGGTGCATCTGTGCGCGCAGGGCCGGCGTCAGGACGTGGCCGGCGCGCCGTACGAACGAGGTCATCTGGTACGCGATCACGCCCAAGTCGGCGGATCCGCCCGCGTGTACGCCCAAGCAGGAGCCGTCGCTGATGGACATCGCCACGACGTAGCCCTCGGCCATCGTGACGATCTCCTGGCGGACCGCGCCCATGTCGAGCACGCGCGAGGTGCCCTCGGCCAGGGCGACCAGGCCGCTGACGATCGCGCCGAGTTGCTCCTCCGCGTCCGCCGCGGCGGCGGTCGCGTCCGGGCCGCGCGCGCTGGCCAGCATCAGGCCGTCGGAGGAGACCAGGACGACCTCGCGGACCCCCGGGACATCCCCGGCCAGGCCGGCCACCAGCCAGTCGACGTCGCGTGCCGTGGTGCCATTCGACCCGGTCACCGGTCTCCACCTCCTGTCTCCTCCCGCGCGGGCGGCGGGAAGGTGGGTTCTTCGTCGGACGGGGCGACCGGGTCGGTTGCCTCGCCCTCCCGGCGGGCCGCCTCCAGACCTTCCTGGAAGCCGGTCAGCCGCTTGCGCAGTTCGGCGGCGGAGAGCGCGCCGGTGTCCCGGGACGTGTCCGCGGCGGGAACCACGCGCACCGCACCGCTGTTGTCGCCCACCACGAGGCGCTTGGGCAGGCCGCGCCGGGTGCGGCCGACCGCGGAGACGGCGGGCCCCGTGCCGTCCCCGCCGGCGGCCGTGTGCGGCTTCGCGGGAGCGGCCGGTTGCGGCTTCGGCGCCGCGGTGCGCCGGGCCGGCGGGGTGACCGTGGCGGCCGGCGCGGCGGTCGGCGGTGTACCGGCCCGGGGCGGGTCGGTGGCCTCCGCCACCGCGGCCTCGCCCGCTTCGGCGTCCGCGAACAGTGCGCCCGGGGCGAGCAGCTTCGCCGCAGCCTCCTCCGGCGCCGGCGCGGGGTTGGCGGCCGGCGTGCGCTTGGGCAGCCCCTTCGGCGTCCGGGCGGGCGGCGCGGCATCCTCGCGCGGCACCACCGGACCGCGCGATGCGGCGGACGTGGTCCGAGGGGGCGCGACGGCCTCGACCCCGGCCGCCTCGACCGCGACGGCGGGCGTCGCAGCGGCCTCGGCCGGCCGTGCCGGCAGCGCCAGGCGGGCGGCGCCGGGCGGGATGGCCCGTGCGCCGGGGGCGACGCCCGGGATGGCCATTCGGTCCCGCTCGCGCTCCTGCTCCCGGTCCCGCTCGGCGGAGAACTCGGCGGGTGAGGGGCCCAGGCCGTTGAACGCCGTCGCCGGGATCACCACGACCGCACTCAGGCCGCCCTGCGGGCGCGGGCGCAGTTGCACCCTGATGCCGTGCCGGCGCGCCAGCCGGCCGACCACGAACACGCCCAGGCCGCCCGCGCCGCCGGCGGCCTCCTCCTCGGTGCTGTCCCGTTCGATCTGCGAGTTCAACTCGGTGAGCCGGTCCGCCGGTACGCCGATCCCGTTGTCGTCCACCGACAACACGACCTCGCCGTTCTCCAGCGTCCAGCCGCCGATCTCCACCCGGGACTCGGGCGCCGAGTAGGCCGCGGCGTTCTCCAGGAGTTCGGCGAGCAGGTGGCCGACGTCGTCGGCGGCGCGGCCGAGTACCTCGGCGCGCGGCACGTGGCCGACGTCGATCCGCTCGTAGCGCTCGATCTCGGAGACACCGGCGCGGACCACGTCCAGCAGCGGGATCGGTGGGCGTCGGCCGCGTCGCTCGTCCGCGTCCGCGAGCACGAGCAGGTTCTCGCTGTTGCGGCGCATCCGGGTGGCGAGGTGATCGAGCCGGAACAGGTCCTGGAGCCGCTGGGGTTCGTCCTCGCCGTGTTCGAGCTTCTCGATCAGGTCCAGTTGCCGCTCGACCAGGGTCAGTGTGCGCATCGACAGGTTCACGAACACGTCGTGGACCCGGCCGCGCATCAGGGTCTCCTCGTCGGCGAGTGCGGCGCGTCCGCGCAACAGCTCGTCGTGTTCTGCCTCCAGGCGGGCGCGTTCGGCCTCCAGCCGGGCGCCCTCCGCGGCCTGACGCACGGTCAGTTCACGCAGTCGGGCGATGCGCCGCTCGGAGACCCGGTGCCGCAACCACGCGGCGATCGAGGACAGCGCGACGGCGGTGGTGAGCAGCGTGCCGGCGAGTACCGACTGCCACACGGTGTCCGAATCGCCCAGCAGGACGACGGCGGTCGCGATCCCCGCCAATGCGAAGACGGCCGCCGCGGAACCGAGCCCCGCAGCCACTCCGCCCCCCGAGCGCCGGCTCTGGTGAACGGGAGCGGGAACGCGCACAGGTGCCGCGTCCGCTGCGTTGGGTGTTCCTGGATCCCCCTGCCCATACATGAGACGTGAGCATATCGTCGGACCATCTTTCGATGTGCCCTCAGTGGCTGTGCGAGTCGCCCCGAAAACGGCCGAAAGGCCCCGCCCGACGACTGTCGAGCGAGACCTTTTCGGTATACGGACCAACATTTTTGACGAACGGTCAGCCGATCGCCGCGACAGGCGGCCGGCCGAGCGCCCCGCCGAGCGGCCGGGCGGACCGGTGGACCGCGCCGGTCACACGTCGCGCGAACGCAGCCGGATCCCGCCCGCGATCAGCGCGATCGACGCGTACGCCGCGATCAGCAGCAACGAGGGCCACGGGCCCGGGCCGCCGTCGTCGCCACCGCCACCGATCAGCTTTCCGAGCGCGAACATCGGCGAGTACTCCATGACCTTCTCGCCGACCGAGTGCGGCAGGAACGGACCGATGATCATGGGCAGCAGGATCACGCCCATCAGCGCGGTGATCGCACCCGCCGAATGCCGCAACAACACGCCCAGGCCGAGGCCGAACAGACCGATCACGGCCAGGTAGAGCGAGCCGCCGACGATGCTGCGGAGCAGGTCGACGTCGGCGCTGGACTCGCCGATCCGCGAGGTCAGCATCGACTTGCCGATCACGGCGGTCAGGCCCATCGTGACCACACCGACCCCGAACATCAGGCCCGCGAAGACCACGCCCTTGGCGACCAACACCTGGAGCCGGCGCGGGTACGCGGTCAGCGTGGTGCGGATCATGCCCGTCGTGTACTCGGCGGAGATGGTCAGCACGCCCAGCGTCGCGGCGGCGAGCTGGGCGATGATCACGCCGATCAGCGCGATGCTCACGTAGTCGTCGTCGGTGTCCGGATTGACCGTGCCGGCCAGCAGCACACCCAGGCCCAGGATCAGCAGCACCATCACGGCCAGCGTCCACATGGTCGAGCGGACCGTGCGGATCTTGGTCCACTCGGACAGCAGCACCCGACCGAAGCCCGCGTTGCCGCCACCGACCTGGCCGCCGAGCTGCACCTGCTGCACCGGCGGGTACGGCGCCTGCTGCGCGGGCGACGCGAACTGCCCGCCCGGCTGCTGGAGTGCCTGCTGCGGAGGGGCCATGTGCGCGGGCGCCATCACGTGCGGCTGCTGCGGCACGTGCGGTTGGTTCTGCGGCATGGGGGGCGGAGTGTTCTGTGCCATCGCTCAGCCCTCGCTTCCGTTGGACTGCGGCTTGGACAGGTTCGGGGCGCCGGCGCCCGGGGCCCCGACGGGGGCTCCCCACGGCGCACCGGGCGCACCCTGCTGCGGGTATCCCGGCGGCGGACCGGCGAACTGCGGACCGCCCTGCTGCGGATAGCCGGGCGGCGGTGCCATCCCGGGTGCACCCCATCCGGGCGGCGGGCCGCCCGGCAGCCCGGCGCGGTACTCCACGCTGTGCTGGGTCATCCGCATGTAGACCTCTTCGAGCGAGTCGAAGCGCGGCGAGAGCTCGTGCAGCGCGATGCCGTGCTCGGCGGCGAGGTCGCCGATCGTCGCCGGCGGCAACTCGTGCACGCGAAAGGCGCCCGGCACCGTCTGGTCCGGGGTGATCGTTGCGCCCTTGCCCTGGAGCAGCGTGTTGAGCTTCTCCGCCTGCGGCGAGCGCACCACCGTGAACGACTGCGAGTTCGTCTCGATGAAGTCGCGCATCGAGGTGTCGGCGATCATCCGCCCCTGCCCGATCACGATCAGGTGGTCGGCGGTCACCTCCATCTCGCTCATCAGGTGGCTGGAGACGAAGACGGTGCGACCCTCCGAAGCGAGCTGCTTCATCAGGTTGCGGATCCACAGGATGCCCTCGGGGTCGAGCCCGTTGACCGGCTCGTCGAACATCAGGATGCCGGGGTCGCCGAGCAGCGCGGACGCGATGCCCAGCCGCTGGCCCATGCCGAGCGAGAAGCCTCCCGCGCGCTTCTTGGCGACCTGGGTCAGGCCGACCATCCCGAGCACCTCGTCCACCCGGCGGTTGGGGATGCCGTTGCTCTGCGCGAGGCACAGCAGATGGTTGTACGCGGTCCGGCCGCCGTGCATCGCCTTGGCGTCCAGCAGCGCGCCCATCTCCCGCAGCGGGGCCTGGACGTGGTCGTACGGGCGGCCGTTGACCGTGACATTGCCGCCGGTCGGTGCGTCCAACCCGAGGATCATCCGCATGGTGGTCGATTTACCGGCGCCGTTGGGGCCGAGGAAGCCGGTCACCGAGCCCGGACGCACCTGGAAGGAAAGCTGATCCACCGCCAGCTTGTTTCCGTAGCGTTTGGTGAGCCCTCTCGCTTCGATCATCTGTTGCCGCACTCCCAGGATGGTTTCGGTGCATGAGCTGGTTGAGATGTTGAGGTTCGAGCTTAGGGCCGAAAGGCCGCTGCCGACGGCAGCCGCACGGCGGGCCCTGGTCCGGTCACAGGTTCGAGGGAAGTCCCGCGAATCATCCCGCAGGATGATTGACAAGCTCAGGCTTGATCCTGGCGAGGTGTGACCACTTCGCGGAGTATGAGCAATACGGCGGCTGCGATGGGAATTGCGAGCAATGCCCCCGTCACGCCGAGCAGCGCGCCACCGACCAGCGCCGCGATCACCGTGATCGCGGGCGGCACGTTCACCGCGCGGTTCATCACCCGCGGATAGATCAGGTAGTTCTCGAACTGCTGGTAGGCCAGGAAGAAGATCACGCACGTGAGCGCCTTGCCGGGGGAGTCGAAGAAGACCACGACCGACACCACCGCGGCGCCGATGGTGGCGCCGATCATCGGGATCAGGTCGGTGAACGCGATCACCAGCGCCAGCGGCAGTGCGTAGTCGTTGCCCAGGACCATCAGGAAGATGAACGAGGACAGGCCCGCGCAGGTGGCCACGATCAGCGCGCCGTTCACGTAGCCGCCGATCCCGGACAGGATCTCGTCGCCGAGCAGCCGCACCCGGGCTCGGCGCGACTTCGGGAACAGGTTGTACAGGTGGTTCTTGATGCTGGGCAGCGCGCCCAGGAAGTAGAGCGTCAACACGATCACGGTGAGCGTGTCGAACACCGAGGTCAGCACCATCTTGCCGAAGCCCCACAGGCCGCCCGCCACGTTCTGCGCGGTATTGGCGTCCGCGGCCCAGTCCTTGGCCCGGGTGACGATGTCGTACTTCTCGTCGAGCTTGCGGAACCTCTCGTTGTTGCGCAGTTCGGTGAGGCTGTCGGGGATGGAGTTGATCAGACTCGACGTCTGTTCGACCAGCGGTTGTGCGATCGCGGTGGCGAAGCCGGCGGTCACCACCACGAAGCCCAGGGCGACCGTGCACACCGCCCAGCGCCGGGCCATGCCCCGACGCTCCAGCCGCTCCACGAACGGGTTCAGACCCGCGGCCAGGAAGAACGAGATCAGGATGACGATCAGGACGTGCTGGATGCCCAGCACGGCCTGGGCCAGGAACCACGCGGTGATCAGCCCGAGGCCGCCGATGAAGCCGATGTAGAACGGCGACGAACGCCGCAGCGGTTGACCGGGGTCGCCGAACCGCGAGCCGACGCCGGTCCACGGCCGGACCGAGGCCTGGGTCGAGGCCGGGTCCTCGCCGTCGGCCTGCGCCGGGAGGACCGTGCCCGCGTCGACGCGCGCGCCGGCGGTGCCGGCGGCGGGGTCGGCCGCGGGGTCGTCCGCGGCACCGACCGGGTCCGGTCGCGGCGCCGGATCGGCCGCGCCCGCCGGATCGGGATCGGGATCGGGGTCGGCCGAGCCGACCCGGGCCTGCACGGGCACCGGCACCGGCACCGGCGCCGGATCGGCCGAAGTCCCCGGCGCGGCCCCCGGTTTGCCCGGCGCCGTCGGGTCGCCTGCGGTCGGGTCCGCGGGCTGCGCGGGTGCGCCGGTCCCGTCCGCCGCCGTGCCCGCGCCCGCATCCGGGGCGCTGCCGTTCCCGGTGGGCGCCCCCGATCTGCGGCGCGGCCAGATGTTGCCGAGTCGACCCATGCCCCGTTGCTCCTCGTTCACCCTGCTCGGATCCGACGATTCGACACGAATCGCATCCCGCCGACGGGCCCCGAGACTGCGTCATGAAAATGCGGCCGGGCGGCGGGCGGGTCCTCGTGGAACCCGTCCGCCGCCCGGCCGCGGAAATCGGCCGCTACGGCCCGTGCCGAAACTCCCCGCGGGAGTGTCAGCGGCTCTGCTGCGCCGGCACACCCGGCATCTTGTCGTCGTCGTCATCGACGCTCACACCCGCGGCGGCGACGGCCGCGCCGGTGAGGGTGGCCAACATCTCGCGCACGTTGGTCAGCTGCGCGTTGATGCTGTCCCGACGGTGGGTCAGCGCGGCCAGCTCGCGCTCGGACTCCGAGCGGATCCGGTCGGCCTTGGCCCGCGCGTCGGCGACGATGTCGTCGGCCTGGCGCTGCGCTGTCTCGATCGTCTGACGCGAGCGACGCTCGGCGTCGGTACGCAGCTTCTCGGCTTCCAGGCGCAGTTGCTCGGCCCGGTGCTCGACCTCGGACAGGCGCTTTTCGGCCTTGGCCTGACGAGCCGCCAGGTCGCGCTCGGACTGCTCGCGGCGCTTGGCCAGGTTGGTCTCGAAGTCGGCGGCGGCCTGGGCGGCCTTGGCCCGGGTCTCCTCGAAGAGGGCCTCGGCCTCCTCACGCTTGGCCGACGCGTCCTTGGCCGCCTCACCGCGCAGCTGGGCCGCGTCGCTCTTGGCCTTGTCGAGGATCCGCGAACCCTCGTCCTCGGCCTTGGCCTTGCGCTCCTTGCCGTACTGCTCGGCGTCGGAACGGACCTGCTGCGCGGCGGCCTCGGCCAACTCGCGGTGCTGATCGGCGGCGCGGCGGGCCTCCTCGCGCAGGTCCTTGGCCTCTTCCTCGGCAAGGCGGAGGATCTTCTCCACCCGGGCGCCGAGACCCGCGTAGGACGGTTCGGCGTCGGCGAGTTGGGCCTGCGCGTTCTGGCTTTCGAGGTGCAGTTCCTCGATCCGCTTCTCCAGCGCCGAGATCCTCGCGAGCGCGCTGTCACGGTCCGACACGAGCTTCGTGATGCGGTCGTCGACCTGCGAACGCTCGTACCCACGGCGGACGATGTCGAAGCCGTGCGGAGAGTTAGTGTCGCTCATGGGGTTCCTGTCGTATGACGGGTGCGGTGAATGAGGTGACGGGTGGAATCCTGGCACGAATCGGGCGGAGCATCGACCTGACCGGGGGATAAGAACCGGCCGGCATCGCTCAATCGGATGACGACGAACCGGCACCCTTCGCCGCGGGGCCCTTGCCCGACGAGGAGTTGCCCTTGCCGGAGGACAGACCCGCGGGAGCGGCGAGCGCGTCCAACACGCCCTGCACGCGCGACATCTCGGCGGTGATGTCCTTGCGTCTGCGGTTCAACTCGTCGAGTTTGCGCTGTCCGTCGGCACGATGACGGTCCGCGTCCTTGCGCGCCTCGGTGCGCAGTCGCTCCGCCTCCTTCCGCGCCTCGTCGAGAACCTTCTCGGCGTCCGCGGCGGTCTTGCGACGGACCGCCTGCGCCTCCCGCTGGGCGGCGGCCACCTGTTCGGCCACC
The DNA here is from genome assembly GCF_042956465.1 of Embleya sp. NPDC008237. Taxonomy (NCBI): domain Bacteria; kingdom Bacillati; phylum Actinomycetota; class Actinomycetes; order Kitasatosporales; family Streptomycetaceae; genus Embleya; species Embleya sp. NPDC008237. The sequence continues at coordinate 164,036 of NZ_JBIBGL010000001.1, forward strand.
TTCGCCCGCAGGTCGTCCGCGCCCTTCTGGGCGTCGGCCAGGCGCTGTTCCGCTTCCGAGAGCAACGCCTCGGCCTTCTTCACCGCGGCAATCCGTACCCTATCCGCCTCGGAACCGGCCTTGTCACGAATTCGCTCGGCTTCCTCCGCCGCGGCCACCTTCATCTTCTCGGCGTCCACGCGGGCCTCGCTCACCTGTTCCTCCGCGGCGGCGACCAGGTCGTCGACCCGCTTCCCGGCCTGCTTCAGGCCCTCCGCGGCCTGCCGGCGGGCGCGTTCGACGGCCTGTTCGGCCTCCTTGTCCGAGCGCTCGCGGGTGGCGGTGGTGTCCCGGCGCGTCTCGCTGATCATCGCGTCCGAGTCCTTGCGCGCCTTCTCTATCACCGCCGTCGCCTCGGCGCGCAGCCGCTCGTCCTCCGCCTCGGCCTCGGCGATCAGCCGGTTCGCCGCGTCGTTGGCCTCGTTGAGGCGCTGTTCGGCCTTGTGCTCGGCCGTGCCGACGATCTCGGTGGCCCGACCCTTCGCCCGAATCAGCAGATCCTCGGCCTCGTTGGCGGCCCGCTCCAGCTCCGCGCGGGCCTGGTCGCGCAGTTCGGTCGCGGCCTCCTCGGCCTCGCGCAGCTCCTTGTTCGCCGCTTCCCGTCCGGCCGTTCGGGTCTTCTCGGCCTCCCGGTCGGAATCGGACTTCATCCGCTCGGCGTGCTTGCGCGCCGCGGTGACCGTGGCGTCCGCCTCCGCGCGGGCCCGGACCAGCGTGGTCTCGGCGTCGTCGCGGGCCTTGGCCAGGTCGCGTTCGGCGAGCGCGGTGAGCCGGTCCGACTCCTCGCGGGCGGCGTCCTCGATGCCCACCACCGCGGCCCGTACGGCCTCCGCCTCGGCCTGCGCCTCTGCGACCGCGCGAGCCGCGTCCTCCTTGGCCAACCGGGCCTGGGTGGTCGCACTCTCGAGCAGATCGGTGCCCCGTGCCTCGGCCTTCTCCAGCAGTTCGCGGGCCCGCGCCTTGGTGCGGTCGCGCAACTCGGCCGCCTCGTCGCGGGCTTCCTCCAGCGCCTGGGCGCCCTGGGTCCGCAGCCGGGTCGCCTCGGCCTCGGCCTCCTCGCGCATCCGGGCGGCGTCGGTGTCCGCCTGTTCGAGCTGGGTCAGCGCGGCCGTCTCGGCCTCGCTGCGCAGCCGCTCGGACTCCGCCGTCGCCTCCGCCAGCGCCGTGGCGGCCTCCTCGCGCAGCGTGCTCGCGTCGTGGTTGGCCGCGGCCAGCGTCGCGGTCGCCTCGGCGTGCAGCCGCTCGGCTTCGGCGCGCGCGGCCTCCAGTGCGGCGGCGGCCTCCTGCCGCAGCGTGCGGGCGGCGGTGTCGGCCTCGGTGCGCACCTGCTCCGCGTCGCGCTCGGCCCGCTCCAGAAGCGCCCGGGCGGCGGTCTGCGCCTCGGACCTGGCCCGGTCCGCGTCGGTCTCGCCCTGCGCCCGCGCCGCATCCGCGTCGGCGTTGGCCGCGGCCAGCGCCGCGGTCGCCTCCTGGCGCAGGGTGCGGGCCTCGCCGTCGGCCTGTTCGAGGATGCCGAGTGCGGTCTCCTCGCCCTCCGCGCGCATCCGTGCGGCGTCCTTCTCCGCCTTGTCCAACGCGGCACGCACGGTCGCCGCCGTCTCGGTGCGCAGCGTGCGGGCGGCCTCCTCGGCCTCGGTACGCATGCGCTCCGCCTCGGCGTGCGCCTGCTCCAGCACCGAACGTGCGGTCTCGGTGGTCTCCTCGCGCAGCGTGCGGGCGGCCGTCTCGGCCTCCGTGCGCATGCGCTCGGCCTCCGCGTCGGCCTGTTCCAGCACCGAACGCGCGGTATCGGTGGTCTTCTCGCGCAGCGCCTGCGCGGCGGCCTCGGCCTCGGTCCGCATCCGGGTCGCGTCCGCCTCCGCGCCGGCCAGCAGCGTGCGGGCCGTCTCGGTGCTCTCCTCGCGCAGCGTCAGCGCCGCGCTCTCGGCGGCCTCGCGCACCGAACGTGCGGTGCTCTCGGTCTCCTCGCGCAGCGTGCGCGCCTCGGTCTCCGCCTCCTCGCGCATCGAGGCGGCGTCCCGGCGGGCGGCCGAGCGCATCCCGTCCGCCTCCTCACGGGAGTCGGTGAGGACCTTCTCGGCCTCCTCACGGGCCTTGCCGATCAGCTCGTCCGCCTTGACCGCGGCCGACTGGGTGCGCGCCCCGGCCTCGGCGCGGGCCTGCTCCATGGTGGCCTGGGCATCCGCCCGGGCCCGGTCCAGCGCGGCCTCGGCCTCGCCGGCGGACTGCTCGGCGCGGGCGCGCAGTTCCTCGGTACGGGTACGCAGCTCGGCCGCCTGCCGCTCGGCCTCCGCGCGCACCGCCTCGGCCTGCGCCATCGCCTGCTCACGCAGCTCGACGGCGGCCTGCTCGGCGGAACGCATCATTTCCTCGGCCGCGCGGGACGCGTCGGTCGCGGCCTTGTGCGCCTCGGTCCGGGCCTTGGCCACCAGCTCCTCGGCCTCGGCGTGCGAACGACCGGCGTTCTCGGCGGCCTCGGTGCGCACCCGCTCCGCCTCGGCCCGGGCCGCCTCGATCCGCTCCGCGGCCTGCGCGGCCGATTCCTCGCGCAGTTGCTCGGCGGCCCTCGCGGCCTCCTCGCGCAGGCTCTGCGCCTCGTCCTGGGCGCGCTGCAACTCCTCGACGGCTTCCGCCTGTTGGCGCTGCGTGAGCTCGCGCAGGCGGTGTGTGTCGGCAACCGCCTTCTCGCGCAGCTTGCCGGTCTCGGCGCGGGCCGTCTCCAGCAGTTCCTCGGCGCTCTGCGCGGCCTTGGCGCGCACCTGGTCCGCGTACTCGCGGGCCTCGTTGGCCAGTCGATCGCTCGACTCGCGGGTGCGCACCTCGACCGCCTCGGCGTCGGCCTGCGCGCGGGCCCGCAACTCGTCCGCCTCGGTGCGGGCTTCGCTCTGCAGCCGCTCCGCCTCGGACCGGGACTTGGCCATCAGGTCGTCCGCGGCCCGCGCGGCGGTCTCCAGGCGCTCGGCGGCGCCGGCCTCGGCGTTGGTGAGCAACTGCTGTGCCTCGGCCCGCAGTCGGTCCACCTCCTGCCGGCGACGCTCGATCTCCGCGCGCGCCCCGGCCTCCAACTCGTCGACCCGGGCCAGGGTTTCCTCGCGGGCGGTGTCCAACTCGGTGCGGGTGTCGGTACGCAGCGACTCGACTTCGGTGCGGGCCTCGTCGCGCAGCCGGTCCGCCTCGGCGAGTGCCTCGGCGCGCAGCCGCTCGGCCGCGGCGCGGGCCTCGGCGGTGACCTTGTCCGCCTCCGCGCGGGCCTTGGCCAGGTACGCCTCGGCGTCGCCGGCGGCCTTGCCGAGCTTCTCGTTCGCCTCGACCTCGGCGTCCTGGAGCAGGCGCTGGGCCTCGGCCTGGCGGCGGTCCGCCTCGCCGGCCGCCTCGGCGCGCAGCCGCTCGATCTCCAACTGGGCGGATTCGAGCAGTTTCGCGGTGTTCTCGGAGGCGCCCTGTGCGCGGGCACCGGCCTCGCCGGTGACCCGCTCGGCCTCGGATCGTGCCTCGCCGATGATCCGGGCGGCCTCGACCCGGGCGTCGCCCACCAGGCTCTCCGCACGGGTGCGGGTCTCGGTGCGCAGCTGTTCGGACTGGTCCACGGCCGCGCTCGCCCGGGCCTTGGCCTCGGCGATCACCCGGTCCGCGTCGCTCTGCGCCCGGGAGAGCAGCGATTCGACCTCGGCGCGGGTGCTCTCGCCGGCACCGACGGCCTGTTCGCGCGCGGCGGCGGCGATCCGTTCGGCCTCGGCGCGGGCGTTGTCCAGGAGTTGGCGCGAACGCTCCTCGGCCTGGGCCCGCAACTGCTCGGCCCACGCGACGTTCTCGTTGACCCGGGCCTCGGTGGCCTGGCGTGCCTGGGCCAGTTCCTCGTCCAGGCGCCGGCGGCGCTCCATCACCTCGGCCTGCCAGTCGGCCTCCAGCCGGGCGGAGCGCGCGGCGGCCTCCTGGAGCAGGCGCTGCGTGGTCGCGCGCGACTCCTGGAGTTCGCGCTCGGCGTCCGCGCGGACCTGATCGGCCTGCAACTGGGCATTGCGCAGCATCTGCTCGGCCTGGCCGCCGATGCTGTCGAATCGGGGCGTGGCGAGCTGGCGGCGAAGGTCATGCAGCTTCGCGCGGAGAACCTCGACCTGATAGCCGAGGTCCTCCGCGTGTGCGACGGTGTCGTCGCGCTCCTTCTTCAGCCGCTTGATCTCGTCGTCGAGCAGTTCGAGGTGCTCGTCAACTTGGTAGCGGTCGTAGCCCCGCACTGTGGGGTCCCACTCCATCCCCTGGCCGCGTACGTTTCAGTACTGCAAATCGGCCGTTTCCGACCGGTTGGTGACGACGCGACCCCGTATGTACATCCGGAACCGCCCGTACCGCATTGACTACCAGGGAGAATGGTCTCAGATCCAGGGACCGCCGTCAGACGTTACGAAAGCGGTTGATGGCGTCGATATGCCGCGCTCGCATCTCGGCGTCCCGAACCCCCAGGCCCTCCTCCGGTGCAAGACACAGTACGCCCACCTTGCCCTGGTGCAGGTTCCGGTGGACGTCCCGGGCCGCCTGGCCGGTGTCTTCCAGAGCGTAGGTGCGCGACAACGTCGGGTGAATCTTACCCTTCGCCACCAGACGGTTCGCCTCCCACGCCTCCCGGTAGTTGGCGAAGTGCGAGCCGACGATGCGCTTCAGGCTCATCCACAGATAACGGTTGTCGTACTCGTGCATGTAACCCGACGTCGATGCGCAGGTCACGATGGTGCCGCCCTTGCGGGTGACGTACACGGAGGCGCCGAACGTCTCGCGACCCGGGTGCTCGAAGACGATGTCCACGTCCTCGCCGCCGGTGAGTTCGCGGATGCGCTTGCCGAACCGGTTCCATTCGCGCGGGTCCTGGGTGCGCTCGTCCTTCCAGAAGCGGAAGTCCTCGGCCCGGCGGTCGATCACCAGCTCGGCGCCCATGTCCCGACACAGTTGCGCCTTGTCCTCGGAGGACACCACGCAGATCGGCGTCGCGCCGCCGGCGAGGGCGAACTGGGTCGCGTACGAGCCCAGGCCGCCGGAGGCGCCCCAGATCAGCACGTTGTCGCCCTGCTTCATGCCGGCGCCGTTGCGCGAGACGAGCTGGCGGTACGCCGTCGAGTTGACCAGGCCCGGCGAGGCGGCCTCTTCCCACGACAGGTGTGCCGGCTTGGGCATCAGCTGGTTGCTCTTGACCAGGGCGATGTGCGCGAGGCCGCCGAAGTTGGTCTCGAAGCCCCAGATGCGCTGCTCGGGGTCGAGCATCGTGTCCGCGTGCCCGTCCGCGCTCTCCAGCTCGACCGACAGGCAGTGCGCGACCACCTCGTCGCCGGGCTTCCAGGCGTTGACCCCCGCGCCGGTGCGCAGGACGACACCCGCGAGGTCGGAGCCGACCACGTGGTAGGGCAGGTCGTGCCGCTTGGTCAGCTCCGAGTTGCGGCCGTACTTCTCCAGGAAGCGGAAGGTGGAGACCGGCTCGAAGAGCGAGGTCCACACGGTGTTGTAGTTGATTGCACTGGCCATCACGGCGACGAGGGCTTCGCCGGGGCCGAGTTCGGGCAGCGGCACGTCTTCGACGTGCAGCGACTGACGCGGATCCTTGTCCCGCGATTCCATGCCCTCGAACATCGTCTCCTCGTCCTTGTGGACGGTGACGGCGCGGTACGAGTCGGGAAGCGGGAGCGCTGCGTACGCCTCCTTGGGGGTGTCCCCCGCGAGGATGGCGTCGAGGATCTCCTTCATCGTCGGCCTCCATGGGTCGGCGTGTGAAGCATGGGACAACATGAGGGTTTGTTGAACTTCGCTGAACTTACCCGCCGGTAACGCTAGGCGGTCCGCACAAACCCGACAAGAGGCGGAGTCGCAGGAACTGCGCCGCCCGCTTGACGGGTTGTCGGGCGGGGAGGGGCATGGTCGGGGCCGGCGCCGCGTGCGGGATGTCGCGGGCGGTCGCCGGAATACCGCGCGCCGGCGCGGGTCGAGCGCTCGGCTCAGTGCTCCGCGTCGGGCTTCGCGGCCGAGGTCACCAGCTCGGTGAGCACACCGTGACAGTCCTTGGGGTGCAGGAAAGTGATGCGCGAGCCCATGGAACCACGACGCGGCTCGTCGTACAGCACCCGCACGCCCTTGTCCTTGATCGCGGCCGAGTCCGCATCGACGTCGGCGGTGCCGAAGGCGATGTGGTGCACGCCCTCGCCGTTCTTGGCGAGCCACTTGGCGACGGTGGAGTCGTCCCGGATGGGCTCCAGCAACTGGAGGTAGGAGGCGCCGCCGTCCGACGTCTCGTTGATCTTGAGCATCGCCTCGCGGACGCCCTGCTCCTCGTTGACCTCGGTGTGGAACACCTCGAAACCGTAGGTCGTTGTGTAGAACGCCACCGTCGCGTCGAGGTCGTGGCAGGCGATGCCGATGTGGTCGATACGCGTGAGCACCATGGCCTCCAAAGGCCTCTGGGAAATACCCGGGTTACCTGCGAGTAGATACCCGGTCCGTCGAAACGAGACTATGGGTGAGAGCCCACTCGGTTTGGGCGGCCCGACATGGTGGGTTCCGTCACATCGGAGCCCCCTGCCACGGTCGCGGCCCTTCCGGGTAGGTTCCGGAACAACCTCACGTCCGTCGCGGGGATGCCGCACGTCGTCCGGACCGCCTGGCGATGGCACCCCGACCATAAAGTTGTGGAGGCCACCCTCATGGCCGGTTCTGTCATCGTCGCCGGGGCCCGCACGCCCATGGGTCGTCTGCTCGGATCCCTCAAGGGCTTCTCCGGCACCGACCTCGGCGCCATCGCGATCAAGTCCGCGCTGGAGCGCGCGGGCATCACCGGAGACCAGGTCCAGTACGTGATCATGGGCCAGGTGCTCCAGGCGGGTGCCGGGCAGATGCCCGCCCGCCAGGCGTCGGTCAAGGCCGGCATCCCGATGAACGTGCCCTCCCTCACCGTCAACAAGGTCTGTCTCTCCGGCCTGGACGCGATCGCGCTGGCCGATCAGCTGATCCGCGCGGGCGAGTTCGACATCGTGGTCGCGGGCGGCATGGAGTCCATGACGAACGCCCCGCACCTGCTGCCGAAATCCCGGGAGGGCTTCAAGTACGGCGCGGTCGAGATGCTCGACGCGATGGCCTACGACGGGCTGACCGACGCGTTCGAGAACATCCCGATGGGCGAGTCGACCGAGCACCACAACGGCAAGCTGAACATCTCGCGCGCGGAGCAGGACGAGGTGGCGGCGCTGTCGCACCAGCGGGCCGCCGCCGCCGCGAAGAACGGCGTCTTCGACGCGGAGATCGTGCCGGTGCAGATCCCGCAGCGGCGCGGCGAGCCGATCGCGTTCGCCACCGACGAGGGTGTGCGTCCGGACACCACCGCGGAGTCCCTGGGCAAGCTGCGCCCGGCGTTCACCAAGGACGGCACGATCACCGCGGGTTCGGCCTCGCAGATCTCCGACGGCGCCGCCGCCGTCGTGGTGATGAGCAAGGCCAAGGCCGAGGAGCTGGGCCTGGAGTGGCTGGCCGAGATCGGCGCGCACGGCAACGTCGCGGGCCCGGACAACTCGCTCCAGTCGCAGCCCTCGAACGCGATCAAGCACGCGCTGGGCAAGCAGGGTCTGACCGTCGAGGACCTGGACCTGATCGAGATCAACGAGGCGTTCGCGGCGGTGGCCGTGCAGTCGATGCGCGACCTCGGGGTCGGCACCGACAAGGTCAACGTCAACGGCGGCGCGATCGCCCTGGGTCACCCGATCGGGATGTCCGGCGCCCGAGTGGTGCTGCACCTGGCGCTCGAACTCAAGCGGCGCGGCGGCGGCACCGGCGCGGCGGCGCTGTGCGGTGGCGGTGGCCAGGGCGACGCGCTGATCATCACGGTCCCGGGCAACTGAGCCGATCCGGTCGCCGCGCACCCGGGCCCGCGCCCGGACCCGGCGGGTGGTGCCGACCGGGCGGTTCCCGGTGATACACCCACCTGAAACGATCTCGGAGTCGCGTGGCGCACACCTGGGTGTGCGTCGCGCCGACTGCGGGGTCGTTTCGGCATATCCGAGCAGGGAAGCGGTGGCGCATGAGGTCGGGGATGGATGTCGCGACGTTGGTGGCCCAGGCCCGGGAGGGCAGGCCGAGGGCGGTCGCCCGGTTGATCTCGCTGGTCGAGGACGCGTCGCCGAAACTGCGCGAGGTGATGGCCGCGCTCGCGCCGTTGGCCGGCAACGCGTACGTGGTCGGGCTGACCGGATCACCCGGTGTGGGCAAGTCGACCTCCACCACCGCGCTGGTGAGCGCCTACCGCAGGCTGGGCCGGCGGGTGGGCGTGCTCGCGGTGGACCCGTCCTCGCCGTTCTCCGGCGGTGCGCTGCTCGGCGACCGGGTGCGGATGCAGGACCACGCGACCGACCCCGGGGTGTACATCCGCTCGATGGCCTCGCGCGGCCATCTGGGCGGCCTGTCCTGGTCCACCCCGCAGGCCCTGCGGGTGCTGGATGCGGCGGGCTGTGACGTGGTGATTGTGGAGACCGTCGGGGTGGGCCAGTCCGAGGTGGAGATCGCCTCGATGGCGGACAGCACGGTGGTGCTGCTCGCGCCCGGGATGGGGGACGGGATCCAGGCGGCCAAGGCCGGGATCCTGGAGATCGGCGATCTGTACGTGGTCAACAAGGCGGACCGGGACGGCGCGGCGACCACCGCGCGCGAACTCGGCCACATGCTCTCGCTGGGCGAGGCGCGCGGGCCGGGGGACTGGCGTCCGCCGATCGTCAAGACGGTGGCCTCGCGCGGCGAGGGTGTCGACGAGGTGGTCGAGGCGCTGGAGAAGCACCGGGCCTGGATGGAGGCCGGCGGCGAGCTCACCCGGCGGCGCCGGCGCCGGGTGGCCGACGAGGTCGAGGCGATCGCGGTCACCGCGTTGCGGGCGCGGATCGGCGACCTGCGGGGTGGCCTGCGGCTCGATGCGCTTGCTGCGCGGGTGCTTTCGGGGGATTTGGATCCGTATGCGGCTGCGGACGAGTTGATCGCGGGGCTGGGGGGCTAGGCGGCCGCTGCCGCCTCCGATCCGGCCCGGCCCGGCCCGGTCGCGGGGCCGACGTCGGTCTGTCTTGTCGTCCTCAAGCGCCGGACGGGCTGACGGCTCGGCCCCGGTCGTTTGGCCGGGCCGGGCTCGGCTTGGCGTCCTCAAGCGCCGGACGGGCTGGTTTGGTGCCGGTCGGGGTGAGGGTGCGGTGCCGGGTGGGCCGGGCTTGGTGTCGCGTCGTCAAGCGGCGGGCGGGCCGGCTGGTTTGGTTCCGGTCGGGGTGAGGTTGCGGGGCCGGGTGGGCGGCTGGGCTCGGCTTCGTGGCCTCACACGCCGGACGGGCTGGGCTTGGGGCAGGACGTGGGGCGGGTGGGTGGGCGGAGGTTTTCGGCCACTGCGCCGAAGGCTTCGCCGACGACCTGCTTCTGGGCGGGTGTCATCACGTCCATCAGGTGCTCGCGGACGCCTTCCACGTGTGTGGGCGCCGCGGCCTCGAGCACTCGCCAACCCTCCTCGGTGAGCACCGCGAAGGCGCCGCGCCGGTCGGTGGGACAGTTGCGGCGCGCCACCAGGCCGGCGTTCTCCATCCGGGTCATCTGGTGCGAGAGTCGGCTCTTGGACTGCTGGGTCGCCTCGGCGAGATCGCTCAGCCGTACCTCCCGATCCGGGTGCTCGGAGAGCCGGACCAGGATCTGGTAGTCGTGCAGGGACAACCCGTGCGCGCGCTGGAGTTCACGCTCCAACCGCGGCGGCAGCATGTTGATCACGGCGATGATCTGGCGCCAGACCCACTGGTCTTCATCGCTCAGCCACCTGGGCTCGGCTTCGGTCATGTACAGAGAATACCGAAAATAGTTGAAGCTTGAATGACCTGTGGGTCGAGGCAGGCCACCGGCGCGTCGCGGCCCGGCGACCGCGGCCGACCGTGCGCCATGCGCGCAGGGTACGCGCGCGGGGGCATGCGCGAGACGTGAGACAGCCACGTGACCGATCGGTAACCTCCACTACGCTCGGCCCGTGCCGAAGCCACTGAATCTCCCCTTCGATCCGATCACGCGTGCCGACGAGCACTGGCGAGAGCACTGGGGGGAGTGCCCGCCGATGGTCGCCATCACCTCGATCATGCGCGCCCAGCAGATCCTGCTCGCGGGCGCCGACGCGGTGCTCAAGCCGTACGGGCTGACCTTCGCCCGCTACGAGGCACTGGTGCTGCTCACCTTCAGCCGGACCGGATCGTTGCCGCTGTCCCGGATCGGCGAGCGGTTGATGGTCCACCCGACGAGTGTGACCAACACGATCGACCGCCTGGAGCAGGCCGAACTGGTCGCCCGCCGGCCGAACCCGCGGGACGGGCGGGGCGTGCTCGCGGTGATCACCGACAAGGGGCGCGACGTCACCGAGCGGGCCACCCGCGACCTGACCGCGCGCGAGTTCGGGCTCGGCGCGTACACCCCGGAGCAGTGCGCCCAGTTGTTCGACCTGCTGCGGGTGTTGCGGGTGGACGCGGGCGACTTCCGGATCGAGGAGCCCGCGGCGGAGAACGCCTCGGCGCACACGCCGATCGTTGCGGAGCGCGACTCCGCCGACGCGTAGGCGGAGGGCGACCCGACCGACGTGCGGCCCGACGTACGGCCGACGCGACGCCCGGCATGTCCCGGCCGGCACATAACGGTGGGAGGGGGCGGATTCGGGGACCCCGGTGGCGGCGACGTAAGCTGCATGCGCCATTGTGAAAAGCGGTCGACGAGGTCGTCGAAGCCGCCGTTACCGAAGGTGCTGCCGTGAAGCCTGTCGTATTGACCCGCTACCGGGTGATGGCCTGGATCACCGGGTGCATGCTCCTGGTCCTGTGCCTGTGCATGGTCCTCAAGTACGGGTTCGACACGGGCGAGAAGGCGACGCTCTACGTCAGCCAGGCACACGGTCTGCTCTTCATGATCTACCTGGTCGTCACCTTCGACCTCAGCAGCAAGATGAAGTGGAAGTTCGAGCGCATGCTGCTGATGATGGTCGCCGGCACGATCCCGCTCGCGTCGTTCCTCGCCGAGCGCAAGGCCGTCGAGGCGGTCCGGGAGCGCGGGCTCGAAACCGCCGGCGCCACCGCCTGAGGCGCCCACCCCCGCCGCACCGTCCGACCGACCCGTGGCCGCTCGGCCCGCTCGGCACACGTCATCGGCTCGCAGTCAGCCCGTTCCGCATCCGCTTCCCCCGAGGATCCCCATGCTTTCCACCGCTGTCGGCCGCTTCAAGGTGATCTCGATCGCCGAGGGCACGTCGTTCCTGCTCCTGCTCGTCTTCGGCTCGCTGCTGAGCCGGATCTCGGACATCAACCTGGTCATGCCGCTGGGCCTGCTGCACGCGGTCATGTTCATCCTGTACCTGCTGGCCATGATGGACGTGCGCACCAAGCTGTCCTGGGACAACAAGACCACGCTGCTCGCCTTCATCGCGGCGATCCCGCCGTTCGGTCCGTTTGTCTTCGACTACAAGATGAAGCACAAGCTGGTCGAGCCGACCGCCGCCCCGGCTGCCGCCTGAGCGGTCGCCGGTCGGGGCCGTGCCCCGGCTCCCGGTGTTTTCGAAGCCTCCGACGTTCCGTCGGGGGCTTCGGTGTTTTCGGGGCCGTTCGCGGAGTCGGTTCCGCGGTCGTGGACATTTACTAGGACGTCCTAGTAATTTTCTCGTGCCGCGCGGGAATGGGTCCTACGACGACGGCAGCGGACAGGAGCCACGTGAACACCGAGGACATCGAAGAGGGTCGGCGGCGCTGGCAGGACCGGTACGACAAGGTCCGCAACGACGGCATGCGCCGCACCACGCTCTCCGAACTTGAGGTCGAACCGGTCTACGGGCCGCCCGCCGACCAGCCCTACGAGGGCTTCGAACGGATCGGCTGGCCGGGCGAATTTCCCTATACCCGCGGTCTGTACGCGACCGGCTATCGCGGCCGGGCGTGGACCATCCGGCAGTTCGCCGGATTCGGCAACGCCGAACAGACCAACGAGCGCTACCGGATGATCCTGGCGAACGGCGGCGGCGGCCTGTCGGTCGCGTTCGACATGCCCACGCTGATGGGCCGCGACAGTGACGACGAGCGCTCGCTCGGCGAGGTCGGGCACTGCGGGGTCGCGGTGGACTCGGCGGCCGACATGGACGTGCTCTTCCGCGACATCCCGCTCGGCGACGTGACCACGTCGATGACCATCTCGGGGCCGGCCGTGCCGGCGTTCTGCATGTACCTGGTGGCGGCCGAACGGCAGGGCGTGGACATCGGCACGCTCAACGGCACGCTGCAGACCGACATCTTCAAGGAGTACATCGCCCAGAAGGAGTGGCTGTTCGCTCCCGAGCCGCATCTGCGCCTGATCGGCGACCTGATGGAGTACTGCGCGGCCGAGATCCCGGCGTACAAGCCGCTCTCGGTGTCGGGCTACCACATCCGCGAGGCCGGGGCGACGGCCGCGCAGGAACTCGCGTACACGCTGGCCAACGGCTTCGGCTATGTCGAGCTGGGGCTGTCGCGCGGGATGGACGTCGACGTCTTCGCGCCCGGGCTGTCGTTCTTCTTCGACGCGCACGTGGACTTCTTCGAGGAGATCGCCAAGTTCCGCGCGGCGCGTCGGATCTGGGCGCGGTGGATGCGCGACGTGTACGGCGCCAAGACCGCGAAGGCGCAGTGGTTGCGCTTCCACACCCAGACGGCCGGTGTCTCGCTGACCGCGCAGCAGCCGTACAACAACGTGGTGCGCACCGCGGTCGAGGCGCTCGCGGCGGTGCTCGGCGGCACCAACTCGCTGCACACGAACGCGCTGGACGAGACGTTGGCGCTGCCGAGTGAGCAGGCCGCGGAGATCGCGCTGCGCACCCAGCAGGTGCTGATGGAGGAGACCGGGGTCGCGGCGGTGGCCGACCCGCTGGGCGGGTCCTGGTACGTCGAGGCGCTGACGGATCGGCTGGAGGCCGAGGCGGAGGCGACGTTCGCGCGGATCCGTGAGCTGGGCGAGACGTCGCCGCACCCGATCGGGCCGATGACGTCCGGCATCCTGCGCGGCATCGAGGACGGGTGGTTCACCGGGGAGATCGCCGAGTCGGCGTTCCGGTACCAGCGGGCCGTGGAGAAGGGTGACAAGCGGGTGGTGGGGGTCAACTGCCACGAGGGCTCGGTGACCGGTGACCTGGAGATCATGCGGGTCAGCCACGAGGTCGAGCGGGACCAGGTGTCGGCGCTTGCCGTGCGGCGCGGCGGGCGGGATCAGGCGGCGGTGACTGCGGCGTTGTCCGCGATGCGGGGCGTTGCACGCGGCTCGGGGAATTTGGTGCCGCCGATGTTGGCGGCGGCTCGGGTGGAGGCGACGCTCGGGGAGATCTGCGATGTCCTTCGGGAGGAGTGGGGCACGTATACGGAGCCGGCTCGGTTCTGACGGGGTCGGGTGTGGCCTCGCCCGCGGCATCGGTGGCCTCGAGCGCACGTTGGGCGGGGCTGTTTGGCCTCATGCGCCGGCCGGGCTGGGTTCGCCTCAAGCGCCGGCGGGGCTGAGTGGCCTCATGCGCCGGCCGGGCTGCTTGGTCTCGTGCCCGGCTGGGTGGGCTTATGTGGCGGCTCGGGTGGGTGGGGTGGGTTGGGGGAGCATGCCGGTTACTACGAAAGTGGTGAAGCGTTGGACCCAGGCGTCGGAGGCGGGTTCGGCGCTTACCAGGATGTGTTGGACCACCGTGCCGGCGATGATGTCGAAGACGAGGTCGACGTCTATGTCACCCGGGGCGGTGATTTCGCCTCGGGTCTCGGCGCGGGCGCGGCCTTCTAGGACGAGGCGTTTTTGCGGGTCGACGACCTCTTCGCGGATGCGTCGGCGCAGGGCCGGGTCGCTGGTGGAGTCGGCGACCAGGCCCATCAGGGCCGTGCGCATGTCCGGGCGGCCCAGGAGTGCGGCGAAGCGGCGGACCACGTCCTCGACGTCCGCGCGTAGATCCGGACCCTGATCCGGCAGTTCGAGGGTGCCGAGCATTTCCGCGACCGCGGCGATGGCCAGGTCGTGCTTGGAGTGCCAGCGGCGGTACAGCGTGGTCTTGGCCACGCCCGCTCGTGCGGCGACGTCCCCCATGGTCAGCCCGGCCCATCCGCCGTCGGCCAGCAACGAGCGCGCCGCGTCCAGGATCGCGTCGTCCGCGGTGGTGCTGCGCGGGCGTCCCTTGCGCTGCATGGGCGGGTCGTGCGAGTGGTCTCCGGCCGATTCGTCGTACACGGTCGGTCATGTTACCGATTGGTAAGGTGCGCGGCGGTGGTGCAACTCACATCCGTCATTGCGGATCCTACGGTCGCATTCCCCCCGGCGCGCCCCTTACGCTACGAGCCGTAGCGAATCGCGGTGCCTGGATGGGGATTCGAGCACACGATCGCGACTGACGACCCGTCAAGGGTCGTCGTCCGTCCCGGGGCCCGCATCCTGCGGGGACCGGGACGCGACGAGGCTTCGGCATGCACCGGTGGGTCGCCCCGTGCATCGTTCGACTCGCTCTCGGGGGAAGATGTCTACATGCAGCCACGGAACATGTCCATGCGCGGAGTAGTCGACCTCGGTGCGGTCAAGGCCGCCGCCGACAACGCCGCCAAGCGTGCGGCCGCGCCGGCCGGGAAGCCCGCCGCCGCGTCCGGTGCCCAACGGGTCGTCATCGACGTCACCGAGGCCACCTTCGAGACCGATGTGCTCGCGCTCTCCCAACAGGCCCCCGTCGTGATCGACTTCTGGGCCGAGTGGTGCCAGCCGTGCAAACAGCTGAGCCCGCTGCTGGAGCGTCTGGCCGAGGAATACGCCGGCCGCTTCGTGCTCGCCAAGATCGACGTCGACGCCAACCCGCGTCTCGCCCAGGAGTTCGGCATCCAGGGCATCCCCGCCGTGATGGCGGTCCTGGGTGGTCAACTCGCTCCGTTGTTCCAGGGTGTGGTGCCCGAGCAGCAGGCCCGGCAGGTGCTGGACCAGCTCGTCCAGCTCGGTGAGGAGCGCTTCGGCCTGACCGGCGTCGTGGTCGACGGCGAGCCCGCCGACGCGCCCGCCGAGGCCGAGGAGGAGCCCGCCGGCGACCCGCTGCTGGCAGCCGCCGACGAGGCGCTGGAGGCCGGCGATCTGGACGGCGCGGCTCAGGCGTTCCGCAACGTGCTCTCCGACCACCCGGCGCACGCCGAGGCCAAGCTCGGCCTGATCAACACCGAACTCCTGCTGCGCACCCAGGGCGTGGACGCGGACAAGGCCCGCGTGGACGCCGCCGAACGCCCGGACGACGTCGCGGCGCAGACGCTCGCGGCCGACCTGGACGTCCTGGACGGTCGCGCGGACGAGGCGTTCGCCCGGCTGGTGGAGACCGTGCGGCGGACGGCGGGCGACGACCGGAACAAGGCGCGCCTGCACCTGCTCGACCTGTTCGAGATCGTCGGTGCGGACGACCCGAGGGTGCCCAAGGCGCGAATGGCGCTGGCCGGCGTGCTCTTCTGATCCCGCACCTTCGATCCTGCGTTCCTTCGCTTCGGCACCCCCGGTCCTGCGCCTCCCGATCCCGCGCAGGCACTCGGTTCGTCGATGAGGCCCCGGCCGTTCTCGTGCTCGAGAGCGGTCGGGGCTTGGTCTTTACCCATCTTTGACTATGGGTCATTTCCCTTGCCCTGCGTGGCATTTGGTGACTTACGGGTGACCCTGTAGCGGACTTATCAGGCCAAATCGCACCACCCGATGCCGGTGTCGATGCCGCGCTGTGACCCGGCCGTGAGTGCGGTCCCGGAGTCGGCGTTACTCGCCGGTAACGAACCTCTTGTGTGCCGACCCGGTCGTGAAAGATGATCGGGCCGCTCGATCCGTGTCCCATTCGCCCCGGCAGCCGGTCGGTGGCTCGGGCGCGGACCTCCCCATCCAGGCCGTGCCGGTCCGTCCCAGGACAGGCAGGCCCTCCCTCCATGCCCCGCCACGTGCGGCCCTGGTCCGCACGAGGAGGGGATTCTGTCCCGAGGAGGACCATGGACAAGAAGGTTCAGGCGGGTAGCGGCAAGACTCGCTGGAAGCGGTTCGGCATCACCCTCATACCGGTCGCGGCCATGACCGTCGGTGTGTTCGCGGGGGTCGCCAACGGTGTCGTGCCGGTCAACATCACGGTGTCCGGCGGCAACTTCAAGGTGCACGCGGACGAGATGGACGCCACCGACTTCTCGCAGTACGGCGAGGCGCTCAAGCGCAAGAACGGCGCCGACGTGCCGGTGGCCACGGCGGCACTCGGCACCGCGCAGATCACCAACATGTGTCAGTCGGTGCGCGTGCCCGGCACTCCGCTCGTCATGCAGATCAAGGCGGGCGGGAACGGTCGGCCCGCGAAGGCCGAGAACATGACGCTCTCGATGGATTCGCTCGACGGCGACGCCTACTTCGAGAACATCGACATCGGCGTGGACGCGTCGACCATGGGCAAGGACAACGGCGTTCCGTGGGCCAAGGGTCCCAAGGACATCGGCAACGGTGCCCCGAACATGTTCGGCCAACAGGCCACCAAGGCGAAGTTCACCAACGTGAACCAGTCCGCGTGGATGGTCCAGGCAGGCAAGTTCTGGCTCAACGACCTGCACCTGAAGGTCGGCGGCCCGAGCCTGGAGTGCTTCTGACGCATCGTCGGCTGCGGGGGGCAGGTCCGCCCGCAGCCGGTCCGCGATACCGCAGCAACACTCCAGGGAGTCGAGAGTGACCGCAGAACAGCGGCAACCCAGCGCGCTGGGACGTGGATGGCAGGCGTTTCGCAGTTGGCGCAAGGAACGGCCCTTCTGGGCCGGGCTCTTCACGATCCTGGGTTCCGGCCCGATCCTGTGGGCGCCCTACGCGACACTCAGCGCCGGTGACATCACCTTCAAGATCACCCAGATGGGCGGCGTCTCGGCGATCTTCATCGGCGCGATCCTGATCCTGTCCGGGATTGCGATCTGGCTGAACCCCAAGGCCAGGGTTTACATCGGGATCTTCGTGATCCTCGTGTCGCTGGTGTCGTTCATCGTCGCCACCTTCGGTGGGTTCTTCGTCGGGATGTTGTGCGGCCTGATCGGCGGCACGCTCGCGATCTCGTGGGTGTACCTGCCGGCGGGAGAGGAAGCCGGCGAGGACCGCCCGGATGACGACGACGAGGGCGGCAGCGGGGACGAACGAGTTCCCGACGAAACGTTGGTCGAGGACGGCTTCCTCGCGCAGGCTCTGAACGGAAAGGCCCCTGATGCCTCGGGGGAAGCATCGACCGGGTCGGAGACCGACCGGCCCGGTGACGGTTCCCGAGGGGCGGCCTCGCCGCGGGTGGCGCTGGCGACGATCGCGACGGCAATGATCGGCGTCGTGGGTGTCGTCGGCATCGCCCAGGCGTCGCCCAGCGATGAACTGCCGAGCAACCCGTACGCGGACGGTCCGTGCGTTTCGGCGAGTCCCACGACTTCGTCGAGCACGTCGGCGCCGCCGAGCACGGCGAGCACGGCGCCGAGCACGGCCCCCGCCAAGTCGGTGGCCTCCACGCCGGTCGCCAAAACGGGGCAACCCGCCGCGGCGACGTCCCTCCCGGCGGCCGAAACCAGGGCGTCGGAGTCGAAGTCGCCGCAAGGGGGGACGCCGGCACCGAAGTTGCCCGAACTCAAGCTGCCCGAGCTGAAATTGCCCGAGTTGACCCTGCCCGGTCTCCCGGGGCTCGGGTTGCCCGGGATCAAGCTCCCGTCCAAGGCATCGACCGCACCGACGGTGCCCGTCGCGCCGGTCGCTCCGGTGGAGGCTGCGCCGTCGGCACTCGCGACGACCACGCCGCCCGCGACGGTGGCGGCCACGCCCTCCGGCAAGGCGGCGACCCGGTCCGCCGCGACATCGGCGAAACCGTCCGCCACGTCGTCCCCTGCCAAGCCGACGAACGGTAAGACGCCGTTTCCGTGCCCGATCGAGGGCCCGGTCGAGGCCAAGGCCGGATCCGGCGAACCGCCGGTCGCGGTCGACCCGTTCGTGCTCAGATCCAATCTGCTGGCGATGGCGGGTCTGAACTACGAAGGCGTGGTGAAGGTGAAGACCCTCCAAGGGACCGAGGAACCGGCACTGAAGTTCACCGTCTCGAAGGGGATCGACATCTGGAACCTCTCGATGACGGTGAAGGAAGCGTCGGGCAAGGACGTCGCCATCACGGCCCGAGAGGGCAGCAAGTCCTGGATGGAAGCGGATACGAAGACGACGATGTACGTCAAGTACCTCAAGGGCAACATCTTCGGAGTCGTTCCGATCACCTTCACCCCGGACAGTCCGCCGCCGATCAACGTTCCCGTCGTGTTCTTCACCAACGTGGAGTCCGCGATGTACACACAGTTGGGTGGTCGGATGCACATACCCGGGTACGGGATCAACAAGGATCACATTCGACAGTGACTCGGCTCCGCCGATAGCCGTCATGCGATGCGCCCCGGAACCCACCGGTTCCGGGGCGCATCGGCGTTCGTGGCCGGTGTGTTCGCGGCCGGCGGCTGCGTGCTACGCGTCCACGTAGCGTTCGCGGAACATGGCCAGGACGTTCGCGGACGGAAGGCTCGGCCACAGCGTCACGCGGCCGTTGCGGCGGTCCACGATCCACTGGCCGGCGCCGACGTTGGCCATCGGGTCGGGGTTCGGGTAGATCGCCTGGACCAGCCAGCCGTACTCGAACTCGGTCATCACGAAGTCGGTCGGCGCGTTCGGACCGCCGCCGACCACGTGCCGGCGGGCCTTGTCCCGGGCCTCGCGCTCGTCGATCGGCCGCGGCGGCAGCGGCGCGTCGGCCGGTGCCAGGTCCAGGCGGGTCGGTCGGCGGCCCTCGATCAGCGCGATCAGCGCGTCGTCGAAGGTGTCGGCCACGTGCCACAGATCGCCCCACCACAGGTACACCGCGCCGCGCGGATCCATCGCCAACCGGCCGCGGCCCAAGTCGTATTCGCCGACCGGGGTGAGCGGCCGACCCAGCGCCGCGCCATATGCGGCGAGCACGTCGCCCGCGTACAGCCCGACCATCGGGTCGATTCGGAACGGCATGCGGGACATGTCCACGCCGGGACCGTACTGATGCACCGTCATCCCGCCGAACTCCCACAGCGCCTTGATCGCGCTCGGCGGGACGTCGATCCCGGCCGTGCCCAACGCCCGGTACCAGCGCAGGAGCTCCTCTTCCGGGATGTGGATGCCGGGCTGCCAGCCGGTGGCCGTGAGGGCCTGGGCCACGGCCTCGGGGAAGCGGTCGCTCATGACGCGGGCACCTCCAGGATCGTGACCCCCAGGGCCGCCAGCGCGGGTGCGCAGGACGAGCAGGGCGGGATCGGCCGTTCGTGCGCGGGGTCGTTCGGCTCGCGCAGCAGGATCGCGGCGATCGCCGCGCCGCGCAGCAGGTGTCGCATCCGGTCGAGCACGACCTCGTGATCGGGGTCGTGCGTGCCCTCGGCGGCCAACGAGGCCTCCGCCTCGACCGCGACCTCGGACAACAACAGGGCGTCGGGGCACCGCCCGTGGAACACCGAGCGCATCGCGGGCTCGGTGCGGTCCAGCAGCGCGGTCACGGCCGGGTGCAGGTCCACGCTCGTGGTGTGTGCGCCGACCGCCGTCATCGGCTCCATGCCGGGGCGTTGCAGCGCCGCACCGACGCCGGGCGGCAGCAGATTGTCGAACATCAGGTCCTCGTCCGTTCCCTTCGTGATGCCGCGTCAGGGACGCAGGTCGGCGGGCAGGCCCGCACCCGCGTGCTCGGCGACGACCGGTCGGTAGTGCCCGCCGGCGACCGCGGTGCGGGCGATCTCGTCGAGTTCGCTCGGTACTTGGATCAGCTCGTCGGCCAGCAGCGTCATCACGTCGTCGGCGAGCCGGGACAGCAGGGCGACCGTCGAATCGGGGGAGTCGCCCCGGCGGGCGTACCGGTCGTCGTTGTCCCAGTACCAGACCGAACCCGCGTCCGCCCCCTGCGTCTTGAGCACCAGGGCACCACCCTGGACCCACGCGACGGCCAGGAAATCGGCGGTCAGCCGATCGGTGAGGCGCGCCGCGACGTCGAGCAGATCGTAGGGGTCGTACTCGCCGTAGAGGTTGAAGAACTGCTGGTCCAGCACGAATCCGTGGCGCATGTGCACGGCGGGCCGGGCCGGCGGACCGCCGCCGTTGTCGATCAGCAACGCGCGGTACGCCTGCGGGAGTCGGTACTTGAGGTACTTGTTCTCCAGGTGGGTCAGGTCGACGTCGGTGAGCGGTCGGCCCACGTGCAGACCGGCCGGCACCCGGGCCTGTTCGGCCGGGCTCCACAGGCCGGTGCGCTCCCGGTCGACCGTCATCGTGGCCACGCCGCCGTGGTGCCGGAGCGCGTTCTTGACGTCGACCGGGACCAGGTGGAGCCGGCGTACGTGCGGAGCGTGGTGCCAGGTCCACCCGCGCGGGGTCGCGGTCTCGATCGTGTCGGCATACAGCGGGTCGCCGGTGCCGGCCGCCGCGAGGTTGGCGGCGAGCACGTCGGTGACCCGCGCCTCGTCGATACCCAGGCCCGGCGGTACCGGGCCGGTCTCGATCACCACCCGCGCGTACGGCAGGAAGTCCGGGAATCCGTACAGGTCGACGAAGATACCGTCCGGGTATACCCGGCTGCGCGACGTGCGGCCGAAATCGACGATCGAACCCGCGAATTCGGCGGCCGGAGAGCCGCCGTGCTCGGTGCCGGTGTCGGTCATGCCGCGGTCCTCTCCTTCATGTCCGGTATTTCGTCGGGGCGGGGCGGTGTGTCATCGCTCCCACCTCAGGACTCGGAATCCAGGAACGGGGAGGTCGGATCGATCTCCCACAACTCCAGGAATTGGGCGAACGTATCGGCCACCTTGCGCAGGTTGTTGGCCGAGATGTATTCCGGGGTGTATTCCTCGTCGGTGTCGAGCGTCGATTCGCTCCAATACCAGAGCGACCCGGATTCCGGTTCGGTGACCTTGATCGCCACGATTCCCGTGGTGAGTCGGGTGACCGGCAGATAATCCAGGGTGAGTACGTCCCGGCAATAGCCGTGGGCGTAGAGCAACTCGGTGTGCGGATCGCCGCCCGTGCGGTAGCCGTAGAGGTCGTCCTCGGGATCCAGGCCACGTGGCATGAGCTGCGCCGCGACCGGGAAATCGGCGCCGTTGGTCGCGGCCAGCCAGGCTCGATACTCGGCCGGCAGGGCGAACCCGAGTTTCCCTTCGAGTTCGCGCAGGGCTTCTTCCGAGAGTGTCCCGCGCGGCGTCAATTCGACGGTCACTGCTGAGCTCCTGGGTTGCCGTTCGAGGTGCCGGTCGAGCCATTGGCCGAGGGATCGGGGGCCATGGCGCTGGCGATCCCGCCGTGATGTTTCACCGCGTAGTGTACTGCGAACGGTATGAGCATCATGGTTCGTGTGCCCTCGACGTGATGCCAGACGTAACCCGGTGCGGTACGACCCGGTCGGACGCCCGCCCACATCGGATCGTTCCGGAATTCCGCGTTGCCCTGGCGGATATCCAGCTTGCGCTGGTCGTCGTTGGCTTCCGCGCGGGCTTCCTTGAATTTCTTGGTGCCGTCCGGCCCCGGCGGGAAGTCGCTGCGCTCGGGCGGGGCGATGACGGTATGCGGAAGATTGATCGTGCGGACCGCGTAGGCCGTGAAGTCAGGGTATCCCTGGAGATTGATGTAGACGCCGTCGGGGAAATGGTTGTCCAGCGTCGGGCTGGCGAAGTGCACTATCCGGCCCGCGTACCCGGAGTTGATCGGGTAGCGCCGGGCGCCGGTCATGTCCCGGCCGCGCGCAGCCAACTCGGCGCGGCGCGCATCCAGATCGGGGCCGGTCAGCAGTTCGCCGTTGTCCCCGCGCAACAGCCGGTCGAACTCGTCCCGGGCCTGCCGCTCGGCGCTGGTGAGGTCCTCGGGGTTCGGATGGTTGACCAGAGCGTCGATGCCGTCGGCATCGAACATGCGCAGGAGCTTCGCCCGGTTGAGGTTGGTTCGCGGCGGTGCGCCGGTGTCCGGATGCGGGTCGTCGGAGCGCGCGCTCTGCGGCATCTCGAACTCGGCGTCGCCGCGGTGGGTGTCCCACGTCAGGTTCGAGCGGTCCGCCATGAACGACGGATCGCGGGTGGCGTGCAGGTCGTACGGGGACTGGCCGCCGCGGACGTCGTCCGGCTTCGGCGGGTTCGGATTGCTCGGGGTGGTGCCGTTGGGGTTCGGCGCGAGGGTGGGGTTCGCCGCGGCGTTGGGGTCGAAGTTCTCCGCCGCCGGACGGGTCGCCATGAACGCCTCGACCTCGCGCTCGATGTCGTCGCGCCGACCGTCGTGCGTGGTCGGCCGATCGCCGGTCGGGCTCGCCGTGGTCGCGGGCTCGCCCAGCGGCCTCGGGTTGGGCCGCATCGGCGACGGCAGCGGCGGCGTCGTGTCGATCGGAGCGGGCGGATTGCTCTGGGCGTGCCGCGGCGGCGTCGGGGTGGCAGGCGTCGGGTTCGGGCTGCTGCCGGGCGTGATGCCCCCGGTCGGATCCGGCGCCGAGCCGGGCATCGGACCCGTGACGTTGTCCGGCAGATCGCCGGGCGCCGGGTTGTGCGGCGCGGGGTGGACCGGGCCGGTCCGGAAGGGCTGTTGGTTGTGCGGCGCGGGGTGGACCGGGCCGGTCTGGAACGGCTGTTGCTGGTGCGGGGCGGGCTGGTTGTAGGGCCCGGGATCCTGCGGCGGCTGGTGATACGGGCCGGGCTGCACCGGGGCCTGGTGGTGGGGAGCAGGCTGCGCGTACGGCGGTTGCTGCTGTTGTTGCTGCGTGTACGGATTCGGCTGCACCGGCGGCGGCGGGTTGTGCGGCGCGGGCTGCACCGGCTGCTGGTTGTACGGGTTGGTTTGTACCGGCTGTTGGTTGTACGGGTTGATCGGCGGCTGCGGCTGGTTGTGCGGCAGCGGCGGCGGAGGCGGTGGTGTTGCGACGGGCTGGGTGACCGGCGGGGGCGACATGGATACCGGTTGGGCGTCCGGGCCCAGCGTGATGGCGTAGACGCTTGTCGCGTTCGGCTGCGGAGAGGTCGCGATCTGGTTCGTCTGCGGGTCGACGTAGAGGATGTCGCCGCCCACGTTGACCGCGGCCCAGGCGTGCGAGCTGTGCACGACCTTGACCGAGCCGTCCGGCTGCACCACGTTCCGCGGCGGCCACTCGGTGACGATGTAGGAGATCGAGCCGGGCCCCGAGGCCCGCAGCGCCGCTTCCAACCGAGCGAAGCCGGCACCCGGGTTGTTGCTGCCGTCCGGCTCGACATCGAGTCGGCTCCACGGCGCGTTCGCCTCCTGCGCCGCGCGGGCCATGCCGTTGGTTTCACCGGTGTTCTCGCCCGGCATGCGGGCGGCGGACACCTCCGGACGGCCGAACCAGGTGCGGCCGAAGGCCAGTACGCCGTCCAGGCAGTTGATGTTTCGGCCGGGGACCTGGAGGCCGCCGTCGTTTTGCAGCCGGAACCATCGGCCCAGTCGGGGGTCCGGATGCACCACGGGAGTGCCGTCGGGATTGCGCGGGACGGCGTTGTTCAACGCCGCCGCATCGCTCCAGTTGGGCGGGAGCAGACCGCCGGGCTGGTTGAACGGACGCGATGCGGACAGCGGTGGCCGGTTCGCGATCGGGCTGCCGGGCGCGGTCGGCGGGGCGTGGTGCGGCAGGGGTTGCGCGTACGGGTTGTTCGCGACCGGGCCGTTGCCGTACGGCGTCCCGTTGTAGGGGGAAGGCGCGTTGTCGTTCTGCTGGTACGGGCCGGGCTGATGCGGCGGGGGAGCCGCCGGGGTGGTGTGGTTCGGGGCGGTCGCGACGCTCGGACCCCGGCCGAGGAGACCGCGCGTGCGCTCGCCGAGGCGTTGGATCGTGTCGTGGAACGGGCCCGCCTGATTCGGCCGCACCGGTGCGCCGGGCGGCGTCGTGGTCGGCGGTCCGCCCGGCTGCGGAGTCGCGTCGACGGTGGTGTCGCCGTTGCCGTCCCGGGCCGGGGTGGGCGTCGGGTCCCCGGTCGGATGGGAGGCCGGGTCCGGCCGACCGGCGGGATCGTCGGAGGTCGGATCCGTGTCCCGGTCCGGGTCGGTGTGCCCATCGGGCGTCGGGTCGGCGGACGGGTCGGGCATGCCGGTGTGCTGCTCGGGCGCCGTCGGCGCCGAATCGGGGCTCTGCTGCGGCGGGTTCGACTGCGGAGCGGATTCCGGAGTCGGATCCGCCGGCTGCGAGGTCGGCGGCAGGGACATGTCGATCGGCTGCGCGTTCGCGTCCACGGCGATCGCCCAGACACGGTTCTGGTCCGGATACGGCTCGGACATGACCCGGCCCGACTGCGGGTCGACCCACAGGACTTCGCCGTCCACGTTGATCGCGGCCCACGCGTGCGAGACCTGGCCGGTCTCGATGGTGCCGTCCGGATTCACCCGCGGCTCGGTCGGCCTGGACGTGACGACGTACGTCATCGCGCCCGGCCCCGCGTCGCGCAGCCGTGCCTCGATGTCGCCGTACGCGCCTGCGGTGTCGGTGCTGCCGTCGGGACGCCGGGCGAGCGGTGTCCAGTTCGTACCGAGCTCCTGCCGGGCGCGCTCCGGCGCCCGCACTTCGCCGCCGTTCTCACCGGGGATGCGCGCCGCGGCCACCTCCGGGCGGCCGAACCAGGTGTTGCCGAAGGCCAGCACGCTGTCCATGCAGTTGGTGTCGCGACCGGGTACCTGGGTGCCGCCGTCGTTCTGCAGCGCGAACCAGTGGCCCGTGCGCGGGTCCGGGTGCACCTGCGGCATGCCGTCGGCGTCGCGGGGCACGGCGACGTTCAGTACGGACTGGTCGCGTACGCTCGGCGGCATCAGGCCGCCGGGCTCGTTCAGCGGACGGCCGTCGTTCAGCGGCGGACGATCGGCGATCGGCCCGTCCGGATTCTGCGGTGAATCGGGCCGGTCGGGGCGGGGGTTCGGGTCGGTCGTGGCCGGCGAGTTCGCGTACGGAGTCGAGTCGTAGGTGGGGTTCGGCTCGGGGTGTGTGCCCGGAGCGGGGTTCGGCGAGGCGTTCGGGCCTCGGCTGAAGAGGTTGCGGATCCGGTCGCGCAGCCCGCTCACCGCGTTGTCGATCCGACCGTTCGGATCCGCGTTGATCGGCGTGCCGTGCCGCGAACCCGTCGGGTTGCCGGCCGGGGCCAGGTGCAGGATGCCGACACCGCCGTCCCGGGACGGCGTGGTCTCCTGATCCGTACGCGACGCGGTGTCGGTGGTGGGGCCGGCGACCGTCGACTCGGTGTCGAGGCTGGTGTCCCGGTTCGGATCCCGGCTCGGGACCTGATTCGTATCCCGATTCGTATCCCGGTTCGGGCCCTGATCCGGGTCCCGATTCGAGTCCTGGCCGGGGTCCTGGCTCGGGTCGTGATTCGGATCCTGATGGGTGTCCCGAGACGAGTCCGGTCGTGCATCCGGGGTCGAAGTCGGGTCCGTCGTCGGGTCCGGCCGGTGTCCGGTGTCCGGCGCGGTGTCGGGCGTGACGTTCTGATTCGCGTCCGTCGTCGGCCCCGTCGTCGGGTCGTGACCGCTCCCCGTCGGGTCGGTCGCGGGGTCGGGGGTGTTGCCGGCCGGGCTGTCCTGTCGCTGACCCGGAATGTGGTTCGCGTCCGGGGAAGTGCCGTTCGGCGTTCCGGTGGTCGGCGAAGTGCCGTTCGAAGTGGTCGAGTTCGAGTTGATCGAGTTCGGGTTGGACGAGTTCGGAGTGGACGAGTTCGACGTGGTCGAACTCGGCGTCGCGCCGCTCGGGTTGCCGGTGGTCGGGGCACTCGTGGTCGGGCTCCCGGTCGTCGGCGTCGCGCCACCCGCGGGGCGGGTCGCAGTCGGTGTGCCGGCGGAGTTGGATGCGCCCGAAGTGCCGTTGTTGGCACCGGAGTTGTGCGTCGCACCCGTACCCGAGCCCGTACCCGAGCCCGTACCCGTACCTGCACCGGTACTTGCAGTCGTGCTCGCGGCCGCGGTCGTCGCAGCGGCCGTGTTCGTCGGCGACACGTTGGTGGTCGTGCTCGGGCCGGACGTCGACGGCGTCGTGGACGACGGCGAGCCGATCGAGGGCGAACCGCTCGTGGTGGGCGCGGTGCTCGCGGAGGCGCTCGTGGTCTGCACGCCGCCGCCGGCGTGGCCGGTGCTCGCCGGGCCGCCCACGGACGGCGAACCGCCGCTCGGACCGGAGGAGCCGGTCACGGACGGCGAGCCGCCCAGCGCAGGGGAATTGCCGGCGCCCGGCGTACCGCCGGCGCCGGGCAGGCCACCCGGCTGCTGACCACCGCTCGGCGGCGCCTGCACGAATGTGTTGCTCTGCGCCGAGCCGCCGTCGTGGCTCGGCACGCCGCGTGGCACGTCGTTGCCGTGGCCGGTCACCCCGCCCGGTGCGTCCGTCGCGGGCGGCGCCGCGGCCGAGGCGCTCTGGGTCGCGACCGGAGTGTGTGAGGGCCTGTGGTCCCCGCCCGGGCTGCCCCCGGAGTTCCCGCCCGAGTTGCCACCGGTATCGCCACCCGAGTTCCCGGAATTGCCGCCCGAATTTCCGGTGTGCCCGCCCGAGTTCCCCGAGTTCCCGCCGGAGTTCCCCTCGTTTCCGCCCGAATGCCCTCCGGAATTACCCGAGTTCCCGCCCGTGTTGCCCGAGTTCCCGGACGCGTTGTGCGACGAGCCGCCCTGCTGGTTCCCGTTCCCGTTTCCGTTCGACCCGCCGTTCCCGGAACCGTTCCCGTTCGACCCGCCCGCGCCGTTCGACCCTCCGCCGTTGCCGGAGTTCCCGCCGTTCGGGTTGAGTGTCGAATCGATTCTGTTGCCGCCGTTCACCGGCCTGTTGTCGCCGCCCGGGTTCGGCCCGCCCAGGTTCGGCGGGTCGATGCCGGGGGTGTTGAACGCATTGCTCACCCGGTCGCCGAGCTTGGACGCGCCGTGGTCGGTCGCGCCGCCCAGGCCACCACTGGCGAAGGTCTCCCAGTTCACCGGACCGCCGGTGGCCACCGTGCCGGCGACCTCGGCGCTCACGTTGGAGGCCAGCGAGGTGGTGACGCCCTTGACGCCCAGTTCGGCGCCCTCGCCGAAGACCTTCTTGCCGAGGCCGTTCACGCCGATCGCGGCCAGGCCACCGGCCGCGCCGCCGCCCGCGGCCAGCGCGGTCTGCTTGATCGAGTAGCCGTCCTGCGAGCCCCAGGTCATGTGGATGAACTGGGAGATGATGTCGTCGCGCACCTCGGAGAGTGCTTCGAGGGCGACGTTCTTGAGCAGTCGGCGCACCATCGACGCCTCGATCCGCCCCAGCATCCGGCGCAGCACCTGCATGAAGGAGAAGCGCAGCGCGGCGGTCGAGGCTGCGGCGGTTCCGGCGGTGATGCCCAGGGTGATCGGAGCCGCGGCGATCTGGGCCAGGATGGCCGCGCCCTGGATGGTCGCCATCGTGACGAACTCGATCTTGGTGGCGTAGATCGTGTCACTCGTGTCGTCCGCCGCGCCGCCGAGCGCCTTGGAGGCGGCTTCCAGGGCCGGGAAGAACGCCTTGTCGCCCTTGCTCAGCTTGTCCCACATCCGAAGGAAGGCTTCCATGCCCTTGCCCTCGTTGGCGGCGTTGAGCTTGTTGACGGCCGCGGCAAGGTCCCCCGCGACCTTGGCGAGTTCACCGCCGGCGTGCTCCCAAGCCTTGCCCAGTGCCTCGCACTTGTCCTCGTCGCCTTCCGGCCAGTCGACACCGACCAGGAGTTCGAGGACCTTCTCGACGATCTCCCCCGCTTCGACCGCCATCAGGCCTTGCCGCCGAAGGTCTCGCGGTTGTGGTCCTCGGTCTTCCGGTAATTGGCGGCGGACGTGTCCAGGCCCTTGCCGATCTCGCCGAGACCCTTGGCGAGCGCTTCGAGCGCGTCGAGCACCTTGTCCCGGGCGGGCTTGTATTCCTTCGCGAACCCGTTGCCGAGATCGTCGTCGCCCCAGCAGTCTCCGAGGCCCTCGATGGACATCTTGAGCGTCGCCCGAATCTCACCGACGCGCCTTCCCGCGTCGGTGAAGGCCTTGCCCGCCGTCTTGAAGTCCGAGGGAAGGGCCTTGTATCCCGTACCCGCGTCCGCCGTCATGTGAGAACACCCCCGTGTTCCGTGTCTCTCTGGCTGTCGCACGGTCCCCGGCAGTTTCCGGACAGGACCTCTCCCGGGGACATGAAGGCAAGACACTAATTCACGATTCACCGGAGTGTCACATTTCCGGGGGCCGACGTTCCGGGTCGAACGTCGGCCTCCGGAGGGGGTATCGCCTGCTATTCGGGGACAAACCAGACGGTGGCCAGCGGGGGCAGCGTCATCAGCGCGGAGGCGGGTCGACCCTGCCATTCCACGTCCTCGGCCAGGATTCCGCCCCGGTTGACCACGTCGCCGCCGCCGTACTCGCCGGCGTCGGTGTTGAGCACCTCACGCCAGCGGCCCGTGTGCGGCAGGCCGACCCGGAAGTCCTCGCGAACCACCGGTGCGAAGTTGCACACGCTGACCAGTTGTTCGCCGGCCGCGCCGTGTCGGATGAAGGACAGGACGTTGGACGCCGCGTCGCCGCCGTCGATCCAGGAGAAGCCCTCGGGGCGGGTGTCCTGCGTCCACAGCGCGGGCTTGGCGCGGTAGGTCGCGTTGAGGTTGCGGACCAGGCGCTGGATGCCCCGGTGCTCCTCGTGGTCCAGCAACCACCAGTCCAGGCCGCGTGCCTCCGACCACTCGGCGCCGTGGCCGAACTCGGAGCCCATGAACAACAACTGCTTGCCCGGATGGGCCCACATGAAGGCGAGGTAGGCGCGC
Source organism: Embleya sp. NPDC008237 (assembly GCF_042956465.1). Lineage (NCBI taxonomy): Bacteria > Bacillati > Actinomycetota > Actinomycetes > Kitasatosporales > Streptomycetaceae > Embleya > Embleya sp. NPDC008237. Next base: position 192,862 of record NZ_JBIBGL010000001.1, read on the forward strand.
ACGTTCGCCATCTGCTGCCAGCGGTCGCCCGGCATTTTGTCCACCAGCGAGCGTTTGCCGTGCACCACCTCGTCGTGGCTGATCGGCAGGATGTAGTTCTCGCTCCAGGCGTACATCAGCGAGAAGGTCATCTCGTTGTGGTGGTACTGCCGGTGGATCGGCTCCTTCTGGATGTACTCCAGCGAGTCGTGCATCCAGCCCATGTTCCACTTGAAGCCGAAGCCGAGACCGCCGCTCTCGGTGGTACGGGTCACCCCGTCCCACGCGGTGGACTCCTCGGCGATGGTCAGCACACCGGGCACCCGCCGGTACAGCGTCGCGTTCATCTCCTGGAGGAACGCCACCGCGTCCAGGTTCTCCCGGCCGCCGTGCTGGTTCGGTGCCCACTGGCCGTGTTCGCGCGAGTAGTCCAGGTAGAGCATCGAGGCGACCGCGTCCACCCGGAGCCCGTCGATGTGGAACTCCTCGCACCAGTAGACCGCGTTGGCGACCAGGAAGTTGCGCACCTCGTTGCGGCCGTAGTCGAAGACCAGCGTGCCCCAGTCGGGATGTTCGCCCCGGCGCGGATCCGGGTGCTCGTACAACGGCGTCCCGTCGAACCGGGCCAGCGCCCAGGCATCCTTGGGGAAGTGCGCCGGCACCCAGTCGACCAGGACGCCGATGCCCGCGCGGTGCAGCGCGTCGACGAGACGGCGGAAGTCGTCGGGATTGCCGAACCGCGACGTCGGCGCGTAGTACGAGGACACCTGATAGCCCCAGGACGGGCCGTACGGGTGTTCGGCCACCGGCAGCAGCTCCACGTGGGTGAAGCCCATCTCGGTGACGTACGCGGGCAGCTGCTCGGCGAGTTCGAGGTAGCTCAGGCCCGGTCGCCATGAGCCGAGATGGATCTCGTACACGCTCATCGCCGAGGTGTGGTGGGTGGTCTCGGCGCGCTTTTCCAGCCACTCCTTGTCCGACCACGAGTGGGTCGAGGTGTGTACGACCGACGCGGTGGAGGGCGGCTGCTCGGTCGCGAAGGCCAGCGGGTCGGCCTTTTGCCGGGACACCCCGTCCCGGCCGAGGATCTCGTACTTGTACTTGGTGCCGTCGCCGACGTCGGGGACGAACAGCTCCCACACCCCGGACGAGCCGAGCGAACGCATCGGGTGTCCGATGCCGTCCCAGTAGTTGAAGTCGCCGACCACCCGCACGCCCTGCGCGTTCGGCGCCCAGACCGCGAACGAGGTGCCGGTGACCGGCCCGTTCGGGGTCTCGTACGAGCGCACGTGCGCGCCGAGCACCTCCCACAGCCGCTCGTGCCGGCCCTCGGAGATCAGGTGTATGTCGAGCTCGCCCAGGGTGGGCAGGAACCGGTAGGGGTCGTCCGTGTGCAGTTCACTGCCCTCGTAGCGGACCTCCAGCCGATAGTCGGGCACCTCCGTGCCCGGCAGTACGCCGGTGAACAGGCCCTCCGCCTCGTGGGTCAGCTCGACCCGGCGCTCGCCGGTGACCACGATCACCTCGCGGGCCCACGGCCGCAACACCCGCACCACCACGCCGTCGACGCCGGGCACGTTCGGGTGCGGGCCGAGCAGTGCGTGCGGATCGTGATGACCGCCGTCCACCAGGCGGCGCACCTCGTCGGCGGCCAACGGCGGCACGAGCGGGGTGTCGGTCGGGCGGGATCGGGGGCGCCTGTCCCGACGCGGGGTGGGGCGGCCGGTGACTCCGCCGCCCTCGGGTGACGCGCTGGTGTCCTGACGGGCCGTCACGGATGGACCTCCTGGGACGTTGGTGCTGAACGGGAATCGGCGGATCGTCAGTGCGGCTGCGGCGCCCGCTCGGCCAGGCGCCGGATCGCCGACATCGGAACCGGCAGCCACGAGGGTCGGTTGCCCGACTCGTACATGACCTCGTACACGGCCTTGTCGGTCTCGAAGGCCCGCAGCAGCACGGGCTCGGAATGGGGGTCGAACGAGCCCGCCTCGGCGTACCCCGCACAGAAGGCTTCCCGATTGCGGGTCGCCCATTCCTCCGCACGGCGTACCAGGTGCGGCGCGGGCGCCCCGCGACCCCAGAACCCGCCGCCCCCGGCCAGCAGATGCCGGGCCGCGTAGTCGAACGAGCGCAACATCGCCGCGATGTCGCGCAGCGGCGAGTGCAGCGAGCGTCGTTCGCTCAGCGGCCGGGCGGGTTCGCCCTCGAAGTCGAGCAGCACCCACCGGGTGGCGGTGCGCATCACCTGGCCGAGGTGGAAGTCGCCGTGGATGCGCTGCAAGGGGACCGGATGCCCGTCCCGGCCCAGCGTCTCCAGGTCCTGGTACGCCTCGCGCAACCGGTCGGTGAACGGCGCCAGATCCGGCACCGCCTCGGCCGCCGCGTGCAACCGGTGCTCCATGTCCCGGGCGATCGCGGCCAGCTCCGTGCGGCCCGCCACCGCGGTGGGCAGCGAACGGGCCAGGTCGGCGTGCACCTCGGCGGTGGCGGCGCCGAGCCGGAAGGACTCGCCGGCGAAGTCGCCACCGGTCTCGTGCGCGTGCGGACCGGCGCCGCGCACCTCCTGGCCGGCGTACAGGTCGCGGACCGAGGTCTTGGCGAGTTCCCAGCCGTCGGTGCCGGTGCGCAGGTATTCCTGGAGCATGCCGAGCGTGGTCGGCTCCGCGTCGGTGTCCGGGAACGGCATGTCGAACCACGCGATCGGCGCGGGGATCCGCCGCGAGCCCGCGCCCGCCAGCGCGAGCGAGACCTCCAGGTCGGGATTGACCCCGGGCACCACGCGCCGGAACAGCTTGAGGATCACGTCGTCGCCGAAGATGATCGACGTGTTCGACTGCTCGGCGCCGATCACCAGGCCGACGTGCTCGGGGTCGGGGGCCTGCGCGCCGGGGCGGTGGAAGGCCAGCGGACCCACGGTGTCCGCCGCGACGAACCGTTCCGGCAACCACCGGGTCAGTTCGGCGTCGTGCACCGCGTCGTAGAGGCTGTGGCCGTTGGGCAGCCGGCCGATCAGCGCGTGGGCGAGCCGGGGCGGCAGCGTCTCGCGGACCCCCAGCAGGAGTTGATAGTGCTCGGGTGTGCCGCCGTGCTCGACCCGCAGCAACATGTGGTGCAGCGCGGGATCGCCGGAGACCACTTCGAGACTGTGGACCACGCCGGCCCCACGAAGAGGCCGGCCCTTGCCGGCGAACCATCTCTGCTGCGGCAGCCAGTCGCGCAGCAGAGCGATCACCGCGGAGGCAGTCGGATCGTGGGGTCGGGTGGAATCCGTCACAGCGTCATTTCTCCACGGGTGAGGCGGAACCAATAGAAACCGTGCCCCGCGAGGGTGAGCAGATAGGGCAGCTCACCGATCGCCGGGAACGTCACCCCCCCGAGCAGCTCGACCGGTTCATACGTCTCGAACTGCCGCAGATCCAGCTCGGTGGGCTGGGCGAAGCGCGAGAAGTTGTGAACACACAGCACGATGTCGTCCTCGTATTCGCGAAGGAACGCCAGCACGCTGGGATTGGACGAGGTCAGCTCGTTGTACACACCGAGCCCGAAGGCCGGGTTCTGCTTGCGGACCTCGATCATCCGGCGGGTCCAGTGCAGCAGCGAGGAGGCGTTGGACATCTGCGCCTCGACGTTGGTGACCTGGTAGCCGTAGACCGGGTCCATGATGTTCGGCAGGTACAGCCGACCCGGGTCGCACGTGGAGAAGCCCGCGTTGCGATCCGGCGTCCACTGCATCGGCGTGCGCACACCGTCGCGGTCGCCGAGCCAGATGTTGTCCCCCATGCCGATCTCGTCGCCGTAGTACAGGACGGGCGAGCCCGGCAGTGACAGCAGCAGCGCCGTGAACAGCTCGATCTGGTTGCGGTCGTTGTCCAGCAACGGCGCGAGCCGACGGCGGATGCCCACGTTGGCCCGCATCCGCGGGTCCTTCGCGTACTCCTTGTACATGTAGTCGCGTTCTTCGTCCGTGACCATTTCGAGGGTGAGCTCGTCGTGGTTGCGGAGGAAGATGCCCCACTGGCAGTTGTCCGGGATGGACGGCGTGCCGGCCAGGATCTCCGAGACCGGGTAGCGCGACTCGCGGCGCACCGCCATGAAGATGCGCGGCATCACCGGGAAGTGGAACGCCATGTGGCATTCGTCCCCGTCGCCGAAGTAGTCCACCACGTCCTCGGGCCACTGGTTGGCCTCGGCCAGGAGCACGGTGTCCGGGTACTTGTCGTCGATCTCCTTGCGCACCCGCTTGAGGAATTCGTGGGTCGCGGGCAGGTTCTCGCAGTTGGTGCCCTCCTGGGCGAACAGGTACGGCACCGCGTCCAGCCGGAATCCGTCGATGCCCAGATCCAGCCAGAAGCGCAGACCGGCGAGCATCTCCTCCTGCACACGCGGGTTCTCGTAGTTGAGATCCGGCTGGTGGCTGAAGAAGCGGTGGAAGAAGTACTGCTTGCGCACCGGGTCGTAGGTCCAGTTGGAGGACTCCGTGTCGACGAAGATGATCCGGGCGTCGCCGTACGCCTTGTCGTCGTCGGCCCACATGTAGTAGTCGCCGTAGGGTCCGTCCGGGTTGTTCCGCGACTCCTGGAACCACATGTGTTGATCGCTCGTATGGTTCATCACGAAGTCGATCACCACCCGCATGCCGCGTTTGTGCGCCGAGTCGACGAACTCGACGAAGTCGGCGAGGTCGCCGAACTCGGGCAGCACGGCGGTGTAGTCCGCCACGTCGTAGCCGCCGTCGCGCAGCGGCGAGGCGAAGAACGGCGGCAACCACAGGCAGTCGACGCCGAGCCACTGGAGATAGTCCAGCTTCTGGGTCAGGCCCTTCAGGTCGCCCACCCCGTCCCCGTTGCTGTCCTGGAAGGACCGCACGAGGACTTCGTAGAAGACGGCTCGCTTGAACCACAGGGGATCGCGATCCCGCGACGGGGTGTCGTCGAAGGTGTCGCGGACGGGTTCGTTGACGATCACGGGCTGTTCCTCCGGACCGAGAAGAGATGCGCGGGCTCGTGCGCGGGATCCAGCCGCACGTAGTTGTGCCGACCCCAGCGGTAACCGGCTCCGGTGAACTCGTCCTGCACGGCGAAGGTGTCCTGCCAGTCCGCCCCGAGGGCGGGCAGGTCCAGGGCGACGGTCGCCTCGTGCGTGTTGTGCGGATCCAGGTTCACCACGACCAGGACCAGATCGTCTACGTCACCCACACGGGTGCGCTTGGAGAAGGCCATGACCGCATCGTCGTCCACGTGATGGAAGGTCAGGTTTCGCAGACGTTGCAGGCTCGGGTGGCGTCGGCGCATCCGATTCAACGTGGTGATGTACGGCGCCAGCGAGCGTCCCTCGCGTTCGGCGCCGGCCCAGTCGCGCGGGCGCAGCTGGTACTTCTCCGAGTCGTGGTACTCCTCGCTCCCCGCCTTGACGGCCCGGTGCTCGTACAGCTCGTAGCCCGAGTAGACGCCCCACGACGGGGACAGCGTGGCGGCGAGCAGGGCCCGGATCTTGAACGCGGCCGGCCCGCCGTACTGCAGATAGGCGTGCAGGATGTCGGGCGTGTTCACGAAGAAGTTCGGCCGCATGTAGGAGGACGCCTCGCCGGTGGTCAACTCGGTGAGGTATTCCTGAAGTTCGTGCTTGCCGTTGCGCCAGGTGAAGTACGTGTAGGACTGCTGGAAGCCGACCTTGGCCAGCGTGCGCATCATCGCCGGTCGGGTGAACGCCTCGGCCAGGAAGATCACGTCCGGGTCGGTCGCGTTGATCGTGGCGATCACCTGCTCCCAGAACATCACCGGCTTGGTGTGCGGGTTGTCCACTCGGAAGATCCGCACCCCGTGCGCCATCCAGTGCCGCAGCACCCGCAGCGTCTCGGCGACCAGGCCCTCGAAGTCGGCGTCGAAGTCGATCGGATAGATGTCCTGGTACTTCTTCGGCGGATTTTCCGCGAAGGCGATGGTGCCGTCGGCGCGGTGCCGGAACCACTCCGGGTGCTTGTCGACCCACGGGTGGTCGGGGGAGACCTGGAGCGCGAAGTCCAGCGCCACCTCCATCCGCAGTTCGCGGGCTCGGGCCACGAACGCGTCGAAGTCCTCGATCGTGCCCAGGTCGGGGTGGATCGCGTCGTGCCCGCCCTCGGGCGAGCCGATCGCCCACGGCGAGCCGGGATCGTGCTCGCCCGCTTCGAGCGTGTTGTTGGGCCCCTTGCGAAATGCTCGGCCGATCGGGTGAATCGGCGGCAGGTAGACCACGTCGAAGCCCATCGCGGCGATCTGCGGCAGGCGTTCCATCGCGGTACGGAAGGTGCCGCTGCGCGGCGGGCGGTTGCCGGTGGGGTCCACGACCGCGCCCTCGGAGCGCGGGAAGAACTCGTACCAGGACCCGTACAGCGCCCGCTCCCGCTCGACCCGCAGCGGGTAGCGGGCCGACGTGGTGAGCAATTCGCGCAGCGGATGCCCGGCCAGCACCTCGTCCAGTGCGGCCGAGTTCGCCGCCGCCAGCCGCTCGGCGGGGCTGCGGGTCTCGTCCCGGACCGCGTCCACCGCGGCCAGCACGACCGCCCGCAGGCCGTCCTTCTTGGGCACGCCGGCGGCGGCCCGCTCCAGCAACTGCGCGCCCTCCTCCAGCATCAGGTCGACCTCCAGGCCGGCCGGGACCTTGATGCCGGCGGCATGCCGCCACGTGGCGATCGGGTCGCCCCACGCCTCGATCGCGTAGGACCACAGGCCCTCGGTGGTCGGCGTGATGCTCGCGTGCACCCGGTCGGTCCCGGGCGCGCCCGGGAGCATCGGGGTGAGCGCGCCCGCCCGGCCGCGCGGATCGCGCAACACGACGTTGGCGGACACCGCGTCGTGGCCCTCGCGAAAGACCGTGGCGGCCACGTGGAACGTCTCGCCCGGGACGGCCCGGGCCGGCCGGGTGCCGCCGTCGACGGCCGGTTCGACGTCGAGGATCGGGATGCGCCCGATGCGTGGTGTCACCGGTTTGGCCGATTTCCCGGCGCGCACCGGCGACTTGGCGGCAGCGGTGGTCGGCGCGGCGGCGCGGTGCGCCGACTCCGGCCGCACCGCGCTCGCCCCGGTCGTGGCCGGGCCGGCCGCCGGTGGTCCGGCCGACGCGGGCGCGGGCCCGGCGGCCCGCGGCCTCTTGGCGGTCGTCTTCCGTGCCGCGGCCTCGCCGGCCGCGACCTGCCCCGCCCGGGGTGCGCGGGCGCCCCCGGGGTCCTTCTCAGCCGAACTGGTCATGCCGAACTCCTGTACCCACGGACGGGCATCTCGTGCGCGTCGCGCGCGATGCACCCGTACGGAAACCCACTCGATACCCCGATTGCCGGACCCGGGAGTGGCGGAAAACCGACCCGGCGGCGACCGGTGGGATCGCTCGGGTCCACCTCTCACCGCTGCGCGGCGGCCATTGCTCGTGACGCGACCACCAGGCGGGGACCGGGTGGGGCCCGGCCCGCGACCGTGGACGGTGGATGTCTGGTGTGTCCGCGGTACGACGGGACGGAAGGACCCGGCTGTTCAACGATCATCGAGTCGCTCGGGGCACGGTCCATATGGTGTAAAAACGCCCCCAGACCCATCCGCAAGATCTTGCCGGCTTTGCAAGCGCACTGCATCCACTGTCGCAAGTTCTGCCGCCTTCCGGCTAGGGTCGCAGCGTGAGAGCAATCCGCAGATTCACCGTGCGTACGGTTCTGCCCGCTCCGCTGGAGCCACTGGGTGAACTGGCGATGAACCTCCGCTGGTCCTGGCACGCGGAGACCCGCGACCTGTTCGAGTCGATCGATCCGGACACCTGGGCCTCGGTCGGCCGGGACCCCGTCCGCCTGCTCGGCACCGTGCCGAACGACAAACTCGGCGCCCTTGCCGACGACCGCCGCTTCCTCGCCCGATTGCGGGTGGCGGCCGAAGACCTGCACGAATACCTGACCGGACCTCGTTGGTACCAAACCCTGTCGGAGCCGGGCACAAGTCCGGATTCGCCGCCGGCGGCGATCGCGTACTTCTCGCCGGAGTACGGCATCACCGCGGCACTTCCGCAATACAGCGGCGGTTTGGGCATCCTCGCGGGCGACCATCTCAAGGCCGCCAGCGACCTGGGTGTGCCGATCGTCGGAGTCGGCCTGATGTACCGCCACGGGTACTTCCGGCAGTCGTTGTCCCGAGACGGCTGGCAGCAGGAGCGCTACCCGCTGCTGGACCCCAACGAGTTGCCACTGACCCTCCTTCGAGGTGCCGACGGTGCACCCGCACGGGTGGTCATCGGACTCCCGACGGGTGAGTTGCACGCGCGGATCTGGAAGGCCCAGGTCGGCCGGGTGCCACTGCTGCTGTTGGACTCGGACATCGAGGAGAACGAGCCCGCCGAACGCGAGGTGACCGACCGGTTGTACGGCGGCACGAGCGAACACCGCTTGCATCAGGAGATGCTCCTGGGCATCGGCGGGGTGCGGGCTTTGCGGGCTTTTTGCGAGATCACCGGTCACCCGGCGCCCGAGGTGTTCCACACCAACGAGGGCCACGCCGGGTTCCTGGGCATCGAGCGCATCCGCGAGTTCACCCAGAGCGAGGGGCTGGACTTCGACGCGGCCCTGGAAGCCGCCCGGGCGGGCACGGTGTTCACCACGCACACGCCCGTCCCGGCCGGCATCGACCGGTTCGGGCGCGACCAGATCCAGCGGCATTTCGGCGGCGACCTCGCTTGTCCGGGAGTTCCGGTGGACCGGGTCCTCGCGCTGGGTGCGGAGACCTACCCGGACGGCGATCCGGGCGTGTTCAACATGGCCGTCATGGGCCTGCGGCTCGCCCAACGGGCCAATGGCGTGAGCAAGTTGCACGGACGGGTCAGCCGGGGCATGTTCGACGGCCTGTGGCCGGGCTTCGACACCACCGAGGTACCGATTACCTCGATCACGAACGGCGTACACGCGCCCACGTGGGTGGATGCCGACGTGCTCGACCTGGCCGACCGCGAAGCGGGCGTCGAACTCGCCGAGGATCCCTCGGCCTGGGCGGCGATCGACCGGCTGTCGGCGGGCTCGGTGTGGGAGCTGCGCCGGGCGCTGCGCGCGAAGCTGGTCACCGAGGCCCGACTGCGGCTGCGCGCGTCCTGGAAGCAACGTGGTGCCGGCGACGCGGAATTGGGCTGGATCGAGAACGTGCTCGATCCGGACGTGCTGACCATCGGGTTCGCCCGACGGGTGCCGTCCTACAAGCGGCTCACCCTGATGCTGCGGGATCCGGCCAGGCTGCGCGGGATGTTGCTGCACCCGGAACGGCCGGTGCAGATCGTGATCGCGGGCAAGGCGCACCCGGCCGACGAGGGCGGCAAGCGGCTGATCCAGGAGCTGGTGCGGTTCGCCGACCGCGAGGACGTACGACACCGGATCGTATTCCTGCCGGACTACGACATCGCGATGGCCCAGCACCTGTACCCCGGGTGCGACGTGTGGCTGAACAACCCGCTGCGTCCGCTGGAGGCGTGCGGCACCTCCGGGATGAAGGCCGCGCTGAACGGCTGCCTGAACCTGTCCATCCTGGACGGGTGGTGGGACGAGTGGTACGACGGCTCGAACGGGTGGGCGATTCCGACCGCCGACGGGATCACCGACGTCGACCGCCGGGACGACCTGGAGGCGGCGGCGCTGTACGACCTGATCGAGAACTCGGTCGCGGCCCGGTTCTACGACCGGGGGCCCGAGGGCCTGCCGACCCGATGGCTGGAAATGGTCCGGCACACGCTGGCCACGCTCGGCCCGAAGGTGCTCGCGGATCGCATGGTCAAGGACTACGTCGACGTGCTGTACGCACCGGCGGCGCTGTCCGGCCGGGCGATCACCGGGTCGGCCGCGCGGGAGCTGGCCGAGTGGAAGGCGCACGTGCGGCGGTCCTGGGCCGGCGTGCGGGTCGATCACGTGGAGTCGGGCGGGATAGGGGACGCGCCCGAGGTCGGCAACACGCTGAACCTGCGGGTCTTCGTCTCGCTGGGCGAACTCGCGCCCACCGACGTCGAGGTCCAGGTCGTGCACGGTCGGGTCGACGACGCGGACCGGATCATCGAGGGCACGGTGGCCCCGCTCAAGGCGGGCCCCCGGGACGAGCACGGTCGCCGGTTCTACGAGGGCACCCTCGCCCTGGACCGGACCGGCCCGTTCGGCTACACCGTCCGGGTGATGCCGACCCACCCGCTGCTCGCGAGTCCGGCCGAACTGGGCCTGATCGCGGTGCCTCCGGAGAGCGAGGGCTTCGCGGAGGGCATGCCGCTGCGCTGACGTGGTGACCGGATCGCCTGCGGGCCCCATCGTCCTTCGAGGCGGTGGGGCCCGAGGCGTCTCACCGGCGTGCCGGCCGAACGAGTCGCCGCCGCGCGTGCGTTGGGACCTCGTGATCCGCCTCGCGGACGGCCGACCCCCGGGTACGGTTCCGCGCCGGGGCGGGTGATCCACCTCATACCGCCGGGTCGTAACGGCGAGGGTGGGAAATGTCGTCATCTCCTCTGGTAGCGCAGCGACTTAGGGAGATCCATGCCGACGACGGCAGCAGGGGCGACATCCGGTCCGGATGCACGGAGACCTCGCTCGCGACGACGGATACGCAGGGCCCTGCCGGCGCTCGCCGTGTGTGTCGCGCTCCTGGGTGCGGGAGCGTGCAGCGGGGGTGACGAGAAGAAGACCGGGAAGGACGACAAGGTCGAGCCGATCGCCGGGACCAAGGCACCCGGCGGCGACGGTGCGCCCAAGACCTCCCGGGCGGTGGTCACCATCGCCCCCGAGGACGGCGCGACCGGGGTGGCCACCGACGGCGCGTTGAAGGTGAGCGCCGTCGCCGGGAAGCTGACCCGGGTCACCGTGACCGGCTCCGAGGGCGGCAAGCCGGTCGAGGGCACGATCGCGCCGGACGGGGCCAGTTGGGTGCCTTCGTCGGCGCTGCAGACCGGCACCAAGTACGCGGTGTCCGCGACCGCGACCGATGCCGCCGGTTTGGTCTCGGCGCTGCAGTCCTCGTTCACCACGCTGACCCCGGCGAACACCAACTACGGCGTGTTCAACATCGACGCGAACGAAACGTACGGCGTCGGCATGATCGTGTCGCTGGAGTTCACCAAGCCGGTCAAGGACAAGGCGGTGGTGAACCGGGCGGTCACCGTCACCTCGGAGCCCGCGGTCGAGGTCAAGGGTCACTGGTTCGGCAACCAGCGGCTGGACTTCCGCCCGGAGAAGTACTGGACGCCCGGCACCAAGGTGACCCTGCACCTGGACCTGGACGGCAAGCAGACCTCCCCGGGTGTCTACGGCAAGCAGAAGAAGGACGTCACCTTCACCGTCGGCCGCGCGCAGACCAGCGTCGCCGACAACACCGCGCACACGCTGACCGTCACCCGCGACGGCGCGGTGCTCAAGAAGCTGCCGGCCAGCCTGGGCGACCCGGAGAACACCACGTACAACGGCAAGATGACGATCATGTCCAAAGAGCCCACGGTGCACATGAACTCCCAGTCGGTGGGCCTGGCCAAGGGCGTGTACGACATTCCGGACGTTCCGCACGGCATGCGGCTCAGCGTCACCGGCACCTACGTGCACGGCAACTACTGGCGGGACCCGCCGCCGTTCGGCAAGGAGAACACCAGCCACGGCTGCGTCAGCCTGCAGGACGTCAAGGGCGGCGGCGACCCGAACATGGCCGCCGCGTGGTTCTACAAGGAGTCGCTGATCGGCGACGTGGTCGAGGTGATCCACTCGCCCGACAAGGTGATCGCCCCGGACAACGGCTGGAGCGGCTGGTCGATGGACTGGGCCGGCTGGACGGCGGCGAGCTGATCGATCCGACCGTTCGACCGCGCCGAATCCGCATGGCGCGTACGCCCGAAGGGGGCGGTGCCGGGTCACCGGCGCCGCCCCCTTCGGGGTGTTCGTAAGGTTTCGCCCTCGGTCAGCCGTGCGGCTGGTCCGGGCCGTACTGCTGCCGGTACGGCTGCCCCGGGTAGGGCTGCTGCCCGGGGTAGGGCTGCTGCGCCTGGTACGGCTGCTGCGCCTGGTAGGGCTGCTGTCCCTGGTACGGCGCGGGCCCGTAGCCGCCGACCATCTGCGGCTCGGTCACGAGCGTGCGGTCCGCGTCCCGGTGGTCGTACGCCTCGGGCGTGCCCGCCCCGCCGTGCCCTTTGGCCTTGCCCCGGCGCGGCCACCACAGGCCCCGGCCCAGGATCGCGGCGATCGCGGGCACCAGCACGATGGAGAGCAGCATCGAGGAGAGCAGGATGCCGACGGCGGTGGCGAAGCCGATCTCCGCGGTGGCGGGGCTGGCCGCCAGGCTGGCGAAGGAGCCGGCCAGGACGAGACCGGCCGTGGCGATCGCGGGTGCGGTGTGCTCGACGGCCTTGGCCACGGCCTTGCGGGCCGGGATGGGCTTGTCCATCTCCTCCCGGAGCCGGTCGCTCATCAGGATGTTGTAGTCGGTGCCCAGCGCGACCACGAACAGGAACAGCACCAGCGGCAGGGTGAAGGAGACACCGGGTCGGTCGAGCATGTGCTGGAAGACCAGCGTGCCGGCGCCGAGGGTGGCCACGAAGCCCAGGCCGACCGCGAGCATCAGCACGAGCGGCGCCAGCAGCGAGCGCAGCAGCAGGAACAGGATCAACGCGATCAGGATCGCGGCGACCGGGAAGACCAGCTTGAGGTCCTTGTTCACCGCGGTCGCCACGTCGGCGAAGATGGCCGCCGTTCCGGTGATGTGCGCCTCGGCGCCGTTCGGGGTGTTCTTCGCGATGGTGCCCCGGACCGGGCCGGTGATCAGGTCACGCGCCTTCTGGGTGTCGGCCTTCGCGGCCAGGAACACGTCGATCCGAGCGGCCGAACCGTCCGGGTTGAGGACCGGAGCGGCAACCTGGCCGACGCCCTCGACCTTGCCCAGTGCGCCGGTCAGCCCGGTGAGCGAGCGCTGGTCGAGCTTGCCGCCGGCCTTGGTCTGCACGTACACCGTGTGCGGGTCCGACACGCCCGCCGGAAGCGAGCGGGAGATCTCCTCGGCGGTCCGCGTCGCGTTGGTGGTGGGCTGACCCTGCTGGTCGTAGCTCATCTTGACGCCGACCGCACCGGCGCCGAGCGCGCCCAGCAGGACCAGGCTGCCGACCAGGTAGCGCACCGGACGGGCGCTGACCTTCTCGCCCAGACGGGCGGCGAAGCCCGCCGGACGCTCCTTCTTCCACGCACGGGCCGGCCAGAACATCCCGCGACCGGTGACCGCGAGCAGTGCGGGCATCAGGGTCAGGCTGCCGAGCAGGGCCACCAGCACCGAGATGGCGATGGCCGGGCCGAGCACCTTGAACTGACCGAAGCTGGCGATGCCGAGCGTGGCGAACGCCGCCACGATGGTCAGGGCCGCGCAGGTGATCGCGTTGCCCACCCGACCCGCGGTGATCGCGGCGGCCTCGCGCTTGTCCATGTCCGGGTTGGCGCGCAACTCCTCACGGAAGCGGAACATCAGGAACAGGAAGTAGTCGATGCCGATGCCGAGCAGGACCACGGTGATCAGCGACGGCACGGACGGGTCGAGCTTGATGTCCAGGAGCTTCGCGCTGCCCGCCACCGCCCCGGTGGCCACACCGCCGATGAGCGTCACCGCGAGCAGCGGCAGCAGGGCGGCCAGGACACTGCGGAAGACCAAAACGTTCAGCAGGACGATGAGACCCATCGTCAACATGCCGACGAGAGCTTCGGTGTCCTTCTCCTCGTCCAGATTGTCGACCGTGTTCGCGATACCACCGGTGAATCCGACCCGGAATCCGGCGGCCTCGTAATCGGTCTTCGCCAGATCACGGGCATCCCGATAGACGTCCTGGAGACCGACGTCGTTCATATTGCCGCTCAGCGACAGCGAGACCAGTTGGAACGTCCCGTCCGGCGCGACCATCCCGACGGTATAGCGCGGCGTCTGCGAGAAGTCCTTCGCGAACTGCTCCGGCTCCGCCTTGATCGGCTTCTTGGCCAGGGCGGCCGAGGTGTCGGCGATCTTCCGCTGGTCCGCCTGCCCGATCTTGGCGCCGTCCGCGCGGGCCACCAGCACGGTCACCAGGTTCGGGTCGGGCTTTTCGTCGAACTTCTTCTCGGCGATCTGCAGAGCCGCCGCCGAGTCGTATTTCTTCGGCAGGAAGTCGCCCGTCGAAGAATCGGTGACGCTGTTCATCAACGGTTGCCCGACGGCGGTCAGGGCGAGACCGAAAACCGCCCAGACGATGATGGTCATCCATCGATGACGAGTGGCGAACGCGGTTGTTCTACGGATCATTTTCCTTCTCCGCCGTCGGGTCGAAACGCGGGAGCTCGATACGGGAACTCCGGACTGACTCAAGGTCATCACGCGCGCCCCCCTGCGGACATCGACCGGGGGAACGGCTGTGGACCGGGACCTCGGTCCGGGAGTACCGCGCAACCAGGACTCCGGTCCGGGGCCGGGGATCGTCGCTGATGGGGTTCAGGAACAGGGGCGGAGAGGATGGAATGGGTCGAACAGCCGCGTGTCGCCGCGGGCCGCGTCCGCGACCGGGACGACGGTCGGTGTGCGCCGGCGCCGGGTGCCCGGGGGAGCCATCGGGCGGGCGGCGGGCGAACGAAGCGGGCCGGCCGCGGCCGAACGAACCGCACGAAATCATGAAGGAGGCCTGCGGATGGGTGCCGACCATCGCTCGGCGGCCGGGGGCGGCGCGCCGGCCGTCATCGAGCCGGGCGCCGCGGCGCCGTCGGCCGTCGCCGGACCCCCACCGGCCGCCCCGGGGCCGCCGGCCGGCCTCCTGGGGATGGCCGAACGCCGGGTCCGGGCCTTCCCGTGGCGCCGCGCCGACCTGCTGATCGCGCTCGGCTGCGCCGCGGCCGACGTCGTCTCGTTCGCGTTGTCCGAACACGGCGGCGGGCCGCACCGATACGTGGTCGGCCTGCTGCTGCTCGTGGCGGGCGCCGCGTCGACGGCGGTACGCCGCCGGTATCCGGTGCACGTGCTCGGCGTGGTGGCCGCGCTCAGCCTGGCCGCGATCCTGATCGCCGCGCCGACCGAGTACAACTTCGGCGTGTCGCTCACCGTCGGGCTGTACTCGGTGGCCCGCTACCGCTCCCGGCGCGTGGTCGCCCTTACCGGGGTCGCCGTGCTGGCGAGTCAGGTGGTGTGCGGCGTCCGGATCGGATGGTCGCTGCCGATGGCGGTGCTCGCCGATCTGTCCGCGATCTGTGTGGCGAGCGCGGCCGGGATCGGGGTGCGCAGGTGGCAGGAGCAGGTGGAGCTGAACCGGCAGCTGCTGGCGGATCGGGCGGTGGCCGAGGAGCGTCGGCGGATCGCGCGCGAGATGCACGACATCGTGGCGCACCACATCACCACGATGTACCTGATGTCCGGCGGCGCGCGGTCCACCCTCGACCGCGATCCGGACACCGCCCGGGCCGCGCTGGTCACCCTGGAGTCGTCCGGCCGCACGGCGCTGCGCGAGATGCGCCAACTGCTCGGCGTTCTGCGCGGCTCGGACGTCGCCGAGGACGCGCCCTCGGAACCCCAGCCGGGGATCGACGAGATCGACCGGCTGATCACCGAGTCGCGCGCGGCCGGTCTGCCCGTCGAATTCGAGGAACTCGGCGAGCCGCGGGCGCTGCCGCCCGCGACCGCGCTCACCCTGTACCGGATCGCGCAGGAGGCGCTCACGAACGCGCGCAAGCACGCGGGCAACGCGCGTGCCTTCGTGCGCCTGGAATACGGCTCGGACCGGGTCACCGTGGAGATCTGCGACGACGGCGACGGCGGTGGGTCGGCGATGGTGGGCGGCGGGTACGGTCTCCTGGGTATGCGCGAGCGCGTCGCCGTGCACGGCGGCACGCTGGAGGCGGGCAGGCGACCCGAAGGCGGGTATCGCGTCGCCGCGCTCGTGCCGCTGCCGCCGATGGAGCCAGGAGAGGACCGGAACCGAGATGAGCGTGGACGCACCCCCGATCACCGTGCTGCTCGCGGATGATCAACCGCTCGTGCGCCGGGGCCTGGCCATGATCCTGCGCTCCGATCCCGGCATCGACGTGATCGGCGAGGTGGGCGACGGCGCGCAGGCCATCGAGGCGGCCCACCGACTGCGCCCGAACGTGATCCTGATGGACATCCGGATGCCCGTGCTCGACGGCGTCAAGGCCACCGCCCGGCTGACCGAGGAACTGCCCGAGTGCCGGGTGCTCGCGCTGAGCACGTTCGACATGGACGAGTACGTGGTCGGCGCGCTGCGCGCGGGCGCGATCGGCTTCCTGCCCAAGGACGTGTCCCCCGAGGAGTTGATCGCGGCGGTCTACACCGTGCACCTCGGCGAGGCGGCGGTCGCGCCGCGGCTGTTGACCCGGCTGATCGAATCCTTCGTCAAGGCACCCTCGGCCCCGCAGCCCTCGACGACGGCGCTGCGCGACCTCACCCCGCGTGAGGTGGAGGTGCTCCGCCTGATCGCCGCGGGTCTGGACAACGCCGAGATCGCCCAGGCGATGAGCATCGGCGTGCAGACCGTCAAGAACCACGCCACGGGCCTGTTCGCCAAACTCGGCGTGCGCGACCGCGCCCAGGCGGTCGTCTTCGCCTACGAATCCGGCCTGGTCCAGGCGGGACGGACGCCGTAGGGCGGGGCGCCGGCCGCATCACCCCTCCGACCCTACGTGTGTCGTAGTATCGGAGGGTGTTGTACGAGACCCCGTCCCTGAGTCCCGACGATTTCCGGGTGATCGAGGAGATCGAGGCGTTTCGAGCCGAATTCCGCCACCGACTGGCCGAGCCGCATCGATGGGAGGGGCAACTCCGGCGCTCCCTCACCGCCGCCGCGGTGCGCGGCTCCACGCACATCGAGGGCTACTCGATCACCGCGCAGGACGCCGAGACCCTGGTGGCCGGCGGCGAGATCTCCCCCGAGACCGACGACGCCACCCGGGGCGCGGTCACCGGCTATCGCGACGCGCTCACCTACATCCAGCGAGCGTCCGGCTTTCGGATCTTCTCCTGGGACCACACCCTGCTGTCCGCCCTGCACTTCATGATGACCAGGACGGACGAGGAGACCAGGCCCGGTGAATACCGCACCGGCGCGGCGTGGGTCTCCGGCGGACCCAACCGACCGCCCGTGTACACCGCCCCCGACCCGGAACAGGTCCCCGACCTGATGGCCGAGCTCCTGACCCGACTCGACCATGACGAATCGGACGTCCCCGCACTCGTCCGTGCCTCGATGGCCCACCTCAACCTGGTCTCCATCCACCCCTGGCGCGACGGCAACGGACGCATGTCCCGTGCCGTGCATACCCTCGTCCTCGCCCGCGAGGGAGTCCTCGCCCCGGAGTTCTCGAGCATCGAGGAATGGCTCGGCGCCGACGACTTCAACACCCGCGAGTACTACGCCGCGCTGCGCTCCGTGCAGCACGGATCGTGGCAACCACGACACGACGCACACTCCTGGATCCGGTTCTGCCTCACCGCCCACCATCTCCAGGCCCAGGAGGTGCAGCGTCGCTTCGAAACCGCCGCCCGCCTGTGGTTCCGGCTCGAAGCCATCGCCCGCCGGCACGGCCTCGACGAGCGCACGGTCTCCGCCCTGTACGCCGCGACCAATGGCACCCTGCGCCGCACCACCTACCAGGCCGAGGAAGCCCTCACCCGCGATCAGGCCCTCGGCGACCTGCGCGCCCTGCGCCGGCTGAACCTCGTCGAATCAGTCGGCCATGCCCGCACCCAGCACTACCTCGCCGGTGCCGAAGTGCGCCGAGCCCGGATCGAGATCCACAACGAAGTCCACGCGGATCTGTACCGCGAGCCCTATCCGGACTGAGCGATGGGCCCTGCGGGGCTGCGCGGCGCAGCCGTACGGACAGCGGAGCCCGTGGGTCGCACCCCCGGGCTCCGCGGCCGTCGCAGGTCCGCGATCAGCGTCCCGTGAACTTCGGCTTCTCCTTGGCCACGAAGGCGCGCATGCCGGTGCCGCGGTCCTCGGTGGCGAACAGGGCGGTGAACTGGAGGCGTTCGATCTCCAGGCCGGTGTCCAGGTCGACGTCGAGGCCGCGGTCGATCGCCTCCTTGGCCGCGCGCAACGCGTAGGCCGGGCCGTCGGCGAACCGGGCGGCCCACTTCACGGCCTCGGTGTACACGTCCTCGGCCGGAACGACCCGGTCGACCAGGCCGATGGCCAGGGCCTCGTCGGCGGCCACGAAGCGGCCGGTGAAGATCAGGTCCTTGGCCTTGGACGGGCCGATCAGGCGGGGGAGGCGCTGGGTGCCGCCCGCGCCGGGGATGATGCCCAGGGTGATTTCCGGTTGGCCGAGTTTCGCGGTGTCGGCGCAGACGCGGACGTCCGCGCACAGCGCGAGTTCGCAGCCGCCGCCGAGCGCGAAGCCGGTGATCGCGGCGACCACCGGCTTGGGGATTTCGGCAACCGCGGTGAAGGAGGACTGGAGAGCGGCACCCCGGTCGGCCATGTCGGTGTAGGACATGTCGGCCATCTCTTTGATGTCCGCGCCCGCCGCGAAGACCTTTTCGCCACCGTAGAGGACGACCGCGCGCACGTCGGCCCGTTCGCCCGCCTCCTGCGCCGTCGCCCGCAGCTCCTCCTGGAGTTGCCGGTTCAGCGCGTTCATCGGCGGCCGGCTCAGCCGGATCGTGCCGACGCCGTCGGCCACTTCCAGGTTGACGAATTCGCCCATGACGCTCTCCTTTGGTCAGCCCTGATGTGCTCTGACCCGACCTTAGGCGCCGGCCCCCCACGCAGCCGCGAGCGGGGCCGTCGGCGGGTGCGCCTCGACCCCGTCTCGGGCCCGTCGGCGCTGCCGCCCGAGCGCGGCCTCCGGTCCCCTCAGTGCGTCGGCGTCGTGGTCGTCGGCGCGCCGCTGCCGGGCGTGCTGCTCGCGATCCACTTGTCCCAGGGCAGGTTCCAGTCGGCGAAGCCGTTGTCCGGGTCCACGGTGCGCTCGTCGGAGCCGGAGATGTCCACGACGTCGCCCGGGATCACCCGGTCGTACAGCCACTTGGCGTTCTCCTTCGTCATCGAGACGCAGCCGTGGCTGGTGTTCTCGCTGCCGAAGACACTCGGGTCGGCCCAGTAGTTGCCGTGCACGAAGGTGCCCGACGTGGTGATGCGCATCGCGAACGGGACGTCGTCGATGTCGTATTCGCTGCCCAGGCCCACGGTCTGCGAGTTCATCCGGGTCTTCTCGAACTTCTCGGTGATCGCCATCTTCCCGTTCCACGTGCTGTACTTCGGCGACTTGCCGGCCGTGATCGGGATGGTCTTGATCAACTGGTCGTTCTCGTACACCTTCATGGTGTGCGCCTTCACGTCCACCATGGCGATCCGCTTGGTGGCGGCCACCTTGAAGCTGTAGCTCTTGAACTGGTTGGCGATCGCGCCGTTGCCGACGTCGACCCCGCGCAGGTTGAGGTTGACCTTCACGCTCGTGCCGGGCGCCCAGTAGTCCTTCGGGCGGTAGTCCACCCGGGTGTTGTCGAACCAGTGCCAGGCGCCCTCGACCTTGGGCTCGACGTCGACGGACAGCGCCTTCTCCACGGCGGCGCGGTTGCGGACCGGGTAGTCGAAGGTCAGCGACACCGGGTAGCCGACGCCGACGGTGGCGCCGTCCTCGGGGCTGAACCTCGCGGTGACCTTCTTGTCGCCGGACAACGTGCCGAACGTCGCGCGGGCGGTGGTGGGCGTGTTGTCGGCGTTGGTCGCGGTCGCGGTGACCGTGTACTTGCCGCCGAGGGTGAAGGCGACCTTGGGCTTCCAGGTCTTGCCGTCGGGGTCGAGTGCGCCGTCGACCGGTTCGTTCTGCGCGTTGACGACCTTGACCTCGCCGAGCCTGCCCCCGTTGACCGCGATCGTGATCGGCGCCTGCGGGTCGATCGCGGTCGCGCCGTCCGCCGGGGTCAGCGTGATCGCGGCCGGATCGGCGCCCTTCTTCCCGTCGCCCTTGGTCGTCGAGGTGTTCCCGCCCTCGGGCTTCCTGTCGTCGTCCTTGCCGTCGTCGGAGCTACAGCCCGACACGAGCAGGAGCGCGCCGAGCATCAGTGCGGGCACCACGCGCCATCGAGCCGGTGACCACTTCGACGAGAGCGCCTTCGATCCTGCTGACATGTACGGGTAGTCCCTTCATCCGGAGCCGAGTCGTGACCCGGCCTGGGCCGAAAGCCACATCTCCCAACCCATGTGACGAATCGAACATCCAACGCGGTTCCGAAGTCCCGGTCCCTCGCGGGCAAATGCGGCCATCCCCGCCATCCTCTCCGACAACGGGCGGCCGGTTGACCGCGATTGCGCCGCGTCGACGCGCCTCACTCGGCCCGCCGATCGGCCTCCACCAGCTCGTGGACCAGTGCCGGATCCGGGTATCCCGGCCGATCGGAACCGCCGGCCGGCAACTGATGGATGATCAATTCGTACTCCCGTTCGCCCTCTTGGGCCACAGGAAGGGTCGTCGGCTGTGGCAGGACCGTGACGATCCGCTGGAGATCCGTACCCTCCGCGGCCTCCAGCAACCACTCCCAGGTGTCGCCCGGCGAACCGTCCCCGTCCTCGCCGCGATCGAGGTGCACCACGGTGTGCGCGCCCTCCAGCACCGCGCCCAGTCGCCCCGGGTCGCACAGGTCGCTCACCGCGACCCGGATGCCGGCCGCACGCAGCGCGCCGACCGCGCCGCGGTCGCGGACGGTGGCCCGCACCTCTCCGTCCGCGGCAGCGAGTTCGAGCGCGACGGCGCGACCGAGAGGTTGGTCGGCTCCGGTGACTACGACGGGCATACCGGCAACCTTACTTAAACCCGGCATTCGTGAAGCTCGCGTGAAGACGGGAGCACGCGCCTCCCGGTGCGGTCCCACGGAGTGAATCGACGTGCATTTCCGCGCTCGGCCGGTAGGGAACGACGCCATGGTTACTTACCGTTCATCGACAAAGCCATGAAATCCGGCCACAATGGCCGAAACTCTAGGCCGAATCGGCGGAAATCCCGCCTCTGCCGCAACCCTCCGTGTCGGCGCTCGTTGGGGGTTGGGGGGCTCCCATGTCACTCTCCCGAGCGAAGCCGGGCCACGTGACTGGATTTGTTGTCACTGTTTGCGACAGCTTGGTCACACGAAGTCGCTTCGGAGGCCGGATCGTTCGCCCCCCGCAGCGGCCCGTGCACCTGATGGGATGCCCCGGGCCCAGCCCGGATCCGCAACACACGGAGGATCCACATGAACCGCAAGCTCGGCACTCTCGCCGTCGCCCCGCTCGCCGCCGGCCTGCTTTTCCTGGGCGCCGGCGCCGCCTGCGCCGACGGTGGCAACGGCACCGTCGGCGACAACGGCTCGAACGCGTCGACCACGACCTCCACCACCACCAACAGTGGCAGCGGGAACGTGCTCGGCGGCGTGGACGGCAACTACAACGCGACCCAGCAGAGTGCGACCGGCGCCGGGGCCTCGAACCAGAACAACACCGCGGGCGTCAACGGCAACTCGGGCGTCGTGGTGATCGATCAGGGCAATGCCAACATCGCCGAGACCTCCACGGCGATCCACCACTGGCACCCCTGGTTCTGAGCAGACCCGATCGGCCGCACCGACCCGGCCGATCGTCACTCCGCTGCGGCGGCATCCCTCGGGGGATGCCGCCGCAGCGGCGTACCGGGACGGGCTCTCGTCCGGGTGATCCGGGCGCGGGCGTGTAGGCGTGGGCGCCCGGCGGGAACATCCTGGGGACCGGGATGGGAGGCGGGCCGTGACGCTCGAATGGGAATCGACGGACCCCGAGGTCGATGCGCGTGGCGTGCTCGGCGGATACGCCACGCCCAACGGCCGGGTGCCGCCGCCCTGGCCGGGTCGCCGGTTGCCGCTCGGTGCGCGCTTCGACGGCGCGGGCACCAACTTCGCGCTGTGGGCGGGCGACGCGGAGGCGGTGGACCTGTGCCTGTTCGAGGACGGACCGGATGGGACGCTGCGCGAGAGTCGGCTGCCGCTGCGCGAGCAGACGTTCCGGGTGTGGCACGGCTACGTGCCCGGCGTGCGCCCCGGACAGCGGTACGGCTACCGCGTGCACGGGCGCTGGGAGCCGGGGCGGGGTGCCCGCTGGAACCCGGCCAAGCTGCTCCTGGACCCCTACGCGCGAGCCGTGGACGGCGATTTCGTCCTGCACGACGCGGTGTTCGGACACGTGCGCGGCCGGGACGACACGGTGCGCGACGATCGCGACTCGGCCGCCTACGTCCCCAAGTC
Source organism: Embleya sp. NPDC008237 (assembly GCF_042956465.1). Taxonomy (NCBI): domain Bacteria; kingdom Bacillati; phylum Actinomycetota; class Actinomycetes; order Kitasatosporales; family Streptomycetaceae; genus Embleya; species Embleya sp. NPDC008237. The sequence goes on from NZ_JBIBGL010000001.1 coordinate 215,058, forward strand.
GGTGGTCGTGGCGGACGACAGCGACTGGTCGCAGGACCGGCGGCCGAAGATCCCGTGGGCCGAGAGTGTCATCTACGAACTGCACGTCAAGGGCTTCACCGCACGCCATCCGCGCATCCCGGACCACCTGCGTGGCACCTACGCGGGCCTGGCCCACCCGGCCGCGATCGACCACCTGGTCCGACTGGGGGTGACCGCGGTCGAGTTGTTGCCGGTGCATCAGTTCGTGTCCGAGGAACACCTGTTGCGCGGCGGGCGGACCAACCACTGGGGCTACAACACGGTGGGCTTCTTCGCGCCGCACGCCGGCTACAGTTCGGCGGGCGGGCGCGGCGGTCAGGTGCACGAGTTCCGGGACATGGTGCACGCGCTGCACGCGGCCGGACTCGAAGTGATCCTGGACGTGGTCTACAACCACACCGGCGAGGGCGGGCCGGCCGGGCCCACGCTGTGCTTTCGGGGCATCGACAACGGCGGCTACTACCGGTTGGCCGACGGGGGCCGGCACTACACCGACTACACCGGCTGCGGGAACACGCTCGACGTGGTGCGGCCGCACGTACTGCAACTGATCACCGACTCGCTGCGCTACTGGGTGATCGAGATGGGCGTGGACGGCTTCCGGTTCGACCTGGCGGCGGCCCTGGCCCGGTCGATGCACGACGTGGACATGCTGTCCTCGTTCCTGACCGTGATCGCCCAGGACCCGGTGTTGTCCCGGGTCAAGCTGATTGCCGAGCCGTGGGATCTGGGCGCCGGCGGCTATCAGGTGGGCGCGTTTCCGCCGCTGTGGACGGAGTGGAACGACCAGTATCGGGACGCGGTCCGCGACTTCTGGCGAGGCGCCCACCCGGACGTGCGCGGGTTGGCCTACCGGCTGTCCGGCTCGTCCGACCTGTACCAGCGCGACGGGCGCAACCCGTACGCCTCGATCAACTTCGTCACCGCGCACGACGGCTTCACGATGCGCGACCTGGTCACCTACGAGCGCAAGCGCAACGAGGCGAACGGCGAGGACAACCGGGACGGCACCGACAACAACCGGTCGTGGAACCACGGCTACGAGGGCGAGACGTCGGACCCGAACGTGGTCTCGCTGCGCAAGCGGCAGATCCGCAATCTGATGACCACCCTGCTGTTGTCCACGGGTGTCCCGATGATCACCTCCGGCGACGAGATGGGCCGCACCCAGGCGGGCAACAACAACGCCTACTGCCAGGACAACGAGTTGTCCTGGCTGGACTGGTCGGCGCTGGACTCGCCGCAGTGGCGGCCGCTGCTCGATCTGACCGCCCGACTGATCCGGCTGCGGCGGGCGCATCCGGTGTTGTGCCGGCGGGCGTTCTACTCGGGTCGCCCGGTGGCGCCGGACGGGTTGCGCGATCTGGCCTGGTTCACGCCCGGCGGGCGCGAGATGACCCGCAAGGACTGGTTCGCGCCGACGGCAACGCTGGGCATGTACCTGTCCGGCCTGGACATCGACCGCCGGGGCCCGCGCGGCGAACGCATCCTGGACGACAGCTTCCTGTTCATCCTGCACGCGTCCTCGCAGCCGATGCGCTTCACCCTGCCGGACGAGCCGTGGGCGCACAGTTACGAGGTGGTCCTGGACACGGCGCTGGAGGGCGACCCGATGGCGCGCTACAGCGAGCCGGTCGCGGGCGGCAGCGGGCTGCGGCTGGCCGGGCGCTCGGCGATGTTGTTGCGGGTCGAGCACGCGGTGTGGGCGCCCACGTAGCGGCGGTGCGCGGTTCGGGCGCCGCCCGGGACGGCAAGAGCGGTGTCGAGACGGCCGAGTGCGGACGTCCGGATGGCCGGGGGTGATCGTCGACATCGCCGGCTGCGGGCAGCGACATCCTCCGCCGTACGCTCACGTAGGGTGGAGACACTCGCCCCCGGCAGCCGCCCGTCCGGCATCCGCTCGCCCGGCATCTCCTCGAAGCGAAGGACCGCGCACCATGACGTCCCCGACGCCGATCCTGGTCACCGCCCCGAACTTTCGTGACGCGGGTGGGCATGCCACCGCGGACGGTCGCAAGGTGCGCACGGGTCTCGTGTACCGCTCCGACGGACTGGGCGAGGTGGATGCCGCGGACGCCGCGACGCTGCTGCGACTGGGCATCGGTCTGGTGATCGACCTGCGCTCGGACACCGAGCGCGACCGCGAGCCGGACCGGGTGCCGGACGGCGCCGAGCTGTTGATCGCGGACGTGATGGGGCGCCAGAACGACGAGCTGTTCGGCGAGGTGTTCGCCGACCCGGACCGCGCGGGCGAACTGCTCGGCGGCACCGCCGGGCGCGACCTGATGTGCGAGGTGTACCGGCGCTTCGTGACCACCGAGGGCGCCCGGACCGCCTACCGCGACGTGTTCGCGCGGATGGCGGCCGTGGACGTGCCGACGGTGTTCCACTGCTCGCAGGGCAAGGACCGGACCGGGTGGACCTCGGCGGTGCTGCTCACCCTGCTCGGGGTGCCGCGTGCGACCGTCGTCGAGGACTATCTGGCCAGCGCGAAGCACCTCGCGGAAAAGAACGGCGAGATTCTCCGGCACATCGCCGAGCGCGGCTTCGACCCCGCCCACCTCGAACCGGTCTTCGACGTGCACGAGGACTACCTGAACACGGCGTTCGACACGGCGGAGGAGCGGTACGGGTCGGTCGAGGGCTACGTGCGGGACGGACTGGGGCTGACCGACGCGCAGGTCGCGCGGTTGCGGGAGCGGTTGTTGACGCAGTAGCAGCAGGTGTCGACGGGCCGGCGGTGGTCGGTGCGCGGACACGTGTCCCGCCCGCCGAGGGTGGGCCGTACCGCCCATCCCCGGCGGCACACGGGGTCAGCCGCGCGGCGGGCCCCACGGCGGCGGGGGCTGGTGGTACCCGGAGTGCGGCTGCTGCCAGGCCGGGTGTTGTTGCGGGTTGGACGCCTGGTGCGGCGGGGCGGGCGGGAACGGCCCCGGCGGGAAGAACCCCTGCGGCTGGGCGGGCTGCGGCTGCCACGGGTTGGCCTGGTTCGGGAACAGCGGCATCGGCGGCGGGACCGGCGCCGGCCGGCGGGTCGGGTGCGGTCCACCGCGGAAGGTGACGCCGTAGCGGCTGCGTACCCGGCGGATCTCCCACAGCGACATCAGCGTGATGGTGATCGGGCCGCCGAGGGTGCCGACCAGCCGTACGCCGGTCGGCAGCGCACCCTTGCCGCCGTCGTCACCCAGGTCGACCAGCGCGCCGCACCACGAGAGCCAGGGCGCGATCACCGCGGGCAGCAGCGGGTGTCCGTCCACGGCGCGGAACAGGTGCTGGGGGATCGCCCGGACCGCGAGGAACCAGAAGCGCAGCACCCACAGCGACACGATCAGACCGAGCAGCGTGATGAAGAACGAGCCCACGTCGGCGCCCGCGTTGACCTTTCGGGATCCGTACGCCAGCGAGGTCAGGCCGCCGAGCGTGGCCACCGAGACGATCACGAACAGGCCGAGCGAACGCAGCGGCAACATCAGGCTCTTGCGCGTCTCGGTCCGCACGTCCGAGCGGGTCAGGGCGACGATGATGCCCACCGCGATCGGGCACGCGATGATCGCCACGAAGACGGACGCGACGAAGCTTGTCATCCAGCCCTGCGCGGCGTCCTCGCCGCCGCCGTAGGTGACCGCGATCCAGACCAGTACACCGAGGCCGAGCCAGGACCGGATCGCGCGTACCCGCTCCAGGGTCACATCGCGCCCGATCAGCCGATAGTCGGGCACGAAGTACCGCTCGGCGACTCGCTTCGGCAGCGGAATCCAGCCGAAGGCGAACATCGCCTTGCGATCGGTTCCGGCGGCTCCGGGCGGATGGAAGGACTGCGTCACAAGTACGCCTTTCTCGACGACGCGCCCCCGTGCAGGCGCCGACTCGCCCCGATGTTAGGGGGTGTCGGCGCGGCGCCATGCCGTGTCCGGCGGATCCTGGTGGGGTCGCGCCGCCCGGCATCCGCCCTTCGGGCTCCTCGCTGCGCCCGTCTCGCCGCACCGGAGAAACAGCCGAAGGGAACCACCATGCGGCTGCTTCTCCGGCATGCCGAGCCACGGCACCCGATGACGCGACCTCATCCACCGGGATCCGCCGGACACGGCCTAGTCGCCGGTTCGGGCGCGCAGCGCGGCGCGCAACGCATCCGCGATCGGCCGGATTTCGCTCAGCGAACCGTCCGCCACGGCCATGATCAGGTCGAACGTCGCGTCCTCGTCCAGGAGTTCGACGTCGATCCCGTTGTATTCGAGAAAGACCACGGCGGCCACCAGGCCGGTCCGCTTGTTGCCGTCCAGGAACGGGTGATTGGCCACGATCGAGTGCAACAGCGCGGCGGCCTTGGCCCAGGGGTCGGGATAGGCGTCGACGCCGAACGCGGACGCGCCGGGACGGGCCACGCCGGACTCGATCAGGGCGCGGTCACGGATCCCGGGGTTCCCGGTGGTCTCCTCGGCGACGGCGATCGCGTCGGCGGCGGTGAGCAGGTACACGTCGCTCACGCCTCCTTCAACCGCCGCAACAGCTCGGGATGCCGCTCGGCAAACCGCCGCGCCAACTCCCGGACCCGCACCGCGGCTTCCTGCTGCATATCGGCTTCCCGCCGGGCATCCTCGGACATGCGCAAACCCTACGACCCCCGCCCCCACCCCGCCCGCGCATTTCCCGGAGCGCGACGACGCGGGCCCGGACCCGAGTCCGCCCGTCAGCGCAGCCTGCGCAACTCGTCGGGACGAACCGTCACCGGGAACGGTGCGGGCGGCATCGCCGCCCGGGCTCCTTCGGCTCGGGTCACCGACGCATACGCCCCGTTGCGCAGTTCGAAGCCTTCGAGTACGGAATCGTTCGGCTCCAGGACCCGGTAGAACTCGATCCCCCACGACGCGTACTTCCCGAGCTTGTCCACACCGTCTCGCCCCGCCTGTCCCGGCGAAACGATCTCGACCGCGAGCAGTACGTGCTCCGGATCGAGCCGGATGTCGTCCTCGCCGGACTCCTCACCCGCTCGGGCGGCGGCCCCGTCGATCACCACGACGTCCGGTTGGGTGAAGTCGTTGTCGTGTCGCACGTTGATGTTCTCGTACCCGACACAGTCGATCCGAGCAATCGAATGCAAGAAGGCTCACGACTCTCCTTCGATTGACCGGACATGTCTGATTCCATCGGGCGGAGATGCCCGCTCCGCGGATGAGCGGTCGCCGCCCGTTGCCTGCTCTACTTCCTCGACCAGTCGTGCTGGGGGAGTTCGGCGCGGCCCTGGGGGGTGTCGGCGTTGGCGCGGAGGAGGACCGCGGTGGGGGAGACGCCCTTGGGGAGGTCGAACCACAGGTCCTCGACCAGGGTGTCGGAGGCGCCGAGGGTGAACTCGCGGAGCTGGCGCTTGATCTCCATCGATTCCAGGTCCATGCCGAGTCGGCTGTCGTCCGGCAGGACCAGGCGCTGCTCCAGGTTGGCGATGTGCACCGTGGCCAGCGAGGTGTTGGCGATGGAGACCTTGACCCGGCACAGGCGGCCCTGGGCGAAGTGCTCGGCGTGGGTGCCGGTGATCCATTCGATTCCGCAGGTGAGGCCCTGCACGGTGAACGTGGCCGGTCCGCTGAGCACGGCCGGGGCCTTGACCGGTATCTCCCACTCGCGCATGGTCATCTTCAGCGGCCTGTCCTTCTCCGGCCAGTACAGCGCCGCCGCGCCCGCAGCCAGGCCCGCGCCGATCAGCAGCCCGAGTACGAACCCGATCGCGATCCACTGCCGAATCCGCCGCCGGCACCGGAGATGCCCGACCACCTCGCCCCGTAACTCCTCGACCTTCCGTCCCACCACACCCATGCGCCGCCCCCGTGTCCGGACCCCGAAGCCCGCATCGTATGGGCGCGCTCCCACCGCCGGCGAGGGCTTCCGGGACGCGCCTCCCGCCCGGTTGTCGGGGCCGGCTCACCCGTTCGGGGGGTGGCCGTGATCGATCAGGGCCGCCGCCGCGCGGGCGATGGCGGCGTCGAGCGGGGCGAGCGGGGTGGGGATGGGGTTCTCGGTGGGTGGGACGAACCAGACCAGGGGCCCGGCCTCGCTGCGGGGCGGGGGAAAGGTGACCCATGCGCCGCGGCCGTGCCGACTGGGGCCGCGGAGGTCGCGGAGGCGGGTGCGGGCCGGGGAGGTGACCGGGACCAGGAAGCCCATCTTGGCGCAACGTCGGTCGTGGATCACCGGCCCGACCCGAACTCCCGCGGCACGCAGGTGCTCGACCACCTCGCGGCCCAACCGCGCGTCGACCTCGATCACGTCGAAGGTCTGGCCGGCGGCGACCAGGCGCGGAGCGTAGGGATTGCCGGACGAGTCACTCATGGGACGGCACCTTGGCCAATCGGGTCGGACCGGACCCCCGCAAGCTCCATCCCAGCCTGCCGAACCCGCCCACGTGGGCAATATCCACAAGTTGATGCGTTTCCGTCACCTGTTCGGCCCACAACGACGGCGGCCCGAACCCGACCCCACCCGCGGGAAGCCCGGCCGGGGGGGGCGGCCCGAGCGCGGAACGGCCGCGGGGGCGGGGGGGGGGTTGGGCCCCCCCCCCCCCCCCCCCGCCGGGGTGACCTGGGTACCCGCGGGGGGGTGAGTGGTTGGGGGTCAGCGGGGGGGTGTTGGCCCGGGGCGGGTAGCCGCCGGCCCAGGGGGCC
>NZ_JBIBGL010000001.1:221741-412878 GCF_042956465.1 Embleya sp. NPDC008237
GGGGCCCCACCCCCCCCCCCCCCGGGGCCCCCCGGGGGGGGGGGGGGGGCCGGGGCGGGCCCGGGCGGGGGGGGGGGGGGGGTTTTCCCCCCCCCCGCCCCCGCGGCCGTCCTGGTGAACGTGGATCCGCGAGGTGGGATCAGAGGTTCGGGTACAGCGGGTGCTTCTTCGCCAGGGCCGTGACGCGGCCGGCCAAGGCTGCCTTGCGGGTGTCGTCGAAGCCGGGGAGGAGGGCCTCGGCGATGATGTCGGCGACCTCCTCGAAGTCGGCCGCGTCGAAGCCGCGGGTGGCCAGGGCCGGCGTGCCGATCCGCAGGCCCGAGGTGACCATGGCCGGGCGCGGGTCGAACGGGACCGCGTTGCGGTTGACCGTGATGCCGATCTCGTGCAGGCGGTCCTCGCCCTGCTGACCGTTGAGTTCCGAGTCGCGCAGGTCGACCAGGACCAGGTGCACGTCGGTGCCGCCGGTGAGCACGGTGATGCCCGCGTCGGTGACGTCCTTGCGGGTGAGCCGCTCGGCGAGGATGACCGAGCCCTCCAGGGTGCGCCGCTGGCGATCCTTGAAGTCGTCGGAGGCGGCGATCTTGAAGGCCACCGCCTTGCCCGCGATCACGTGCTCCAGGGGACCACCCTGCTGGCCCGGGAAGACCGCCGAGTTGATCTTCTTGGCGTACTCCGCCTTGGACAGGATGACGCCGCCGCGCGGGCCGCCCAGGGTCTTGTGCGTCGTGGTGGTGACCACGTCCGCGTACGGCACGGGGCTGGGGTGCAGACCCGCGGCGACCAGGCCCGCGAAGTGCGCCATGTCCACCATCAGGTACGCGCCGATCTCGTCGGCGATCCGGCGGAACCCGGCGAAGTCGAGCTGCCTCGGGTAGGCCGACCAGCCGGCGATGATCAGCTTCGGTCGGTGCTCCTTGGCCAGGCGCTCGACCTCCTCCATGTCGACCCGGTGGGTCTTCTCGTCGACGTGGTAGGCGACCACGTTGTAGAGCTTGCCGGAGAAGTTGATCTTCATGCCGTGGGTGAGGTGGCCGCCATGGGCCAGGTCCAGGCCGAGGATCGTGTCGCCGGGCGTGAGCAGCGCGACCATCGCGGCGGCGTTCGCGGACGCGCCCGAGTGCGGCTGCACGTTGGCGGCCTCGGCGCCGAAGAGCTCCTTGACCCGGTCGATGGCGAGCTGTTCGACGACGTCGACGTGCTCGCAGCCGCCGTAGTAGCGCCGGCCGGGGTAGCCCTCGGCGTACTTGTTGGTCAGGACGGAACCCTGTGCCTCCAACACCGCCACGGGGGCGAAGTTCTCGGAGGCGATCATCTCCAGGGTGTTCTGCTGGCGGTGCAGCTCGTCGGTGACGGCGGCGGCGACCTGCGGGTCCACCTCGCTCAGCGGACGGTCCAGGATCGTCACGGTTGTCAGCTCCTCGATCGGGTCGATCTCGATCATTCGCCGCAGAACGCGGCGTACTCGTCGGCCGACAGCAGGCCCTCGGCCTCGCCGTCGATGCGCACCTTGAACAGCCAGCCCGTCCCGAAGGGGTCGGAGTTCACCAGGGCGGGGTCCTCGGCGACCGCGTCGTTGATCTCGACGATCTCGCCGGAGACGGGCGCGTACATGTCGCTGACCGACTTGGTGGACTCCAACTCGCCGCACGGCTCGCCGGCGACGACCGTCTGGCCGACCTCGGGGAGCTGGACGAACACCACGTCGCCGAGCGCGTCGGCCGCGTGTTGGGTGATGCCGACGAGGGCGGGGGAGGCCGCCTCGTCGAGCCACTCGTGTTCCTTGCTGTAGCGCAGGTGCTGGGGTGCGTGCACGGGTCCATTCTCCATTCGATCGAGGGGGGTCTGTCCCTCAGGTGGGTTTGTAATGGTTTGTACCGCAGGCCCGGAGGGCCCGCGCCGGCCGCGCCCGCGGAACTCGGGTCGGGCCGCCGGCCGCCTCGGTCAGGCCCGCTTGTAGAACGGCAGCGCGACGACCTCGACCGGCTCCGCCTTGCCGCGGATGTCCACGGCCAGCCGGGTGCCCGGTTCGGCCCGCTCCTTGGCCACGTACGCCATCGCGATCGGCACGCCCAGTGTCGGCGAGGGTGCGCCGGAGGTGACCTCGCCGACCCGCTCGCCGGTCTCCGCGTCCACCACGGGGTACCCCGCACGCGGGACCCGCTTGCCCGGCGAGGTGAGCCCGACCAGGGTCCGGCGCACGTCGTCCTGCGCCGCGGCCAGTGCCTCGCGTCCGACGAAGTCCTCGGGCTTGTCCAGCCGGACCACCCGACCCAGGTTGGCCTCGTACGGCGTGGTGTCCCGGGTCAGCTCGTGCCCGTACAGCGGCATGCCCGCCTCCAGGCGCAGCGTGTCGCGGCAGGAGAGCCCGGCGGGCACCAGGCCGTGCGGCTTGCCGGCCGCGAGCAGCGCCTCCCACAGCGCGACCGCGTCGTCGGGCGAGGCGAAGAGCTCGAAGCCGTCCTCGCCGGTGTAGCCGGTGCGCGCGAGCAGCACCGGAATGCCGGCGACCTCGGTGCGCAGGATCGCGTAGTACTTGAGTGCGGGCAGGTCGGCGTCGGTGAGCGAACCGACGATCCCGGTCGACGCGGGGCCCTGCACGGCGAGCAGCGTGTACTCCTCGGACGCGTCGCGCACCACGGCGTCGAAGTTCTCCGAGCGATGCTTCAGGCTGCCCGCGACCACGTCCGCGTTGGAGGCGTTGGCCACCACCACGAAGTGCTCGTCGCCCAGCCGGTAGACGATCAGGTCGTCGACGATGCCGCCCTCTTCGGTGCAGATCATCGTGTACCGGGCGCGGTCGATCCCGATCTTCGAGACGAAGCCGACCAGGGCGTGGTCGAGCGCGCGGGCGGCGTCCGGGCCGGTGACCTCGATTTCGCCCATGTGGGTGAGGTCGAACAGGCCGGCGGTGGTGCGCACCGCGGCGTGCTCGTCGCGCTCGCTCCCGTACCGGAGCGGCATCCGCCAACCGGCGAAGTCGGTCATCGTGGCCCCGAGCGCGTCGTGCACGGCGTCGAGCGGGGTCCGGCGGTCGGTGGTCATGCGAAGGCTCCTTCGAGGGGGCGCCGGCGGGAACACCCGAGGGGCGCGGGCCGGTCGGGGGCATGGCGTTCGGCCGCGCGCTCGGTCGGCGCGCACGTTGCACGACGCACGGACGAGGAGCGGGTGCCGGTGCGGAGTGCGGCGAAAGACGACGGGCGGTGCGGCCAGTGCGACAACGGCGAGTACGACAACAAAGGGGGCTCCCTGCCATGGCTTTCAGCCCTTTTCGATCGGAGTCGATCGAAAAGTGGGGTGCCCTCCCCTTCTGTCATCGGAACCTGAGAGCTTCATCGCTTCCGGGCGCATCCGCGCGCGGAACGGCGATTTGCACCGTGGGTGAACCGCACCAGCGGTGCGGTTGCTTTCCAGAAGTGCCTGACCCATGCGGTATCGGTGCCTGAGAGATTCCGGGGAGGAGTTGCTCCTTCGGCGCCCCGCTCGTGGGCGAGGACTCTTCCGCGTGGGGTCGACGGCCGATATGAGGTTGTGCCCGGCATGCTAGCGCGTGTCGTCAATCCCCCGCCGGGGCCGGGACCCCGCCGAGTCCGAGGACTGCCGACTCCGGGCGTCGCCGACTTCGAGGGTTGCCGACTTCGGGGGGCGGCCGACACGCGCTCGCGCGCGAGGGTGCGAGGGTGCGACACCATGCGCAAGGCAGGACGGTTCGGGACAAGGGAGGGCTCGTGGAGACGGACTCGGCGGGGGCGCATACCGGCGCCGCGACGAGCGGCGTGTTGATGCCCCGGTCCGTGCACGACCTCCGGGAGGAGCGCGATCGCACCGGGGAGCGGATCGGTGACCGGGTGGTGGACGTGCTGGCCTATCCGGCCTCGTGCGTGCTCGTGGTGACCGGCCTGCCCGGGGCCGGCAAGAGCACGCTGCTCGCGCGCGTGATCACCCCCGGGCCGACCGTGGCCGTGCTGGACGCGGACCTGGTCCGGGCGCGCTGGGCGGTGCGCGCCGGGCGCATCCCGTACCGGGTCTATCGGCCGCTGGTGCGGCTCGCGCACTACGGCGAGGTGGCCCGGGCACTGCGCGGCCCCGGCGCGGTGGTCGTGCACGACAGCGGCCGCAACCCGATCCTGCGCCGGGTGCTGGTGCTCGCCGCCCGCCGGCGCGGCAGTTCGGCGCACGCACTGCTGTTGGACGTGAGCGCCCATCAGGCCCTGGCCGGCCAACGCGCGCGCGGTCGCGGAGTGTCCACGCCGGTGTTCGCCCGGCACCACCGCGAGTGGCGCGAACTGCTCGCCCGACTGACGCCGTGGCTGGATGCGGGCCCCACCCTGGCGTCCGCGCCCGGCGGCTTCACCTCGTGCGTACTGCTCGACCGGCCGGCCGCCCGGACGCTCAGCCGGATCGTTTTCGCAGACCCCGTACCCGGACAGTCCCGACGGCGGCGGTCGACCGAGTCGTAAACTGCGGCGGACAGCAGAGGAGCACCACCATGCCGTTTCCGGCCAATCCCGTGGAGAGCGCGCTCGTCGCGGCGATGCGCGACCCGTCCCGGGCCGAGGCTCTCTTCGAGGCCCTGGCCGAGTCGGACGTGTGGGTGCCGCTGCCCGAGGGCGGTGACCCGACGGACAGTGAACTGACGCTGCCGATCACCGAGATCGACGGCCGGCCGTACGTGCCGGTGTTCTCCTCGGAGGAGGAGTTCCGGCGGGTCGCCGGCCCGATGGCGTGCACGGTCGCGCCGATGCGCGAGTTCGCCCGCGGGCTGCCGGCGCACGTGGGCATCGCGGTCAACCCGGGCGGCGAGGTGGGCATCCCGATCCCGCCGCCGGGGGTGCTGGAACTGGCCCGGCTGCCCGGGGCGGGCGTGCGCGGCGCGCGGGTGCGGCTGTACGAGCCGGACGAGGAGCCGATGGAGTTCCTGATCGCGGCCGCCGCCGAGTTCACCCACGTGCCGGTGGTGCTGAGTGCGCGTCGCGGCCTGGGTGTGATCGAGTCCGACCCGCCGTGCCTGTTCATCGGTGTCGAACTGGACCGCTGGCAGGAGGAGGACCGGCTGGCCGCGGTCGGCGCCCTGGAGCGCGCGCTCGGCCGGGCCGCATGTCCGTGGCCGGTGAACGTGGTGCTGTTGGACGTTGCGCAGGATCCTGTGGGGGACTGGATGCTGGAACGGGCCGAGCCGTTCTACCTGCGGGTCGACCAGCGCTGAGCCCGCGGGCCCGGCACACCCGTGCGCCCACGCGCGATTCGCGCCGGCGCGCCCCGGTGCGGGGCGTTCGCACTGCGGCATTCGTCGCAATGACTTCATCGGTCCGGCGGGACGGCGGGACAGTGGTCCGGCGGGACGGCGGGACATCGCAACATCGGGACATCGGTTCGGGTTCGGGGAGGACGTCGTGAACCAGGTCGAGCAGGCATTGAGCCAGGTGGCACCCGGGCGTTACGACGCCTACGAGCGGTTGCTCGAAGCGCTCACCGGCGCTCACGTGTGGATGCTGCTGTGGCAGGGGCAACCGGGCAGCCCGGACGCGCAGTACGGGAACATGGACGTGGCCGGATGGCGCTACGCCCCGGCGTTCACGTCCGAGGAACAGCTGCGTCTCAGTGGCTGGGATCGCTCCTTCGAGGTCTGTCCGGTCACCGAGATCGCCTCCTCCCTGTACACCGACCACTGGGGCCTGTGGCTGAATCCGCACGCCCAGGGCGGCGGCGTCGGTGTTCCCTACCTCGACCTCCGGCGGATCGTCGGCGGCCTGGACCGGTTGATGGCCGGCCCCCTGGAAGTGGGCGAACCGACGTTGTGGGACCCGGCGTTCTACGCCCTGCTCGGCGGCCAACTGTTCCAGACCCAGGTGGTGCGAGCCGCGCACCGGGCCTGGGTGCGACCCACCGTCGGACCCGAACGCCTCGTCATCGGCCTGCGCCTGACGGACAATCAGCCCGCCACGATGCAACGGATGCGGGACGCGATGGCACGCGCCTCGGCCGCCGCGCCGGCCGGCCTGACGTTGTCCTCGGTCGCCCTGGACGACCCGTTCGACCCGGTCGCCGCGTGGATGCGCGAGCACACCCGGCCGTTCATCGGCATCGACATGCTCGACGAGGCCGCCCGCAACTCGCAGTGAACGAAGATCGGCACACAGTGGCGGGAGCGGGGCAACAGGCACTGATGCCCCCAATAAACTGACGTCACGTCATCAACCGCTGCCTTGTTGTGATTTCGTGACCGATCTACGCGGATCAACCGGTGAATCGTGTCGCCGTAATCACGGTTCAGTAAAGGTATTCCTCGACCCCTGTTGGTGACCCCCGTCACGGAGGAGTCTCACCCGGACGACAGATCCCGAAGATCATCGGGATCGCAATGCCGGGTATGGCGACGGGATCGGCGATCCCGAGCCGCCGTCGCATCCGTGAGCGGGGAGGGTCGATCCATGACGGCACCGATCGAGACCACCGGTGTGGCCCGAGAGGCGCACCCCGAAGCGATCGCCGAGTCCGCCGGCGTACGCATCGAGGGTCGTTCCCTCGGCCAGATCGCGTGGGCCCGATTCCGTCGCGACAAGGTCGCGATGGCCGGTGGCGTGGTGATCATCCTCATGGTGCTCGTGGCGATCTTCGCACCGGTGATCACCTCCTTCGTCGGAGGCGACCCCGCCGAGTACCACGACGATCTGCTCGACCCGGTGTTGAACATCCCCAACGGCAGCTTCGGCGGCGCCAGTTGGGACCATCCGCTGGGTCTGGAGCCGGTCAACGGCCGGGACATCTTCTCGCGCATCGTCTACGGCGCCCGCATCTCGATGCTCGTGGCGTTTCTCGCCACCCTCCTGTCGGTGGTCATCGGCGTCGTACTGGGCACCGTGGCGGGCTACTTCGGCGGCTGGGTCGACGCGCTGATCAGTCGCGCGATGGACGTCTTCCTGGCCTTCCCGCTGCTCCTGTTCGCGATCGCGATCGGCAGCAGCCTCCAGGGCGAGGCGTTCGGCCTGAAGGGCGACACGCTCCGGGTCACCGTGCTGATCTTCGTGATCGGCTTCTTCAGCTGGCCCTACATCGCCCGCATCGTGCGCGGCCAGACGTTGTCGCTGCGCGAGCGGGAGTTCGTCGAGGCGGCCCGCAGCCTCGGGGCCACCGACCGGCACATCATCTTCAAGGAACTGCTGCCGAACCTGGTCGGTCCGATCCTGGTGTATTCCACGCTGCTGATCCCGACCAACATCCTGTTCGAGGCCGCCCTTTCCTTCCTCGGCGTCGGCGTCCAGGAACCCACCGCCTCGTGGGGCGGCATGCTCGCGCGCGCCGTCCCCCGGTACGAGGACGCACCGATGTTCATGGTCGTCCCCGGAGTCACGATCTTCATCACCGTGCTCGCGTTCAACCTGCTCGGCGACGGGCTTCGAGACGCCCTCGACCCACGCAGCCGCTGAATATCCCGCAAGTCCCCACGAGGAGGCACGACCAGCGATGAAACACCCGGTAACTCGCAGGCGCAGGGCCCAAGCGCTGATCGGCATCGTTGCGGTCACCGCGCTGGCCGCAACCGCGTGTGGCGGTGGTGGCGGCGGCTCGAAGAAGAAGTACTCGCCGAGCAACAAGGCCGTCACCGAGGTCGTCAACCAGTCGCCCAAGAAGGGCGGGACGCTCAAGCTGGTCAGCTCGGACAAGTTCGACTCGCTCGACCCGGGCGACATGTACTACGCCTCGGCCTGGAACTTCTCCCGGCTGATGGCCCGTCCGCTGCTGACCTTCAAGCCCGCCCCGGGCAACGCGAGCTACGAGTTCGCGCCGGACCTGGCCACCGAAGTGGGCAAGACCGACGACGGCGGCAAGACCTGGACGTACCACCTGCGCAAGGGCGTCAAGTACGAGGACGGGACCGAGGTCAAGGCCGCGGACGTCAAGTACGCGGTCGAGCGGACCTTCGACAAGGAGATCCTGCCCAACGGCCCGGCGTACTTCAGCCAGTACCTGGACCCGGACGGCACCTACAAGGGCCCGTACAAGGACAGCGCGCCGGACAAGCTGGGCCTGAACGCGATCGAGACGCCGGACGACTACACCATCATCTTCAAGATGAAGGAGCCGTTCGCGGACTTCAACTACCTCGCCGCGCTCCCGCAGACCGCGCCGGTCCCGCCCGCCAAGGACACCGGCAAGGAGTACGTCAAGCACCCCCTCGCCACCGGCGCGTACATGGTCGACGGCCAGTACGAGCCCGGCAAGGCGGTCAACCTGATCCGCAACCCGCACTGGGACCCGAACACCGACCCGCTGCGCAAGGCGCTGCCGGACCGGATCGAACTCCTGGAGAAGCAGGACGCGAACGACGTCGACAACCGGCTCTTCGCCGGCACGGCGCAGCTCGACGTGGTCGGCACCGGTGTCCAGGCCGCCGCCCAGAACAAGATCCTGACCGACGAGAAGCTGGCCGCGAACTCGGACGACGCGGTCTCCGGTGCGCTGGCGTACCTCGCGATCAGCTCGAAGACCCCGCCGTTCGACAACGTGCACTGCCGGCGCGCCGTGCAGTACGCGGTGAACAAGGCGCAGATGCAGCGCGCGGTCGGCGGTGAGGTCGGCGCCGACATCGCGACGAACCTGATGCCGCCGACGCTGGCCGGTTCCAAGGTCGCCGACATGTACCCGAACGGCGAAAAGCACACGGGTGACGTGGCCAAGGCCAAGGACGAGCTCAAGCAGTGCGGCAAGGCGGACGGCTTCAGCACGGTGCTCACCGCGCGCAGCAACCGGCCCAAGGAGGTCGCGGGCGCCACGTCGGTGCAGAACGCGCTCGCCAAGGTCGGCATCAAGGTCGAGATCCGCCAGTACCCCTCGGGTGACTACTTCACCCAGTTCGCCGGCGTGCCCAAGTGGGTGGCGGACAACAAGGTCGGCATCATGTTCATGCAGTGGGGCCCCGACTTCCCGACCCAGTTCGGCTTCTTCCAGCAGATCGTGGACGGCCGGGCGATCAAGCCCGCCGGTGGCACGAACCTGTCCGAGCTGAACGACCCCGCGGTCAACGGTCTGATCGACCAGGCCACTCGTACGATCGACCAGAACGCGAGCGCGGCCATCTGGCAGCAGTTGGACCAGAAGGTCATGGAGTCGGCGGTGATGGTTCCGTTCGCGTGGACCAAGTCGCTGCTCTACCGCCCGCCGAACGTGACCAACCTGGTCGTCACTCCCGCGTACTCCGGGATGTACGACTACCTCAACATCGGTATCCAGTAAGCCTGCGACGAGGTCAGTAGCCCGAAGGAGAGGTGAAGGCCCGTCAGTTCCGGTGCGGGGAGTGGTGATCCCGCTCCCCGCACCGGACCGGGTCGCCGGCTCATGATTTTCTATCTGCTCAGGCGACTGGCGGGAGCGGTGGTGCTCCTGTTGATCGTCACCATGGCGGTCTTCGCCATCTTCTTCCTCATTCCGCGTCTGGGAGGCGCCACAAGCGACCAACTCGCCGCGCGGTACGTCGGCAAATCGCCCAGCCCACAGGCGATTTCGCAGGTCAAGCACAGCCTCGGGCTGGACAAGTCGGTGCCCGAGCAGTACGGCAAGTTCGTCAAGGGCATGATCGCCGGCAAGGACTACGACACCGGCGTACGCAAGGTGCACTGCGCGCCGCCGTGCCTGGGCTTCTCCTTCCGCAACAACCTGGAGGTGTGGCCGCGGCTCCAGGACCGGATCCCGGTCACGTTGTCGCTGGCCGCGGGCGCCGCGGTGATCTGGCTGCTCGCAGGCGTCTCGATCGGGGTGATCTCGGCGCTCAAACGCGGCAGCCTGTGGGACCGCTTCTCGATGGGCTTCGCGCTCGCGGGCGTGTCCCTGCCACCGTTCTTCACCGGCCTGGTGGCACTGGCGTTGTTCAGTTATCAATGGCCGATCTTCAAGGGCGTGCACTACGTGCCGTTCCTCGACGATCCCGGCAGCTGGGCCTGGAACCTGGTGCTGCCCTGGCTGACCCTGGCGTTCCTGTACGCGGCGTTGTACGCCCGCCTCACCCGCGCCGGCATGCTCGAAACGATGGGCGAGGACTACATCCGCACCGCGCGGGCCAAGGGTCTGCGGGAGCGGGACGTCATCGTCAAACACGGGCTGCGCGCGGCGCTCACGCCGATCCTGACCATCTTCGGCATGGACGTCGGGCTGCTTCTGGGCGGCGCGATCCTGACCGAACAGGTCTATTCGCTCGACGGAATCGGCAAGTTCGCCGTCGAGGCGATCACGCAACAGGATCTGCCCGAAGTGCTCGGCGTGACGATGATCGCCGCCATCTTCGTGATCCTGGCCAACCTCGTCGTGGACCTGCTCTACGCGGTCGTCGATCCCCGGGTGAGGACCTGATGCCCCGACTGCTACCGCGCCGCAAGCGGGACACCGCGGCCGAGACACCCAAGCTCGCCCCGGCCGGCCCGCCTCCGGCCGCCGACAACTTCCTCGAAGTGCGCGGCCTGACCGTGCACTTCCCCACCGACGACGGTCTGGTGCGCAGCGTCGACGGGGTGGACTTCGCACTCCAACGCGGTCGTACCCTGGGCATCGTCGGCGAATCCGGCTCCGGCAAGAGCGTCACCTCGCTGGCGATCATGGGCCTGCACGGCAACACCGGTGCCCGGATCGGCGGCGAGATCTGGCTGGACGGCCGGGAGTTGGTGCGCTCGACCCCCGAGCAGGTCCGACTGATGCGCGGCCGCCGGATGGCGATGATCTTCCAGGACCCGATGTCCTCGATGCACCCGTACTACACGGTGGGCCACCAGATCATCGAGGCCTACCAGGTGCACAACGAGGTCTCCGGCAAGCAGGCCCGCACGCATGCGATCGACCTGCTGGGCCGAGTCGGCATCCCGCGTCCGGACCGGCGCGTGGACGACTACCCGCACCAGTTCTCCGGCGGCATGCGCCAGCGCGCGATGATCGCGATGGCGCTCAGCTGCGACCCGGAACTGCTGATCGCGGACGAGCCGACGACCGCGCTGGACGTCACCGTGCAGGCCCAGATCCTGGACCTGATCCGGGACCTGCAACGGGAGTTCAACTCCGCGGTGGTGATGATCACGCACGACCTGGGCGTGGTCGCCGAACTCGCCGACGACGTACTGGTGATGTACGCCGGCCGCGCGGTCGAGCACGGCCCCTCGCGGACCCTGTTCGAGCAGCCCCGACACCCGTACACCTGGGGCCTGTTGGGCTCGCTGACCCGGCTCGACCGGGAGCGCCAGGAACGGCTGATGCCGATCAAGGGCAGCCCGCCGAGCCTGATCTCGCTGCCCTCGGGTTGCGCGTTCCGTACCCGCTGCCCGTACGCGGACCGCAATGACGGGCGCGAGAGGACCGAGGTCCCCCGGCTGCTCGAAATCGAGCCGGGCCACCGGACCGCATGCCACCTGGACATCCAGGAGCGCGAGCGGATCTGGACCGAGGACATCAGGCCGCGCCTGTGAGCGAGACGGCGAACGTGAAAGCGGACGGGCACGGGGCCGGGCACACGGACGGCCGCGCGGCCGGTGGTCCGGCTGGTCGTAGGGCCGGAAACAAAGGGAACGGGAACGCTGAAGTGACCGAGGGCGCCCGAGCGGGAGACGACGTGAAAGCTGCGCAGGCCGCCGAGGCGGCCGCCGATTCCCCGAACGCGCGGGAGCGGGACGTGCTGGTGCGCGTGCGCGGGCTGCGCAAACACTTCCCGATCCGGTCCGGGGTGACCCGGCGCCGGGCCGGCACGGTCAAGGCCGTGGACGGGCTGGACTTCGACATTCGCGAGGGCGAGACGCTCGGTCTGGTGGGCGAGTCGGGTTGCGGCAAGTCGACCACCGGGCGGATGGTGATGCGGCTGCTGGAGCCCACCGAGGGCACCATCGAGTTCGGCGGGCGTGACATCACCGGACTCTCTCGCGGGCAACTGCGGCCGCTGCGGCGCGACTTCCAGATGATCTTCCAGGACCCGCAGTCCTCGCTGAACCCGCGGCACACCGTCGGCACCATCGTCGGGCTGCCGTTTCGGCTGCAGAAGGTCACCCCCGAGGGCGGCATCAAGAAGGCCGTCCAGGAGCTGTTGGAACTGGTCGGGCTCAGCCCCGAGCACTACAACCGCTACCCGCACGAATTCTCCGGCGGCCAGCGGCAGCGCATCGGCATCGCCCGCGCGCTGGCACTGCGGCCCAAGCTGGTGGTCGCCGACGAACCGGTGTCCGCGCTGGACGTGTCGATCCAGGCGCAGGTGGTCAACCTGCTGGACGACCTGCAGAGCGAGTTCGGGCTGACCTACCTGATCATCGCGCACGACCTGTCCGTGGTTCGGCACACCAGCGACCGGGTCGCGGTGATGTACCTCGGCAAGATCGTCGAGATCGCGGACCGCGAGGACCTCTACACCTCGCCCAAGCACCCGTACACGGTCGCCCTGATGTCCGCCGTCCCGGTCCCGGACCCGGCCCGGCGCGAGACCCGCGAGCGCATCCTGCTCAAGGGCGACGTGCCCAGCCCGATGGACCCGCCGCCGGCCTGCCGGTTCCACACCCGGTGCTGGAAGGTGCAGGACATCTGCAAGACCCGGGAGCCGCCGCTGGCCGAGATCGCCGGACGGCATCAGGTGGCCTGCCACTTCCCGGAGAACGTGCCGGCGGCGGATGGCGCGGGTGAGGTGGTGGAGTTGGTGAAGCCGAGGGCGGCGCCGCCGGGCGAGATGGTCGCGAAGGATGCCACTGTGACGGATGGGGCCGCCGGGGATGCGCCGGACGTGGCCACGCCCACGACGGATGCCCCCGTGGCGCACGCACCGGCGCCGGACGCGGCTTCGCCGGACGCGGACCCCGAGGCTGCGGCGGCCGCGTCGGAGCCGGCACCGGAGGCCGTCGGAAAAGCCGAGGCCAAGGCCGACGGGAAGCCCGACGCAAAGCCCGACGCAAAGCCCGACGGGGAGGACACACCGCCCACACCGGCCCCATGAGTAACGGACCGTACCCGGCGGTGTAGAACATCCGTTATGTCGCCCGAGGTGCCGCCCGAGATCTTCCACCACACGCTCCAGCAGGTCCTGGACCTGATCGGCATCTTCGTGTTCGCGGCGGCCGGCGCGCTGATGGCCGTGCGGAAGAACTTCGACGTCATCGGCATCACCCTGCTCGCCGAGGTCACCGCCCTCGGCGGCGGGGTGATGCGCGATGTGATCATCGGGTCGGTGCCACCGGCGGCCTTCACCGACCTCGGTTACTTCACCACTCCGCTGCTCGCCGCCGGCCTGGTCTTCTTCCTGCACCCCCAGGTCGAACGCATCATGTCCGCGATCGACGTACTGGACGCCGCCGGGCTCGGCCTGTTCTGCGTGACCGGCACCGCGAAGGCGTACGCGTACGGCCTGAATCCGATCCCGGCCGCCGCGCTCGGGGTGACCACCGCCGTCGGCGGCGGCGCGATGCGCGACGTGCTGGCCCGCGAAGTGCCCACGCTGCTGCGCTGGGACCGGGAGATCTACACCTTCCCGGCTCTGCTCGGCGCCGGCATCACCGCCGCGCTGATCGAGTTCGACCTGTTCGGGCCGGTCACCGCGACGGCGGCGGTGACCTTCGCGTTCCTGCTTCGCGTGCTCGCGCTCCGGCGTGGGTGGCGGGCGCCGCGCGCGTGGCGCCGTAATTCGGGCACCAGCGCCGAGGAGCAGTAGCCGGCGGCGGCCCGCAACCGCTTGTGCCGCCCCGGTTCGGGCGTTCTCGCCGGGCCTGCGGCCCCGGGGTGCGTTGCTCGACCGGCAGGCGCAACGCCTCCACTCATAAGGGTGGACCGTGCCCAATTTGCCCCGGCGGACGTTGCACCAGGATGTGTGGGAGATCCAGCAGCCGTTGACCTACGACCACCGGCCGAGACAACCAGATCCGAAGGACGCGCGCCTGCGCCGGCGACTCGTCGCGTACACGACCGCGATGCTGCCGTCCTGGCGCCTGTGGCTCGGCCGATTCCTGCCCGGAGGGCCGCGATACGGACGGGTGTACGGCCGCCCGCGTCGGCGCCGGCGGGTACCCGACTAAGCTGCGCAGTGCGATGGCCTACTTCGATCATGCGGCGACCACCCCGATGCGCCTTTCGGCAATCCGGGCGATGACCGTACAGCTTGCCCGACTCGGGAATCCGTCCTCGCTGCACGCGTCCGGGCGACGCGCGCGCCGCACGGTGGAGGAGTCCCGCGAGTCGCTGGCCCATGCGCTGGGCGCGCGACCGAGCGAGATCGTCTTCACCGCGGGCGGCACCGAAGCCGACAACCTCGCGGTCAAGGGGATCTACTGGTCGCGCGTCGCGGCGGACCCGGCGCGGCGACGGATACTCGTCAGTCCGGTGGAGCACCACGCCGTGCTCGACCCCGTGCTGTGGCTGGAGTCGGCCGAGGGCGCGGAGGTCGAGTGGCTGGACGTGGACGCCGACGGGCGGGTGCAACCGGACACCCTGCGGGCGGCGATCGAACGCGATCCGGCGTCGGTGGCCCTGGTGTCGGTGATGTGGGCCAACAACGAGGTCGGCACGGTCGAGCCGATCGCCGAGCTGGTCGAGATCGCGCACGAGTTCGGCATTCCGTTCCACTCCGACGCGGTCCAGGCGGTCGGCCAGGTCCCGGTGGACTTCGCGGCGACCGGTCTGGACGCGATGACCGTCACCGGACACAAGCTGGGCGGCCCGGGCAACTGCGGCGCGCTCGTGCTCGGCCGCGGCATCACGCCGGTGCCGGTGCTGCACGGTGGCGGCCAGGAGCGCGACGTGCGCTCGGGCACGCTGGACACCGCGTCGATCGCGGCGCTTGCCGTGGCGGCCGAGGAGTCGGTCCGCGAACAGGCCCAGTACGCGCGACGGGTGGGCGCCCTGCGAGACGAGCTGGTGCGGCGGATCGTGGCGGCGGTGCCGGACGCGCAGCTCAACGGCGATCGGCGGCTGGACCCGGCATACCGGTTGCCGGGCAACGCGCACTTCTCCTTCCCGGGCTGTGAGGGCGACTCGTTGTTGCTGCTGCTCGACGCGCGCGGCATCGAGTGTTCGACCGGTTCGGCCTGCTCGGCGGGCGTCGCCCAGCCGAGCCATGTACTGCTCGCGATGGGCGCGGACAGCGCCCGGGCCCGCGGTTCGCTGCGGTTCAGCCTGGGACACACCACCACCGAGGCCGAGGTCACCGAACTGGCCGAGGCGATCCTGCCGGTGGTCACCCGCGCCCGATCCGCGGGGTCGGTGGCGGCGCGTCGGTAGGACCGGCTTCGGGTGGGGCCGGTGTCGGTCGGGGCCGGGTGTCGGTCGGGGCTGGACATCGGTCGGGGCCGGGCGTCGGTCGGGGGGCGGCTCGGGCTCGGGTTCGGGTGATTCGCTCGGGGGTCGGCTTCGGTCGGGTAATCCCCTCGGGGGTCGGCGGGGTGACCACGTACTCTTGAGGCGCTATGTCTGATCACACGCTTCCTCCTGCCAACGGCCGCCGCCTCCGGGTGCTCGCCGCCATGTCCGGCGGGGTCGACTCCGCCGTTGCCGCCGCGCGAGCGGTCGAGGCCGGACACGACGTGGTCGGTGTCCACCTCGCGCTCTCGGCGAAACCCGCGACGCTGCGCGAGGGCGCCCGGGGCTGTTGCACGATCGAGGATTCCCGGGACGCGCGGCGGGCCGCGGACGTGATCGGCATCCCGTTCTACGTATGGGACATGGCCGAGCGCTTCCGCGAGGACGTCATGGACGACTTCGTGGCCGAGTACAAGGCCGGGCGCACGCCGAACCCGTGCCTGCGCTGCAACGAGAAGATCAAGTTCGCGGCGCTGCTCGACAAGGCGCTCGGGCTCGGCTTCGACGCGGTGTGCACCGGGCACTACGCGCAGATCGTCGAGCATCCGGACGGCTCGCGCGAGCTGCACCGCTCGGTCGACATGAGCAAGGACCAGTCGTACGTGCTGGGCGTACTCGACACCGACCAGCTCGCGCACGCGATGTTCCCGCTCGGCGGCGACACCAAGGGCGACGTGCGACTGGAGGCCGAGCGGCGGGACCTCGCGGTCGCGCAGAAGCCGGACAGCCACGACATCTGCTTCATCGCCGACGGCGACACCCAGGGCTTCCTGGCCAAGCACCTGGGCACCGAGCGCGGCGACATCGTGGATGCGACGGGCGCCAAGCTCGGCGAGCACGACGGCGCGTACGCGTACACGATCGGCCAGCGCAAGGGCCTGCGGATCGGCCGCCCGGCGGCGGACGGCAAGCCGCGGTACGTGCTGGACATCTCGCCGGTGAGCAACACCGTCACGGTCGGCCCGGTCGAGGCGCTGGACGTGGACCGCCTGGTCGGCATCCGGCCGAGGTGGTGCGGCCCGGCCCCGGTCGGCGAGGTGGCCTGCACGGCCCAGGTCCGAGCCCACGGCGAGGAAACCCCGGCGATCGCGGAGGCGGTCGGCACCGAGGTCCGCGTGCGACTGGCCGAGCCGATCCGAGGCATCGCCCGAGGCCAGGCCGTGGTCCTGTACGACGGGACGCGCGTCATCGGCTCGGCGACGATCGACGGCACGGCGTAGCACGAGGTCGCGGCCGGGGCGGGGCGAGGGCGACAGGTTGTAGGCCCCACTACTTCGGGGCGCGCGCCGGGGTGGGGCCGAGGGCATGGGAAGGACCTGCCTCGCGTCCGGAGCCGGTTCGCCCGGCGGGGCGCGTGTCGCGGGGTGACGGTGCCGTGCGTGCTTCCCGGCCGTGGGGTTGGGCCGCTAGCTTTTCTCCTGATTGGTGGACCAACCATGGGGGAGGAAAGAGTGGGCCAAGCTTTCGAGGTCGATGCCGAGCAGTTGGCGCAGGCAGGGTTGCAACTGGGCGAAGCGGCGGGCGCGTTACGGTCGAGCGGCGATCTCGTGGGTCGGATGCCGCATCCCGACACGTACTCGGCCACATCCGCCGCCACCACCGAGCGAGCTTTCGAGTATGTGGCGAAGGTGTATGCCACAGTTGCGGAGCAGATCGAGAGCGCTCGCCGCGGGCTGGGGGCGAACGCGGAGCAGTACACCTCGACGGAGATTCGAAACAAGGATTCATTCGTGACCCCGCCCGCGCCGGCGCGGTCTCGGATCGCGGCGATGTTCGAGGGCCAGTGAACGACGTCCGGGCCCTCATCCCCGGTGACCCGATGTCCGTGCGCACCGGAGCCGGCAACCTCCTTCTCAACTGCATGGGCGCCGGTCGCGCCAATGAGACCCTTGGTCGAGTCGTGGAACAGACTTCGGCCACATGGCAGGGTGCGGCCGCCGAGGGATTGCGGGCCGAACTGACCCTTCGACGCGCCCGGTTGACCGAGATTTCCGATCGCGTCGGGGTCATCGTGCAGGCCCTGTACGGCTATGCCGACAGCCTCGCCGCAGCCCAGGCGACCGCCGGCCGCTGTCTGGAGATCGCCGCGCAGTTGGGAATGGAACCCGTCCTGGTCGAGCAGTCGGCCATGCGACCGGAACTGCTCATCCCGCAGTCCTACGATTGCGGTCCGACGAGCCGGCTGACCGACACCGAGATGGCGCAACGGGCGGGTTTGGCGCAGGAGTTCAACCGTCTGTTGGCGAATGCGCGAGGAAAGGCCGCCGAGGCCGACTACACGCTCGAACGCACCATGCGAGTGCCCTTGAGCGAGATCGCCACGCAATATCAGGTCGGTGACCAGGAGTTGGTCGATTTCGCGCCCAACCCGATCGAAAGCCGGATTCCCCATCTCAATGACCGACGGCCCGCGTCCGAGCAGGCCATGCTGCTCGAACTCTCCACCGAGGAACGGGCCCGGTACATGCTGATCGGCAATCAGGCGTGGGAGGAGTGCCGCAAACGTTTCCCCGGCCAGGGTGAACTGGAGGGCCATGCCGACGCGTTTCGACACACATATTGGAACGCGTTGTTGGCGCGGAATTTCGGGCCCGAATGGGCGGCTCGGTACACGACGGCGCACGAGATGGGTGCGGACCCGGATCCACTCAAGCGCACTTCCGAATCGATGGACCTCTTCAACAACGAGGTCGGTCGGCGGATAGCCGTCGAAGCGAACGGCAAGTCGACCGAGGAACTGGCGGACATGGTCGAACACGCCGTACGCAACGGCCGGACCGTGGTGGTCGGGATCGACGGGCAACTCACCTACAGCGACTACGTACCGCCCGGTCGTACCTGGGAAGCGGATCGAAAAGGCAAGACGGAGTCGTTCGATGTCTGAGGAAGTGGACGACACGGGGTCCGAAGTCGGTGAGGTCGACGGGAACAACGGGACTGGCGAGGTCGATGGAGCCGACGGGGCCTACGGCGTCGAAGAGGTAGCGCAGGTTGGGGAATCGGTCGATTGGAAGTCTCCTCTTCTTGGTTGCCTGATCGGGATGTTGATCACGCCGTTTGTGCTGGTGGGCGGGTTGTACGCGGCGTCGGGGAGCTTTCGGTCCGTTGTATCGGAGGTGTTTCGGCAGGACGACGAGCGTTCCTTTCAGCAGCGGGCGCAGCGGGACATCTGTCGGGACGGGGTGCTGAGGCTGCGCGATGTGACGGACTTCGCCTGGGACACCGTTTATCTGGGCGCCGCGGAGGACACCATGGCGCGACGGTACGGCGAGTCCGTACGGCTGCCTCGTAGCAGCGACGACGAACCGGTCACCTTCGTGTTCGTGAAGGGACGAGAGGCGGTGCGTACGTACGAGGTGTGGGGGGCCTTCGACGTCCGCGCCGGGGATCGGCCGTGGGGCCGGGAAGTGTATCTCCGCCTGGACGAGAAGCCGCCCGCGCCGGGCACGTTGGCGAGTCCGAAGGTAGGCGAGGGTGCCCTGCCCGCAGCCGTCGATGCGCCGACGCGGGAGCGGGTCTGCGGCGGCGGGTGAGGACGGGCGGCGGGGCCATTGGCCTTGCCGATCCCGGGAATCGGCCCCCGGGCCGGGGGTGTACCCGGGGGCCGATGGGTGCCCGCACGACGTGCCCGCACCGCCTTCGACGCCGTGCGGGCTGTCTGGGTAGCCCTGACGATGCCGGCCCCCGACACGGGTGCGGCAGCAACGAAAGTTGATCGTGATCGTCCGAAGGTTGTCGAATACACGCCCGGTTCCGGTCCGCGAGCCCGCGTCCGCGCTCCCGCGAATCCACGCCCCCGTCCCCGCCTCGTGCGAGTCGCTTCGTCTCCGCGCCCGGGTGTGGCCCGTTGCGTGGGGGAACCGGGTCGGGGTGGGGTGCGTCGCAGGGGTGTTCGCTGTGCGGCTATGGGGATGGTGCGTGATGGGTGTACGGGGGGCCTGGTGGGATCGGGTGCTGCGGTTGGTGTTGGCGGTGGTGTCGATCCAGGTGCTGATGGTGGCGCAGCCCGCATGGGCTTGCGGGTGTGGGGCGGCGGTGCCGGCCGGCGGGCGGACGCTGACTGTGGGCCGGGAGACCTCGGTGGTGCGCTGGGACGGGCGCGTCGAGGAGATCGACATGCAGCTGACCGTGTCCGGGGACGCGGAATCGGCGGCGTGGATCATGCCGGTGCCGTCGCGGGCGAGCGTGACGCTCGGGAACAGCGCGCTGTTCGGTGAGTTGGAGCGGGTGGTGGCACCCGTCGAGCGGGTTCGGCACTACTTCTGGCCGAGGTCGGGTGACTGGCCCCTCTCCGACGATTCGGGCGGCGGGGACAGGTCTCCTCGCGCCGGTGCGGCGCCGGGTGCCGGTGGGGTCGAGGTGGTCGGGCGCGAGCGGTTGGGCCCGTTCGACGTCGCACGCCTCGCGGCCGACGACCCGCAGGCGTTGGGGAGTTGGCTCACGCAGAACGGCTTCCACCTGCCTCCCGCGCTCGCGACCGCGCTGGAGCCGTACGTGCGGCAGCACTGGGAGTACGTGGCGATCCGGCTCGCGCCCGAGGCGCCCGCCGGCGGCGGCGTCCGGCCGGCCACGCTGCGCGGCAGCCTGGATCCGTTGCACCTGAGCTTCGCCTCGGATCGCCTGGTCTATCCCATGCGGCTGTCCCGACTGGCCAAGGTGCCGCAGCACTTGCGGCTGTACGTGGTCGCCGCACACCGCATGCAGCCGCGCTCGGACATCGGTGGCGCGACCCCGAACGTGCTGTACGCGGGCAAGCCGGACGCCGCACGATCGGCGGGCGCCGGGCAGTCGACCGGTATCGCGGACCGGTTGGCACCGATCGACGGCAAGCCGGCCTTCCTGACCGCGTTCGACCAGAACTTCCCGATTCCGGCCGACATCGTCGACGACCACGAACTGCGCCCGGCCGCACGCGACAACGGCTATCAACGGGCCACCTACCGCGACGAGTTGCTGACCGTCGCCGGGATCCCGGCCTGGCTGCTGTCGGTACTCGGCGCGCTCGTCGTGCTGCTCGCGGCCGGCCTGCTGTGGCGCCGCCGCCGCATCACCCGCAGGCCGCCGACCGCACCCGGCCCGGTCCCGCCGCGCCCGACGTACGCGCCGAGCTGATCCACCGTCCACGGCGCCGAGGGCTCAAGCGAGGTCCGCCCACGTGCCGGCGACCATGACCGCCGTGACGGCGGTGAGTGCCTCGATGCGGTCGAGGGGATCGCCGGCGCACAGCAGGAGGTCGGCGTCGTGGCCGGCACGGAGGCGGCCCTTGCGCCCGCCGAGGCCGACGGTGTCGGCGGCGAGGGAGGTGGCCGACGCGAGCGCCTCGGCTGCCGGGATGCCGCCCGCGACCAGGTCGGCGACGGCGGCCGGCAGGCTCCCGTGCGGCTTGGCGGCGCTGATCCCCGAGTCGGCTCCGGAGACGATGCGGACCCCGGCCCGGTGTGCGCGGGCCACCAGGGCGAGCCGGACCTCCCGGGTCAGTCCGAGGCGCTCCAGCAACTCCCGTACCGACGGCGGCGGGAGTGCGTCCGGGTCGGTACCGAGCGTGGGACACACGGCGACCTGCCGCGCCGCGAGCCGGTGCAGCAGGTCGTCGGAGATCCACACGCCCCGGTCGGTCAGGCAGGTGCAGTGTTCGATGCCGTCCGCGCCTGCGGCGAGGGCCTGTTCGACGGCGGGCAGGTTGTGTGCGTGCACGGTGACCGGCAGTCCGGCGGCGTGCGCCTCGTCCACGATCAGGCGCAGTTCCGTCAGGGTGAACTGACAGCGCATCAGGTCGGTGCCCGGGGTCATCGTGCCGCCGGTGCCCATCACCTTGACCACGTTCACGCCGCGCTCGGCCCGCTCCCGAACGGCCGCACGCAGTCGATCGGGCCCGACGACCTCGCTGCCGAATCGCCAACAGTGCCCCCTGGCGCTGGTGATCGGCGGCCCGGCGGCCAGGATCGTCGGCGCGGGCAGGCCGTCGGCCGCCCGATCGCGCCGGTGCAGCACCGACCAGTCACGGTCGCCGAGATCGCGTACCACGGTTACCCCGACGGCCAGTTCGCGACGTAACGAGTCGGTGATCACCGCGTCGAGTTGCTCGGGGGAGTACTCGGGCAGCCGGTCGAGCGCGCCGTCGCGACTGTCGCCGCCGAGGTGGCTGTGCAGGTCGAACAGGCCCGGCAGGACGGTCGCCGTGGGATGTTCGACCAGGTTCCAGCCGTCCGGAACGGGCGCCTCGCCCGACTCCAGCCCGACGATTCGCCCGTCCGCCACGAAGACGGACACCGGCCCGGGGAGCGCCCGTTCGCCGTCGAAGGCGCGTGCCGCTCGGATCACCAACATGTCGTTCCCCATTCCTCGGGTTCGTCCCTCGGACAGCACCATAATCCGGAGAATCCCGGAATCCGGCGATTACGGATCGAGGACCGAATCGGGAAAGAGTCCATATTGCGCAGGTGGACTTTCCGGAACGGACGATTTCGAGCCATTCGTTGTCCGAACTTCGCCGGTCCCCTAATCTTCACGCGACCGCGTGCGGAGCCGAGACGGCTCCCGGCGAGCGGTGCTCGGCAGCCGTGAAGGCGTCCCGCACCGGTACGACCGATGAGGTCGGAACAACACGTCGCAACCCTCGGAGGGTTCATTGCGGGTTCGTCTGAGAAAGCGAATTCTGCCCGTCTTTCTTGCCGTCGGCATCGCCGCGACGGTCGGGGTGGCGGTGGGCCGGCAGGACGACGGCCCATCCGCGACGATCCGAATGGAGGACAGCTACGTCAGTCAGGCCGGACCGGCCAAACCGCACGCCGACGTCACGTGGTTGTCGGTGTGCACGGCCACCTGTGACGGCCAAGTCAACGCCGAGAAGCGCGCGTTCGTCCGCGTCGACGTGTCGGGTGTGCCGGCGGGCGCACGTGATGTGAAGCTCGCCCTGGAGTTCACCCCGGCCCGCACGGTGGACACGACCGTACGGGTGCACAAGGTCACCGCACCCTGGCAGGCCGACAAGCTCACCTGGAACAACCAACCGGCGCTCGGCGCACAGGTCGGGACGCGACAGGGCTTCACCGCCTGGCAGCGCGCACCGATCGACGTCTCCGGAGCGTTCACCGGCAACGGCAGCTACTCCTTCGCGGTGACCTCGGCCGGCGGTGCGCATGCCGTCTTCCAGTCGTCCCGCGGCAAACCCGAGGAAGCGCCCCGCGCGACCGTGACCTGGACCGAGGGATCCGACCCGGCGCCCGCCCCCTCCGCCGGGCCGCTTCCGTTCGCGATGCCGTCCACGGCGGCACTGCGCGCGAGCACCAAGAAGGTGTACGCGCACTACTTCACCCCCTATCCCGCCTCGTTCGAGAACGCACCGGCGGATCGGGACTACTACGCCCGCAACTATCTCGACCCGAACGGAGAGAGCGGAAAGCACGCCGCCTACGGCGGACTCCTGCGCGACCGGCCCAAGCCGCGCGACGTGCGCACCGGCGACTGGGCGCTGCAGGACATGCAGCAGGAGGTGCGCGAGGCGACCGCAGCCGGCATCGACGGCTTCACGGTGGACGTGCTGTCCACCACGAGCGCGCACTGGACCCGGTTGAAGACGTTGATCAAGGCGGCGGAGACGGTCGATCCGGAGTTCGACATCGTGGTGATGCCGGACATGACCGCGCTCAAGGACATCACACCCGCCGCGCTGGCCGCGTCGATGAACGAATTGGCCGCGTCCAAGGTGGTACAGCGGTTGGCGGACGGGCGGGTCGTGGTGTCGCCGTTCAAGGCCGAGCAGGTTTCGCCCCAGTGGTGGGCGGACTTCAACGCGACCATGGCGAACACGTACAAGACCAAGGTCGCGCTCGTACCGGTGTTCCTCAACTTCGGTGCGAACGCCGACAAGTACGCGGCCGTCAGCTACGGCTTCTCCAACTGGGGCAACCGCAGCCCCGATCGGCAGGGCAACATCAAGCAGGACATCGCCAAGGCACACAGCCTCGGCAAGATCTGGATGCAGCCGGTGGCGGTCCAGGACGAGCGGCCCAACCAGGGCATCTACGACGAGGCGAACAACACCGAGAACCTGCGCACCACGTGGAGCAATGCGATCGACGGCGGTACGGACTGGGTGCAGTTGACCACCTGGAACGACTACTCGGAGGGCACCCAGTTCGCGCCGTCCGCCAACTCGGGGCACACGTGGGTGGACATCTCGGCGTACTACCTGGCCCGGCTCAAGACCGGTGCCTGGCCGGTGATCACCCGGGACACGGTCTATCTGACCCATCGGGTGCAATTCGCCGCGGCTCGGCCCACCTCGGGCGGGCAGACCAGGTTGATGAACCCCAGGAGCGGGACGAACAGCCCGCGCGACACGGTGGAGGTGCTCTCGTTCCTGACCGCGCCCGCGACGGTGAACGCGTCCATCGGCGGAAAGGCGCAGCCCTATCAGGCCACCGCCGGCCTCCAGGCGAAGCTGTTCCCGCTGGCCTACGGCGGCAACTCCGCCGCAGTGGTGCGAGCCGGCCGGACGACCGCGACGATCACGTCACCACACGCCGTGTTGAAGGACTTCGTCCGGCAGGACCTCGGCTACCGAGGCTCGAGTAGCGGACGCGGCCCGACGGGCTGACCCGGCACCCGGAGCCGATCCGGCCCGACCGCCGACCGAGTGCGGGGCGGAACACCCTTGTTCCGCCCCGCACTCGGCGGCCGTCGGGTCGTCGGCGCTCGCGCGAATGGCACCCGGGCCGGGGTGCCGCCGGAAGGACACCCGTCGTGGTCAGCCGACGTCCGCTCGGCGGTGGTGGTGGAGTTCCATCGGGGCCGCGGGGGTTGCGTGGGCGCCTGCGCCGTGGCGGAGGAGCCAGGCGGTGGCCTCGTCGCTCGGGAGCGCCTTGGACATCAACCAGCCCTGGGCCGCGTCGCAGCCCAGTTCGCGCAGCCGCTGGTAGGTGGCCTCGTCCTCGACGCCCTCGGCGACCACGCGCAGGCCCAGCGAGTGGGCCAGTTGCACGATCGAGCAGACGATCGCGGCGTCCTCCTCGTTCATGGTCAGGCGGGCCACGAACGAGCGGTCGATCTTGATCTCGCTCACCGGGATGTGCCGCAGGTGCACGAGCGAGGAGTAGCCGGTACCGAAGTCGTCCAGGGACAGCCGCACACCCAACCGACGCAGTGCGTCCAGCGATTCGGCGGCCCGCTGTGGTTCCTCCAGCAGCACCCGCTCGGTGATCTCCAGTTGCAACGCGCCCGCCGCCACGTTGTGTTCGCGCAGCCCCGCAGCCACCGAGTCGGCGAACGAGGGCACATGGATGTCGCGTGCGGAGATGTTCACCGCGACCGGGACGTCGATGCCCTCCGCGTGCCAGCGGGCCACCTGGTCCAGCGCGACGTCCACCACGTAGCGGGTGAGTCGGGGCATCAGCCCGGTCTGTTCGGCCAAGAGGACGAACTCCTCGGGCGAGACCTGGCCCCGGGTCGGATGCCGCCAGCGCACCAGTGCCTCGCAGCCGTCCACCCGGCCGTCCACGAGCCGAACCTTCGGCTGATAGTGCAGTTCGACCTCGTGGTTGTCCAACGCCCGGCGCAGATCGCCCAGCAGCAGCAGCTTGTCCCGGGTGTTCACGTCGCGCGAGTCGTCGTAGAGCTCCACGCCGCTGCGCGAGCGTTTGGCCAAGTACATGGCCACATCGGCGAATTGCAGGAGGCCCAGGACATCGCTCGCGTGGTCCGGGAAGATCGCCACGCCGACGCTGGCCTCCACGTCCAGGGTCAACTCGTCCAGGTCGAACGGCTCGCCGAGCCGGTCCACGATGCGATGCGCGAGGCCCAGGACCAGTTCCTGCGCGGTCTGTCGGTCCGAGCCCATGTCCAACCCCGGTAACAGCAGCGCGAATTCGTCGCCGCCGAGTCGGGCCACCGTGTCCCCCGGGCGGACCAGTGTCTCCAGTCGCGCGCCGACCTGCTGCAGCAGCCGATCGCCCGCGACGTGTCCGAGGGTGTCGTTGACCTCGTGGAAGCGGTGCAGGTCGAGCAGCAACAGCGCGACCCGACCGCCACGACCGCCGGCCCGACCCAGTGCCTCCTCGCCGCGCTCCAGCAACAACCGCCGGTTCGGCAGACCGGTGAGCGCGTCGTGCCGCGACTCCTGCTCGCGGTCGAAGCGAACCATCGTGCTGCGGTACAGGGTGTGCAGCGGGAGTACGAACAGCGGGAGCAGCCAAGGTTGTTCGGCGGCCACCACGGCGATCAGCGGGGACAGGCCGATCAGCGCGCCGTGCGAGACCAGCCGCGCCCGCACCTCGGCCCGCATCAGCGTGAACACACTCGTCCCGCGCCAACTCGCCCGCGCCAGCCACCCGGACGTCTGGGACACGGCCGCCATCGCGAGCCCGGCCAGCGCGACCACCGGGAAGTCCACCACGCGCAGCCCGCGGGCCTCGTCCGGGCCCGGCTCGATGTCGAACAACCCGAGCACCACGTCGGCGGCGACGAAGGCGAGTACGTAGTGGCCCATCGTGTAGCCGATCCGCCACCACGAATCGCCTCTGAGCAGGCCGGACACCAGGACCGGGACGGTCTGCCACAGCGCGGCGACCTGCCATCCGTGCACGAGCAGCAGGCCGAACGTGATGGCGATCGACGGCATCGCGCCGGGGATGTACAACCCCCGGCGCGTGAGCGCCGTGTACACGCCGTCGATCGACACCAGCGCGAGCATGATCCACACGCC
The DNA here is from genome assembly GCF_042956465.1 of Embleya sp. NPDC008237. Classification (NCBI taxonomy): domain Bacteria; kingdom Bacillati; phylum Actinomycetota; class Actinomycetes; order Kitasatosporales; family Streptomycetaceae; genus Embleya; species Embleya sp. NPDC008237. The sequence goes on from NZ_JBIBGL010000001.1 coordinate 247,741, forward strand.
GGGGGTCAGCGGGACCGGACAACGACCGTCGGCCACGGCGATCGCCGGTGGCACGACGAGCGCGAAAACGCCGGCCAGCGCCACTATCCCGGTGTGGATGAAGAACGCGCGTGGTCGCGCCAGTCGCGACAGGTCCGTCCTGCCGATCCGACCCATGCGCCTGCTCCCTGCGGCCTCGTCGGGCGGCATCCCGGGCGCCGGGACGGGTACGCCTGTGGGGCACCGAGCCGCCGGGTGGGCAGGCTCCCGCCCAGGGTAGGTCGTTCCGGCGGTGCGAGGGAGCGCTTTCAGCCGGCGCGCTCGGCCACCCACGCGCGGGCCGCCTCGGGCCCCTCGTCCAGGAGTACGGCGAAGCCCTCGTCGTCGAGGATCGGCAGGCCCAGTTGCACGGCCTTGTCGTATTTGGAGCCGGGATTGTCGCCCACGACCACGAAGTCGGTCTTCTTCGAGACCGAACCCGTCACCTTGGCGCCGCGCTGTTCCAGGGCCTCCTTGGAACTGTCCCGGGTGTACCCGGTGAGAGTTCCGGTGACGACCGTCACGATTCCGTCGAGCGGGCCGGGCGGCTTCTCCTCGTCGGCGCCCTCCTCGGCGAGCCGCACGCCGGCCGCGCGCCACTTCTCGATGATCTCGCGGTGCCAGTCCTCGGCGAACCACTCGGTGACCGCCTTGGCGATGATCGGGCCGACGCCGTCGACCGCGGCGATCTCCTCCTCGGAGGCCGCGGCGAGCCGGTCGAGGTCGTGGAAGCCGCTCGTGATGGCCCGGGCGGTGGTGTCGCTGACGTGCCGGATGGACAGCGCGGTCAAAATCCGCCACAGCGGCTGGGTCTTGGCCTTCTCCAGGCCCTCCAGCAGCGTGGCGACGGTCTGCTTGGCTTCACCCTTCTGGTTGGCGAAGAACGACACGACCTTCGGCTCGCCGGTCTTCTCGTCGATCTTGGGCATGCCGGTCCGTTGTTCGCGTACGACCACCTTGATCGGCAGCAACTGCTCCACCGTCAGCGAGAACAGGTCGCCTTCGTTGACCACGGGCGGTTCGGCCGGCTCCAACGGCTGGGTCAGCGCGGTCGCCGCGACGTAACCCATGCCGTCGATGTCGAGTGCCTTGCGGCCGGCGAGATAGAACAACCGCTCGCGCAGCTGCGCGGGGCACGACCGGGCGTTGGGGCAACGTACGTCGACGTCGCCCTCCTTCATCGCCCGCAACTCGGTGCCGCACTCCGGACACTCGGTCGGCATCACGAACTCGCGTGCGTCCGCGGGACGCAGGTCGGCGACCGGGCCGAGGATCTCCGGGATCACGTCACCGGCTTTGCGCAGCACCACGGTGTCGCCGATCCAGACACCCTTGGCCTTGACCACGTTCTGGTTGTGCAGCGTCGCATAGGCCACCACCGACCCCGCCACCGTCACCGGCTCCATCACCGCATACGGCGTCACCCGACCCGTACGCCCGACGCCCACCTCGATGTCGAGCAGCTTGGTGTTGACCTCCTGCGGCGGATACTTGAACGCGATCGCCCACCGAGGCGCCTTCGAGGTCGCGCCGAGCCGGCCCTGGATCGGGATCTCGTCGACCTTGATCACGATGCCGTCGATCTCGTGCTCGACGGAGTTGCGGTGCTCGCCGTAATAGCGGACGAACTCCTTCACCTCGTCGATCGTGTCGACCACCTTGTTGTGCTGCGCGGTCGGCAGCCCCCACGCGTGCAGGCGCTCGTACGCGTGCGACTGGCAGTCGATGTCGAAGCCCCGGCGAGCGCCGATGCCGTGCACGATCATGTGCAGCGGGCGGGACGCGGTCACCCGCGGATCCTTCTGCCGCAACGATCCGGCAGCGGCGTTGCGCGGGTTGGCGAACGGCTTCTCGCCGGCCTCGACCAGTCGCGCGTTCAGTTCGTCGAACTTCTCGATCGGGAAGAACACCTCGCCGCGGATCTCGACCAGCTCGGGTACGTCGTGCCCGCCGTCGTCGCGCAGCCGGGTCGGGATCTCGGCGATCGTGCGGATGTTCGGCGTGACGTCCTCGCCGGTCCGGCCGTCCCCGCGCGTCAACGCGCGCACCAGCCGGCCGTTCTCGTACAGCAGGTTGATCGCCAGTCCGTCGATCTTGAGCTCGCACAGATAGTGGAACGACCCCGTGCCCAGCTCGCGGGTGAGTCGGTCGTCCCACTCGTCGAGCTCGTCCTCGTTCATCGCGTTGTCGAGGCTGAGCAGGCGCTCCAGGTGGTCCACCGAGGCGAAGTCGGTCGAGTACGTGCCGCCGACCTTCTGGGTCGGCGAATCCGGCGTGCGCAACGCCGGGTACTCCTCCTCGATCGCCTCCAGCTCCCGCATCAGCGCGTCGAACTCGCCGTCGCTGACGACCGGCGCGTCCTTCACGTAGTAGCGGAAGCGGTGCTCCTCCAGCTCACGGGCGAGGGTCGCGGCGCGTTCGCGCACCTCGGCCGGGATCTCGTCCACTCCGGTCGTCGCACCAGCCACGTCGTCGCCCTCCAGCGCCACCAGTTCGAATGGGGTTCGCGGCGTCCCGCGGACGGGCCGCCCAGGCGCGCCGCCGCGTTTCGCTACATGGCACCTTCGGGGTCGTCCCGAAGCACCCGGCCGGCAGCCACACTGTGGGACAGGGCGGCCCGGGCATGCGCCGGAGAGGCACCGGCGAGGCCACACGTGGGGGTCACCACGACGGCTTCGGCCAGGGACTCCGGCGGAAAACCGAGCCTGTTCCACAACGTTCCGACAGACCTGACGGTACCGGGCGGGTCGGACAGTGGCCGCGCTCCCACACCGGGCCCGACCTCGGACGCCTCGCTCTCCGGGGGCAGAGCGGGCACCACCCCGGCGAAGAAGCGGAAGCCGGCCTCGACCGCCTCGCCGATCGATTCGTCCTGGGACTGCCGCAGCAGCGAGAAGTCGAGCGAGACGCCCGCCGCACCTGCCTGACGCAGCAGCGTGACCGGCGTGCCCGGTGCGCAGCAGTGCACGACGGTCGGTACGCCCGCCACCGCGATCACGTCCCGCAGCGTGTCCCGGACCACCGCCTTGTCCACCGCCCGCAACCGGCCGAAGCCGCTGGCGGTGGGCACGTCGCCGGCGATCACGCCGGGCAGCGCGGGCTCGTCCAACTGGAGCACCAGGTCGGCGCCCGGGATCCGCCGAGCCACCTCGGCCACATGCAGCCGGATGCCCTCGGCGAGCGACACGGCCAGGTCCCGGCATGCGCCCGGGTCGGCCAACGCCTTGTCGCCGTAGGTCAGTTCGATCGTGGCGGCGAGCGTCCACGGACCGGCGACCTGGATCTTGAGCGGACCGGTGTAGCCCTGGGTGAACTCCTCCAGGGCGTCCAGGTCCTGGCCCAGGTACGAGCGGGCCCGGCGGTGGTCGCGCCCGGGGCGGTCCACGAAGCGCCACCCGGAGGGCTGCACGTCGGTGTAGAGGTCGACCAGCATCCCGGCCGAGCGGCCGGTCAGGTCGGCACCGGGCCCGCGGGCGGGCAACTCGGGCAGGTGCGGCAGGTCGGTCAGCAGGCCGAGCACCATCTTGACGGTCTCGCGGATGTCCTCACCGGGCATGGAACCGACCCCGGTGGCGCTGCCGGGTGACCAGGGAGAAGTACGTTCTGGGGTGTCCACGCCCGGAAGCTTAGTTCGACCCGGCGCGCACCCCGGCGGGTGCCGGAGCGGTGTCGGCCGCGACTTCGGACGCGGTGTCGTACGCGGCGGGTCCACCCGGTGCGCCGGGGGCCGAGCGCAACGGGACCTCGCGGACGAACCAGGACAACCCGAACGCGAGCGCGGACAGGATCGCCAGCCCGATCACCACGCCGTGCAGGCCGCTGGTGACCGCCGTGTGGAAGGCGTCCCGCGTGGCGGCGGGCAATTCGCGCAGCGCGGCCGGGGTCAGGTCGGCCCCGCCGGAGCCCGGCCGGCCGTCCTGCGACCCCAGGCTGCCTTCGAAGCGGTGTGCGTACACCGCGCCGAGCAGCGCGACGCCGAGCGAGCCGCCGATCGTGCGGGTGAGCGTGGCGGTGCCGCTCGCCGCACCGAGGTCGCGGGGGTCGGCGCTGTTCATCGTGATCAGCATGGTGCTCTGCATCACGAAGCCCACACCGACGCCGATCAACAGGGTCAGTGCCGAGGCCGCGGCCGTGGGAGTGTCCACACCGAGGCCGAGCAGCACGAGCGCCCCGACGATCATCAGCGCACCGCCCAGGATGGGGTGGACGCGGTAGCGACCGGTCCGGCTGATCAGTCGGCCACTGGTGATCTGTACGCCGAGCATGCCGAACATCAGCGGCAGGAGCAGCAGGCCACCCGCGGTGGGCGAGGCGCCCCGGACGAACTGCATGTACTGCGGGAGGTAGTTGGTGGCGGCCATCATCACCGCGCCGACCAGAAAGCTCAGCACCTGCGCCACGGCGAAGTTGCGGTCGGCGAACAGCCGGGGCGGGATGATCGGTTCGACCGCGCGCCGCTCGACCGGGACGAACGCGGCCAGCGCCACGACCGTGAGCCCGGCCAGGCCGAGGATCTGCGGCGAGGTCCACGCGTAGGTGGTGCCCGCCCAGCCGGCGAACAGGGTCAGTGCGACGATCCCGGTGGTGAGCAGGGCGGCGCCGGCATAGTCGATCCGGGCCTTGATCCGCACGGTGTCGAGCCGGATGCCGAAGCCGACGATGACGAGCGCCGGCAGGCCGACCGGCACGTTGACGTAGAACGCCCAGCGCCAGTTCAGGTGATCGGTGAGGAAGCCGCCGAGCAGCGGTCCGCCGACCAGCGCGATCGGCATGATCGCGCCGAACAGCGCCTGCACCCGGCCGCTGTCGCGGGGCGGTACGAGCGCGCCGATCAGCGCGAAGGCGCCGACCATCAGGCCGCCCGCGCCCAGTCCCTGGACGGCGCGGAAAAGGATCAGCTCGTTCATGTCCCGGGACATCCCGGAGAGCATCGAGCCGACCAGGAACACGCCGATCGAGGCCATGAACGCGCCCTTGCGACCGTAGAGGTCGCCGAGCTTGCCCCAGATCGGGGTGGCCGCGGCGGCGGCGAGCAGGTAGGCGGTGACCACCCAGGACAGCCGGTCCAGGCCGCCGAGGTCGCCGACGATGGTGGGCAGTGCGGTGCCCACGATGGTGCCGTCGAGCATGCCCAGGAACATGCCGAGGACCAGGCCGACGATGCCGAAGGGGATTTTGGTGGGTGGGGTGTCGGTCGCGTGTGACATGGCGCTGCCCCCGTGGTGGGTGGTGGGGTACGGACGGGCAAGGAGGCGTCAGGCCGCGTACGGGCGCACGGCCTTGGCGTTGCGCAGGGCGTGCGCCCACCACACGAGCTGATCGAGCATGGTCTTCGCGGCGGCGTCCGAGGCCGGGTCTACCGCGTCGCCCTCGGCGTCGAACTTGTCCCAGTGCCCGTGGAAGCTGACCGTGTCCCGGACGGTGACCGCGTGCAGTTCGGCCAGCACGACTCGCAGCTGCTCGACCGCGCGCAGACCGCCGGATACCCCGCCGTAGGACACGAAGCCGACCGGCTTGGCGTGCCATTCCGGGTTGTGCCAGTCGATCGCGTTCTTCAGCGCGGCCGGGAAGCTGTGGTTGTACTCCGGCGTGACGATCACGAACGCGTCGGCGGCGGCCAGTCGGGGCGAGACCTCGGCGAGCAGTTCGGCGGTGCCGGGCGCCGGCGGCTGCCCGAAGGCCGGGAACACCGTGGGCAGCGGGGTCTCGACCAGGTCGACCACGTCAACGGTGAGGTCGTTGCGTTCGGCGGCACGGGCGCGGATCCATCCGCCGACGGTGGGTGCGAAGCGGCCGTCCCGGGTGCTGCCGACGATGATCGCGAGGCGCAGGGGAGTGGTGGCGGGCATGGTGACTCCTCGGTGTCCGTGTACGACGTATCCGTCGAGATACAACGTACACAGCAGTGTGTACGGCGTCCACTCTTGATACGTTGTACGCAGAACTTCGACGTATCCGCGGCCTCCGTCGCATCGCCGCATCCATCGCACTTCGGAAGGACCGCACTCATGGCCGGCCAGAAGAGGAAGTCGTCACCGGCAGAGGCAGAGGCGGAGCCGGATGCGGGCGGCGAACGTCGGGTCTCGCTGTGGGAGCGGCTGGACAACCCGACTCCCGCTCCGCGTACCGTGCTCACCTCGGGCCGGATCGCCGAGGCCGCGGTCGCGATTGCCGACGCCGAGGGCATCGACGCGGTGACGATGCGGCGGCTGGCGACCGAGCTGGGCGTCGCGCCGATGGCGGCCTATCGGTACGTGTCGGGCAAGGACGACCTGTTGGAGCTGATGGTCGACCGGGTCTACGGCGAGCTGACCGCGCCCGAGAACGGCGCGGGCTGGCGGGCCACGCTGCGCACGCTCGCGACCAGCACGCGCGAGATCGTCCTGCGGCATCCGTGGCTGGTGCAACTGCCGTCGGCGCGGGCGGCGATCTCGCTCACGCCGAATCGCCTGGCGTCGGTGGAGTGGGGGATGGCCGCGCTGGCCGAACTCGACCTTCCGCCCGACGAGTTGATGGTCGCCGTGGACACGGTCGGCGCGTACGTGCAGGGCCGTACCGCCTCCGAGGTGGCCACCCTGCGGCTGATGGAGGTGCGGGGTGCGGCCGACGGCCACGCACTGCGAACGCACCTGGCCCCGGAGATGACCTACCTGATGAGCACGGGCCGATACCCGACCTTCCACGCGTACCTGGGGGCCGCTCGGCGCAAGGACGATCCGCGCTGGCAATTCGAGACCGCCCTCGACTGCATCCTCGACGGCCTCGCCGCCCGCCTGGGCATCTGACCTCGCAAGACCCACGGATTCCATGTACTACATGTACATCTGACACATTCGTGACATGAGTGAGCCTGTGACTGCCTCCATGGCTGAGGTCCGTAGCCACCTTGCGGACGTCCTCGATCGCGCTCGGCGGGACGAGACGCCGACGATCATCACGCGGCGGGGAAAGGAGGAAGCCATCGTGATCGACATCGACGAGTACCGGCGCTTGCGTCTGCTTGCGGACGGCGTCGAGGACTCCTGGCTCGACACACTGGCGGACGAGTCGGAATCCGAGGGCGTCGAAGGGTCGGTCTCTCTCGAAGGGATGGCCGCCCTGCTCCGATCCCACCACGCCTGATTCCGCATGGGTTGCGTCACCCGGTTCACGCCGCATGCCCAGCGGGATCTGCTCGAGATTCCCCGCCCCGATGCCGTGCGGATCCTCCATCGTCTGATCGAACTCCAGCGCGCGATGGACGCGGGAGGCACTGGGGCTTTCGATATCAAAGCCCTCCAAGGGCACGGCTCGCGATGGCGTCGGCGAGTCGGGGACTATCGGGTCGTGTACACCATCGAACACGGCCAACTGATCATATGGGTCATGGCTGTCGGCAATCGCCGCGATATCCACCGCAACCGGTAGGGCCCGAACGGCGGCGGTGCGGTGCGCACCGCGCCGGCGGGCCGGTGCTCAGCGGCCGGTGGCGGTTTCGCGTTCCACGAGGCGGAGTGCGTCGACCGCCATTCTGGCCGCCGTGCCGATCACCGCGTCCGCGGCCGGCAGGGCCGCTGCGGTGTCGGCCGCCCGGGTGCAGATCGCGATCGCGTAGCGGCCGCCGTCCGGATACTCGACCACTCCCGCCTCGTGCCGCATCGTCGGCAGCGTCCCGGTCTTCCCGGACACCCGCACGTCGTCGAACGGGAATCCGGACGCCAGCCGATGCGACCACGCCTGGAGGCCGAGCACCCGCCGCAGCCCGACCCCGTACTCGCCGCCACACGCCTCGTCCCGCCAGATCGCGCCCAGGAGCCGGGTCAGGTCGCGCGGGGTGCCCCGGTTGGAGCGGAGCGGATCCAGCGCCCGCAGCCGGGCCACGACCGCCGGGTCGACCAGCCCGGCCGGCCCCGCCGGACCGGCGTCCTCCCGCATGCCCGCGTACATCTCGCGCAGCGGCTCGATCGCCACCGTGCGGGTCAGCCCCAACTCGGCCATGGTCGCGTTGACCGTGTCCAGGCCCAGTTCGTCCCACAGCGCGTCGGCCGCCGCGTTGTCGCTCACCGCGATCGCGAGCGACGCGAGGTCACGCAGCGACATGGCGACCGGATCGAGCATCGCGGCCACGCCCGTGCCCCCGGGGCTGCGTTCCGCGCCCGCCGGCAGCTCGATGCGCCGGGTCAGCTCGACCCGGCCGGCCGCCGCCTCCCGGAACAGCGTGGCCACCAGGCACAGTTTGTGCAGGCTCGCCGTGCTGTGCAGGGTATCGGCGCCCAGGTCGAGTTCGGTGCCCGCGTCGATGTCGACCGCGTGCAGCACACCGCTCACCCCCGCGTCGGCGAACGCGTCGGCGATCCGACTCCGAACGGCACGTCGGACGCCCGCACGCGGGGCACCGGACCCGGTCACAGCGGGAACTCCGAGGCCGGACGCGGGAAGACCGGACGCCCCGGACGCTCGCCGAGCACCCCGGCATGCCGCCGAAGGGCCGCATGCGCGGTCTCGGTGAACGCGCGTACGGCAGGCCCGTCGGCGCCGCGCGGCCAGGCGGTCGAGGTTCGCCAGGCCAGCGGCGTGCCCGCCAGCGGGCGCCACACCGTGCCCGGGTCGGGCGTGGTCGGCGGCGCCAGTGCCACCGCCGCGCCCGACAACACCAGCGCCCGGGCGAAGTCGCCGCCGGCCACATCGTGCACGAGCGCCGGCGTACAGCCGTGCCGGGCGCACGCGGTCAGCGTCTCGTCGTACAGCGCCGGGGCGAACTCCCGCGGAAACAGCACCAGCTCACACCCCGTCAGATCGGCGAGCGCGACCTCGGCCGAGGCCGCGAGCGGATCCCCGGCCGCCAGCAGCACTCCCAGCGGCTGATGCAGCATCGGACCCACCTCCAGATCGGCCACCGCGCACGGATGCCGGAGCAGGCCGACGTCCAGCGTGCCGGCCGCCAACTCGCGCAGTTGCCGAGCGGTGGTCAGCTCGCGCAGTTCCAGGGCGCCGCCCGGCGAGCGCTCCCGAAAGCCGGTCAGGATCGCCGCGACCGCCGCACCGCCCAGATCGGGCGGCACCGCCGCGCGGATCGCGCCGGTACTGCCGCCGCGCAGCCCCGCCACAGCGCCGCCGAGCCGGTCGGCGGCGGCGAGCAGCTCGGCCGCCTCGGCCAGGACGACCCGGCCGGCCGGGGTGAGGGCGACCCCGCGGCTGTTCCGGTCGAACAGCCGCACGCCGAGTTCGCGTTCCAGGCGCTGGATGCGCTGGGACAACGACGGCTGGGCGATCCGCAGCCGCTCGGCGGCCCGACCGACATGTCCCTCCTCCGCAACGGTCCGGAAGTACCGGAGGTGTCGGAGCAGGTCCATGACCGGCAATGATAGTCATTCGACTATCGGATCCGGTGCGATAACGGTCTTGGACCATCCGATCGAATCCCTGTTCTCCTGGCAGCACGCGGAGATCGGGAGGGCCGGACATGACGGCGGACAGGTCGTATGGGGTGGGCGGGTCGGCGGGAGCGGATCGGGCCGAACGGGCACGGGCGGGGACGGGCTCGGACCGGCCGGCGCCGCTCGGGCCGAGCACGCTCCGGGAGGGGCGGCGACCCGGACCGTCCCGGCGGGCCGGCAGGCGGCGACGGGCCTGGCCGGCGCTCCTGGTGGCCGGAACGCTGGTGCTGGGCGGCGGCGGTTGGGCCGCGGCCGATCGCTGGTTCGGCGACTCGGACGAGAATCGGGCCGGGCCGGCGCGAGCAGGCGGCGCCGAGGCGGATCGGGCGGCGCGGGTCTTCCTCGACCACTGGGCGGCCGGGCGCTGGGCGGACGCGGCCGCGCTGACCGACGACCCGCAGACCGCCGAGACCACGCTGCGCAGCTTCACCGTCGGCTTGGAGATAACCGCGCCCACCTTCACTCCGGGGCCGGCCAAGGCGGCGACCGACGGCGAGGTGGCGGTGCCGTTCGGCGCGGCGATGCCGGTCGGCGGGCTGGGCACCTGGAACTACGCCTCGACGCTCGCGCTGACCAAGGGCGGCGGACCGGGCGGGTGGCTGGTGAAGTGGCAGCCGTCGCTGGTGCATCCCAAACTCGGCGCGGCGGCCAAGTTCCGGCTGACCAAGGGCACGGCGGGCGGCTCGACGGTGAAGGTGCTCGACCGCGACGGAGGCGTGTTGTCGCCGGCCGACCACCCGTCGCTGACCCCCATCTTCGGCGCGACCGGCGGCGCGGGCGGATCGGCCGGCGGGGCGGTACAACTGATCAACCGTCAGACCGGCGCGGTCGAGTCCACCGAGGCCGAGTTCGGCGCGCCGAAGCCGGCCGCCGGCGGTGGCCCGGTGGCCACCACGATCGATCCGCGGCTCCAACGCGCGGCGGACACGGCGGTGGCCAGGCATGCGAAGGGTCGGCTGGTCGGCCTGGTGGCGCTGAGCATCGACAAGGGCGAGGTGCTCGCCCTCGCGAACGCGCCGACCACCGGCATGAATCGGGCCTTCATGGGGCGGTACGCGCCGGGCTCGACGATGAAGGTGATCACCACGGCCGCCCTGCTCGACAAGGGCGCGGTCACGCCGAGCGACCTCGTCGACTGCCCCAAATACCTCACCGTCGGCAAGCAGTTCCACAACGTGGAGACCTCGGAGATCCGCGGCGCCACGTTCCGCGAGGACTTCATGCACTCGTGCAACACGGCGTTCGTCAACCTGCGGGGCAAGCTCGGCAACGACGAACTGGGCCGGTTCGCGAGCGAGCACTTCGGCATCGGCCGGGAGTGGAAGACGGGTATCGCGTCCTTCGACGGCAAGGTCCCGTTGCCGGTGGACGAGACCGACAAGTCGGCCGCGATGTTCGGCCAGGGCACGGTGCAGGCGAACCCGCTGGTGATGGCTTCGGCGACGGCCACCGCGGTTTCGGGCAAGTTCCGCCAGCCGGTGGTGATCAAGGGACAACGACCCACCGCCGAGGCCCGCGGCCTGAGCGCGCCGGTGGTGGCCGACCTGCGCAAGCTGATGCGGGCCACGGTGACCGACGGCTCGGCCAAGGTGCTGGCCGACCTGCCCGGCGATGTCGGCGCCAAGACCGGCACCGCGGAGGTGACCGAGGACGGCCCGAACAACGGCTGGCTGGTCGCCTACCGAGGCAACGTCGCGATCGCGTGCCTGGTCGAGGCGGGCATCACCGGCAGCGGCTCGGCAGGCCCGATAGTCCACGACATCCTGTCCACCCTCCCCTGACCGGAAAGCCCACCCGCACCGCGCCGATCTCGAGCGCCGAGTTCGTACGGCAACCTCAACCGCCGACCGGGCCGAAAATCCGGCCCGGCCGGCGGTTGAGGCCAAACAGCCCGTCCGGCGCTTGAGGACAGCGGGCCGCAGGCCGCCCGCCCGAGGCCGTTGCCCCGGTCGGCCGCATGGCTCGTGCGCACGGCTCGTGCGTACGGCGCTATGTCCCGAAGGCCAACCCCACGCTCCGACCTATCTCGCGTCGCTGAAGGTAGAAACAGGCCTTGTGCGGTTCCGCCCCATGCTCGCCGGTGTAACCACCCCGCAGCACCGGCCCGCCGTCCGCGGGGACCGGGAACATCCGCGACAGGGTGGGATCCGCGGCCACGAGGTCGTCGCGATCGGCCAGGTTCACCCAGTTCTCGACGAATGCCGGCGGCTGCGCGGGCTGCGGTCGCACCCACGAGTCGACGACGGTGTCCGGCCCGAGCGGCGACCCGAGCGTGATCAACAACGGCAGTGGTCTGCGCAGCCGGTGGGCGAGTTCGTACGCGACCACCGCACCGAGCGAATGCCCGATCACCACCTTGGTGTCGAAGCCGATCTCGGCACCGACCCGATCGAGCACCCGATTTCTGGTCTGATCATCCGTCAGGTATCGGGTCAGCTGGGTCAGCGCCTTGTTCACGAAGCCGCCGGCCGAGCCCGGCCCGTCGGCGGCGAACCAGCGCAGCCCGGCGAGCCCGCACGTGGGGGAGAGCACGACGGTGCGACCCGTCTCCCCCGGACCGCCCTCCAGGCGGGCGATCTCCCTTGCCGCGCGCTGCCGTTCCGGCGGAACCGAACCGCGGACCGCGGCACGATCCAGCCATTCGCGACCGATGCGCGCGGTCACCTCGTGCTCGATGGTCTCGTCGATCATCTCGCCCTGCGACGGGTGTCGGCGGAGCAGGTCACCGTAGAACGCCATCCGCGCGTCGATCCCGCGACGGGTGTGGCGGTACTTCCACAGACGATCCGCGACCTCGGGAAACCCCGCGGCCTTCACTCCCCGGGCCAGCCGTGGGACCCACTCCTCCTCGAGCGTGTGGGCCGACCTGTATTCCTGCGCGATCCCGTGTACCAGCACGATGGCGGCCATCGTGTCCCCTCCCAAGCCCCGAGTCCTTGACGAGCGCGCTCTCGGACGCCGGGCCCAAGAGTTGTGCGAAGGGCCGATCGACGCGGGGGGACGCAGACCGGAGAGTGGCTTCGCAAGGTTCTCTTACCCAGTCGGTAACGGAAGTTGGCATTTGAGTGAAGTTACTTCCGGGTTGTTCGACGAGATGTGCCATCCGGCCGGAAATATTCGCACCTGGGCGGCGGCGCGGTGCCGTCGCGAGGGCCGACGAACCGTCCGCGGCCGGGCGCGGTGCGGACGGGTCGGTCCGTCACGGAATCCGTTCCGGCTTCGCAATAGACTTGGCGCCCACACCCGACGAAACCGAAGGAACCCGCCTGCATGCCTGGCATCACGCGCGAGGAGGTCGCCCACCTCGCCCGGCTGTCGCGGCTGGAGCTCGGGGCCGAGGAGCTTGATCACCTCGCCGCGCAGCTCGACGACATCATCGGCGCGGTCGCCCGCGTCGCCGAGGTCGCAGCCGACGACATCCCGCCGACCTCGCACCCGCTGCCGCTGACGAACGTCATGCGGCCGGACGTCATCCGCCCCGGGCTCACCCCCGAGGAGGCGCTGTCCGGTGCGCCGGCCGCCGAAGAGCAGCGTTTCCGGGTGCCCCGCATCCTGGGAGAGGAGTGACGGCCATGACCGAGACCATCCGCTGGACCGCGGCCGAGACCGCCTCCGCCATCGCCGACGGCAAGGTCACCGCCGTCGAGGTCGCCCGGGCCCACCTGGACCGCATCGAGGCCGTCGACGCCAAGGTGCACGCCTTCCTGCACGTGGACGCGGACGGCGCGTTGGCCGCGGCCAAGGCCGTCGACGACGCCCGTGCGCGCGGCGACCGGCTCGGCCCGCTGGCCGGCGTACCGCTCGCGCTCAAGGACGTGTTCACCACCAAGGGCGTGCCGACCACCTGCGGGTCGAGGATGCTCGAAGGCTGGAAGCCGCCGTACGACGCGACGCTGACCCGCCGGCTCAAGGACGCGGGCGTGGTCATCCTCGGCAAGACCAACATGGACGAGTTCGCCATGGGGTCCTCGACCGAGAACTCCGCCTACGGCCCGACCGGCAACCCGTGGGACCCGAGCCGGGTCCCGGGCGGCTCCGGCGGCGGCTCGGCCGCCGCCATCGCGTCCTTCCAGGCACCGCTGGCGATCGGCACCGACACCGGCGGCTCGATCCGCCAGCCCGCCGCGCTCACCGGCACGGTCGGCGTCAAGCCCACCTACGGCGGCGTCTCCCGCTACGGCCTGGTCGCCTTCTCGTCCTCGCTCGACCAGGGCGGCCCGTGCGCCCGTACGGTGCTCGACGCCGCACTCCTGCACGAGGCGATCGCCGGGCACGACCCGCTCGACTCGACCTCGATCGACGCCCCGGTGCCGAACGTGGTCGAGGCCGCGCGCAGCGGCAGCGTCAAGGGCCTGCGGATCGGTGTGGTCAAGGAGTTCGGCGGCGAGGGCTACCAGGCGGGCGTGCTGGCACGGTTCGCCGAGGCGGTCGAGTTGCTGCGCGAGCTGGGCGCCGAGATCGTCGAGATCTCCTGCCCGAACTTCACCTACGCGATGCCGGCGTACTACCTGATCGCGCCCTCGGAGGCGTCGTCCAACCTCGCCCGCTTCGACGCGATGCGCTACGGGCTGCGGGTCGGCGACGACGGCGAGCACTCGGCCGAGGAGGTCATGTCGCTGACCCGCGAGGCAGGCTTCGGCGCCGAGGTCAAGCGCCGGATCATGCTCGGCACCTACGCGCTGTCCTCGGGCTACTACGACGCGTACTACGGCCAGGCCCAGAAGGTCCGCACGCTCATCACCCGCGACTTCGAGGCCGCCTTCGGGCAGGTGGACGTGCTGGTCTCGCCGACCACGCCGACCACCTCCTTCCCGATCGGGGAGCGCGCGGACGACCCGATGGCGATGTACCTCGCGGACCTGTGCACCATCCCGTCCAACCTCGCGGGCAACGCCGCGATGTCGCTGCCGTGCGGCCTCGCGGACGAGGACGGCCTGCCGGTCGGCCTGCAAATCATCGCGCCGGCCATGGCCGACGACCGGCTGTACCGGGTGGGTGCCGCCGTCGAGGCCGCCTACCTGTCCCGCTGGGGTGCCCCGCTGCTCGACCGCGCACCCGCGCTCTGACTTTTCGAGGAGTCGATATGGCCAAGAAGAAGAAAGCCCCCAAGAGCAACGTCGCCAAGGTCTTCAGCGTCGGCATGCAGTTGTTCGGCGCGATCGGTGTGCTCAAGCAGATCAAGGAGGCCCGCGGCAAGAACGACAAGCTGGAGCTGGCCGACGCGGTGATCAGCGCCGCCGCCGTGGTCACCGGCTTCGCGCTGCTGATCCGGGCGATGCGCGAGGTCGAGGAAGAGCTGACGGAGGCCGACGTCCTGTGAGTACCACCAGCCTGATGTCCTACGAGGACGCGCTGGAGACCTACGACCCGGTGATGGGCCTGGAGGTCCACGTCGAGCTGGGCACCGCGACCAAGATGTTCTGCGGCTGCTCGACCGAGTTCGGCGCGGAGCCCAACAGCCAGGTCTGCCCGACCTGTCTGGGCATGCCCGGCGCACTGCCCGTGGTCAACGCGATCGCGGTCGAGTCGGCGATCCGGATCGGCCTCGCGCTCAACTGCAACATCGCCGAGTGGTGCCGCTTCGCCCGGAAGAACTACTTCTATCCGGACATGCCGAAGAACTTCCAGACCTCGCAGTACGACGAGCCGATCGCGTTCGACGGGTACCTCGACGTCCAGGTCGAGGGCAAGACCTGGCGGGTGGAGATCGAGCGCGCGCACATGGAGGAGGACACCGGCAAGTCGCTGCACATGGGCGGCGCGACCGGTCGCATCCACGGCGCGGACTACTCGCTGCTCGACTACAACCGGTGCGGCATCCCGCTGATCGAGATCGTCACCAAGCCGATCGAGGGCGCGGGCGAACTGGCCCCGCTGGTGGCGAAGGCGTACGTGGCCGAGCTGCGCGAGCTGATCCGCGCACTCGGGGTGTCCGAGGCCCGGATGGAACTCGGCCAGATGCGCTGCGACGCGAACCTGTCGCTGCGTCCCAAGGGCCGGGAGAAGTTCGGCACCCGCAGCGAGACCAAGAACGTCAACTCGCTGCGTTCGGTCGAGCGGGCCATCCGGTTCGAGATCCAGCGGCACGCCACCGTCCTGACCGACGGCGGCACCATCGTGCAGGAGACCCGGCACTTCCACGAGGAGGACGGCAGCACCACCGCCGGCCGGATCAAGGAAGAGGCCGAGGACTACCGCTACTTCCCGGAGCCCGACCTGGTGCCCGTCGCGCCCGCGCGCGAGTGGGTCGAGGAACTGCGCGCCACGCTGCCCGAGCTGCCGTCGCTGCGGCGTGCCCGGCTCCGGGCCGAGTGGGGCGTCAACGACTTCGAGATGCAGTCGATGGTCAACGCCGGCGTGCTCGACGTGATCCTGGCCACGATCGATGCCGGGGCCGACGCGGACGCGGCGCGCAAGTGGTGGCTGGGCGAGCTGTCCCGGCGGGCCAACGAGCGCGGCGTCGAGGTGGCCACGCTGCCGATCACGGCGGCCCAGGTCGCCCGGGTGTCGGCGCTGGTCAAGAGCGGCGAGCTGAACGACAAGCTGGCCCGCCAGGTGATCGACGGCGTGCTCGCCGGCGAGGGCGAGCCGGACGCGGTGGTCGAGGCGCGCGGGCTCAAGGTCGTCTCCGACGACTCCGCGCTCGGCGCGGCCGTGGACGAGGCGATCGCGGCCAACGCGGGCATCGCCGACAAGATCCGCGGCGGCAAGGTGCAGGCGGTCGGGGCCCTGGTCGGCGCGGTCATGAAGACCACGCGCGGGCAGGCCGACGCGGCCCGGGTGCGCGAGCTGATCCTGGAGCGCCTGGGCGTGTCCTGACGAGGACCGCTCGGTGGAACCGAGTGGGGCCCTCGGTCGCGATGCGACCGAGGGCCCTTCGTCGTCTCGGCCGCGCACGGGTCGGACGCGGGCCACGGGTAAGCCCTTCGCAGCCTTACACAGTCCTGCGGACCCTTACGTAGGCCCGGCATAGGCCCGGTATACGCCCACGAACCGGCACGACGCGATGTTCGACCGGGGTTCTCCTCAGGTCTGTTCGACCCCCTTATCGGGTTCTCCCGAGGCGCCTTAGATCGATCCGGGACGAGTCGAGCACCACGGATGCGGCATCCGACCGATGCCCGCAGGCCCCCTGGGACGCGAGGCTCGTACCACGAGCCGGAGCGACCGGCTCGGGTGACCAGGAGGTCGACACCATGTTGGAGTACGAACTGTTTCGGGCCCGTGAGCGCGAGCTGCGGGCGACCGCCGACCAGGACCGGGTGGTCCGCGAGGCGCTGCGGGCGGGCCGGGCCGCGGCCAAGGCGGCCCGGGCGGCCCGGCGCGAGGAGCGGCGAACCGGCCAAGGCGCCGGGGGGCTCAGTTCCGATCGCGGCCTGATCGGGTGGCGGGTATCCGGCCTGCACCAGCACGCGCGGTGAGCACGTGATGCCCGCCACGCTCGCCGAAACCCCTTGGTTGACCTGCACAAACGGGTTTCGCCGGGGGTGAAAACCCCGGCTGCGAAGCGAAGGAACATGACATGCTCGGCACTGTGGCGAGTACTTCTGTTTCTCCCGTGTTCGTAGGCCGGTCATTGGAAATGGCGCGGTTCCTCACGGCTTTGCGCGACGCCGACGAGGGCACGCCGGGCGTCGTGCTCGTCGGGGGCGAGGCCGGCGTCGGCAAGACACGCCTGCTCCAGGAGTTCCTGGAGCGGGCCGAGGCACAGGGCGCGGTGACCGCCGTCGGCGGCTGTCTGGAGCTGGGCGCGGAGAGTCTGCCGTTCGCGCCGATCTCGGCGGCGCTGCGCACCCTGTCCCGCCGCGTGGGCCCCGAGCTGGCCGAGGCGGTCGCCGGGCGCGAGCGCGACCTCGCGTGGCTGCTGCCCGACCTGGCGCCGGGCACGATCGCGCGCGACGGCGAGTTCGACCGGGTCCGACTGTTCGAGCTGATGCTCGGCCTGCTGGAGCGGCTCGGCGGCGACCGCACACTCGTGATCGCGATCGAGGACCTGCACTGGGCCGACTCGTCCACCCGCGAGCTGCTCGGCTTCCTGTTCCGGCTGCTGCGCACCGGCCGGATCCTGATCGTCGGAACGTATCGGGCGGACGCGGTCGGCCGGCGGCATCCGCTGCGATCCTTCCTGGCCGAGCTGGATCGGGTGCACAACGTCTCCCGGATCGACCTGGCCCGACTCACCCGGTCCCAGGTGGGCGACCAGTTGCGCGGCATCCTGCGCGAGGACCCGCCGCGCCGGCTGATCCGTCAGATCTTTCAGAAGTCCGAGGGGAACGCGTTCTTCGTCGAGGAACTCGCGTGCAGCATCCGGGACGGCCAACTCACCGGTATCTCGGACACGTTGCGCGATCTGCTGCTGATCCGGATCGAGGAGTTGTCCGAGGACACCCAGAAGGTGATCCGACTGGCGGCGATAGGCGGGGTCACCGTCGGCCACCGGCTGCTCACCGAGGTCTCCTGGCTGGACCCGGATCGCCTGGAGGAGGCGCTGCGCACGGCGGTGTCCGCGCACGTGCTGGTGCCGGTCGGCGAGGAGTTCCAGTTCCGCCACGCGCTGGTGCGCACGGCGATCCGCGAGGACCTGATGCCGGGTGAGCGGGTCCGGCTCTACGCCACCTTCGCCGAGGCGCTCGAACGTTGCCCGGACCTGGTCGCGGCCGACGAGCTGCGCGGTCGGATCGCGACCTACTGGTTCCACGCCGGCAAGGCGGTCAAGGCGCTGCCGGCGGTGCTCGCCGCAGCCGAGGCGGCACGCGAGCGGTATGCCTTCGACGAGCGCACCAGGCTGCTGGAGCGAGCGCTGCTGCTGTGGGAGCAGGTGCCCGATCCGGAGCAGCTGAGCGGTCGCCGGCTGCTCGACATCTACATGGAGGCGGTCACCGCGGCCCGACTGGGCAGCGAGCGCGAGTTGGCCATCCACTTCTGCAAGCGCGCGATCGAACTGGTGGACCCGGTCGCCGAACCCGAGTTGGCCGCCTTCCTGTGGCGGGAGAAGGCCCGCAGCCTGCGCAACCTGTGCCGCTCGTCGGGCATGCCGGAGCTGCGCCGGGCACAGCAGATCCTGGAGGGCCTGCCGCCGTCGATGGAACAGGCCCGGGTACTCGCGCACATCGCCCGGGACCGCATGCTCGACGGCGAGGGCGACGAGGCGATCGCCGAGGCCCTGCTCGCGCTGGAGCGCGCGCGCACCGTGGACAGCCCCGACATCGAGGCGGAGGCGCGCAAGACGCTGGCGTGCGGCCTGGTGCAGATCGGCCGGATCGAGGAGGGGATGGCGCAACTCGCGCTGGCCGAGGAGAACGCGATCAGCAGCAGCGAGCCGGACAGCCTGGTGCACATCCTGAGCAACAAGGCGTCCTTGCTGGAGGGCCTGGGCCGACACCGGGAGAGCGCGGTGGCCGCGCGGCGCGCGATGGACATCGCCGCCGAGCGCGGACTCACCCGCACCTCGGGCTCGTTCGCGCTGGGCAACCTCGCCGAGTCGCTGCTCTCGGCCGGCGACTGGGCCGACCTGGAGACGCTGGTGGAGAAGACCCTCGACCTGGACCCCGGGCCGCAGACCACCCGCCACCTGGAACTGCAACTGGTCGACCTGTGCCTGGCCCGCGGCGACGTGCGCGGCGCGACCGCGCATCTCAAGCGCTCCCGACTGGCCGCCGGCTCGCGCTACGTCGAGGCGCAGTACGGGATCCCGCTGGCGCGTGCCGAGATCCGGGTGGCCGAGGCGCAGGGCCGGCTGGACGAGTCCCGCGAGGCACTGATCGCGGCCCTGGAGGGGGTCGGCTGCCCGCCGGGCCACCAGCGCTACATGTGGCAACTGCTGGCGGACGCGGCGGCGAACGAGGCGGACGCGCGCACCTCGACCGTGCGTCCGCGCGAGTCCGAGCTGAAGACCCGCCAGGACATCGCCGACCGGATCGCGGCCATGGCCGACTCGCTCTCGGTGGACTGCGCGCTGGACGCGGCGTACGAATCGCTGGTCAAGGCCGAGCTGGCCCGGGCGGCCGGCACCGACGACGCCGAGCTGTGGGGGCGGGTCGTCTGCGCCTGGGAGCTGACCGAGCAGCCGTACCGCACGGCCTGGGCCCGATTCCGGCACGCGGAGACGCTCCTGGCCGCCGGCGACCGCGACGCCGCCGCGGCTCCGCTGGCCGCCGCCGCGGAGGTGGCCGTCCTCCTGGACGCCAAGACCCTGCGCGAACTCATCGACCTGCTCACCCGCCGCGCCCGGATGGCCCCCACCGCCCAGGGCGACACCGGCACGCCACTGCCGACCCTGACGCCGCGCGAGATCGACGTGCTGCGGCTGGTCGCCGACGGCCGCAGCAACCGACAGATCGCCGAGGAGCTGTACATCAGCGTCAAGACCGCCAGCGTCCACGTGTCCAACATCCTGGCCAAACTGGAGGTGACCGGTCGCGGCGAAGCCGCAGCGGTGGCCCACCGGTTGCACCTGGTCGACGGCTGACCCCAGGCCGTGTCCGGTGGATCCTGGTGGATGAGGTCGCGTCGTCGGGTGCCGTGGCTCGGCGTGCCGGAGAAGCGGCCGCATGGTGGTTCCCTTCGGCTGTTTCTCCGGTGCGGCGAGACGAGCGCAGCGAGGAGCCCGAAGGGCGGATGCCAGGCGGCGCGGCCCCACCAGGATCCGCCGGACACGGCCTAGGCCGGAGCGCGCTACCCCGCCGCGGCGCAGGACAGGTCGGCGAGTTCGCCGAGGGTGCCCTCGAAGTCGGCGGCCAGCCCGGCGAGGACGACCCACGCCTCCGGATTCGCGCCGATGCGCTTCGCGAGTCGGGCGAGCGCCGGACGCGGGTTGCCCGGGGCCCACCGATAGGCGTCGATCGAGACCAGCGCCTCGAACGCGTGCCGGGCCGGCCGCGCGTGCCGGACGACCTCCTCGGTGTCCAACTCGCCCGCGGTGACCGCGGCGGTGAGCCAGGAGTGCCACTGTTCCAGGGGCGTGTCGCGGATGCGGTCGATGGGCGGCCGGCGATGTTCGGGTATGGGCGGTTCGGCGCGCGGTCCCCGATCCCAGCGGGCCCGCAACTCGCGCAGCGGCGTGGGGTCGTCGGCGGCCAACGCGGCCCGGGCCGTGCTGCGGATCCGGTCCGGGAACAGCGCGCCGTGCCGGTCGAGGATGTCGCCGGTCACGCTCGGATCGGCCCGCTCCCACAGGCTCAGCAGGATGTCGATCCAGTCGATCCGGCGCAGCTTGCGCGCCTCGCACTGCGGCAGCGCGTGGTCCACCAGCGCCGGGTCGCCGGACAGCGCGTACGCCTCGGGCTCGCTCCCGAAGGGGGGTTCCGCGATCAACTTGGCCCGCAGGTCCGGGTGCATCGGGACGCGGGGCCGGTCGGCCCGCCGGCCGGCGTAGATCTCGCGCCGCAACTCGGCGGTGACGCCGGAGCGGTTGTCCACCAGGAGGCCGTCCAGGTGGTCGTCGCCGAGATCCTTGAGTCGGCCGGCGTAGTGCCGCCCGATGCTCTGGTGTTGGGCGAGCGCTTCGAGCAGCGCGGGGTGTCCGCAACGCAGCGCCGCCTCCGCGACGTTGGGCAGCGGCGGCACGTTGCCCGGGAGCAGCGCGGCGGCCGCCGCGTGGTCGAGATGCGGGATGAGGGCGGTCAGTTCGTCGGTGTTCAGCCGGCGGAGCAGGAAGACCACGGACGGCCGGACGGCGGCGGGCACCTCGATCGCGGTCTCGCCCCGGTGCGCCGAGGCGGCGGCGAACAACTCCGGCAGCGTGCCGGTGAAGCGGCCGAGTGTGCGGGCCAGGTGCGCCCATGCGGCCGGATTCGCGCCGAGGGTGGTCACGATGCCGGGTCTGAGCAACTCGTGGATCGTCACCTCGCCGGTGACGTAGGAGTGTTCCCGAGAGACCACCGCGAGCACCTGGGCGGCGACGCGCGCAGGCCGCATCCGGACCAGGATCTCGCGCGGCGCGAGCACCCCGGCCCGCAGCGCGGGACCCACCTGGTCGAGCGCCTCGGTCCGGGTCACCGGCGCATCCGGGGTGTGCAGCACGCCTGCGGGTCCGCCCCGGCGGGCGGTGTGCGCCAGCACGGGGTGCGCGCGCAGCAGCGCGAGCGCCCGTTCGGCGGCGACTCCCGGCCGGCGCAGCTCCCGTCGCCCTCGATCGAGGTCGTGGTCCGCCTCGCCGGCGGCACCCTCGGGAGGAGTGGCCCCGGCTTCCGCATCCCCGGCTCCCGCATCCCCCGTGTCCGCGTCCGGGGCGTCCGCGTCCGGGGGAAAGGCCCCGGCCACCACCGGGTCGCCGCCGGCCTCGATCAACAAGCACAGCTGACTCGGCGTCAGTCGCGGATTGGCGGCGGCCCGAACGAGGGCCCCGGCACCGCCGTGGACGGCGAGCGCCTCGACCAAGGCGTCCGACATGCGCATCTCGTCCGCGACCGTCGCGTGGATCCCGCGCAATCCCGCCAACCGTACGAACACGCGCTCCACGTCGGCATCGGAAAGCTCGCTGAGCACCAACAGCAGGCCCTTGTTCATGAATCCCCTCCCTCGGGCCCCACGCTAACGTCCGCCTCGGACGTCGTCCGAACCGGACGGGAACCGGCGCCCGCGCCGGAACTCAGCCAGATACCAGGCGCAGGATCCGGTCGTCCCCCTTGCGCGGCGTTCCCCGGCCGTCGGTGTTGTTGGTGACCAGCCACAGTTCGCCCGAGCCGACGGTCACGACCGCGCGCAGCCGGCCGTACCGGCCCTGGAACAGGGCCCTGGGTTCGCTCACGGTGGAGCCGACGATCGGGGCCTGCCACAGGCGTTCGCCCTTGAGGCCGGCCAGGTACACCACGTCGCCCAGGATCGCGATGCCGCTCGGCGAGGCGTCGTCGGTGGCCCACTGGGCGACCGGGTTCATGTACTCGGGGTTGTCGCTGCTGCCTTCGACCGCCGGCCAGCCGTAGTTGGCGCCGGAGCGGATCAGGTTCAGCTCGTCCCAGGTGTCCTGGCCGAACTCGCTCGCCCACAACCGCCCCGTCGAATCCCACGCCAGGCCCTGGACGTTGCGGTGGCCCAGGCTCCACACCGGGGAGTTCGGGAACGGGTTGCCGGGCGCCGGGCGGCCATCGGGGGTGAGCCGCAGGATCTTGCCGCCGAGCGAGGACCTGTCCTGGGCCGACGGCTTCTGCCCGGCCTCGCCGGTGCCCGCGTACAACATGCCGTCCGGGCCGAACGCGATCCGGCCGCCGTTGTGGTTCGAGCCCGCCGGGATCCCGGCGAGCAGCACCTCGGGTTGTCCCAGCGGTTGCCCCGGCACATAGGTCATCCGCACGATCCGGTTGTCCTGCGCCGTGGTGAGGTACGCGTACAGGAAGTGGTCGGTCGCGAACGTCGGCGACACCGCGATCCCGAGCAGGCCCCCCTCCCCGCGATGCACCGAACCCGGCACCGTGCCGACCACCACCGGCGGCACGGTGCCCGGGCCGAGGCGGGTGATCGTGCCCGTATCGCGCGAGGACACCAGCGCGTCCCGATCCGGCAGCAGCGCCACGCCCCAGGGGGTGTTCAGGTCCCGGGCGATCTCGCCGGCGACGACCGGCTCGACGACCCCGGTCGCGGTCGGCCCCGCCGGCACGTTCGGCGGCTGCGTCGCGGCCACCGGCGCGGTGGGCCGAGGCGTGGCCTTGCCGGATGACGAGTCGTCGTCGGAACTGCACGCGGCGAGTCCGGCGACCACCGCGACGGCAAGCACCAGGGAGGGCCAACGGGGCTTCGGACGGCGTGCGCGCACCGGGGAACACCACCTTTCGGAGATCTCTCGACCTTAGGCCGTGTCCGAGCCCGCGAGAGCGGAGCCCGGCACGACATTTAGAGTTCCTGTCATGGTCACCGAAGGCAGGATCTGGGTCCCGTACGCCCTGGAGCAACTCGCTCCGCTCCCCGGCGGACTCGGCGACGGCTCGATCGTCGACGTCTACGACGGCTTCGGCGGCCCGGTTCCCGACACCGCCGCCGACGTGGAGTTCTACGTCCTGCCCTACACGTTCGACCGCGTGCCGTTGACCCGGATCGCGGAGATGCCCCGACTCCGGGTGATCCAGACCCTGACCGCCGGCTACGAACACGTACTGCCCTACCTGCCGCCCGGCGTGGTGCTGTGCAACGGCCGCGGCATCCACGAGACGAGCACCGCCGAACTCGCGCTCGCCCTCACCCTCGCCGCGCTGCGCGACATCCCGACGTTCGTACGCGGCCAGGACGCGGGGGAGTGGCGGTCCGGGTTCTATCCCGCGCTGGCCGACAAGCGGGTGCTGATCGTCGGATACGGGGCGATCGGCGAGGCGGTGGACCGCCGGCTCCAAGGCTTCGAGGTGGACGTGGTCCGGGTCGCCCGCAGCGCCCGTTCCGGGCCGCACGGACCGATTCGGGCGATGGCCGACCTGCCCGGGTTGCTCCCGCACACGGATGTGGTGATCCTCACCGTCCCGCTCACCGAGGACACCCGCGGCCTCGTCGACGCCGACTTCCTGGCCCGGCTGCCGGACGGCGCGCTCGTGGTCAACGTCGCACGCGGACCGGTCGTGGACACCGACGCACTGCTCGCCGAACTGCGCGCGGGCCGGCTGCGCGCGGCGCTGGACGTCACCGATCCCGAGCCGCTGCCGGCCGACCACCCGCTGCGCTTCGCGCCCGGTGTGTTGATCAGCCCGCACGTCGGCGGCAGCTCGTCCGCCTTCCTGCCGCGCGCCCTGCGACTGATTCGCGAGCAGCTCGCACGCTGGTCCGAAGGAGTGACTCCGGCAAACATCGTGCGTGATCGAGCAACCAAAACCGCCCGGTCGCGCTCTGCTTGAGGACAGGGCCGACACCGGTACGGTGTGCCCGCGCACGCCGACCCGGACGGAGAGACATGGAAGACAGGGGGACGGCGCACGGCGCTGTTCACGAGCGGTTCGAGGCGTCGGGCAGCGCCGACACGGTCGGCGCCCCGGCCGCCTCGAGGGTCGCCGAACCGGCGGTGGTCGCCCCCCGAACGGGTGAACACGACCGCAAACTGCGCACAGTGGTCGAACGGGCCCGACGACGGATCGGCCCCGGCGCGCTGCCGTACCTGCTCGCCGCATGCTTCTTCCTGATCTACGCCGCGCACTCCCTACTGCGGCATCGCCGGATGGAGACGCACGCCTACGACCTGGGCCTGTTCGAACAGGTGGTCAAGGCGTACTCGAACTTCGAGGCGCCGGTGTCGGACATCCGGGGACCCGACTTCAACGTGCTCGGCGAGCACTTCCACCCGATCCTGGCGCTGCTCGGCCCGATCTACCGGATCTTTCCCGGCCCGAGCACCCTGCTGGTCGCCCAGGCATTCCTGATCGCCGCCTCGGTGGTGCCGATCACCCGGATCGCCGCACGCGCGTTCGGCACGCTCGGCGCCGCCGGGCTCGGCATCGCGTACGGGCTGTCCTGGGGCATCCAGTCGGCCGTCTCGTTCGACTTCCACGAGATCGCGTTCGCGGTACCGCTGCTGGCCTTCGGCCTCGACCGATTCCTGCTCGGCCGGTATCCGCAGGCGCTGGCCTGGTGGTTGCCGCTGATCCTGGTCAAGGAGGACCTCGGACTCACGCTGGCCGCCGCGGCCGTGCCGCTGGTGCTGGTGCGCCGCTGGAAACCGGCCGCCGTGCACGTGCTGATCGGGGTCTCCGCGTTCGCGCTGGCGATCTTCGTGCTGCTGCCGGCGATGAACCCGAACGACACGTACGCGTTCTGGGGCAACCTCGACTCGTCCCAGCGCTCCGGCAACGCGGATCCCAAGACGTCGCTGAGCCAGGTGCCGATCGCCGAGCTGGTCGTCGAACTGCCCAAGTCGATGGTGTTGCCCAGTGCGAAGTGGATGACGCTGTTCACCCTGCTGCTGCCCACCGGGTTCATCGCGCTGCGCTCGCCGATCCTGGCGATGATCGTGCCGACGATGTTGTGGCGGTTCACCTCCAGCAACGAGTTCTACTGGGGCACCTACTTCCACTACAGCGCGGTGCTGATGCCGATCGTGTTCGCGGCCTTCGTGGACGGCGTGGTCAGGTTGCGCGCGTCGCGGGTGGACTGGTTGCGGCGGTACGCGGCCAAGGCCGCCATCGTCCCGCTCGCGGTGTCGCTGGCGTTCGCGCGCGACTTCCCGCTGATGGACCTGCTGCACAAGCGCACCTGGATGGTCCAGGACCGGGTGCACTCGGCGCACAAGGTGCTCGACCGGGTCCCGGACGACGCGACGGTGTCGGCCACGATGAGCTTCTCGCCGCAACTGGTCGCGCGGGCGGGACGGGTGACCGACTTCCCGACCATCCTGCCCGGTCCCGGTTACGCGGCGATCGAGGTGTGGGGCGACAACAAGGACTGGGCCCGCTACTGGATCGCGCATCTGATCGGGCAGGGCTTCACCGAGGTCGCCCGCGAACCGGGCGCGGTCCTGCTCAAGCGCGACTGATCCGGACGCCCGTCCGCAGCTCCTCCCGAGCGACCCGCCCGCTCCCCTCCGCGCCGCTTGCGCGCTCGGCCGTCCGAGTTCTTCGGGTCCCTTCCGCTCGCCGCGGCCGGGTCGGGCATGCGTCGCCGGGTGCCGCCCGGCCGGCCTCGCCGAGTCTCCCGAGTGCCCCCGCCGAGGCCCCGGCGGGGCTCCCGAATGCCTCCGAGCCTGCCGTGAGGCTGCCCGACGACCGCTGAAACTCCCAGATTTGCCCTGATCAGGGCCCCTTTTTCCGCCCCGTGTCGGGAGTTTGTCACAAATGCGCGGGAAGGGACTCCCATGCCGGGCATCATTAGTTACTCTGTGTTGAGTAAGACAAGCTCACAGTGACGGGTTGGTGTATCGTCCGAGTCGTGGGGCGTTGAGAGACGTGCACGGTCGGGTGTTGCACCCCCGTCGCGCCGGCGCCGACCGCCCCGCCTCACGGCTGGGGTGTGAGGGCCGGTGCAGTGCCATGAAGCGTCGTGAAGGCGACTTCGGGCAGAGGGGAGTGCGAAATGCCGGGGGACCACTGCCGGAGTGGCCGAGCCATGACGACCCGGTGCGGCTGCTGATCTTGGCCGACACCCCTACCCAGCGGCAGCTGAAGTACCTGATCGTGCCGCTGTGTCTCGTGTATGCGTTCGGTGCGCTCCAGGGCTGGGGCAATCCGACGCTGTCGCTTGCGATGGGCGACTTCGGCCTGGCGGCCGCGGCCGCCGTGGCGGCTGTCTCGTGCGCGCTCAAATCCGTGCACGAATCCGGACGGGCCCGGTTGTCCTGGGCGCTGTTCGCCTTCTCGGCCACGATGGTCTCGCTCGGCAACGGGATCTGGGGCTGGTACGAGGTCGTCCTCGACGTCCCGGTGCCCACGCCCGGTCCCACCGACGTGATCTTCCTGCTGTTCGCGCCGCCCACCATCGTCGGCCTGGTCCTGGTGGCCCAGCGTCCGCGGGGCATCGCGGCGTGGACCTGCATGGCGCTGGACGGCTGGCTGATCGCGGGCTCGCTGTTCACGCTCGGGTGGAGTCTCGCGCTGGCCCGCAATACCAACGGGGACCGCTCGGACATCATCAAGATCGTGCTCACCCTCGCCTACCCGGTGCTCGACATCCTGATGATCAGCATGGTCCTCGGCTTGCGTTTTCGGGCCGGTTCGGGAGATCGCGCGGCACTGAATCTGGCGCTGGTCGGCCTCGCGGTCACCGTGATGAGCGACGCGTTGTGGACCACACCCGGGTTGAACAGCGGATATCGCTCCGGCGGCCTGCTGGACGCGGGCTGGTTCGCGGGCAGTCTGCTGCTGGCCATCGCGCCGTGGACCGGCGAGCGGGTCGAGGCGCACGAGCGACCGCGGCACCGCACCATCTCGATGTTGTCCGCGCTCACCCCCTACATCGCCGCCGCCGTGTGTACCGCGGGCGTGCTCGGCGGCGCGGTGGCCGGGCACGCCCCGGACAAGGTGGTGCTCGGGGTCGGCGCGACCGTACTGGTCACGCTGGTGCTGCGGCAGGGCATCACGCTCGTCGACAACGTCTTCATGGCCCAGGAACTGTCCGCCAAGGAAAGCCACTTCCGGTCCCTGGTGCAGGGCTCCAGCGATGTGATCATGATCGCGGCCGGCGACGGCGTGCTCCAGTACGTCAGCCACGCGGTGCGCCGGGTGTACGGCTTCGAGCCGGAGGAGTTGGTCGGCACCCGGCTGGAACTGCTCATCCATCCCGAGGAGAGCGCACGTGTACAACGCGAGCTACGCGCGTTCTTGGACGGTGCGGTGCCGGCGGGCGGGGCGGACACCGCGATGGTGCGGGTGGAGTGCCGGATCCGCTCGGCGGGCGGCACGTGGCTGCACACCGAATCCGCGGTCAACCGCTACGGCGACGGGCTGATCTTCAACAGCCGTGACGTCACCGACCGGATCAAGCTGCAGACCCAGCTGGAGCACGACGCCTTCCACGATCGGCTCACCGACCTGCCCAATCGGGCCCTGTTCGAGGACCGGATCCAGCACGCGCTGGCCCAGCGGCGCGGGATCACCCCCACGATCGCGGTGTTGTTCGTGGACCTGGACGGGTTCAAGGCGGTCAACGACAACTACGGGCACACCGCGGGCGACGAACTGCTCGTGCAGGCGGCGCGCCGGCTCGAACACGCGGTCCGGATCGGCGACACGGTGGCCCGGTTCGGCGGCGACGAGTTCGCCGCACTCCTGGTCGGCGACCCCAGCCCGCGCGCGATCCGGGAGATCGCCGAGCGGTTGTTGACCACGCTGTCCGCGCCGTACCGGATCGCGGACGGCGAGGTGCGGGTCGCGGCCAGCATCGGCATCGCCTTCTCCGCGCCCGGGATCGCCCCGGCCGAGCTGATGCGGCACGCGGACGCCGCGATGTATCGGGCCAAGGACGGCGGCAAGGGCCGGGTCGAGGTCTACACCCCGGACATGGACGCGGACGTGGAGCGCCGCGCGGCCCGGGCCGCGGGCCTGCGCCGGATGGACCGGGACGGGCGCCTGGCCGTCTCGTACCAGCCGGTGGTGGACCTGGACACGGGCCGGGTGCGCGACGTGGAGGCCGCGCTGTGCCGGGCCGAGGACGGCGTGGTACCCGGCCGGGTGGACCACGTGCGGCTGACCGCGGGCGCCGAGGGCCGCCTCTCGCCGGTGGGCCGCAGGCTGCTGGAGGAGAGCGCGCTGGCCGCCGCGACCTGGCGCGCGGCCGGCCACGACATCGGGGTCACGGTCGGCCTGGCCGCACGCCAGCTCACCGGGCCGGGCTTCCTGGACGTGCTGGAGGAGACGCTGCACAGGGCCGACCTGCCCGCCGCGGCGCTCACCCTGGAGATCACCGACAACGTGCTGCCGGACGGCGACGAACTGCTGCTCGGCCGGATCGCGGTGCTGCGCCGACTGGGCGTGCGGTTGTCGCTGGACGACTTCGGCACCGGGCACTCCTCGCTCACGTACCTGCGCCGGCTGCCGGTGGACGCGCTCAAGATCGACCGTTCGTTCGTGGCCGAGGTCGGCACGTGTCCACATCTGACCGTGCTCACTTCGACCATCGTCCGGCTCGGGTTGGATTCCGGGCTGACCCTGGTGGCGGCCGGCATCGACAGCCACGCGCAGGTGGACATACTCCGGGAGATGGGATGTCAGCGCGGGCAGGGCAGTTGGTTCCATCCGGCGGTGTCCGGGGACGCGATCTTCGACGTGCTCGGTCAGATGCCGCTGGGCAACAGCGCGGTCCGCGGCCCGCGGCCCGAGCCGCTCCCGGAGGCCCGCCCGGCCGTGCCGGTCCAGGTGCCCAGACCGCAGATGTGACGGGTCGCACGCCGATCCGAGGGCCGGCCGAAACCATGACGGCCCGTCAGTCCTGGACAAAGGATCCCGAATACTGAGACGCGTGAAGAGTCGGCTTGACACGTACACGGGCGCGGAGGGAGAGTCGCGGGCATGCAGACCCGCATCCTCGTACTTGAGAAGCGCGTGCACTGACCACCGAGTCGGTTCGCGCGCCCCCTCCGCTTGCCTAACGGCACGGGGGGTTTTTTGTTGCAGTCCGACGGGTCCGGGCCTCGCGCCCCACTCGATATGCCGACTTCAGATCGAGAAGAGACGAAAGCATGACCGATCAGGTGACAGGAGCCCAAGCGCTGATCCGCTCCCTGGAAGCCGCAGGGGTGGACACGGTCTTCGGCATTCCCGGGGGCGCGATTCTTCCCGCCTACGATCCGATGATGGACTCGACGAAGGTGCGCCACATCCTCGTCCGGCACGAGCAGGGCGCGGGTCACGCCGCGGAGGGATACGCGCAGGCCACCGGCAAGGTCGGGGTGTGCATGGCCACGTCCGGCCCGGGGGCGACCAACCTGGTGACGCCGATCGCCGACGCGCACATGGACTCGGTGCCGATCGTCGCGATCACCGGTCAGGTGGCCAGTGCCGCGATCGGCACGGACGCCTTCCAGGAGGCGGACATCTGCGGCATCACGATGCCGATCACCAAGCACAACTTCCTGGTCACCGACCCGGCCGAGATCGCGCCCACGATCGCCGCGGCGTTCCACATCGCCGCCACCGGCCGGCCCGGCCCGGTCCTGGTGGACATCTCCAAGGACGCGCTCCAGGCGACCACCGAGTTCATCTGGAACGGCACCCCCGAACTGCCCGGCTACCGCCCCGTCACCCGGCCGCACGCGAAGCAGATCCGCGAGGCCGCCCGGCTGCTCAGCGAGGCCAAGCGTCCGGTCCTGTACGTCGGCGGCGGGGTGCTCAAGGCGCACGCGTCGGCCGAGCTGAAGATCCTCGCCGAGCTGACCGGCGCTCCCGTGGTCACCACGCTGATGGCGCTCGGCGCGTTCCCGGACAGCCACCCGCAACACCTGGGCATGCCGGGCATGCACGGCACGGTGGCCGCGGTCACCGCGCTGCAGAAGTCGGACCTGATCTTCGCGCTGGGCGCCCGCTTCGACGACCGGGTCACCGGCAAGCTGGACACCTTCGCGCCGCACGCCAAGATCGTGCACGCGGACATCGACCCCGCCGAGATCTCCAAGAACCGCATCGCGGACGTGCCGATCGTCGGCGACGCCCGCGAGGTGATCGCCGACCTGGTGGTCGCGGTCCAGGCCGAGCACGAGGCCGGCCGGTTCGGCGACTACCAGGAGTGGTGGACCGCGCTCAACCGCTGGCGCGACACCTACCCGCTGGGCTACGACGTGCCGGCGGACGGCTCGCTGTCTCCGCAGCTGGTGATCGAGCGGCTCGGCGCGATCTCGGGCCCGGACACGATCTTCGCCTCCGGCGTCGGTCAGCACCAGATGTGGGCCTCGCAGTTCATCCGCTACGAGAAGCCCTACACCTGGCTCAACTCCGGCGGCGCCGGGACGATGGGCTACTCGGTGCCGGCCGCGATGGGCGCCAAGGCCGGCATGCCGGACACCACGGTGTGGGCGATCGACGGCGACGGCTGTTTCCAGATGACCAATCAGGAACTGGTCACCTGCGCGGTCAACGACATCCCGATCAAGGTCGCCATCATCAACAACGGCACCCTGGGCATGGTCCGCCAGTGGCAGACGCTCTTCTACAACGAGCGCTACTCCAACACCGATCTGCAGAGCCGCCGGCTGCCGGACTTCGTCAAGCTCGCCGAGGCGATGGGCTGCGTCGGGCTGCGCTGCGAGAGCCCGGACCAGCTGGACGAGATCATCCACAAGGCGATGTCGATCAACGACGCGCCCGTGGTCATCGACTTCGTCGTGCACCAGGACGCGATGGTGTGGCCGATGGTCGCGGCGGGCTCGTCCAACGACGAGGTGATGGCCGCGCGCGACGTGCGTCCCGACTTCGGCGACTCGGACGACTGACAGGCCGACAGGGCATCAGGAAGGCATAGGAGTCCAGCGATCATGTCCAAGCACACCCTCTCGGTCCTCGTCGAGAACAAGCCCGGTGTCCTCGCCCGGATCACCGCGCTGTTCTCGCGTCGGGGCTTCAACATCGACTCGCTCGCCGTCGGCACCACCGAGCATCCGGACATCTCGCGGATCACCATCGTGGTCAGCGTGGTCGAGGAACTGCCGCTGGAGCAGGTGACCAAGCAGCTGAACAAGCTGGTCAACGTGCTCAAGATCGTCGAGCTCGACCCGCCCGCGTCGGTGCAGCGCCAACTGCTGCTGGTCAAGGTGCGCGCCGATCACGAGACGCGGTCCCAGGTGGTCGAGATCGTCCAGCTCTTCCGCGCCAAGACGGTCGACGTCTCGCCGGAGGCGGTCACCATCGAGGCCACCGGCGGCCCCGACAAGCTGGCCGCGATGCTCCGCATGTTGGAGCCGTTCGGGGTCAAGGAACTCGTCCAGTCCGGCGTCGTGGCGATCGGCCGCGGCGGCCGCTCGATCACCGACCGTTCGCTGCGGTCGGTCGAGCGCTCGGCCTGACGGATATGTCCGGACCTCGGTCCTGACGGACCGTCACGGTCCACATTTCAAACCAGCGGCACGCGCCGCGCTCGTGATTTGCGAAGATGACGAGCGGGGCGTGGCCCCTGAAACACCCTGTCTTGAAGGAGAACCCCGAAGTGGCCGAGCTGTTCTACGACGACGACGCCGACCTGTCCATCATCCAGAACCGCAAGGTCGCGGTGCTCGGCTACGGCAGCCAGGGCCACGCCCACGCGCTGTCGCTGCGGGACTCCGGCGTCGACGTGCGGGTCGGTCTGCTGGAGGGCTCGAAGAGCCGCGCCAAGGCCGAGGAGGCCGGTCTGCGGGTCGTCACTCCCGCCGAGGCCGCGGCCGAGGCCAGTGTCATCATGATCCTCACCCCGGACCCGGTCCAGGCGAAGGTCTACGCCGAGGCCGTGGAGCCGAACCTGAAGGACGGCGACGCGCTGTTCTTCGGGCACGGCTTCAACATCCGGTTCGGCTTCATCAAGCCGCCGGCCAACGTCGACGTGTGCATGGTCGCGCCCAAGGGCCCGGGTCACCTGGTCCGCCGCCAGTACGAAGAGGGTCGCGGCGTGCCGTGCATCGTCGCGGTCGAGCAGGACGCGTCGGGCCAGGCCCTGGCGCTCGCGCTCTCCTACGCGAAGGGCATCGGCGGCACCCGCGCCGGCGTCATCAAGACCACCTTCACCGAGGAGACCGAGACCGACCTGTTCGGTGAGCAGGCCGTGCTCTGCGGCGGCGCCTCGGCGCTGGTCAAGGCGGGCTTCGAGACCCTGGTCGAGGCCGGCTACCAGCCGGAGATCGCCTACTTCGAGTGCATGCACGAGCTCAAGCTCATCGTCGACCTCATGTACGAGGGCGGCCTGGAGAAGATGCGCTGGTCCATCTCGGAGACCGCCGAGTGGGGCGACTACATCACCGGCCCGCGGATCATCACGGCCGACACCAAGGCCGAGATGAAGAAGGTGCTCGCCGAGATCCAGGACGGTTCGTTCGCGACCGCGTGGATGGCGGAGTACGAGGCGGGTCTGCCCAAGTACAAGGAGTACGTGAAGGCGGACTCCGAGCACAAGCTGGAGACCACCGGCAAGGAACTCCGCAAGATGATGAGCTGGGTGACCAACGAGGCCTGATCCTCGACGAGTTGCCCGCCTCCCAGGCGGTGTGAGTGCCCCGGACCGAATCGGTCCGGGGCACTTTTCAACGGGCCTGGGTGGCGGAAGTGGCGTCGCTTTGCCGTTCGCGACCCGGTGCGTCGCCTTGCCGCGTCCTCGACACGGCCCGCCCCGGGTCTCGCGCAACCTTCCCTCCGTGGTGGGCGTGTGGACCGTACCGGACGTGTCATGCGGGTCGGGTCGGGGAGTGGTGGGGGGCGTTCGGCGATGGGGGATGAGGAGGTGCTTGCCGTTGCGTTCGGCGCGTTCGAACGTGATGTCGGTCGCGTTCTCGGTGGGCGGTCGGGTGGCGGGGGGATGCCGATTCGGGTGGTGATCGCTCGGCGTCGGCGGCGGCGTGGCCTGGTCGGGGTCGGGTTCGCGCTCGTGCCGGCGCTGTTCGCGGCCTATCGCTTGGCCGCCGGCCGGAACCGATCACCCGGTCGTGTGCGTGGGTGGGGGAGAGACGCCACAGGCGAGTATTCCGGGACCCGAACCGACATCGGGTCCGCGTCTCGGGCCGGATAAGGTACCGGGTCACGGCAGGACGAACACGCCGCGACGGGACGCGGGGGAACGATGGGACGGGACACGGGCGGTCGCGCCGACTTCGACGTGTTCTACGCGGAGAGCCACGGCGCCCTCGTCGCACACCTGTACGCGCTGACCGGCGATCTCGGCGAGGCCCAGGAGGCCGCGCAGGAGACGTACATCCGGGCCTGGAAGGACTGGGACCGGATCAGCGACTACGAGAACCCCGTCGCGTGGATCCGACTCGTCGGCCAACGCATCGCGGTGAGCCGCTGGCGGCGCACCCGTACCGCGCTCAAGAGCTGGATCCGGCACGGCCCCGACGGTGACCTGCCCGCGCCGGGCCCCGAATCCGTTGCCCTGGTCACCGCGTTGCGACAGATTCCCGAAGCCCAGCGGCGCGCGGTGGTGATGCACCACATGGGCGGCCTGTCGGTCGCCGAGATCGCCGCGCACGAGGGCGCGCCCGAGGGGACCATCAAAGCCCGTCTGTCCCGGGGGCGCAGCGCGCTCGCCGGGCTGCTCGCGGACGGTTCGGAGGCGGTCCGGACCGGACGCGGTTAGGCTCCGGCGCAATCGATTCGGGTGTGCTTCGGCGGCCGTGTGCCGAGAAACCCGAAGGAATTGGCCTTCGGGTTCACATGCCAGGGCCGCATCCGAGGCAGCATGCTTGAACGAGGCAGTGCTATCGCCGCACCGGACTTGCCGTTCCGGTCCGACATCGTGGAGCGTGAGACACATGAGGGGCAGAGGGGACTCGGGTCGGGAGACGACCGTGCCGGCTCGCGGTGGCTTCCCGGAACGGACGCTGCGGCAGGACGAATTGCGCGCCGAACGGCCACCGGCGGCGGACGACGACATCTTCGGCGACCTCTATCTCGACTTCGAGGACGCGCCGACCCGCGAGCCGGTGGAGCGGATCGAACCGGCACAGCCGCGCTCCGCCCACCCGCCCGCGCCGACCACGTTCGACGACGAGTACGCGGCCGAAGCCGAGCCGGAGCCGGAGCCGGAAAGGGCCTACGAGCCCGAGCCGCGACCGGCCCACGAACCCGACCCGCAGCCGGAACGGGCCGACGAACCCGCCGCGGACCGAGTCCGCGAGCCGGACCCCGACCACGCCGCCGGCCCGCCGCCCGCGCCGCAGGCCGAGCCGGACCCCGGCCCCGTGCCGCAGGCGGCCTCGGCATCCCGGGTCGCGTCGGGATCGCTGTGGGACCAGGCCCCCCGGCCCACCGAGACGTTCGCGAACGAGCCGGAGGCGAACGGTGTGCCCGGCCCGGTTCCGCACACGGTGACCCCGCGCGCGGTCCGTCCGGACGCCCGGACTCCGGCACCGCCGCCGCCGGTTCCCGCCCCGCCCACGGTCGCCGGCGGCTCCGCCGACACCACGTTCGCCGCCGGACACGCGGTGCCGCCGCCGCCCACGGTGCCGCCGATGCCCACGTCTCCGCCGCCGGTGCCCGAGCCGCAGACCGAACTGCTGCCGGCCGCCGTGCCGGTGCCCGAGCCGGTCGAGGACGCGGACGAGTTGGACGTGCCGACCACCTCGCGCAGCGACAGCCTGCGCCGGGCCGAGGCGGCCGAGGAGGACCCCCGGGCCCACAGCGGCCCCCCGCTGGGCGTCCAGGCGTCCGCGTGGTCGACCTCCTCGCACCCCGGCCGCCGGCGCGCCGCCCGGCGCGAACGGCGCGGCCTGGGCCCGGAGCTGACCGCCCGGGACAACGACGACCGATATGCCGCGACGGGCGAGGTGTTCATCGTCGCCGACGGCCTCGGCGGCCACCCCGCGGGTTGGTACGCGGCCGACGTGGCGGTGCGCACGCTGGTGGCCGAACTGGCCGCCGCCGACCTGTCCGCAGGCTGGAGCGACCGCCTCAGCGCCGCGATCGCGGTGGCCGACCTCGCGGTGCGCCGGCACGGCGTCGCGCAGTACGAGGGCATGCGTACCACCGTGGTGGCGGCCGTCCTCCAGCACGGCAGGCTGCATCTGGCCGGATGCGGCGACAGCGTGTGCTGGTTGGTGCGCGGCGGGCGGGCGTTCCGGCTGACCGAACAGGGCAATGCCGCCGAGTTCGGCCGACCGTGGCTGCTCACCTCCACCCCGTTGGGCGGCTCGCAGGCGCCCGAACCCGAACTGCAACGGATCGAATTGCACCCGGGCGACCGTGTGGTCCTCGCCACGGACGGCGTCGGACACCTGCCCGACGAGACGGTGGCCGACCTGGTGCACGGCGATCCCTTCCACGCGGCAACGACCTTGACCAGGACGGCTGTCGAGAGCGGTGACGACGACGCGACGGCGGTCGTGGTCGAATGCGACGCACTGCCCGTACCCGAGGGTCATCGCTCCGGCGCCGACCCTCGGGAACAACCGGAGGATGCGTCGGGTGCCCCCGGGGCCCTACGGTCGGACGGCGGAACGGCCTGGTGACGGTTCACCGGGAGAAGATGGGCGATGCCCCAGGGCGGGGCACGAGACCGGACGGATGGCGATGCTCGAACTGATCCTCACCGTGGCGACGTCGGACGACGCCGACCAGCAGGAGTCGGACCTGGCCCGGCCGCGCACGGTGAAGGTGCAAAGCGAGCCCGGCAAGAAGATCGCGATCGGCCGGGACCCGTCGCGATGCGGCCTGGTCACGCCGAAGGACTGGCGCTTCGTGTCGCGTGTGCACCTGGAGTTCGTCTACTCCCTGGAGCGCGGCTGGAGCGTGGAGTGGCTCCAGGGCTCGCACCCGCGCCCGGTCGCGCTGGTGCAGATCGATCGCGAGGGCGTGTCCGAACCGGTGCCCTACGGCGCCACGCTGCCGCTGGGCTCGCTGCGCCCGGGCCGGGTCGTGGTCACCGACCTGGCCCGACGCCGGCGGGTCCTGGTGGAGTGGCGGGTGTCGTTGCCGCAACGCCCGGGCGAGGAGCCCACCGAGCCGGACGTCGGTGTGCCCGAGACCCAGGACGTCGCACCGTTCGTGTTGCAGAACCGCCTCTCCGAGACGGAGATGGAGGTGCTGGCCGCGCTGTCCTGCGACTGGGTGCACGGCCGCCCGGTCAAGCGCGCCAAGTCCACCAAGGAACTGTGCGAGTTGTTGCACCTGTCGGCGGCCACGGTCGAGCGGTACAAGACCAAGCTGCGCCGCGAGTTCTACAGTTCGGGCCTGTGCCCGGAGCTGAACGCCCTGCTCGGTCCGAACTACCTCGACACCGTGCGGCACGTGCACGGCGGCTGGGACCTGATAGCGCAGACCGCGGTCACCCACGGCATAACGGGGCGCGGTCCCTGCCCGTGTGGTGCGGACGCGCCGCACGCGGGTACCAGGTGAGCGGTAGGACCGGGGAGGGGGCGAGGGGATCATGCTCGAACTGAACATGTCGTTCGTCGCGATCGAGGACGGTCGCGAGGCGGAGCGGGACCCGCTGCCGAGCCCCAAGAGCGTGCGTGAGCCCGGCGTGGTCGGCAAGCGGGTGTTCGTGGGCCGCGATCCCGGCGTGTGCCGGCCGCTGCTGACGCCGCACGACTGGCTGTTCGTCTCGCGCAAGCACCTGGTGTTCGAGTACAGCGAGGACCGGGGCTGGACGGTGGAATGGCCGCGCGGACAGCGGGACACCCCGCTGGCGATCGTGCGGATCAAGCGCGGCGAGACCTCGCAGGACATGCCGTACGGGGCGATCCTGCCGCTGCCCGCGCGCACCGGCGGCAACATCCTGATCAGCGATCTGGCCCGGCGGCGCAGCGTGGTGCTCGCGTGGCGGGCGATGCAGCCGATTCGGCCCAGCACGTCCTCCTCGTTGGACGGGAACGCGCCGCCGACCATCGACGTCGGACCGCAGGAACTGCGCGACAAGCTGCACGGGGTCCGGCTGGAGGTGCTCGCGGCGATGTCCTGCGACTGGATCCACGGTCGCGCCACCAAGCGGCCCAGGACCACCGACGAGCTGTGCGAGATGCTCTACATGGCCAAGGCCACGGTCGAGCGGTGCAAGACCGAGCTGCGTCGCGACTTCTACAGCTCGCTGCTTTGCCCGGAATTGAATCTTCTGCTGGGGCCCGACTACCTGGACACGACCCCGCACGTGCACGGAGGGTGGGACCTGATCGCCCAGACGGCGGTCACCTGCGGCATTGTGGGACGCGAACCGTGTCCGTGTGCTCGTCGCGGTGGATCGATCGACTGAGACGGCACGAAACGGCCGGGCCGCAGGGGCGGCACGGCCGGGGCGCGGCATCGACTGACGGCCAGGAGCGTGGGGGAGGAAACCGGTGCTCGATCTCAACATGGCGTCGACTTCGGGGGCGGACGACGCGGCGACGGTTGCCATGCTGATGGCAAGCGCGCCGAGTCGGCCGGGGGCGACGTTGGCGGTCGGTCGCGACGCGACCCGCTGTCATCTCGTGACGCCGGCCGACTGGCTGTTCGTCTCCCGGGTGCACCTGGAGTTCCAGTGCGGCGACGACACGATGTGGTGGGTGACCTGGCGGCGCGGATCGCAGGACGCGCCGGTGGCCGAGGTCCAGGTCAACGACGGCGAAGCGCGCACGCTGCCCTACGGCGGCACCGCGCCGCTGCCCACTCCCGGTTCCGGCGAGGTGGTCATCCTCGACCTGAACGGGCAGCGTCGGGTCACCATCGGGTGGTTCCTGGCCGCCGACTGATCGCCGAGCGGTAGCCGATCCGCCCTCCGTCGGGCCGATCCGCTCCATCGTCCGGCCGATCCGCTCGACACCGGGCCGGCCGCTGACCTGACGATGAGTCAGAAGCGTTGCCCCGCGCGTCCGGAGTCCACACATCGGACATCTGTGAAGTCCTTCACAAGGGCGGCGGTAGGATCGGCCACGCGTCAGGCCACCCCGTCGTGCGTCTTCCACGCGGCCACCCGTCATCGCAGCACGCGAAGGAAAACCGTGAGCAAGCCCGTCGTTCTCATCGCCGAAGAGCTGTCCCCGGCCACCGTCGATGCCCTCGGACCCGATTTCGAGATCCGCCACTGCGATGGTGCGAACCGCGGTGAGCTGTTGTCCGCGATCGCCGACGTCGACGCCATCCTGATCCGCAGCGCGACCAAGGTGGACGCCGAGGCCATCGCCGCGGCCGGCCGCCTCAAGGTGGTCGCGCGCGCCGGTGTGGGGCTGGACAACGTCGACGTCCCCGCCGCCACCAAGGCCGGCGTCATGGTCGTCAACGCGCCGACCTCGAACATCGTCACCGCCGCGGAACTCGCCTGCGGCCTGATCATCTCGGTCGCGCGCAACATCCCGCAGGGCAGCGCCGCACTCAAGAACGGCGAGTGGAAGCGCAGCAAGTACACCGGTGTCGAACTCTCCGAGAAGACCCTCGGCGTGGTCGGCCTGGGCCGCATCGGCGTCCTGGTCGCGCAGCGGATGTCCGCGTTCGGGATGAACATCGTGGCCTACGACCCCTACGTGCAGCCGGCCCGCGCCGCGCAGATGGGCGTGCGCCTGCTCACCCTGGACGAGGTGCTGGAGCAGTCCGACTTCATCACCGTGCACCTGCCGAAGACCCCGGAGACGCTGGGCCTGATCGGCGACGAGGCGCTGCGCAAGGTCAAGCCGACGGTGCGCATCGTCAACGCCGCCCGCGGTGGGATCGTCGACGAGGTCGCGCTCGCGTCCGCGCTCAAGGAGGGCCGGGTCGCCGGCGCCGGCCTCGACGTGTTCTCGAAGGAGCCGTGCACGGACAGCCCGCTGTTCGAGTTCGACAACGTCGTGGCCACGCCGCACCTGGGCGCGAGCACCGACGAGGCGCAGGAGAAGGCCGGCGTCGCGGTGGCCAGGTCGGTGCGGCTCGCCCTCGCCGGCGAACTGGTGCCGGACGCGGTCAACGTGCAGGGCGGCGTGATCGCCGAGGACGTACGTCCGGGCCTGCCGCTGGCCGAGAAGCTGGGTCGGATCTTCACCGCCCTCGCGGGCGGCGTCGCGGTCCGGCTGGACGTCGAGGTGCGTGGCGAGATCACCCAGCACGACGTCAAGGTGCTCGAACTCGCGGCGCTCAAGGGCGTGTTCGCGGACGTCGTGGAGGAGTCGGTCTCCTACGTGAACGCTCCGCTGCTGGCCCAGGAGCGCGGCGTGGAGATCCGGCTGACCACGAGCTCGGAGAGCCCGGACCACCGCAACCTGGTCACCGTGCGCGGCACCCTCGCCGACGGCGGCGAGATCTCGGTCTCCGGCACGCTCGCCGGACCCAAGAACATCGAGAAGATCGTCGAGGTGGACGGCTTCGACGTGGACCTGGTGCTCACCGCGCACATGGTCTTCCTGCGCTACGCGGACAAGCCGGGCGTGGTCGGCGTGATCGGCCGTCACCTCGGCGAGGCGGGCGTCAACATCGCCGGCATGCAGGTGGCCCGCGCCGCCAAGGGTGGTCAGGCGCTGGTCGCGCTCACCGTCGACACCACGGTCGAGCCCGCCACCCTCAACGCCATCGCCGAGGAAATCGGCGCGACGTTCGTGCGCTCGGTGAACCTGGACGACTGACCGCGCCGCGCGCGGCCGGAACTCGGTCCGGCAGCCCACGAGGCCCGGGAACCCCACGGTTCCCGGGCCTTCGGCATGCCCGCCCGCCGGCACCCGCGCGATCCGGGCCCGATTACGCCGGTCGGTGGGCCGGCGATCTCAGATAGTAGGAACTCCGAGTAAATTGCAGACAGCGGTGCGATCCGTCGCCTACCGTGAAGGAAGACGGTCCCTTCCGTACCCGGAAATCCCCGTACGGCAGGAAATTTCAGCACGCCCACAAGGCCCCTGCACGTGTCCGTCACACGCCGTGTAGAAACCCCGCCTTGTGAAGGAAGTGCAACCATGGACGAAACCACGCGCCGCAACGCCGCCCGTGCCCTCCAGCGCGCTCTCGACCGTCGCGACAACGGCGGCAGCCCCGCCG
This sequence comes from Embleya sp. NPDC008237, assembly GCF_042956465.1. Classification (NCBI taxonomy): domain Bacteria; kingdom Bacillati; phylum Actinomycetota; class Actinomycetes; order Kitasatosporales; family Streptomycetaceae; genus Embleya; species Embleya sp. NPDC008237. The sequence continues at coordinate 288,155 of NZ_JBIBGL010000001.1, forward strand.
ACGAGGAACGCTGACAGCCCCGATTCGCACCACTGCGTCCCACCATCCGGACTGCACATGTCAGCCCCTGGGACGGAAGGTATGGTCCCCCGTATGTCTCGCAGCATTCGTCTCGCAGTGGTTCCCGGTGACGGCATCGGCCAGGAAGTGGTCGCAGAGGGCCTGAAGGTCCTCGGCGCCGTACTTCCCCCCGACGTCAAGGTCGAGACCACCGAGTACGACCTCGGTGCCCGTTTGTACCACCGCACCGGAGAGACGCTGCCCGACAGCGTGCTCGACGAGCTGCGCGGCCGGGACGCGATCCTGCTCGGCGCGATCGGCGACCCCAGCGTGCCCTCCGGGGTCCTGGAGCGCGGTCTGCTGCTCAAGCTCCGCTTCGCGTTCGACCACCACGTCAACCTGCGTCCGGCCCGGCTCGCGCCGGGCGTGGTCTCGCCGCTGGGCGCGGACGCGAAGATCGACTTCGTGGTGGTCCGCGAGGGCACCGAAGGCCCGTACACCGGCAACGGCGGCACGCTGCGCACCGGCACCGAACACGAGGTGGCCACCGAGGTCAGCGTGAACACCGCGTTCGGCATCGAGCGGGTCGTGCGGGACGCGTTCGCCCGGGCCCAGGCCCGGCCGCGCAAGAAGCTGACCCTGGTGCACAAGAACAACGTGCTGGTGTACGCGGGCCACCTGTGGACCCGGGTGTTCAACGCGGTCGCGGCCGAGTTCCCCGACGTCACCACCGACTACCTGCACGTGGACGCGGCGACCATCTTCATGGTTACCCAGCCCGAGCGCTTCGACGTGATCGTCACCGACAACCTGTTCGGCGACATCATCACCGACCTCGCCGCCGCCATCGCGGGCGGCATCGGCCTCGCGGCCAGCGGCAACATCAACCCGTCCCGCGAGTTCCCGTCCATGTTCGAGCCGGTGCACGGCTCCGCGCCGGACATCGCCGGCCAGGGCAAGGCCGACCCCACCGCCACCGTGCTCTCGGTCGCGATGCTCCTGGAGCACCTGGGCCTGACCGACGAGGCCCGCCGCGTCGAGGCCGCGGTCGACGCCGACCTCGCCGAGCGCGGCACCCTCGGCACGCGCGGCACGTCGCAGATCGGCGACGCGCTCGCCGCCCGAGTAGCCGGCTGATTCGCCGGCACCACCACGTCCGTCGACCGGGACCGTCGACGCGTGCCCCCTGCCGGACCGGCGAGTCGGTCGTTCGGCGGGTCAGGGGCCGCGCCTGTCGGGATCCCGGTCGACTGCGTTAACGTCTCACCGGGTGGAACGCGGGTGCGGTTCCCGGGAACACTTCCAGTACGTCCAGGTACGGGAAACCGGGTCCCAGCAGCACCCGGCCCCGCCATACTCCACGGTGAAGGACGAGAACCAGCCATGACGACTGCCGCCCCGCAGGAGCCCGCCCTCCAGGCTTCCCTGACGATCGACCTCAAGCCCTCCGCACACCCGCTGAGCGATGCCGAGCGCGCCACGCGCCTGGAGAACCCGGGCTTCGGCCGCGTGTTCACCGAGCACATGGTCGGCATCAAGTGGAGTGCGGGACGCGGCTGGTACGACGCGCAACTCACGCCCTACGCGTCCCTCGACATCGACCCCGCGAACATGACGCTGCACTACGCGCAGTCGATCTTCGAGGGTCTCAAGGCGTACCGCCGCCCCGACGGAAGCGTGGCCACCTTCCGGCCCTACGCGAACGCGGCGCGCTTCCAGAACTCCGCCCGCCGGCTCGCCATGCCCGAGCTGCCGCAGGACCTGTTCGTGGCCGCGGTGGACGCGCTGATCCGCCAGGACGCCGCGTGGGTGCCCAGCGCGCCCGAGGAGAGCCTGTACATCCGACCCTTCATGTTCGCCACCGAGGTCGGCCTCGGCGTGCGTCCCGCGAACGAGTTCCTCTTCCTGGTCATCGCGTCGCCGGCCGGTCCCTACTTCGCGGGCGGCGTGCGGCCGGTCTCGGTGTGGTTGTCCCAGGAGTACGTGCGCGCGGTGCCCGGCGGCACCGGCGAGGCCAAGTGCGCCGGCAACTACGCCGCATCGCTGGTCGCCCAGGCCCAGGCCATCGAGCAGGGCTGCGACCAGGTGGTCTGGCTGGACGCGGTCGAGCGTCGCTGGATCGAGGAGATGGGCGGCATGAACCTGTACTTCGTGTACGGGGAGGGCAAGGACGCGCGGATCGTCACGCCGCGCCTGACCGGCTCGCTGCTGCCCGGCATCACCCGCGACTCGCTGCTCCGACTCGCTGCGGATCGTGGCTACGCCACCGAGGAGGCGCTGATCTCGGTCGACGACTGGCGCGAGGGCAACGCGAACGGCACCCTCACCGAGGTATTCGCCTGCGGCACCGCCGCGGTGATCACCCCCGTCGGCTCGGTCAAGTCCAGCACCGCGAACTGGACCGTCGGCTCCGGCGAGGCGGGCCCGATCACGATGGAACTGCGCAAGGCCCTGGTCGACATCCAAACCGGCCGAGCGGAAGACACCCACGGCTGGACGCACACGATCGAATAGTCCGCCGGGCCGTCCGGCCCCGGGGATACATCGCAGCCCGCCCACCCGTCGAAACGGTGGGCGGGTGGGCGTCCAAAACCCAGCCCGACCACATCGTGAGACCGCACGGCCACGCGCCGAGCGGATGTGCCAGACTCGGCAGCATGCAGCAGTGGCTCATTATTAGCCGCAGCGTGCCGGCAACGGGTTGATCCCCCCACAAGGGGTGCTTATCGCCCATCGCCCGCACGCAGACCTCTCGCGACCGCGAGGGGTCTTTTTGTTTGGCCGCGCCACCCCTGCGGCAGCGAGTGTGGGCCCGCCATTTGTTGATCGACGGGAGAACCGAGGCCAATGCACCCCACGACGACCGACCCGAGCGCCTTCCACGTCTTCGACACCACCCTCCGGGACGGTTCGCAGCGCGAGGGCATCAACCTGACGGTGTCCGACAAGCTCACCGTGGCCCGCCACCTGGACGACTTCGGCGTGGGCTTCATCGAGGGCGGCTGGCCCGGTGCCGTACCGCGCGACACCGAGTTCTTCCGCCGCGCCAAGGAGGAGCTGCAGCTTGCCCACGCGGTCCTGGTCGCGTTCGGCTCGACCCGCAAGGCGGGTACCACGGCCGCCGCGGATCCGCAGGTGCAGGCGCTGCTCGACGCCGAGGCGCCGGTCGTGTGTCTGGTGGCCAAGTCGCACGACAAGCACGTCTCGCTGGCGCTGCGCACCACGCTGGACGAGAACCTGGAGATGGTCCGGGACACCGTCGCCCATCTGCGGGCCCAGGGCCGCCGGGTGTTCGTCGACTGCGAGCACTTCTTCGACGGCTACCGGGCCAACCCGCAGTACGCGCTGAGCGTGGTCGCCGCCGCACACGACGCGGGCGCCGAGGTGGTCGTGCTGTGCGACACCAACGGCGGGATGTTGCCCAGCGGGGTCCGCGAGATCGTCACCGCCGTGCACGCGGGCACCGGAGCCCGCCTGGGCATCCACGCACAGGACGACACCGGCTGCGCGGTGGCCAACACCATCGCGGCCGTCGAGGGCGGCGCCACACACGTCCAGTGCACCGCCAACGGCTACGGCGAACGGGTGGGCAACGCCAACCTGTTCCAGGTGGTGGGCAACCTCGAACTCAAGCAGGGCATGCGGGTGCTGCCCGAGGGCAAGCTGCGCGAGATGACCCGGATCTCGCACGCGATCGCCGAGGTGGTCAACCTCGCCCCCTCCACCCACCTGCCCTACGTGGGCGTGTCCGCGTTCGCGCACAAGGCCGGGCTGCACGCGTCCGCGATCAAGGTCGACCCCGACCTGTACCAGCACATCGACCCCGCGCTGGTCGGCAACGACATGCGGATGTTGATCTCGGACATGGCCGGGCGCGCCTCGATCGAGCTCAAGGGCAAGGAACTGGGCTACGACCTCTCGAACGACAAGGATCTGGTCGGCCGGGTGGTCAACCAGGTCAAGGAGCGCGAGGCCGCCGGCTACACGTACGAGGCCGCGGACGCGTCCTTCGAACTGCTGCTGCGGGACGAAAGCCTGGGCCGCGCGCGGTTCTTCACGCTGGAGTCGTGGCGTGCGATCAGCGAACAGCGCGGCGACGGCGTACCGGTGAACGAGGCCACCGTGAAGCTGCACGCCAAGGGGGAGCGGATCGTCGCGACCGGCGAGGGCAACGGCCCGGTCAACGCGCTCGACCGCGCGCTGCGGCTGGCCCTGGAGCGGATCTACCCGCAGCTCGCGGCGTTCGAGCTGATGGACTACAAGGTGCGGCTGTTGGAGGGCCGACACGGGACCGACGCGATCACGCGCGTGCTGGTGGAGACCACCGACGGCAAGCAGGAGTGGAGCACCGTCGGGGTCGCGGAGAACGTGATCGCGGCGTCGTGGCAGGCCCTGGAGGACGCGTACACCTACGGCCTGCTCAAGGCGGGCCTGACCCCCGGCGCCCAGGACACCGAGGGTTCGGACCGCGCGTAGACCGAAGGTGATGAACCGTCAGGGGCGGCCGGGGCGGAACGACCGCCACCCGTCGCCCCACGGTTCGTCCCAGCCCGCCGGCAGCGGTGACAGGGACCCCGGGGGCGGCGACGGCAGCGCGGGTTGCACGGGCGCCGCGGCCCGCGGTTGCAGCGGCGCCGGTGAGGGTGCGGGCGCCGGAGCGGGCGGACGGACGGGTGCGGAGGCCAGCGGGCTGGCCGCGGTCATCGGGTTGGGCGGCAGCAGCGGTTCGCTCTCTTCGAGACGTGCCAACTCGCGTCCGACGGCGAAACGTTCGAGCCGCCCTCGGACCTCTTCCGGTTCCCGCGACACGGGTAGTTCCCGGTCGAGGCCGAACTCCTCGGCCGCCGCGCCCGGCAGCAGATTCGCCTGCGGGGGCCTTCGCGGCAGCCCCGACTCGGTCGTGCCGTCGACCATCGGAAGGCGGGCCGCTTGCGCCGCGCGCCTGCTGTTGTCGTCCACCGAACCCCACCTCGGTTCGTTGTTGGGCCTGCGCCTCAAAACGTTCTGATATCAATTGGGCAACAGATGACTATGGGAGGACCTTAGCAATGTGCGGGTCGAGGCGGGCACTCGGCCGGGCATGTCGCCGAGTCCTGTCACACATTTGTCGAATTTCTCGAACGCCCTTGGGAATCCCGCCACTCGGGCTTCGCGACCACAACACCTCAGGCGAACCCCGCAATGGGATTCGCCTGAGGTGGAGTGGTGCGCAATACGAAATAAACAGGTTCGAGCAGTTACCGAAGGCCGGCGCGAGCGAGCCCGACGGTCAGCGCAGGCGGGCCATCAGTGCGTGCTCCACCAGCGTGATCAGGGTCGACTTGGCCGATTCGCGACGCCGTGCGTCACAACTCACGATCGGGGTGTCGGGCCCTATCTGCAATGCCTCGCGGACATCCTCCGCGTGGTGGGTCTGCAATCCGTCGAAGCAGTTCAACGCCACGATGAACGGCAGCCCGCTGTTCTCGAAGTAGTCGATCGCGGGGAAGCAATCGGCGAGTCGGCGCGTGTCCACCAGGACCACGGCGCCGATCGCGCCGCGGACCAGGTCGTCCCACATGAACCAGAATCGGTGCTGACCCGGCGTACCGAAGAGGTACAGGATCAGATCCTCGTCCAGCGTGATGCGACCGAAGTCCATCGCGACCGTCGTCGTCTGCTTGTCCGGCGTCGCCGACAGGTCGTCGACTCCGGCGCTGGCGGACGTCATGACCGCTTCGGTACGCAGCGGAGCGATCTCCGAGACGGCACCGACGAGCGTGGTCTTGCCCACGCCGAATCCGCCGGCGACGACGATTTTCGCCGACGTGGTGGAGGACCTGGCGGGAGCCGGGCCCGGGCTAGAGCTTGCGAAGTCCACTGAGCACCCTTTCGAGCAGCGTGACGTCCGGCTGCCCCTGGTCGTTCCCGGGCTGGTGGATGACCACCAGCCCGGCTTCGGCGAGGTCCGCGACGAGTACGCGGGCGACGCCGAGCGGGATGGTGAGCAGAGCCGAGATCTCGGCTACCGACTTGACCTCCCGACACAGCGCACAGATGCGCTGGTGCTCGGGCAACAGGCCGGGTGGGTTGGCCACCTGAGGTGTCGTGGTGACCAGGGCCTCCAGCGCGAGCTGATAGCGAGGCCGGGTGCGACCACCGGTCATGGCGTACGGGCGGACCAGGGTCTCGTGAAACTCCTGGTCCCCGTGATCGGACATATCCGGAGGTGTCATCGCGGCAGTGCACCTTGGAGTTCGGCGCGCAAGGCCGGCGTGAGCACGGCGCCCGCGCGGTCGACGAGCAGGGCCATCTCGTAGCCGATCAGGCCGATGTCGCACTCCGGCGACGCCAGCACGGCCAGCGAGGAGCCGTCCGAAATCGACATGATAAAGAGGAAACCCCGTTCCATTTCCACGACCGTCTGGGTCACGTGCCCGCCCTCGAAGATACGGGACGCACCCTGGGTCAGGCTGGTCAAACCCGATGCGACGGCGGCGAGCTGATCCGCCCGGTCGCGAGGGAAGCCCTCGGACAGGGCGAGCAGCAGGCCGTCCGCGGAGACCACGACCGTGTGTGACACCCCGGGGGTGTTGTCCACGAAGTTCGTGATCAGCCAGTTCAGGTTCTGCGCGGCCTGGCTCAACGACTTCTCAGTCATGCCTGCTCCTGGTTGTTCTCGTCACGAGGCCGAGGGGCGGATCCCCCGGACCCGGCGGTGCGACCCTGCTGGATGCCCCGGCGGAAGTTGGTCAGTCGCCCGCGAACCTCGTCGGGCGACCGGGACAGGCCCGGAGCGCCCGGCGTGGGCCGGCCCGACTGCTCCTGACGGGTGCCGGGTGCGGCAGGACCCGCACCCGGGTGGCCCGGGGCCTGAGCCCCGCCGGACTGCTCGACGCCGCCCGGCACCAGGTTGGCGCGGGGCACACGGCGAGGCAGGCCCGCTCCGGTGGTGCCACCCGAGGACGGCTCGCGAGCGGCCTCCGCCGCGCGCCAACCGTCGTCACCGGCCGAGTACCAGCCGGACTGCTGACCCTGAGGGCCGACGGCGGGTGCGACCGCGGGGGACTGCTCGACAAGTTCGTCCGGTTCCGTCGGCGTCCCGAACATGTCGGTGACGGGCTGCTGACGCCCACCACCGAAGGCCGGGGCCTGCTCGACCGGTGCCGCTGCCTGCGGCGGGTTGGTCGCCATCGGCACCCGACGGTCGAGGTTGCCGAGCGGACTCGCCTCGGCTGCCTCCTGCTCGCGCTCCGGCGCGGCCTGCTCCCCGCCTCGCGGCGTGGAACGGACCTGCGCTGCTCGCATCCGGCCGCCACGGTTGCCCTGGCGGTGGAACCAGTCGGATTCGAGCGTGTCGAAGATCGGCAGCCTACCGTCGTCGCCGGTGCTCGGCGGCGCGCTCATGTCCAACTCGGACGGAGCGGGCAGCTGTTCGGCGTTTTCCGGCGTACCGACCGGCGCGAAGGGCGAGCCCTCCGAGCGGCCGGATCCCACCGGTGCGAACGGCGATGCCGCCGGCCGCACATCGCCCTGCGGGCCGCGTACCTGCTCGGCCCGGGTGTGCTCGTCCTGCTCCTGCCGCGCGGGCTCGGGGCGAGCCTGCGGGGCGGGACCGCGCAGCACCGGCAGCGAGTCCCCGGTGGGGGGCTGCTCGCCGTCGCGAGGAGCGCGGCCGCGTTGCGGCAGGTCCTCCCGACGGGTCAGTTCCTCGCGGCGCGGCGTGTCGTAGCCGGTCGGCACCTCGGCCGGCGGCGCGACGGGCTCGACCGGCAGCGGTGCCACCGGCGTGAGTTCGTCGTAATCGGTGCCCCACGGAGCGGGCGCGCGCTCGTCCTGCCGGGGCGCGAGCTCCGCACCCGGGCGGCCGAACGGCTGCGCGGGCTGCTCGTAGCCGCCCCGGTCGATCTCGGCCCCCGGCCGCGGTTCGTCCGCGTACGGCGAACCGAACGGCGACGCGAACTGCGAGGTGTCACCCCCGCGTCCGGACCCGTCCACGGGCTGCGGCGCGGTCGGGAACGAGCCGGTGTCCTGCCCGTACTGCGGCTGCAGCGACTCGGCCTCGCGGCCGTCGTCGTTGCCGAACATCGGCGCCGAGGGTGCGGCAGGGAAGGCCCCGGTACGCGGGTCGTCCGCGTGCGGCTGGTGCTGCGGCGGCTGCGGCAGCACCGGCGCGAACGGGTTGTCGTCCCGACCCGGCGTGGCCGGCGGCGGCGAACTCGGCGCGCGGTGCGCACCCGTGCTGGTGACACCGGGCTCGCTCGCGAACGGGTTCACCGTGCCCGGGTAGGGCGTGTCCGTCCCGACCGAGCCGTCCTGGAAGGACGGGGCCGCGAAGGACTGCGTGCTGCCGTACGACGGCTCCTGCTGAACCGGCGGCTGTGCGGGCCGGTTGGTCGGGATCCGAGTCGGCTGCGGGGCCTGGTTGACCGGCTGGGCCGGTGCCTCGGTGCTCCGCTGCGGCAGTTCGCGTCGCCGGTTGCGCTCCTCGGCCCGGCTGCCCACCCGGGGCCCGGGCAGGGCCTGGGCGGCAGGTGCGGCCGCGGGCAGTTCCTCGGTCCAGCCGGAGACGGCCGCCGCGGTCTTGTCGCCGCCCTTGCTCCACCCGTCGCCGCCACCGGGGCGGTCGCCCTGGATGAGTTCGATCGGGAGCATGACCAGCGCGGTGGTACCGCCGCCCTCGCCCGGCCGGAGCTGGACGCGGATGCCGTGCCGGGTGGCCAGTCGGCCGACCACGAACAGACCCATGCGGCGCGAGATGGACACGTCCACCACCGGCGGGCGAGCCAGCCGCTGGTTGGCGTCGGCGAGGTCGTCGCCGGTGAGCCCGATGCCGTTGTCGTGGATCTCGATCAGCGCGCGACCGTCCGGCAGGATGTGGCCGGTCACGCGCACCTTGGTGTGCGGGCTGGAGAACGTGGTCGAGTTCTCCAGCAACTCGGCGAGCAGGTGCACGAGGTCGTTGACCGCGCGGCCGGCGATGTCGGTGGTGGGCAGTGCGCCCAACTCGACCCGCTCGTACTGCTCCACCTCGGAGGCCGCGGCGCGCAGCACGTCGACCAGCGGAACCGGTCGGGTCCAGCGGCGGCCGGGCTCCTCACCCGCGAGCACCAGGAGGTTCTCACCGTTGCGGCGCATACGCGTCGCGAGGTGGTCGAGCTTGAACAGGTTGGCCAGCTGGTCCGGGTCCGCCTCGCGGTTCTCCAGGTCGGAGATGAGCGCGAGCTGACGCTGGATCAGGCTCTGGCTGCGCCGCGAGAGGTTGACGAACATCGCGTTGACGTTGCCTCGCAGCAGGGCCTGCTCGGCGGCGAGTCGCACGGCCTCGGCGTGCACCGCGTCGAACGCGCGGGCCACCTGGCCGATCTCGTCCCGGGACAACACGCCGATCGGCTCGATCGCCAGATCCACGTCGCCGGGATCGGACTCGGAGAGCCTGCGCACCGTCTCGGGCAGTCGCTCCTCGGCGACCTCCAGCGCGGAACGCCGCAGCGTGTTCAGCGAACGCACCAGCGACCGCGCCACGATCACACCGAGCAGGATGGTGATCAACAGCGCGCCGACGACGAGGATCGTGTTGATCAACGCGTCGGTACGAGCCTCGTCCCGCAGCTCCTTCGCGGTGGCGGTGAGCTTGAGGCCGAGTTGCGCCTCGACCTGGCCGAGCGCGCTGATCTTGTCGGTGGACAGCGTCCACCACTCCTGCGGGGTGAAGTCGTTCGCGTTCTCCAGCCGGGCCGCGCCGTTCGGCTTGTTGTTGGAGGCCAGCGCGGCGGTGACCATGCTCTTGAAGAGCTGGAACCGCTCCTCGACCGCGGTGATCTTGTCCCGACTGACGCCGGCCTTGTAGACCGTGTTCCAGTCGGCGGGCGCGACGCTGGTGAATCCGCGAATCGCGTTCTGCTCGGACTCGTTCAGGCGGGCGAGGGTCTCGCTCGCCTCCAGCGGGATCTCGTTCGGCTTGAGGCCGTACGCGATCACCGCGGCGCGCTGCGAGGACGCGTACGCCTTCGACTCACCGAACGAACCCAGGGCGCGGGCGCCCTGGATCAGGTCGGGGTCGCGGGTGACCTCGGGCGCCTCCTGGTTGATCTGCAGCAGCTGCAGAATCATCTTGTTGTAGGCGTCGACCGTGCTGCGGGTGCTGGTGCGGAAGGCGTCCTGACGGGTGCGGTTGAGCTCCGTCAGCGAGTGGCCGATGTCCTTGAGCGTGGCACCGAGCACCGGCATCGAGTCGGTGTTCATCTTCGCGACGGTCGCGTTGTAGACGGTGACCTGGTCGTCGGTGGTCTTCTTGGCCTTGTTGACCTCGGCCGTCAGATCCGACGAGGGAGACACACTCGCCTGCGCGAGCAGGTCGCGTTCCTGCTCCAGCCACGTGGCCAGCGTCGACGCCTGGTCGATGATGGCCGCGGCTTTTTGCACCGTGTCCATCTCTTGCGTCTTGTCGATCGACGACTGGATGCGCAGGCCACCGAGCAACGCGGCGACCACGACCGGGAGCAGGAGCAGCGCGGTGATCCGGGTACGGATGCGCCAGTTCCTGATCGAGAACAGCAACTTGAACCGGGACGGTGCCGCCCCGGTGGGCCGGGCTGCCCCGGCGCCGGCTATGGAGTCCCCGACGGAGTCGGAGGGCTCGTTGGCGTCCTGGGGTCCGCTGGCTTGCTGCGGGGCTCGCACCTCCGGCGTGGAGGGACCGGCCGTGGCCGGGGCCCCTGCGGAGTCGTGCTGCTTCTTCCGACGTCCCTGCACTAGCGTCGCAACCTCTTGTGACCAGTCGTTAGACCCGCCGGTAAGGCGAGGCTCGTGTGCGTAAATCCCTGGATTCGCGTTCTTCCCAGGGCACCTCGGCTGCGTTCGCGCGCCGAGGTGAAGGAACTCCGCTTGTTGGGAACCACCCCCGTGGTCGCAGGCATTTCAGCACAGCCACGGGGCCGCAACAAGATAGCGGGGTCCGGACATAGAGCCATTGCAACCGGTCTTGGCGATTAACCCGCTTCGAGGGGTTAACAACCGGTATTAAGGGACGATAGGGGGCAAAATGCCACACGTTTGTCGAGGTTCCGGGGAGGTGAAAATCACATATTGATGTCCCGGTTCGAACACCTGGTGTAAACCGTGATGTGCATTCGGTGACCAGCCCATCGGGGTGACCCGTGACCACCCCTGACGTAACCACGGGTAATCTTGAAGAACAAGGCTGCACCCTGCATGCAGTTGTGACCGCGCTCCGCATGCGGCGCGAAACAATGCGGCACGATCAACGGCACGATCAAGGAAGAGCGAGAACCGGGAACCGTGGACAACATCAGTACGCACCGCCCCAGCACGGCCAACCCCAGGCGCACCCGGGTGGACGTGGTCCTGCCCCACCAGCGCGTGGCCGAGACGGCAGTCGGGCAGTCGGTCATCGCCGAGGTGCGGACCGCGAACCCCAGGCGCACCAACCTGATGGACATCCCGCCGGTGGACACGCACGCCTGACCCGCGACACCACCCGCCGAGGCGCTTCGCGCCCGCGTAGCCTTGGGCACGTCTCGTTCGTGTCTCTTCGGCAAGGGTGACCCATCTTGCGCATCGCCAGGTTCTCCACCGACGACTCCGTCTCCTTCGGGGTGGTGACCGGCGACACCGACCGGCCCGAGTCGCTGGTGGTGCACGCCCTCGCCGGCCACCCGTTCGGCGAACTACAGCCCACCGGCGCCCAATACCCGCTGTCCTCGGTCCGCCTGCTCGCGCCCGTGTTGCCGAGCAAGGTCGTCGCGATCGGCAGGAACTACGCCGCGCACGCCGCCGAGATGGGCTCGGCCGTCCCCGATGTGCCGATCACCTTCCTCAAGCCGTCCACGTCGGTGATCGGGCACGGCGACGGCATCGCGTACCCACAGATCTCCGACGACGTGCACCACGAGGCCGAACTGGCCGTGGTGATCGGCCGGATGTGCCGGGACGTGCCGGCCGAGCGGGCGGCCGAGGTGATCTTCGGCTTCACCTGCGCCAACGACGTGACCGCGCGCGACCTGCAGCGGACCGAGGGCCAGTGGGGTCGGGCCAAGGGCATGGACACCTTCTGCCCGCTGGGCCCATGGGTGGAGACCGACATCACGCTCGCCCAGGTCGACGAGGGCGAGGGGCTGACCGTGGCGTGCACCGTCAACGGCGAGGTGCGCCAGGCGGGCGGCACGGGGCAGATGATCCGCACCGTCACCGAGTTGATCGTGCACGTCACCCAGGCGATGACGCTGCTGCCCGGCGACGTGCTGCTGACCGGCACTCCGGCGGGCGTCGGCCCGCTGCACGTGGGCGACCGTGTCTCGGTCACCGTCGGTGGTGTCGGCACCCTGACCAATACCGTGATCAAGCGCGGCTGATCCGGCGCGCGCGGACAATCATGGGCGGGACAGCCGGACTTGTGACGGTTCGAACGAGGGTCCGGTAACCCGTTTTGGTCACGCGCGCCTCATCGGGTAAAGTTCTTCTCGTGCCGCCCCGCAAGGGAGCGGCACGGAGCGAAGTCCTCGCAAAAGCCCCCGGGCACCGCGAAGGACGGAGCATTGGGGTATGGGGTAATTGGCAGCCCGACGGTTTCTGGTTCCGTTAGTCTAGGTTCGAGTCCTGGTACCCCAGCTGCATCGTCTTCGGGCGATGTCGCTGGAAGAAGTTCATGATTGATGATCTGGCCCCGTTGTGTAGTGGCCTAGCACGTCGCCCTCTCAAGGCGGTAGCGCGGGTTCGAATCCCGTCGGGGCTACCAGATCAGCCGTTCGCGGCTTCCACGGCAGCGAGCACCACCCAGCAGTACGAGGCCCCGTTGTGTAGTGGCCTAGCACGCCGCCCTCTCAAGGCGGTAGCGCGGGTTCGAATCCCGTCGGGGCTACCTCGAAGAAGAAGACCTTCCGCAGTCGCGGGAGGTCTTCTTCGTTTCCGGAGCGGACACCGGTATCGGTGTCGCAGGCTGTGTGTCGCGGCTGCCCGCCTGCGCGTGCCGCCTGCGTGGGATGTCGGGGTGCCGGTGGCCAACCGCCGTACGCGGCACGGCTCCCCGGACGCCGGCCGGCGCCCGGGGACCGGGCGCTCAGACCTCCACCTGCGCCCGGCGCAGCGCGTCGGACAGTTTGGCGGCGGCCTCCATCACGGCCTGCGCATGCAGCCGGCCCGGGTGCCGGGTCAGCCGCTCGATCGGACCGGAGACGGACACGGCGGCCACCACGCGGTTGCTCGGGCCGCGCACGGCCGCCGAGACGGAGGCGACGCCCGGTTCGCGCTCGCCGATGCTCTGCGCCCAGCCGCGGCGGCGCACGCCGGAGAGCGTGGTCGCGGTGAACCGCGCGCCCTGCAGGCCCCGGTGCAGGCGCTCGGGCTCCTCCCAGGCGAGCAGGCACTGGGCGGCCGAACCGGCCTTCATCGGCAGCGTGCTGCCCACCGGGACGGTGTCGCGCAGACCGGAGAGCCGCTCGGCCGCGGCGACGCACACGCGCATGTCGCCCTGGCGCCGGTACAGCTGCGCGCTCTCGCCGGTGATGTCGCGCATGTGCGCGAGCACCGGGTGCGCGGCGGCCAGCAGGCGGTCCTCGCCGGCCGCGGCGGCCAGCTCGGCCAGGCGCGGACCGAGCACGAAGCGCCCCTGCATGTCGCGCGCGACCAGGCGGTGGTGTTCCAGGGCCACCGCGAGTCGATGCGCGGTGGGCCGGGCAAGACCGGTTATGGCGACGAGTCCCGCCAGCGTGGCAGGACCGGCTTCGAGCGCGGCCAGCACGACAGCGGCCTTGTCGAGAACGCCGACTCCGCTAGAATTGTCCATGCCTTGATATTGCCGTCTCGGATTACGAGACGCAAGTCCGCGACCGAGGCCGGTGCCGGCACAGTGGCGCAACGCGCCGAGCCGAGCACCGGAACACCACCGGGAAGCGTCGGGACGTGGGCACGCGTCAGGGGCGTCGACCGCGGATGCGGAATCAGCCGCACCCGCGCGACATGAGGACACACAGCGCCGGCAATGGCGCCGGCCGGAGGGACAGCGATGGGACGGACACTCGCGGAGAAGGTCTGGGACGCACATGTGGTGCGTCGTGCGGAGGGCGAGCCGGACCTGCTCTACATCGACCTGCACCTGCTGCACGAGGTGACCAGTCCGCAGGCGTTCGACGGTCTGCGTCAGGCCGGTCGGCGGGTTCGCCGGACCGATCTGACGATCGCGACCGAGGACCACAACACGCCGACGCTCGACGTCGACAAACCCATCGCGGATCCGGTTTCGCGCGCCCAGATCGAGACGCTCCGCAAGAACGCCGCCGAATTCGGGGTCCGGATCCACTCGCTGGGCGACGTCGAGCAGGGCATCGTGCACGTGGTCGGTCCGCAGCTGGGACTGACCCAGCCCGGCATGACGGTGGTCTGCGGTGACAGCCACACCGCCACCCACGGTGCCTTCGGCGCGTTGGCGTTCGGGATCGGCACCAGCCAGGTCGAACACGTGCTGGCCACCCAGACGCTGCCGATGGCGCCGTTCAAGACGATGGCGGTCACCGTCGAGGGCGACCTGCCCGAGGGCGTGGGCGCCAAGGACCTGATCCTCGCGGTGATCGCGCGGATCGGCACCGGCGGCGGTCAGGGCTACGTCATCGAGTATCGCGGCCAGGCGATCCGGAACCTCTCGATGGAGGGCCGGATGACCGTGTGCAACATGTCGATCGAGGCCGGCGCCCGGGCGGGCATGATCGCGCCCGACGAGACCACGTTCGCGTACCTGAACGGCCGTCCGCACGCGCCGCAGGGCGCGGACTGGGACGCGGCCGTGGCGTACTGGAAGGGCCTGGCCACCGAGGCGGACGCGGTGTTCGACAAGGAGGTCGTGATCGACGCGGCCGAACTGTCACCGTTCGTCACGTGGGGCACCAACCCCGGCCAGGGCGCGCCGCTGGGCGAATCCGTGCCGGACCCGGTCGCGATCGAGGACCCGGTCGAGCGTGCGGCAGCCGAGAAGGCGATCGCGTACATGGGCCTGACGGCCGGCCAGAAGCTGCGCGACATCGCGGTGGACACGGTCTTCGTCGGCTCGTGCACCAACGGTCGGATCGAGGACCTGCGCGAGGTGGCCGACATCATCAAGGGCCGCAAGGTCGCCGACGGCGTGCGCATGCTGGTCGTTCCCGGTTCGGTGCGGGTCTCGCTGCAGGCCGTGTCCGAGGGCCTGGACAAGGTGTTCACCGACTTCGGTGCCGAATGGCGTTACGCGGGCTGCTCGATGTGCCTGGGCATGAACCCCGACCAACTCGCCCCCGGCGAGCGCAGCGCGTCCACCTCCAACCGCAACTTCGAGGGGCGGCAGGGCAAGGGCGGCCGCACCCACCTGGTCTCGCCGCAGGTCGCGGCCGCGACCGCCGTGCTGGGCCACCTGGCCGCACCCGCCGACCTGAGCACCGCAGGAGTCTGAGCGATGGAAGCCTTCACCACCCACACCGGAACGGCCGTCCCGCTGCGCGAGAGCAACGTGGACACCGACCAGATCATCCCCGCGCACTGGCTCAAGAAGGTCACGCGCGACGGCTTCGAGGACGGACTGTTCGAAGCCTGGCGCAAGAACCCGGAGTTCGTGCTGAACCAGCCGGAGCGCGCGGGCGCCACCGTCCTGGTGGCCGGCCCCGACTTCGGCACCGGGTCCTCGCGTGAGCACGCGGTGTGGGCCCTGCAGAACTACGGGTTCAAGACCGTCATCTCGGCCCGCTTCGCGGACATCTTCCGGGGCAACTCGCAAAAGGGCGGTCTGCTGACCGTCGTGCTGCCGCAGGAGACGGTCGAACGCCTGTGGGCACTGACCGAAGCCGACCCGACCGCGCGAATCACCGTGGATCTGGTGGATCGTCAGGTCCGCGCCGGCGAGCTCGTCGCCGACTTCGAGATCGACGACTACACGCGTTGGCGGCTGCTCGAAGGGCTGGACGACATCGGTCTGACCCTGCGTCACGAGGAGGACATCACCTCCTTCGAGACGACCCGGCCGAGTTGGCTGCCGCGTACCCAACCGGTGGGCTGATCACCAACTCCCTTACAGGGCAGGCAAATCTGCCAGGATCGAACGGCGGGGCGCGGATGCGTCCCGCCGTTCGCATGTTCGGTGTCCGCCCCCAATGGCCGCCCCGTTGTGCCCATAGCCGGATGAGCTGTCACAATTGCGGTGTGGAGCACCAAGGCCGACACGTGAACGAGTTCGAAGAAGTGGAACTCTTCGCCGAACTGGCCACCCGGTTGAAGGTCGCCCACGCCCGGGTGCGTAGGCTCCGACTACCGAACGAGGCTAAAGTGGCGCTAATACGCCGCTTGTTGGTCATCACCGACGCGGCAAAACATGATTTGGCGGACGCCTCGCGGCGACTGACCAAGCTCATGGACGAGTTGGACGCGGGACCCGCGAGTTCGCGGGACACCGCCGAAGCCTGAATCCGTTGCGACACAAGGGTGATTCGCCCGTTCGGTAATTGCTTCGGCACTTTTGGATGCTTAGCGTGCCCAATGCCGGCTGAACTGTCCCGGCATCGGTTTCCGAAGGGGAAGACGTGAACAAGGCGCAGCTCGTCGAGGCGGTCGCTGACCGACTGGGTGGCCGCAAGGCCGCCGCAGAGGCAGTCGATGCCGTCCTCGACACCATCGTTCGTGCGGTCACGGCGGGAGACCGGGTGTCCATCACGGGCTTCGGCTCGTTCGAGAAGGTGGACCGCCCGGCTCGATACGCCCGCAACCCGCAGACCGGTGAGCGGGTGCGCGTCAAGAAGACCTCGGTGCCGCGCTTCCGCGCGGGCCAGGGCTTCAAGGACTACACCAGCGGGACGAAGAAGCTCCCGAAGCCCAACGTGAAGAGCGCGGCCGCCAAGAGCAGCCCGACTCCGCGCGTGGTCGCGACGGACGCCACGGCGCCCGCCGCGAAGGCGACGACCCGCAAGGCAACCGCGGCGAAGAAGGCGCCGGCGAAGCCGGCCACCTCGCGCGCCGCGGCGGTCAAGACCCCGGCCGCCACGACGCGCAAGACCGCGGCCGCGGCCAAGACGACGGCGGTCGCCAAGCCCGCCGCCAAGAAGGCGACCAAGGCGCCCGCGACCAAGGCACCCGCGACGAAGGCCGCGAGCAAGCCGGCCGCGGCGAAGAAGGTCACGGCCAAGGCCGCGACCAGCACGGTCAAGGCCACCACCACCAAGGCCGTCAAGAGCACGCCGGCGGCGGCGAAGGCTCCGGCGACCAAGGCGAAGGCGACCAAGGCCGCGCCGAAGACCGCGACCGCCAAGCCGGCCGCGGCCAAGCCCGCCGCTGCCGCCAAGGCGCCGGCGGCGAAGAAGCCCGCTACCAAGCGCGCGGCCAAGAAGGCCTGACGCAGCGGATTTCCCGGGCCGGCGACATGCCGGACGGTGGCGACGGGCCGGAACCCACACGCGTGGGTTCCGGCCCGTCGCCGTCTCGCGACTGCCGTTTCCCGACCGACGCGTGCGGGTCGCCGGTTGCCGGCCCGGCCGACGTGCGGCTCAGCGCAGCGGATCCGGCAACGTGTACAGCGTCACCAGCACCACCCGATCACCCGTCGCGTCCATGGTCATCCGTACGCGTTGACCGGGCCGCAGGAAGCGCATTCCGCCGGCGTCGAACGCCGCCGCGTCGAAGGGCACGGGAGAGCCGTCGTCGAGCAGCACGACGCCCTCTCGCGAGTCGGTCTCGAAGGTGTACACGGTGCCCTGCATGCCCCCATTGTGACCGCTGTCGCGACCACCACGGATCCGACGCGACGTCAGGAAGCGGCGGCACGCGGCAGAAACGGCACGGACGGGAGCACCGCGGCGGTGGCCGCGCCGACCCCGAGCCCGATCGCGGCCCGCAGATCCTCCCCGGTGTCCACGTCCCGGCGCACCGAATCCACGTCGTGGGGCGTGAGTTCGATCGCCCCCGAGGCCAGGTGCCGAGCCCGGGAACGGCCCTCGAAGCCGGGTGCCAACGGCACGCCCGCCGCGGCGGTGAGCAACGTGGTGCCCACCCCCGCCGCATCCGCCAGGAAGGCCCGTCGGGCGAACGTCGCGGCGGCGAGCACCCGATCCAACTCCTCGGCGCGCAGGGCCGGAAGATCGGCGGACAGCGCGGCCACCCCGGTCCGCGGCCGCTCGGCGCCGGCCGACCGGGCCCCGTGTGCGAGCGCGGCGTTCAGGCCGCCGCCGACGTCGGCCAGCACGTCCGCACCGAGCGCCCGGATCTCCCGCGCGACCCGGACGTCGTCGGTGACCACGAGCACCCCGTGCACCCGCGTGCAGGTCAGCGCCGCGCGCACGGTGTCGAGTGCGAAGGCGAGGGCGAGTTCGGGGCGATGGCCGGGGCCGATCGTGCCCGCGAGCCGGCTCTTGGCGATCGACAACGGCTTCACCGGCACCACGAGTCGCCATGCGCGCGTGCCGGAGGGTGCGGTGCGACCGTTGCCGGCGGGCCGGCGCCGGCCGGCGGAATCCGTGGCGGGGGACATCGGCAAGATCCTCGCATCCGTACCGTAAGCCCATATCCTCGTCGGTCGACGAGGACGTTTCTCGACAATGCGGAAGGCCCAGGGGAAACTGTGGGGTCCGCGTGTACAGAATCGATGTTCCGCCAGAATCGATGCTTCGTGCTTCTCGCGGGGAGCGTCGATTGTGTGAGGAGCGACACGGCAGCGGAACACCGCAGCGGGACTTCCGCGCCGACACGCACAGATCCGAAACACATGAACGGGAGGAACGCCGGTGGCCCGCCGAAGGATCGGTTTCTGGTACCGCCTGGCGGTCGTGGTGATCAAGCCCCTGCTGTTGCTGTTCACCAAACGTGACTGGCGGGGCACCGAGAACATCCCGACGTCGGGCGGGTTCGTCACGGCGGTGAACCACATCTCCTATGTCGACCCGCTGACCTACGCGCACTATCAGTACGACAGCGGCCGGGTGCCGCGCTTTCTGGCCAAATCCGGACTGTTCAAAATTCCCTTCGTCGGCCGGGTGCTGGCCGGTGCCGGCCAGATCCCGGTCTATCGGGACTCCGCCGATGCCGCGCTGGCGTTCCGCGCCGCGGTGGAGGCCGTGGAGAAGGGCGAGTGTGTCGCGGTCTACCCGGAGGGCACCATCACCCGGGACAAGGACCTGTGGCCGATGCCGGGCAAGACCGGCGCGGCCCGGATCGCGCTCACCACCGGTGCCCCGGTGATCCCGGTCGCCCAGTGGGGCGCGCACGAGTTGTTGCCGCCGTACGGGAAGCGGCCGCGCCTGCTGCCGCGCAAGACGATGCACGTACTGGCCGGACCGCCGGTGGACCTGGACGAGTTCCGCGGCCGCGAACTGACCGCGGACGTGTTGCGCGGGGCGACCGACCGGATCATGGAGTCGGTGACCGAATTGCTGGCCGAACTGCGCGAAGAGGCCGCCCCGCCGGATGCCGGCCGCCGGGTGCCCGGCCGCCGGGTCGAGGCCGAGATCGAGGCGGCTGGACCGGAGCCGGTCGAGAAGATCCCGGTGGAGAAGGTCTCGGTGGAGAAGGTCCCGGCCGAGAAGGAGCCGGTGGAGAAGGAGCGGGCCGGACGGGATCCGGCCGCGAAGGCCCCGGCGGAGCAGGTCGCAGCGCCGGAGCGGACCTCCGCCGGGCCGATCCACGCCGAGCCGATCCACACCGCGCCCGCGCGCGACAACGCCGCGAAGGCCGAGACCGAGCACCCGGTGGCCGAGCCCGCCGGGACCGAGCACACCGAGGATGGCCGCGCATGACGCGCTGCGCGGTATTCGGCATGGGTTCCTGGGGCACCGCCTTCTCGATCGTGCTCGCCGAGGCGGGTTGCGACGTGGTGATGTGGGGCCGGCGCCCGGAGATGGCCGACGCGATCAACGCCCGGCACGAGAACCCCGAGTACCTGCCCGGGATCGCCCTGCCGACCGGGATCCAGGCCACCACCGACGCGGCGAAGGCGGCGGAGGGAGCGGAGTTCGTGGTGCTCTCGGTGCCGTCGCAGACACTGCGCGGCAACCTCACCGCATGGGCGCCGCTGCTCTCCGACGACGCGATCCTGGTCAGCCTGATGAAGGGCGTCGAACTGGGCACCGCGAACCGGATGAGCGAGGTGATCCGCGAGGTCACCGGCGTGTCCGAGGGCCGGATCGCGGTGGTCAGCGGGCCCAACCTGGCCCCCGAGATCGCCCAGCGCCAGCCCGCCGCGAGCGTGGTGGCGTGCGTCGACGAGGAGGTCGCCCGGCGGCTCCAGGCGGCCTGCCACACGTCCTACTTCCGCCCGTACACCAACACCGACGTGGTCGGCGCCGAACTCGGCGGCGCGGTCAAGAACGTGATCGCGCTCGCCGTCGGGATGGCCGACGGCATGGGCATGGGCGACAACACCAAGGCCACGCTGATCACCCGAGGGTTGGCCGAGACCGCCCGGCTGGGTGCGGCGATGGGCGCCGACGCCCACACCTTCGCGGGTCTGGCCGGCCTCGGCGACCTGGTGGCCACGTGCACCTCGCCGCTGTCGCGCAACCGTACGTTCGGCGAGAAGATCGGCCGCGGCATGCCGATCGAGGAGGCCGTACGGGACAGCCGGCAGATCGCCGAGGGCTTCAAGTCCTGCGAATCCGTGCAACTGCTCGCCCGGCGGTACGGCGTCGAGATGCCGATCACCGACGTCGTCGTCTCGATCATGCACGACGGCAAGCCCCCGTCGGTGGGCATGGCCCTGCTCTCGCGCTCGGCCAAGCCGGAGCGGTAGGAAGCCGCGCTGCGCGTGCCGGCGGCGCCGCCTCCGGCGGCCTCCGGCCGCTCCGGCAAAACGCGCTGCGCGCGACGGCGACTCCGCCGCCGGCGGCCTCCGGCCGCTCTCCACGCAAGCTCGTCGATCACTGGTCGACGATCGAGTCGTGGGCGCTGACGCGCCGAAGGGGGCGGCCGGATGGCGTCGCGGCGGCCGGCCCGCCGACCGTCCGGACTCGTGCGCCGGCCCGACTCGCGCCCCGGGGGCACTCGCGCCGGCCGGGCCCGCGCGGGTGGGACTCGCGTGTCGGGGGCACCCGCGCCCCGGTCGGATGCGCGCCGGCGGGACTCGCGTGCCGGCGAGGCCCGTGCGCCGGCCGGACGCGTACCCGGTCGGACCCGCGTGCCGGCCGGACCACGCGCCCCGGTCGGCGGCGACGCAACACCGCGCGCCCGGCGGGCAATACCGCGTTCGAACAACGATGGGGATAGGGTCGTCCGACCATGAACGACGTTTCCGGCACCCCCCACTCCACCTCGCGCCCCCGCGTCGCGGTCGTCTTCGGCGGCCGCAGCTCCGAGCACGCGATCTCCTGCGTCACCGCAGGGAGCGTGCTGGCCGCGATCGACCGCTCCAAGTACGACGTGCTGCCGATCGGCATCGGCACCGACGGGCGCTGGTTGCTCGTCGGCGACGACCCGGAACGGCTGGCGATCCGCGGTGACCGGCTGCCCGCGGTGTCCGACATCGCGGAGTCCTCCGCAGCCGTCGTGCTCGCCGCCGACCCCACATCACGCGAGATCACCGTGCTCGAACCCGGCGCGCTGCCCAAGCTGCTCGGCGAGATCGACGTGGTCTTCCCGCTCCTGCACGGCCCCTACGGCGAGGACGGCACGTTCCAGGGCTTCCTGGAACTGGCCCAGGTCCCCTACGTCGGGTCCGGCGTGCTCGCCAGTGCGGCGAGCATGGACAAGGAGTACATGAAGGCCCTGTTCACCGGCTTCGGCCTGCCGTCGGGCCCGTACGCCACGGTGCGCCCGCGCGAATGGGAGCGCGACCCGGCCGCCGTGCGCGAAGCGGTGTCCTCGCTCGGCTTCCCGGTGTTCGTCAAGCCGGCCCGGGCCGGATCCAGCATGGGCATCACCAAGGTGCACCGGATCGAGGACCTGGACGCGGCGATCGAGGAAGCCCGCCGGCACGACCCCAAGGTGATCGTCGAGGGCATGCTGATCGGTCGTGAGATCGAGTGCGGCGTCCTGGAGTTCGAGGACGGACCGCGGGCGAGCCTGCCGGCCGAGGTACGGGTCGGCGGCGAGCACGAGTTCTACGACTTCGCCGCGAAGTACCTGCCGGACAACGGCACCGAGCTGGACGTGCCGGCGTCGCTGACCAAGGAGCAGACCGCCGAGGTGCAGCGGCTCGCGGTGACCGCCTTCGAGGCGCTGTCCTGCGAGGGCCTGGCCCGAGTGGACTTCTTCCTGCTGGAGAACGGCCACTTCGTGATCAACGAGGTCAACACCATGCCGGGCTTCACCCCGGTGTCGATGTTCCCGAGCATGTGGCAGGCGACCGGGGTGGACTACGCCGACCTGGTCGACCGGCTGATCCAGGCCGCCCTGCGCCGGCCCAACACGCTGCTGCGCTAGGCATCCGCCGGGCCGTGCCCGGGAGCCGCGAACCAGGGGCGGGCGACGCGTCGCCCGCCCCTCACGCGTTGCTCAGGTCCAGTGTGGCCGGCACCGTGCGGGCGACCGCGTCGGCGACGTCGACGAGCGGCGCGGCCGGCTCGGTGAACTTCTTCGGCACGGTCATCTCGACGTTGGCCCGGCGATAGACCGTGGTGAACCGCACGCCGCCGGCGTACTTCGCGAAGCTCCAGGTCACGCCGTTGACCTCGACCGAGTCGACCGGTTCGGAACCGACCTTGGTCGGGTCCACCACCCGCAACGACGCGGGCAGCCCCACGCCGCAGCGCAGCACGATCGCCGGATCGCCCCACGCCGCGGTCAGCGTCGACTTGGGCGAGGTCTCGCGCACCCCGGCGTCCATCACCTTCGCCGGGAGCGCGTCGTGCAACGCGCGGCAGGCCTCGGCCGCGGCGCCCGCCGGCGGAGTCGGCGCCGCAACCTCGACGTGGTCCGAACCGCCGCACCCCGTCGCGGTGAGCACGGTGACCGGAAGCAGCCAGGCGAGAAGTCGAGTCGGGCGCACGGCCCCGATCCTAGACGCGCGACGCTCCGGGGCACTCCCGCGGGGTCACCCCAGGTTGACCACCGGACACGTCAGGGTGCGGGTGATGCCGTCGATGCGTTGCACCTCGGCGACCACCATGCGACCCAGCTGGTCGACGTCGGCGGCCTCGGCTCGCACGATCACGTCGTAGGGACCCGTGACGTCGTCCGCCCGGGTCACCCCCGGCAGCTCGGCGATGGCTCGGGCCACCGAAGCCGAACGGCCGACCTCGGTCTGGATCAGGATGTATGCCTGTACCACCACGGCCTCCCGGCGCGCAGGATGATGGGATCTTGACGTGACCCCCGCTGCTGCGACCATTGTCGGCCCGGCGGGCCTCGGCGACCACAGCGGGAGCCGATGGATCACAGTGAACACGGTGAACGAGGCGGATCAGGGCTGATGGGCATGGCAGGAGAGCGGCGATGAGCGGGACGCTGGGCGATCTCGGCGAGTTCGGCCTGATCGGGGCACTGGTCGCCCGCGTGCCGACGGGGCCGCACGTGTCCCTGGGCCCGGGCGACGATGCCGCCGTGGTCGCCGCCGCCGACGGGCGGGTGGTGGCCACCATGGATCTGCTCGTCGAGGGGCGGCACTTCCGACGGGACTGGTCCACCGCGTACGACGTCGGCCGCAAGGCCGCCGCGCAGAACCTGGCCGACGTCGCGGCGATGGGCGCCGTGCCCACCGCGCTGCTGATCGGCCTGTGCGGCCCGCAGGACCTGCCCACGGGGTGGGCGCTGGAGCTGTACGACGGCCTGCGCGACGAATGCGCGGTGGTCGGCGCGGGCGTCGCGGGCGGCGACGTGGTCGGCAGCGACACCGTCACCGTCGCGGTGACCGCACTGGGCGACCTCCAGGGCCGGGCCCCGGTGGTCCGCTCCGGCGCCCGACCCGGCGACCTGCTCGCGGTCGCGGGCTGGCTGGGCTGGTCCGCCGCGGGGCTGGCGATCCTGGGCCACGGGCACCGCGCACCGCGCGCTTTCGTGGAGGCGCACCGCAGGCCCGAGCCGCCCTACGACGCCGGCCCCGGCGCGGCGATCCTCGGCGCGACCTCGATGATCGACGTCAGCGACGGCCTGCTCGCCGACATGGGCCACGTCTCGCGCGCCTCCGACGTGCGGATCGACATCCTCTCCGCCCGGCTGGACGTGCCCGCCCAGATGCGCGACGTGGCCCGCGCGCTGGGCGCCGACCCGCTCAACTGGGTGCTCACCGGCGGCGAGGACCACGCCCTGGTCGCCACCTTCCCGGCGGGAACCGCGCTGCCCGCGCGCTGGCGCGTGATCGGCCGCGTGCATCCGGGCGCCGGCGTCACCGTGGACGGGCGGGACCCGGGCCTGGCGGGCGGGTGGGATCACTTCGGCCGCGGCTGAGGGGCGCACACGTCGGGCGCACGGTCGGCGTGGATAGGCTGCCGGCATGGTGCAGACTCCTCCGCGCGTGCTCACGGTGGCCGGCTCCGACTCCGGCGGCGGCGCCGGGATCCAGGCCGACCTCAAGACGATGCTGGCCCACGGCGTACACGGGATGAGCGTGATCGCTGCGGTGACCGCGCAGAACTCGCTCGGCGTGCAGGGCTATTGGGAACTGCCCGCGGAAGCCGTGCGGGCGCAGTTCCGCAGCGTGGTGGACGACATCGGCGTGCAGGCGATCAAGACCGGGATGCTCGCGTCGCCGAACCTGGTGGCGGTGGTCGCCGCGCTGCTGGCCGAGGTGTCCGTACCGGTGGTGGTCGACCCGGTGGCCTCCTCCAAGCACGGCGACACCCTCCTGGCCAACGAGGCGCTGGAGACGCTGCGCACCCGACTGCTCCCGGTGGCCACCGTCGTCACCCCGAACCTGTACGAGGTCGAACTGCTCACCGGCCACAAGGTGCGCGAGCGGGCGGACATGCGCGGCGCGGCCGAGGCGGTGCTGGCCTTCGGTCCGCGCTGGGCGCTGGTCAAGGGTGGTCATCTCGAAGGCGAGGCCGCCGACCTGCTCTTCGACGGCACCCGCGAGTACTGGTTCAGCAGTCCGCGCTACGACAACCGGCACACCCACGGCACCGGCTGCACGCTGGCGAGTGCGATCGCCTCGCGGCTGGCCGTCGGCGACACCGTGCCGGACGCGGTCGCCGCGGCCAAGGAGTACGTCACCGGCGCGATCCGGGCCGGCTTCCCGCTGGGCGAGGGGATCGGGCCGGTCGACCACGCATGGCGGTGGCGGGACGGGTTCTGAACCCGAGCGGGCCGGGCCCCGCGCCCACGGCGGTGTACGTCCCGGCCCGCTCGGCACGGACCCCGGACAAGCGGAAGGGCCGGGTCACCCTGGGGTGAACCGGCCCTTCGAAGTCGTGCGGTCGAGCAACTAGCGGGAAACCTTGCCCGCCTTGATGCAAGAGGTGCAGACATTGAGGCGCTTCGGCGTGGCACCAACCATCGCGCGCACCGTCTGGATGTTGGGGTTCCAGCGACGGGGCGTCCGGCGGTGAGAGTGCGAAATGCTGTTGCCGAAGCCCGGCCCCTTGCCGCAGACGTCGCAGTTGGCAGCCACGGGAACACTCCAAAGACGAATGGGAATTGCGTACGAACACGTGCCGGCCGAATGCCGGACAACCGCAGAAGAGTAACCGACGAACCATGCGCTGCGCGAACCCGGGATGATCCGGGCATACGCAATCAGCTGATCTCGTCATGCTTCCCGCCAAGCCTAACCCATCCGGGTCGGCCGCTTCACCGCTCCCCGTCTCGATAACGTGGCCGGCGGACGGGACGCGCAGAGACGGATTCGTACAGGAGGTGGGCGTGCAGGGCCTGCTGGGAGAGCTGGACGGTCCGGCGGTACGCCGCTGGGGTCGCGTCGCCTTGGAACTGATGGGGCGAGCGCGCGAGGAAATCGACGCCCTCAACGTGTATCCCGTGCCCGACGGCGACACCGGCACGAACCTGTTCCTGACCCTGGAGTCGGGAACCGCCGAGGTCGACGCCCTGTTCGGCGGGGACCTGCCCGAACCCGACCTGCCGACCGCCTTCCGGGCCCTGGCGCACGGCGCGTTGATGGGCGCGCGCGGCAACTCCGGGGTGATCCTCAGCCAACTCCTGCGCGGCATGGCCGAGCGCCTGGAGGCCGAACAGGCCGCCGCGATCGAGACCGGCCGCGAGGTGCCCTCCGGCCTCGCCCTCGCGCACGCCCTGCGCACCGCCGCCGACGCCGCGTACGCCGCGGTGGCCCGGCCCGTCGAGGGGACCATGCTCACCGTGGCCCGGGCCGCCGCCGACGCCGCGGCCGGCGCGGGCGTGGAGCTGCGGCCGGTGGTGCGAGCGGCCGCGACCGCGGCGCGCGGGGCCCTGGCCCGCACCCCCGAGCAACTGGACGTACTGCGCCGGGCGGGCGTGGTGGACGCGGGCGGCCGCGGCCTGACCGTGCTGCTGGACGCGCTGCTCGCGGTGGTCACCGGCGAGCGCTCGGCGTACCGGATCCACCCGCATCAGGTGCACACCCCGGTCCCGGTTCCGTTCGCCGGACCGGTCGGGCCGGACGCCTCGCCCGAGGGGCCCGGGTTCGAGGTGATCTACCTGCTGGACGCGCCCGCCGACGCGCTGCCCGCGCTGCGCGAGCGGCTCGGCGCGCTCGGCGACTCGCTCGTGGTGGTCGGCGGCGAGGGGTTGTGGAACGTGCACGTGCACGTGGACGACGCGGGTGCGGCCGTCGAGGCGGGCATCGAGGCCGGCCGGCCGCACCGGATCCGGATCACCCACCTGGAGCGCCCCCTCGCCGGCCTCGCCGCGCCCGAGCCCGCCCCCACGCGCGGGATCGTCGCGGTCGCCCAGGGCGGCGGCCTGGCCACGCTGTTCGCCGAGAACGGCGCGCACGTCGTGCAGGCCGGTCCCGGCCGGCGGCCCTCCACCGGGGTGCTCGTGGACGCGATCCGGCGCACCGAGGCGCGCGAGGTGGTGCTGCTGCCCAACGACGCCGACTGCCACGCGGTGGCCGGGGTGGCCGCGCAGCAGGCCCAGGCGCACGGCATCCGGGTCCAGGTGATCCCGACCAAGGCGGCCGTACAGGGCCTGGCCGCGCTCGCCGTGCACGAACCCGGACGGCGCTTCGACCAGGACATCGTCGGGATGACCTCGGCCGCCGGCGCCACCCGCTACGGCGCGCTCACCGTCGCCGTCCGCGAGTCGTGGACGATGGCCGGCGTCTGCCAGGCGGGCGACGTGCTCGGCGTGATCGAGGGCGACATCGCGGTGATCGGCCACGACCAGCGCGAGACCGGCACCGTGGTGGTGGATCGCATGCTTGCCGGTGGCGGCGAACTGGTCACCCTGGTCACCGGCAGCGCCTGCCCGCCGGGCCTGGCCGCCGCGATCGAGCGCCACCTGCGGGCCACCCGGCTCGGCGTGGACGTGATGGTCTACGAGGGCGGCCAGGAGGTGTACCCGCTGCTCATCGGGGTCGAGTAGGGCCTGACCCGGCGGTTGCGCCGACCCGATGACACCCTCGACCAGTACCGTTGGGCGGCATGTCGCGCCTTGACGAACCGCTGAAGAAACTCGTCGGCGACCGCACGGCGACGGTGCTGGCCAAATCCCTCAAGCTGGACACCGTCGGAGATCTGCTGCGCCACTACCCCCGGCGCTACGCGGAGCGCGGGCGCCTGACCGACCTCTCCCGCCTGGAGCCCGAGGAACACGTCACCGTGATGGCGGAGATCGCCAAGGTGAGCAAGCGGCAGTTCCGCAACCGGCGCGGCAACCTCCTGGAGGTCGAGGTCACCGACGGGCGCGGCAAGCTCACCCTGATCTTCTTCAACCAGGCCTGGCGCGAGGAGGAACTGCGCCCGGGCCGGCGCGGCCTGTTCGCGGGCAAGGTGGGTCGGTTCAACAACGTGATCCAGCTCAGCCAGCCCGACTACCAACTGATCGGCGAGGACGATCAGGACGGCGTGGCGGACGTGTTCGCGGGCGCGCTGATCCCGGTCTACCCGGCCGCCGCCAACATGCCGTCCTGGAAGATCGCCCAGTGCGTCGGCATGGCGTTGGACACGCTGGGCGAGATCGGCGACCCGCTGCCCGCCGAGATGCGCGAGCGACGCGGCATGCCGGGACTGGCCGAGGCGCTCCTGCGGGTGCACCGGCCGACCTCGTGGGACGACGTCACCGCAGCCAAGGACCGGCTCAAGTGGGACGAGGCGTTCGTCCTGCAGATCGCGCTGGCCCGCCGCCGCCGGGACGCCCGGGCCCTGTCCGCGGTGGCCCGCCCGCGCCGTTCGAACGGCATCCTGGACGCTTTCGACGCCCGCCTCCCGTTCGAACTCACCGACGGCCAGAGGGAGGTCTGCGCCGAGATCGAGGCCGACCTGGCCACCGAGCACCCGATGCACCGCCTCCTCCAGGGCGAGGTCGGTGCCGGAAAGACCTTGGTCGCGCTGCGCGGGATGTTGACCGTGGTCGACGCCGGAGGGCAGACGGCGCTGTTGGCGCCGACGGAGGTGCTCGCGCAGCAGCACTATCGGTCGATCGTGGAGATGCTCGGGCCGCTGGCCGAGGGCGCCGGGATGCTCGGCGGGTCGGAGATCGGCACCAAGGTGACCCTGCTCACCGGCTCGATGGGGGTGCCCGCGCGCCGCGCCGCCCTGCTGGACCTGGTCACCGGCGAGGCCGGGATCGCGATCGGCACGCACGCGCTGATCGAGGACAAGGTGGAGTTCCACGACCTGGGTCTGGTCGTGGTCGACGAGCAGCACCGGTTCGGCGTCGAACAGCGCGACGCGCTGCGCGGCAAGGGCAAACGCCCGCCGCACCTGCTGGTGATGACCGCGACACCGATCCCGCGCACGGTGGCGATGACCGTGTTCGGCGACCTGGAGACCTCGATCCTGGCCCAGCTCCCGTCCGGCCGATCGCCGATCGCCACGCACGTGGTCCCGGCCAAGGAGAAGCCGCACTTCCTCGACCGCGCCTGGCAGCGGGTGCGCGAGGAGGTGGAGAACGGACACCAGGCGTACGTGGTGTGCCCGCGGATCGGCGACGAGGAGGACGACCCGAAGGCCAAGAAGAAGGCCAAGTCGAAGGCCAAGGCCGCCGAGCGGGACGAGGACCTGCCCGCCGAGGCCTACCTGGACGACCCCGAGGACATCGGCGCGGACGCCGCCGGCGGAGCCGAGGAGCGCCGCCCGCCGCTGGCCGTGCTCGACGTCGCCGCGGCGCTGACCGCCGGTCCGCTGGCCGGCCTGCGGATCGCGGTGCTGCACGGCCGGATGGCGCCGGACGACAAGGACGACGTGATGCGCCGCTTCACCGCCGGCGAACTGGACGTGCTGGTGGCGACCACGGTGATCGAGGTCGGCGTCAACGTGCCCAACGCGACCGTCATGGTGATCATGGACGCCGATCGGTTCGGCGTCTCGCAACTGCACCAGCTGCGCGGCCGGGTCGGCCGCGGCAGCGCCCCCGGGTTGACCCTGCTGGTCAGCGAGATGCCCGGCGGCACCTCCGCGCGCGAACGCCTGGACGCGGTGGCCGCGACCCTGGACGGCTTCGAGCTGTCCCGGATCGACCTCGAACAACGCCGCGAGGGCGACGTGCTCGGCGACGCGCAGTCCGGCTCGCGCTCGTCGCTGCGCATGCTGGAGGTGGTCCGGGACGAGGAACTGATCGTGGCGGCCCGCGAGGAGGCGAGCACGATCGTGGCGGAGGACCCGGACCTGGTCGAGCACCACGACCTGCGCAGCGCGCTGGCCAGCATCCTGGACGACGAGCGCGCGGAGTACCTCGACAAGGGCTGACCGCCCTCGCTCCGCTCCCGCGCGCCCCCACGGCTCACCCGTTCGGAGCACGCGGAACAGCCCGTCGGTTGGCTACCAATGGGCCATGGACGCATGTACGGGGGACGAGGGCTTCGACGCGCTCTTCTGCGGGTTGCTCCCTCGGCTGTATCGACGCGCCGTGTTGCTCGCCGGCGAGGGCAGCGCCGAGGACGCGGTGCACGAGACGTATCTCAAGCTGGCCCGCAGACCCGACCGCCTGCTCGGCCATCCCGAGCCCTACGCCTACGCCTTCCGGGCCCTGGTCAGCGTCACCCGCGACATGTGGCGCGCCCGCAGCCGGCAGGTCCTGCTGCCCGAACCCCCCGAACCGGGGGAGCGGGCCCAGTCCGCCGCCGGCGATGCGATCGCCCGGCGCGAGGCCGAGTGGGAGGCGGTGCGCATGCTCGGCTCGCTGCCCGCCAAGCAGGCCGCCGCGGTGCTCCTGGTCGACCTGGACGGATACACGATCGATCAGGCCGCCGAGATCCTCGGCGTGCACCGGGGCACGGTGTCCCGCTCGCGCGAGCGCGCCCTGGCCCGGCTGCGGGCCGGCCTGGGCGGCCCCGCCGGCCGGTTCCGCCGCCGGGACCGACACGAAGGAGTCACCCGGTGAACCCGCCGCCCCCCGATCTCGACGACCCCGACGACGCGGTCCACGAGCTGCGCTCCCGGCTGCGCGCGGCGGACGCCGCCTGTGTCGAACCACCCGGCCTGGCGCTGCGGGTCATGCGCCGGCCGGCCCCGCGCCCGGTGTGGCGCGGAGCGTTCGCGATGGCGCTGGCCGCGGTGCTGGTGGTCGCCGTGGTCGGCCTGGGTGCCTTCCTGGTCGGCCGACACGACCCGACCGAGCAGCCGGCGCCCAGGCCGCCCGCCGCGCGTGCGGTCAGCGTGCAGAGCGAGGTCTACAACTCCGAGGTGCCGTGCCGTGGGCTGCGCACGCTCGAATGCTCGCTCGGCGTCTTCAAGGAGGCGCGGTTGTCGTCGCGGACGGCCGATCTGGCGGATCGGGTCTGGCACGGCGACCGACTGCTCCTGGTCTGCCTGCTCGCGGACGGCCCGCGCGTGACCGACGAGACCGGCGTCGCCTCCAAGCACTGGTATCGGGTGGTGGTGCTGGGCACCGGCGCCGAGGGCTGGCTGCCCGGCGTCCGCACCCGCAACGAGGCCGAGGTGCCGGACTGCGCGTTCTGAGCGGACGGGTGGGCGCACCCCACCCGGGCACGCGGCCGGCGGACGGGACGATCTCCGTCCGCCGGCCGCGTGGGTCGGTCGGCGGTCGGTCAGCAGTGGTACATGCCCGGCATCGGGTCCTGCGGCGTGAACACGCGCTGCGCGGGCAGGAAGCCGTGCCCGCCGTCGTCGCCGTCGGTGTAGTACCAGATGTCGTTGCCGCCCGAGTGCGGGTCGCCCTCGGTCCAGCAGCTGAAGTAGCTGTAGGTGCTGTCCAGTCGGCTGACCACCGGGGCCCGGAAGTACGGCTGGGAGCGCAGATCGCTCGCGCCGTTGGCGCAGTGCAGGGTGCCGTTGCTGTCGACGTAGCAGTGCGCCGCGGTCTTATGCGGCGTGCCGGGCGTCTCGGCGACGGCGGGGGTTGGGCCGGTCGCGGCCAGCGCGGCGCCCGTGACGACGGTGGCGAGGAAGGTGCGGAGCTTCATCGGGCTCTCCCGGGATCGGGTGTGGGATCGATGTCTCGAACGGCGATCGCTGTCGCCCGTGCCCGGCGATGGCGCCCTCGCCGTGCACACCCCTCATACGATCCGGTGGCCCTGTGTGTATGACAGGTCGCACATCGTATTTCGGCCCGGATTTCGTCGGCCGGGACCAGTCGATAGCGTTGACCCCATGCAGGACACGTATGCCCGGCCCGCCCGCGGCGCCGACCGCCGGCCCGCCCTCCGTCCACGAGCCCACGCATGACCCGGGTGATCGCCGGGGCGGCGGGCGGCCGACGGCTGAGCACGCCGCCGGGCGAGGGCACCCGGCCGACCTCGGACCGGGCCCGTGAGGGACTGTTCTCCACCCTCCAGTCGCTGCGCGGCAACCTGCACGGCGCACGGGTGCTCGACCTGTTCGCGGGCTCCGGCGCGGTCGGCCTGGAAGCGCTGTCCCGAGGCGCGGCGCGAGTGCTGCTGGTCGAGTCCGACCCGCGTGCGGCGAACACGATTCGGACCAACATCCGCCTCGTCGCCCTGCCCGGCGCGGAGCTGCGGCCGGCCCGCGCGGAGAAGACCGCCGCGGTGCCCTGCCCCGACGAGCCGTACGACGTGGTTTTCCTCGATCCGCCGTACGCGGTCACCGACGGTGAGGTCGGCACGCTGCTCGGCACACTGGCCGAGCACGGCTGGCTGGCGCCCGAGGCGCTGATCGTGGTCGAACGCGCAACGCGTGGGGGGCCATTCGCGTGGCCTGCGGATTTCGTCGAGATCAGATCCCGTCGCTACGGCGAGGGAACGCTCTGGTACGGTCGCGCCGCGCAAGCCTGACCAGGCGGGCGGACCATCGGGTCCGGACCCGTCGGCACCCGATTTCGAGGGGAACCTCCGTTGCGTCGAGTCGTCTGCCCCGGTTCGTTCGACCCGGTCACCAACGGTCATCTGGACATCATCGGACGGGCCGCGAGCCTGTACGACGAGGTCTACGTGGCGATCGGCTTCAATCGCGCCAAGCGCTCGGGTCTGTTCACCATCGAGGAGCGCATCGAGATGCTCCACGAGGTGGTCGAGCAGTACAAGAACGTCAAGGTCGAGGCCTTCGAGGGGTTGCTGGTCAACTTCTGCAAGGAGCGCGGGATTCCGGCCATCATCAAGGGCCTGCGCGCGGTCACCGACTTCGACTACGAGTTGCAGATGGCGCAGATGAACTACGGTCTTACCGAGGTGGAGACGTTGTTCGTCGCGACGAACCCCCTCTACAGCTTTCTGTCGTCGAGTCTCATCAAAGAGGTCGCGACGTACGGAGGCGACGTGTCCGGCCTGGTGCCGGAGACGGTGCTACGTCGGCTCACCGAGCGGCTCGCGCAGGGCTGACGCGGCACGTGCCTCGTCGCCGGGCCGACCGCCCGCGGCGAGTCGGTCCGTCACGCGATGCCGGCGAACACGACGGCTACCGTCGGTTTGAGGAGAGAGAGCAAGCCCGTGGACGTGCAGCCCAAGCTCGATGAACTGATCGCACTGGTCGAGAACGCGCGCTCGATGCCGATGTCGGCGTCGTGCGTGGTCAACCGCGCGGACGTGGTGGCCCGGCTCGAGGAACTCAAGAACCTGCTGCCGGCGGAGTTCGACCACGCGCGCCGGGTGCTCGGCGACCGCGAGTCGGTGATCGAGGAGGGGCGCCGCGAGGCCGAGCGGGTGTTGGCCAAGGCGCGCGAGGAGCGCGGCTCGCTGGTCGCCGACACCGAGGTGGCGCGCGAGGCGTACGGCGAGGCCGACCGGATCCTGTCCGAGGCCCGCCGCGAGGCCCAGCGCATCCGCGAGGAGGCCGACGACTACGTCGACCAGAAGCTGGCCAACTTCGAGGTCGTGCTGACCAAGACGCTCGGTGCGATCGGCCGGGGTCGGGACAAGATGCGCGGTCGCCGTCCCTCCGACGAGCTCGGCGAATACATGCAGGCGCAGGAGCTGGCCGATGCCCAGGCCAAGGGCCGCCCGGGCAGCCTGCAGGCCCAGCTCGACGGCCACGAGGAGACGTTCGCCGCGCCCGCCCAACCCGACTACCCGGCCGCGCCGCCCGCCGCGCCGACCGTGCCCGCGCAGGCCGGCCCCTACGGCGGTCAGCACGGCTACGGCCAGGACGCCTACGGGCAGCCCGCCTACGCACAGGGCGCCGGACCGGACACCGGCTACTCCGGTGGCTACGAGGGCCAGTACGACATGCCGCAGTACGACCAGCACGGGCAGCAGCAGGCGTACCCGGCGCAGCACGACCCGGCGCAGCACGACCCGGCGAACACCACGGGGCAGCAGCCCGCCTACGACCCGCAGGCCCAGTACGCGCAGTCGCTGGACGAGACCAGCTTCTTCGACACGAGCCTGATCGACGTGCGGCAGTTCCAGCAGGACGGCGGCCGCCAGTAACCGTCCGGCCAAAGCCGGGGCCCGGCAGCCGTGCCGCCCGTTCGTCGGGCGCCGCGTGCCGGGCACCCTTCGCCGGGCGTCGCGCGGACCCGCTCGAATGGCCCCGTTTGGGGCCTGGCGCGCGGGCTGCGATACTCTTACGGACCGACCCTGCCCGAGGCGTGCTTTTCGCGTGCCCCGAGGGTTGGCACCCTGACCATTCGAGCCCCCCGCGACCCGGGGGGTGGCACTGCATGAGGTAGGACGTCCTGGACCGCTTGGATCACCGCAAACCACTCGTCGTCGACACACGCGAGCTGGGACGTCGGCCTGGATCCATGCTGAAGGTGTCCCGCTCCGTGCCGGCCCCGAAGGACATGGGTGTGGCAGATGTGATCGGCGCGCCCGAAGGTGCCCCCATCCAGCTGGGTATCCGGCTGGAAGCGGTCATGGAGGGTGTGCTGGTCACCGGCGTCGCACAGATGCCGCTGACCGGTGAGTGCGTCCGGTGCCTGGAACCGCTCGAGCGTGAGCTCACGGTGCGTTTCCAGGAGCTGTACGTCTACCCGGACGCGGAAGCCGACGAGGACGCCTTCCGGCTCACGGACGACCTGTTCGACCTGGAGCCGGTGCTGCGGGACGCGACGGTGCTCGCACTGCCGCTCTCGCCGCTGTGCCGGGAGGACTGCCCGGGTCTGTGTTCCGAATGCGGAGCACTGCTCGCGGAGGACCCCGACCACAGTCACGAGCTCGCCGACCCCCGGTGGGCGAAGTTGACCAACATCTTCGACGGACCTTCCGCCGAAGCCGACGTTGACGGCGCGTCCAGCGCCGACGAGAACCAGGAGAAGTAGCCGTGGCTGTTCCGAAGCGGAAGATGTCGCGCAGCAACACCCGGCACCGCCGGAGCCAGTGGAAGGCCACTGCCGCCAACCTGGTGACCTGCGAGCGCTGCCGTGAGCCGAAGCTGTCGCACATCGCGTGCCCGAGCTGCGGCACCTACAACCGCCGCCAGGTCCTCGACGTCTGATCAGGCCGGTGGTCGTTCCGGTGACGGAATCACTCGCGCAATACGCGGATCTGGAAGGGCGGCTGGGCTGGTCGCTCGATGCCGCCCTTCTGGAACGCGCCCTCACCCATCGCTCGTACGCGTACGAGCACGGCGGGCTCCCGACCAACGAGCGCCTGGAGTTCCTGGGCGACTCGGTGCTCGGTCTCGTCGTCACCGACACGCTGTACCGCAGGCACCCCGACCTGCCCGAGGGCCAGCTCGCGAAACTGCGGGCCGCCGTCGTCAACTCGCGCGCCCTCGCGGGCGTCAGTCGGCGACTGGACCTGGGCGCCTTCATCCGGCTCGGCCGAGGTGAAGTGGGCACGGGTGGGCGAGACAAGTCCTCGATCCTCGCGGACACGCTCGAAGCCATCCTCGGTGCGGTGTACCTGGACCAGGGTCTCGACGCGGCGACCGAGCTGATCCACCGGTTGTTCGATCCGCTGATCGAGCAGTCGGCGAATCTCGGAGCGGGCCTGGACTGGAAGACCAGTCTCCAGGAGCAGACCGCCGCGGCGGGTATCGGAGTCCCCGAGTACGTGGTCTCCGAGACCGGTCCCGACCACGAGAAGACCTTCACCGCGCTCGCCCGGGTCGCGGGTGTCGACTACGGCACCGGTGTCGGGCGGAGCAAGAAGGAGGCGGAGCAGCAGGCCGCCGAAAGCGCTTGGCACTCGATCCGCGCCAAGTACGGAGACGGTTCCGGCACGCAGCCGGCCACCGCGTAGTCTCCGAGCCAATGCCTGCCGATAGGTAAGTTCGAACCGGTCACCGATCTCGCGGTCGCCCGGCACGATCTCACCTACCGGCAGGCATTTTCGCATTCCCGACGGCGGCCCCACCGCCGGTCGCAGTGTCGCCCGTCGTGTTGTCTCCCGTCGTGTCGTCTCCGGTTGTGCCGTCCCCAGGGGGAGTGCAAGGTGCCCGAACTGCCCGAGGTCGAGGTCGTCCGTCGCGGACTGGAGAAGTGGGTGGTGGGTCGCACCATCGCGCACGTCGAGGTCACCCACGAACGCGCCGTGCGGCGCCATCTCGCGGGCCTCGTGGACTTCGCCGACGCGCTCGTCGGCGCCCGGGTGCACGCCGCCCGACGACGCGGGAAGTATCTGTGGTTGCCGTTGGTGGCGCCCGGCGCGGAGGCTCCGGAGGACGCGCTGCTCGCGCACCTGGGCATGAGCGGGCAACTCCTGGTGCAACCGCCCGAGGCGCCCCGGGAGAAACACCTGCACGTGCGGTTCACCTTCACCGACGGCGGGCTCGAGTTGCGCTTCGTCGACCAGCGCACGTTCGGCGGGCTCGCGGTCGAGCGCGGCGGTGCCGAACTGCCGCCCTCGATCGCGCACATCGCGCGCGACCCGTTGGACCCGCTGTTCGACGACGCGCTCTTCCACGCGGCGCTGCGCCGGCGCAACACCGAGATCAAGCGTGCGCTCCTGGACCAGACCCTGGTCAGCGGGATCGGCAACATCTACGCCGACGAGGCGCTGTGGCGGGCCCGGCTGCACGGTGCCCGGCAGACCGGAAAGCTCACGCTCGCCCAGACCACGCTGCTGCTCGCGTCCGCGCGGGACGTGATGACCGACGCACTGGCCGCGGGCGGCACCTCCTTCGACAGCCTGTACGTCAACGTGAACGGGGAGAGCGGCTACTTCTCCCGGGGCCTGGACGCCTACGGGCGCGAGGGCGAGCCGTGCAACCGGTGTGCCACGCCGATCCGGCGGATCTCGTTCATGAACCGCAGCAGTTACTTCTGCCCGGCCTGTCAGCGCGCGCCACGCAAGGCGACGGCCGGGGCGTAGGCACCGGAATCCAGGGAGCGCGTGTCATGGGATTCAACGGGGACATCGTCGTCGTGCGCGAGGCGCGGCCGTTGTCCGAATTCGCGCCGCACGTGGACACGGCGGCGCACCCGGCCCGGACGATGTGGGAGTCGCCGGACGGTTGGACCGCGACGCACGTGCGGCACGAGGACGATCCGTACGCGTTCGAGCGGCCGTGGCTGGAGGCGCTGGCGGCGAAGGCGGACTCGCCGGTGTTGGTGTGCTGGGTCTTCGAGACGCACGTGGCGCACGTCCAGGGAGTGAGCGCGGCGGGCGCCTGGGAGGCGTGGCTGAATCCGGGCGAGGCGGCGGCGCACCTGGCGATGGGCCGGCTCGAACTGGAGGCCGCCCGCGCCGGTGCGGACGTCTTCGACGGGGGCGGCGAGTTGCGTCGGCCGGAGCGCTACGCCCAACTGCGCGACGAGGTGGGCGAGGTGCTGGACCGGGCCCGACCGAAGGTGGTCGACGCGGCGGTGCGCTGGGCGCGGGCGGCGGGCCGCGCGGCGGCGGCGGAGGCGGTCGACCTCGTGCTCGCCCGCAACCAGGGCGAATCGGGGCTGTACGTGTTCGGTCTGCTGGCGGATCGGCTCGGGGTGGGGCCGCGCTGAGCGGGCGGTTTCCGGGCCGGGCCGCGGATCCCGCGGGGATGCGCCACCGGGTGCGCCGGCCCGGCCGATCCGTCCGATCAGCGGCCGAACTCCTGGGTCCACCAAGGGCCGTTGGCGCCCTCCCGGATACCGACGCCGAGCTTGGTCAGGCCGCAGTCGAGGATGTTGCGGCGGTGGCCGGGGCTGTTCATCCAGGCCCGCATCACCGCGTCGGCGGTCTTCTGGCCGCGCGCTATGTTCTCCGCGCCCAGGTAGCTCACGCCGGCCTTCTCGGCGCGGTCCCACGGGGTCAGGCCCTCGGGCGTGTTGTGGTCGAAGTAGTCGCGGTCGGCCATGTCCGCGCTGTGCGCGCGGGCCAGCGCGACCAGTTTGGCGTCGCTCTTGACCGGGCCGCAGCCCGCGGTCGCGCGCTCCTGATTGACCACCGCGAGCACCTTGTCCTCGGGGCCGCTCGGCGGGTTCGCCGCACTCGTGGTCGGGGTGCCTGCGGGCTTGCTCGGCGTCGCACTCGCGCTCGGCGTCGTGGCCGCGCTCGTGGTCGGCGCGCCGGTGGTGGTGCTCGCCGTGGGCCCGGGGCTCGTCGCGGGCAGCGCGGTCCGGCCGGTGGTCGACGCGCCCGGGAGCAGGCTGCGGGACGCCTCGTCGCCGGTCCGGTCGGCCCCGACGCCGCCGGGCGGCGCGGAGCCGTCGAGGGCATGCCCGGGCAGCGGCCCGTCGGCGCCCGCGACGCGGTTGGCGGAGGACTCGCCCGCCCGGTCCGAGACGACCATGCCGGCCACGGTGCCGCCCACCGCGAGCAGGGCCAGCAGGGCGAGCAGGGGGGCGACGCGCCGGCGGCGCGACTTCGCGCGTCGTCGATGCGGGCGGGCGGAGGCCGAGGCCGAGGTACGACTGTGCCGAGCCATGGAGGGTTGAGTCACCTTCCGGCAGGGGATATCAATTCACCCGAACGGGTGGTGGTGCCGGAGTGACTCTAGGGCACGGCCGTCCGGAGTTGGCGGACAACCGGAATCTTCTTGACTGGGGAGGTCGAAAGATGATCTCGTACACCCAGCACGACAGCCGTCACCCCAGTCCGCGGTCGAACCGCGTTTGATCGGGTGAAGGTCTCGTTATCGTGCCGTTATGATATTGACCTTCTGCGTTTTTGGTGCGACGCTGGAAGCCCGCGCACCCTATCAGGAGCCTTGCGGCCGGGTGCCACATTTAGACCCGCGAACTTGCGTGGTCATTCATTTTCAGCGTGGAGGACCCTCTCATGGCGAAGGCGCTTCTCGGTTACGTCGGTGGCCCCGATCCCCGACTGCTCGCCGAGAATCGACGGCTCCAGCAGCGTGTTCGTGACCTGGAAACGGAACTTGTCCGTGCCCAGGAGCGTAACGACGCGCTCAACGCCGCCGCTTCGGACGAGCTGCTTGCCGGCTTCGACGTCTCCGCGGCGGAACCCGCGCTTTCGCGAGCGTAGGTTCGCGCAAGCGATAACCAGGGACGCCTTCAGGCGTCCCTTTGTCGTTTCCGGAGCCGGCCGGGCACGCCTTGGCGTGCCGTGAGCGTTAGCCGGCCGTTACCCACAACGTGTCTCTGCGTGGCTCTCGTCCGTGACCCGCGGTGCCGTGACTGTCGCGGGGCCCTGCCTCGCGCTCATGGGTCCGATCGCGGGTCCCGATCCCCGCGCGACCCCTGTGGCGCGCCCCGTGATCCGCGCGCCCGGTACTTCGATTCCTCTGCTGCCGTCCCCGCCGTGCCCCCTCGCGCCCACCCGCTCGCTTCCAGCGGTTGATACCCCCATCCGAGACGCTCGACACGCCCTCGGACGGACCGAGCGGGCGAATCGTCCGGGTCGTGCCGACTAGTCTTTCGTCGCGTGCACCTGAAGAGTCTGACCCTGCGTGGCTTCAAGTCCTTCGCGTCGGCGACGACGCTGCGCTTCGAGCCGGGGATCACCTGCGTGGTCGGGCCCAACGGCTCCGGCAAGTCGAACGTGGTCGACGCACTGTCGTGGGTGATGGGCGAGCAGGGCGCCAAGACGCTGCGCGGCGGCAAGATGGAGGACGTCATCTTCGCCGGCACCACAGGCCGACCGCC
Source organism: Embleya sp. NPDC008237 (assembly GCF_042956465.1). Taxonomy (NCBI): domain Bacteria; kingdom Bacillati; phylum Actinomycetota; class Actinomycetes; order Kitasatosporales; family Streptomycetaceae; genus Embleya; species Embleya sp. NPDC008237. The sequence continues at coordinate 327,503 of NZ_JBIBGL010000001.1, forward strand.
GCTCGGGCGCGCCGAGGTGAGCCTGACCATCGACAACGCCGACGGCGCGCTGCCCATCGACTACTCCGAAGTCACGATCACCCGGCGGATGTTCCGCAACGGCGGCTCCGAGTACGAGATCAACGGCAGCACGTGTCGGCTGTTGGACATCCAGGAGCTGCTCTCCGACTCCGGCATCGGCCGGGAGATGCACGTGATCGTCGGTCAGGGTCGGCTCGACTCGGTGCTTCAGGCCGACCCCGCCGGCCGGCGAGCGTTCATCGAGGAGGCGGCGGGGGTCCTCAAGCACCGCAAGCGCAAGGAGAAGGCGCTGCGCAAGTTGGACGCGATGCAGGCCAACCTGACCCGGGTGCAGGATCTGACCAACGAACTGCGCAGGCAGCTCAAGCCACTCGGGCGCCAGGCCCAGGTGGCCCGCCGGGCCGCGGCGATCCAGGCCGACCTGCGGGACGCGCGGCTGCGGCTGCTCGCCGACGACCTGGTACGGCTCAAGAGCGCGCTGGCCGAGGAGGTCGCGGACGAGGCCGCGCTGCGCGAGCGGCGCACCGCCGTGGAGCGCGAACTCGCACTGGTGCAGGCGCGCGAGGCACGACTGGAGACCGAGGTGCGGGCGATGGCGCCGCGGCTGGCCCGGGCGCAGGAGACCTGGTACGCGCTGTCCGCGCAGGCCGAACGGGTGCGCGGGACGGCCGGGCTGGCCCGGCAGCGGGTCCGCCATGCGACGTCGGCGCCCGCCGAGGAGCGGCGCGGGCGCGACCCGCAGGAGATGGAGCGCGAGGCCGAGCGGATCCGCGAGCAGGAGGCGGAGCTGGCCGCCGCGCTGGAATCGGCGCAGGTCGAGCTGGCCGAGACGGTGGAGCGGCGCGGCGAGCTGGAACGCGCCCTGGTCGAGGAGGAGCGCCGGCTCAAGGAGGTCGCCCGGGCGCTGGCGGACCGTCGCGAGGGTCTGGCCCGGCTGGTCGGCCGGGTCGGCGCCGCGCGCAGTCGGGTGGCCGCGGCGGAGGCCGAGATCGGTCGGTTGGTGGGCGCCCGGGACGAGGCACGCGAGCGTGCGGTCGCGGCGCAGGAGGAGTACGAGCAGCTCCGGCTCGGCGTCGAGGGCGCCCCGCAGGACGACGGCGGCGGGGGACTCGCCGCGATCGAGGCCCGGTTGGCCACGGCCCGCGAGGTGCTGGCCGAGGCCGAGGAGGCGCTCGTGCTCACCCGCGACGCGGAGAAGGAGGCCGAGCGGGAGCGGTCGGCGGTCGTCGCGCGCAAGGAGGCGCTGGAGCCGGCGCTCAGGCGCAAGGACGGCACCGGCGCGCTGCTCGCCGCGGGGGACCGGTTGTCCGGCGTGCTGGGCACGGTGGCCGCGCTGATCACCGTCGAGCACGGCGCCGAACAGGCGATCGCGGCGGCCCTGGGCGCGGCCTCGGACGCGGTCGCGGTCACGGGTGTGCAGCCGGCCGTGGACGCGTTGCGGCTGCTGCGCAAGGACGACGCGGGCCGGGCCGCGCTGCTGCTGGGCGGGGGCGCGGCGCAAGGGGCGACGGGCGGTGGGCCGGCGGAGTGGCCGGAGCTGCCGGCGGGGGTGGTCTACGCGACGCGCCTGGTGTCCGTACCGGAGGAGTTGCGCGGCGCGGTCCAGCCGCTGCTCGACCGGGTTGCGGTGGTCGAGGATCTGACCGCCGCCGCCGAGCTGGTCCGGGCGCTGCCCGGGGTGCGCGCGGTCACCCGGGAGGGCGATCTGGTCGGCGCGGGCTTCGCGCACGGCGGGTCGGCGAGCGCGCCGAGCCTGCTGGAGGTGCAGGCGGCGGTGGACGAGGCGGCCGAGCGGGCGGCGGTGTTGACCGAGCGGTGTGCCGGGTTGGCCGCGGCGTTGGCCGGTGCGGTGGCGACCCGGCGGGAGGCGGCGGCCGAGGTCGAGCGGATCACCGCGCAGCGCCGCGAGGCGGAGCGCAAGGCCGCCGCGGCAGCGCAGCAGTTGGGCCGGCTCGGCGGGCAGGCCCGGGCGGCGGCGGGCGAGGCCGAGCGGTTGGCGGGTGCGGTGGCCGAGGCCGAGGCGGCGCGCGCGCAGGAGGAGCTCAAGGTCGAGGAACTCGCGGCCCGGCTGGAGGCGGCGCAGGAGTACAACGCGGCCGAGGGCGACGAGGAACCGGACACCGCCGAGCGGGACCGGCTCGCGGGCGCCGCGAGCGCCGCGCGGCAGGCCGAGATGGAGGCCCGCCTCGCGGTGCGCACGCACGAGGAGCGGGTGCGGTCGCTGGCCGGCCGGGCCGACGCGCTCGACCGGGGCGCGCGGGCCGAGCGCGAGGCGCGGGCGAGCGCGGCCCGGCGCCGGGAGCGGCTGGCGGTGGAGGCGCGGATCGCGGGCGCGGTGGTCGCGGGCACCGACGTGCTGCTGCGGCATGTCGAGGCGTCGTTGGCCCGGGCCGGGGCCGAGCGCGACGCGGCGGAGGGCGCCCGGGCCGCGCACGAGGCGGAGCTGGCCCGCGAGCGCGGCCGGTCCCGCAGCTTCGCGGCCGAGTTGGAGAAGTTGACCGACTCGGTGCACCGGGACGAGATGTTGCGCGCGGAGAAGCGGCTGCGGGTCGAGCAGTTGGAGGCCAAGTCCCTGGAGGAGCACGGGATCGAGGCCGAGGGTCTGCTGGCCGAGTACGGCCCGGACCAGCCGGTGCCGCCGTCGCCGCCGGCCGAGGGCGAGGAGCGCGACCCGGACTCGCCGGAGGCGCAGCCACGCCCGTACGTCCGGGCCGAGCAGGAGAAGCGGCTGCGCGCGGCGGAGAAGGCGCATGTGCAACTGGGCAAGGTGAACCCGCTCGCGTTGGAGGAGTTCGCCGCGCTGGAGGAGCGACACAACTTCCTCACCGAGCAGTTGGAGGACCTGAAGAACACCCGCCGGGACCTGATGACCGTGGTCAAGGAGGTGGACGAGCGGGTCGAGCAGGTCTTCACGGCGGCGTACCACGACACCGCGCGCGAGTTCGTGGGCGTGTTCGCGCGGTTGTTCCCGGGCGGCGAGGGTCGGCTGATCCTGACCGACCCGGACGACATGCTGACCACCGGCATCGAGGTGGAGGCCCGGCCGCCGGGCAAGAAGGTCAAGCGGTTGTCGCTGCTCTCCGGCGGCGAGCGCTCGCTGACCGCGGTGGCCCTGCTGGTGGCGATCTTCAAGGCCCGGCCCAGTCCGTTCTACGTGATGGACGAGGTCGAGGCGGCGCTGGACGACATGAACCTGCAGCGGCTGATCGCGATCTTCGCGGAGCTGCGGGAGAGCTCGCAGCTGATCGTGATCACCCACCAGAAGCGCACGATGGAGGTGGCCGACGCGCTGTACGGCGTCTCGATGCGCGGCGACGGGGTCACCACGGTGATCAGTCAGCGACTGCGTCGGGAGGACCGGCGGGTGGCGTCCGAGCACGCGGAGCCGATGAGCGGGGTGTCCGCGGGCGGGTGAAGCCGAGCGGCGGCCACACCCCGGTCGAGTCGAGGGTGTGACCGTCGTCGGTAGCGGGTCGGTCGGGTCGCCGGGCGTGCCGGGTCACCGGGCCTGTGGGATCACTCGGCCGGCACGTTGCGCGGCATGACCTTGTCGTTGAACAGCTGCAGGCTCGCCCAGCCCGCGTCGATCGGCAGGCCGCCGACCAGCGGGTGCAGGATCAGCGCGTCGGTCAGGCCGCCGGACCGGCCGATCTCGACGCACTCGTCAGGGGTGAGGCAGCAGTAGATGCCCTCCTCGCGCAGCGCGGCGACCGTGGTGGCCGAGGACTCGACCACGGAGGCTATGTCGGGGGTCTGCCAGCCGGCGTACGTGGTGGCCTCGTGCAGGAAGTACTCGCCGTACTCGGCCCACGCCTTGTCCGGGTCCTCGGTGCAGAAGATCATCCGGGTCTTGACCGGCGGCAGGATCGCGAAGCCGCCCTCGAAGCCTTCCTCGGCCGCGAGCTCGTAGTAGTACTGCTCCAGCTCCGGGATCGGCGCCGCGGCGTAGAACGGCAGCCGCAGCCGGACCGCGCGGCGTACGGACGCCTTGGCGGTGCCGCCGACCATGACCATCGGGTGCGGGTCGGTGAACGGCTTGGGGGTGACCCGGACGGTGGCGCCGCGGTACTCGAACGGCTCGCCGGTCCACGCCTTGAGCAGCGTCTCCAGCACCTCGTCCTGGATCTTCCCGCGCCGCTTCCAGTCCTTGCCGAGTGCCGCGTACTCCTCGGGCCGGTAGCCCAGGCCCGCGACGAGCGAGAGTCGGCCGCCGCTGATGTTGTCCAGGACGGCGATGTCCTCGGCGAGCCGGATCGGGTCGTACAGCGGGGCGAGCAGTGCGCAGACGATCACGCCTATCCGCTCCGTGGCGCCGAAGATCGCGCCTGCGGTGCTCAGCGGGGAGGGGCTCCACGCGTTGTCCGCGCCGTGGTGCTCCTCCAGGCTGATCATGTCGAACCCGTTCTTGTCCGCGAAGGCCGCCATCTCGACGGTGGCCCGGTAGCGCGCGGACATCTCCTGCCGGTCGAGACCGGGGAGGACCTGGTTGAACCGCAGATTCGTGACAGCCATGGAGCGTGAACACCTTCCGGGTCGAGCCGAAGCCGTCTCGGACACGTGTCATCTGCCGGACGGTGCTTGGCATGGGCAAGCTATCTGACGCAGTGTCAGGATTCAACGGTCTCCGGGTCACGGACGGCCGGTCGGGCGCGGACCCGCCGGGAGCGGCCGGTCGCGGTTCGGCGCCGGACCGTCTGGGAGACTGGAGGTCCTATGGAGACTGTGATCCTGATCGTCGTCATTGCCCTCGTCGCCCTCGTCGCCGCCGGCTGGTTCGTGGTCGGCTCGCGCCGCAAGGGCGTGCCGCCGGCGCCCCCGCGCACACCGGTCGAGCCGGGTGTCGGCGACGAGGCCGCCCCGCCCGTCGAAGCGCCCCGGCGCACCATCGACACGGTCGATCTGCCGGAAACGTCGGTCGTCGTGCCGACCGAGCCGGAAGTCGTCCCGCTGGAGGTCCCGGAGCCCACGGCCGGGCGGCTGGTTCGGCTGCGCGCCCGGCTGGCCCGCTCGCAGACCACGTTCGGCAAGGGCCTGTTGGCGCTGCTCGCACGCGAGCACCTGGACGAGGACACCTGGGAGGAGATCGAGGACACCCTGCTGACCGCCGACGTCGGTGTCGCGCCCACGCAGGAGCTGGTCGACCGTCTCCGGACCCGGGTCAAGGTGCTGGGCACCCGTACCCCCGCCGAATTGCGCTCACTGCTGCACGAAGAACTGCTCACCCTGCTCGGTCCCGACCTGGACCGCACGCTCAAGACCGCCCGGCACACCGGCGGCGAGGGCGGCGACCGGCCGGCCGTGGTGCTGGTGGTCGGCGTCAACGGCACCGGCAAGACCACCACGACCGGCAAGCTCGCGCGAGTGCTGGTCGCCGACGGCCGCAGTGTCGTGCTGGGCGCCGCGGACACCTTCCGCGCCGCCGCCGCCGATCAGTTGCAGACCTGGGGCGAGCGGGTCGGCGCCCGTACGGTGCGCGGCCCCGAGGCGGGCGATCCGGCCAGCGTCGCGTTCGACGCGGTCAAGGAGGGCATCGCCGAGGGTGTGGACACGGTGCTCGTGGACACCGCCGGCCGACTGCACACCAAGACCGGCCTGATGGACGAGCTGGGCAAGGTCAAGCGGGTGGTGGAGAAGCACGGTCCGGTGGACGAGGTGCTGCTCGTGCTCGACGCCACCACCGGTCAGAACGGCCTGGTCCAGGCCCGGGTGTTCGCCGAGGTGGTGGACATCACCGGCATCGTGCTGACCAAGCTCGACGGCACCGCCAAGGGCGGCATCGTGGTCTCGGTGCAGCGCGAGCTGGGCGTGCCGGTCAAGCTGATCGGCCTCGGCGAGGGTCCGGACGACCTGGCGCCGTTCGAGCCGTCCGCGTTCGTGGACGCGCTGATCGGGGACTGACGGGCCGATCACGAACGCCGGACGGGTCGACACGGCCCGTCCGGCGTTTTTTCCGCGCTCGGCGCGGTCCGCTCAGGAGGCCAGCCACAGACCTCGGCCGGTCGAGGAGGCGTCCTTGCGGTGGCACGCATAGGCCAGGGTGCCCAGGAGCAGGCGGGCCTCCGGGAGCGCGGGGTCGCCGCTCTCGGGCGGGCGGATCCACTCCACCGGGCCGAGCATGCCCATCGGCGACGGCGGCGCGAACACGTAGTCGCCCTCGCCGTGGCAGCGCAGGTCCAGGACGGCGTCGTCCCAGCCCATCTGGTACAGCAGATGGGGCAGTTCGGCCGCCGCGCCCGGGGCCACCAGGAACGCGACCCGCCCGGTCGGCGTGGCCAGGACCGGCCCCAGCGGGGTGCCCATCCGCTCCAGGCGCACCAGGGCCCGGGTGCCCGCCCGGCGCGGCACGCTGATCGCGTCGAAGACCCGACCGGTGGGCACCACGACGGTGCTGTCCGGCCACTGCGACCACAGGTAGCGCACCGCGGCCGGTGATGCGGTGGCCCGCTCCGCCCAGCGCGGGTCCGCCGGGTGCATGCCCGGCGCGGCACACGTGACGCGGCCGCACGAGCAGTGGGTGCCGCGTCCGTCGCGTACCAGGTGCGCACCCTGGGCCACCGGCCAGCCGCGTTCCTCCGCGAACTCGGCCACCGCCTGCCACAGTGCGGCCCGCGTACGCCGGCGCGATCCGAGCATGATGTCCATGTCCTCCCAACGGCACTCATTACTTTTGGTTACGCTGTGATCGCAACGAGTCATCTCGACGGCCGCGGGGTTCGCACGATATGAACGGGACCGGCAGCCGTCGTCGGCCTGTGTCGCCGATCAGTCAAACGCGGTCTCCCCCCTGGCGCGTCCCGGGCGCGTGGGGTGGCGAAGCCTGGCGTTTGGCGCATCGACCGACGCCTGCGGGCGAGTCGGAATACGTTCGGCAAACGGGCCTGCGCGTACGGTTCCCATCGGGGCCCGACGCCTGACCGGCCGGACCGCTGAGGGCATGGGGGCGATGCGGTGGCGACGACGCGAGCGCGGGACGGCGGGTCCGCGGACGAGCACGAACCGGACGGCGGGCGGCAGCCCAACGACCGGCTCTCCGCGTGGTTCGCCCGCAGCGGATGGTCGAAGGGCGAGTTGGCCCGTCAGGTGAACCGGCACGCGCGGGCGATGTCGGCCCCGCACGTGAGCACCGACACCTCCCGGGTGCGCCGCTGGCTGGACGGTGAGCAGCCGCGCGAACCGATACCGCAGATCCTGGCCGAGTTGTTCACCCGACGGTTCGGTCGCGTGGTCAGCATCGACGAACTGGGCCTGCGCGAGCCGGACGAGCCGCACGGCGACTTCGGCGTGGACCTGCCCTGGACGTTCGAGACGGTGGTCGAGATCCTCGGCGAGTACACCCGGGGCGATCTGCTGCTCGGTCGGCAGGAGTTCGTCGGTCCGTCGTTGCGCCTGGCGGCGGGCCGCGATCTGGTCGAGCCGCTTCAGCGCTGGTCCGCGCCGCTGCCCGCGACGCCGGCTCCGCTGCCCGCGCCGATCGTGCCCGGTGCCGGTGCCGGTGCGGGGCGCGGCGGGCGACGGCCGCGGTTGCCGGCGTCCGCGACCGAGCATCTGCACGAGTCGGTCCGGCTGTTCCGGCGTTGGGACATGCAGGGTGGCGGCGGGCTGCGGCGCAAGGCGGTGATCGGCCAACTCAACGCGCTCACCGATCTGTTGCGCGACGCGCACCCGCCCGCCGTGCGTGCTCGGCTGCTCGGGCTGACCGCCGAACTCGCGCTGCTCGCCGGGTGGATGTCCTACGACACCGGCCTGCAACCGGGCGCGCAGAAGTACATGGTGCTCGCCCTGCACGCGGCGAAGGAGTGCGACGACGCGCCGTTCGGGGCGAACGTGCTCGGGGTGATGTCCCGGCAGATGATCCACTACGAATTGGCCGAGGACGCGCTGGAGTTGATTCACCTGGCCCAGTACGGCAGCCGGGACACCGGTGGCGCCGGGTTGCAGGCGATGTTGTACACGCTGGAGGGGCGCGCGTATGCCGCGCTGGGCGACACGGATCGATGTCGGCGCGCACTGGGACTGGCCGAACAGGCGCTGGCGGACAGTCGGCCGCACACCGAGCCGGATTGGATCCGCTATTTCAACCGGGCCGAACTGCTCTGCGAGAGCGGCCACGCCTATCGCGATCTCGCCTACACCCGACCGGCGTTCGTAGCCCCGGCGAAGGAGCGGCTGAGCGAGACCGTACGGCTGTTGCTGGGCACCGGCGAGTTCGTGCGCAGCCTCGCGCTCGCGCACGTGGGGCTGGCCACGGTGTTCCTGATCGAGCACGACCCGGCGGGTGCGGTCGAGCAGGCCACGGCGGCCCTGGAGATCGCCTTCCGGGTGCGTTCGGAGCGGCTGATCGTACGACTGCGGCGCACCGTGGAGGCGCTGGCCGGGCGCTTCCCGGCCGATCCGGCGGTGTGCGAACTGGCCGCCCGGGTGGCCCGGGAGTTGCCCGAGGCGCCGTTCCCGACCGCGTGACGCGCGTCGGCCCCCGCCCGCGCGTGGCGGACGGGGGCCGAACGGCTACGGGGGCGGGCTACTTCATGCCGATCCGGTCCATGAAGAAGACGCCGGTGTTGTACTGCACGACACCGGTGACCTTCTTGTTGAACAGGACGCCGATCGAGGACTCCGCGTACGTCCACACCGGCAGATCGGCGACCATCGCCTTCTGCAGGTCCGAGTAGGCCTTCTTGCGGGCCGCAGGGTCGGTCGAGCTGCGGCCGGCCACCAGCGCGCCGTCCACCGCCGGGTTGTTCCAGCCGATGAAGTTGGTCGGGCTCTTGGAGAACCAGTTGTTGAAGGTCAGCGGTTCCGGATCGACCAGCCACTGCTGGAAGAGCATCGCCTGGAAGTCCTTGCGCAGCGCGTACTTCTCGATGTACGCGCCGATCTCCAGCGACTCCAGCTTCATCGAGACGTTCTTGTACTCGGCCAGCTGGGTCTGCATCCACTCGGCGACCTTGACCGAGGACGGGTTCTGCGGCAGGAGGTAGGTGAACTCGACCTTCTTGCCCTCGCGCTCCAGCTCGTCGAAGAGCTGCTTGGCCTTGGCCTTGTCGGGGTTCGCCTGCACGTTCGCCGGGTCGAAGAACGGCGACTTCTGGGCGAAGTAGCCCTTCGCGGGCACGTAGCCGTTGGACAGCGTCTTGGGGATCCCGGCCGGGTCGAGGGCGAGGGTGATCGCCTGCCGCGCCCGCAGGTCGTCGAACGGCGGCTTGGTCATGTTGAACTGGATCATCTGACCGCCGTCGACCGAGCGCTGGACGACGCCGATCTCCTTCTCCGCCTGCGCGATGGTGGCGTTGTCGGAGCTGATGAAGACGTCCGCGCCACCGCCGTTGATGGTGTTGTACTGCTGCTTGATGTCCGGCACGTTCTTGATCGTCAGCTTGTCCAGCTTGGGCAGGCCCTTGTCCTTCTGCCAGTAGTTCTCGTTCTTGACGTAGACCTGCTGGCTGCCGCGGGTCCAGCTCTCCAGCTTGAACGGTCCCGCGCCCACCGGCTTGTTGCGGTACTCGTCCGGCCCCTTGGCCAGCGAGGCGGGCGAGGCGATGTAGGTCAGGTCGATGGCGATGGCACGGTCCAGCTGGGCGTTCGGCATGCCCAGCGGGGTGACCTCCAGCGTGGTCGGGTCGACCACCTTGCTGGTCAGTCCCGCGGCTATCTGGCGGTGCTGTGACTGGGTCTCCGCCTTGGCGTGCATGTCCCAGTTGAACTTGACCGCGGCCGCGTCGAGCGGCGTGCCGTCGGAGAACTTGACCCCCGGGCGGACCTTGAGCTGCCAGGTCTTGCCGTTGTCCGCGGTGGTCAGGCTCTCACCCAGGTGCGCCTTGACCGAGTTGTCCGCGGCGTCGATGTAGAACAGCGGGTCGTACAGGGCCGCCAGCCGCGGCTCGTCGGCCACCGCGACGGACGCGGACTTGAACGGGTCGAGGGAGGCGGAGTCCTGTACGGCCAGCATGGTCATGCTGCCGCCGGACTTGGCCTCGCCCTGGACGGTCGACTGTTTGCCGCCCGTGGATCCGGAGTCGTCCGAACCGCCACACGCGGTGGCCGTGATGCCGAGAACCACCATCATCGTAACGAGAGTCGTGCGACGTGCGGTCGTGCGTCGTGCAGACAACGTTCTTGCCACCTCCGCCGGGGAACAACACAAGTGGTGCCGGGAGCCATGAGCGTGGAGCGGGAACAGCCGAATCGGTACTGCGTGCGGCACACCGTAGGACCACCGGGCGCAACTTGCACGACCTGTAAGCCGATCTGTTACATCGTTACAGACAGTTGTCGAATCGTGTCGGAAAACCTGCCCCCGGCTGCCGCGGACCGGCCGGGAAGCTCGTCCGCACCTGGCGAACGAGCCTCCCGAACACGGATGGTGACGGTGCGTCGGATCAGCCGGGGATGATCCGGGCCCGGCGGCGGACTACTTCAGGCCGACCCGGTCCATCAGCATGCCGCCGTCCTGGACGCCGACGACACCCACGGCCCGCGGGCCGGAGATGATGTTGGTGACGGCCTCCTGGTAGGCGAGCATCGGCAGATCCTTGACGAGCACCTTCTGCAGGTCCGCGTACGCGGCCTTGCGCGCCGCCTCGTCGGTGGTGGAGCGACCCTTGATCAGCGCCGCGTCCGCCTCCGGGCTCTTGTAGCCGGTGAAGTTCAACGGGGTCTGCGAGAACAGGCTGTTGAACAGCACCGGTTCCGGGTCGCTGGACCAGATCTGGTACAGCGCCGCGGTGAAGTTCTTCTGCACCGTCAGCCGCAGGTAGTAGCTGGCGACCTCGGCCTTGTCGAGCTTGACCTCGACGTTCTTGAACGCGTTGAGCGCGGTCATGGTGTACTCGGAGGTCGCGTTGGAGGTCGGGTTCTCCGGGACCAGGTAGTTGAACTTGACCGGCTTGCCCTCGGCCGCCAGCTCGTCGAAGAGCTTCTGCGCCTCGACCTTGTTCGGGCTCGGCTGCGCGGCGGTGGGGTCGGTGAAGGTCTTGCCGCTGTGGAAGATGCTCTTGGCCGGGGTCGCCGTGCCCGCGTACATCTTCTGGTTCAGGTCGGCCGGGTCGAGCGCGAGCGCCACCGCACGCCGGGCGCGCGGGTCGTCGAACGGCGCCGTCGAGGTGTTGAAGACGATCATCTGGCCGCCGTCGAGGGTGAACGGCGTGACGCCCAGGCCCGCTTCCTGCGCGGCCTTGGTCTTCTGCGGGTCGATCGTGAAGGTGATGTCGGCGCCGCCGGCCTTGATCGTGTCGACCTGCTGCTTGACGTCGTTGACCACCTTGATGGTCAGCGTGTCCAGGTACGGCTTGTCCGCGCCCTGCCAGTAGTTCGGGTTCTTCTCGAACACCATCTGGCTGTCCCGGGTCCAGGTCTTGAGCACGAACGGGCCCGCACCGACCGGCTTTTCGCCCTTCGGGTCGATCGCGTACTGCTTGGGCGACTCGATGTAGGACAACTCCGAGGCCACCGTGCGGTCGAAGTTCGCGTTCAGCATCGGCAGGGTGATCTTCAGCGTCAGCGGGTCGACCACCTCCAGCCCCAGGCCGCTCGCGGCCGGGCGGTGCTGGCTGAGCACCTCCGGCTTGGCGTGCATCTCCCAGTTGAACTTGACCGCCGCGGCGTCCAGCGGGGTGCCGTCGCTGAACTTGACGTTCGGCTTGACCTTGAGCGTCCAGACCTTGCCGCCGTCGTCGCTCTTGAGGCTCTCGCCGATCTGCGGCAGGACCTTGTTCTGCGTGTTGTCCACGTAGAACAGCGCGTCGTAGACCGCGAGCATGCGGTTGAGGTCGGTGACCGCCGCATAGGACGCGTTGAACGGCGTCATGCTGCGGGCGTCGGACACGGTCAGAAGGGTCAGGTTGCCGCCCTTCTTGGCGCCCGCCGACGCGTTCGGATCGGCCTTGCCGCCGGCGCCGTCGTCCCCGCCGCCACACGCGGCGAGGATCAGGGCCAGAGCCGATACGCCGGCGACGGCCGCCGCGCGCTTTCGTGCGTTGTTGCCGAGGTGCTTGCTCATGTGACTCCTCCGTTGTCACAAGGCACACCCGGTCCCCGTTCGGATCGGGTGTGATGGTGCGGTGGTGCACGGCCGGGGGACGGTCCGGCGCCGAGATCGCTGCGCCGGGCCGGCCACCCGGCCGGGTCTGTGGGGGTCAGCCGCTCATCAGCGCCGCCCGATGGCGTCGAAGTGGATCAGGCCGTCGTTGTAGAGCTGGATCCCGACCAGGTCGGAGCGGTGCACGGCGCCGATCACCGCCGACGAGTAGACCCAGAACGGCAGATCGCGGTTGACCTGGTTCTGCAGCCGCGTGTAGGCATCACGCCGCGAACCGGCGTCGGTGGAGCGCCGACCGTCCTCCAGGGCGGTGTCCACGATGTCGTTCGCGTAGCCGGTGATGTTGCTCAAACCGGCCTTGCTGTACAGGAATTGGTAGATCGTCGGCTCCACGTCGTCGGCCCACAGCTGACAGACGGTGGCGTCGAAGTCGTTGCCCGCCAACCGGGTCACCAGCGAGGCCATGTCGGTGACCTCGACGATCACGGTCACGCCCGGGAAACCCTCCAGGGTCTGCCGGATGTACTCGGCGGTGGCGCGCATCTTGGCGCTGTCCGGCACCAGATAGCGGAAGACGAACGGTTTCTTCCCGTTGTTGGTGACCTGCGCGAACAGCGCGCGGGCCTCCTCGGGCCGATTCTCCGGCGCAGCCAGGTTGACGTTCGCGAGCGGGGACGCGCTGTCGAAGATGCCGCGCGCCGATTCGCCCCGGCCGCCGTAGAAGCGCCGGCTGATCTCGGTGCTGCTGAGCGCCAGTGCCGTCGCCCGGCGGGCATTCGGATCCTGGAACGGCCCCTTGCGCACATTGAAGGCGACCATCAGGCCGCCGTTGAGCCGGGCGTCCTCGGCGACCAGGCCGTCCGCGCGGGCCTGCGCGATGCTCTGCGGATCCGTGCTCAGGGTGAGGTCGGCCCGCTTGGCCTGGATCGCCTTGTTGCTGCCCTCGACGTCCTTGTCCACCCGGAAGACCACCTCGTCGAGGTAGGGCCGATCCCGTTGCCAATACAGGGGGTTGCGCTCCAGCCGGACCTCCCGGCCCGGTTCCCAGCTCTTCACCTTGAACGGGCCCGCACCGACCGGCGCGTGCTTGAGCTCGTAACGGCCCTCGGGTGTGCCGGCCAGTCGCCGGGGTGCGACGAAGGAGAGGTTGCGCGCGATGGTGTGGTCGAAGTTGGCGTTGGAGGACGGGAGTTCGATGCGCAGCTGGAGCGGGCCGAGTTCGGTCAGCTGCACACCGCGCAGCGGACCGCCGACCAGCGATCGCACCGTGGGGTCGCGATGCGCCTCCCAGTTGGCCTTGACCGTGCCGGCGTCGAGCGGGCTCCCGTCGCTGAAGCGCACGTCGGGACGCAGGGTCAGGGTCCAGATCCGCGCGCTCTGGTCGGAGACCAGCGATTCGGCCAGTTTGGGGCGTACCCCACCCGTGCTCGGATCGGTCCACACCAGCACGTCGTACAGCGCGGACAACCGGTTCGAGTCGGCCACGCTGGAGTAGGACGCGGTGAACGGATCGAGCCCACGCTCCTCGCCGGGCATCAGGATCGTGACCGAACCGCCGTGCTCGGGCTCGCCGGACGAGCCGCCCGAGTCGGACGAGCCCAGGCCACAGCCGGTCGTCGCCAGCACGGTGGCCGCGGCGAGCCCGAGGGCGAGGGAGAGTCGGCGGCGCAGGCCGCGACACGGTGGTCGTCGTAGGGGTGTCTTCGGGTGGAGTACCACTGCCGGCCTACCTACCTATCACTGTGGGGTTCGAACGTGCCTCGTGCGTCGGTGCAGTCGTGCAGTCGTTCCGGAAGTGCGGTAGCGCTGTGGTGCGGTGGCTCGCGCGAGCCGCGCGAGGGGACCGAATGTCGCGCGCCGGCCGGGTACGGCGGGGCGTCCCGCCCGGGGTCACGGAACCCGGGCGGGACGAGTCGATCGACTAGCCGGTCGTGCCGATCCGGTCCCACAGGACGACGCCGTCGTTGGCCAACTGGATGCCGGTGATCCTGGGGTTGTGGACCGCGGCGGTGACCGCTTCCTGGTAGACCCAGAACGGCATGTCCTTGTTCACCTGCAGCTGTACACGCGTGTACGCGTCACGTCGCTGGGCGGGGTCGGTCGTCCTGCGCGCGTCCTCGAGCGCGGTGTCGACCGTCGGGTTCTCGTAACTGCTGTTGTTCGGCATGCTCTTGCTGTGCAGGAGATCGTAGATGCCCGGCTCCGGGTCGTCGATCCATTGTTGACCGAGAGCCGCCGCCCATTCGGTGGTGCCGCCTCGGACGGTCCGGACATAGGTCGCGATGTCGACGACCTTGACCTCCATCTGGACCCCGGGGTAGGTGTTGAGTACCGACTTCATGTACTCCGCGACCCGGATCGAGGCGGGGGCCTGGGGAACCCAGTAGGTGAACTTGAGCGGCTTGGTGCCGCCCGCGGTCACGTCGTCGAAGAGCTGCCTGGCCCGCTGGGGGTCGTTCTCCGACGCCGCGAGCTGGATGTTGGCCACCGGGGACGAGGCGGCGAAGATTCCCTTGGCGGGGGTGCCCTTGCCGCCGAAGAACTTCTGGTTGATCTCGATCCCGTTGAACGCGTAGACGAATGCCCGACGTGCCCGCAGGTCCTTGAACGGCGCGACGTTCAGGTTGAACACGACCATCTGGCCGCCGTTGAGGCCGATGCGGGTCACGCCCAGCTTCTTCTCCTCGGCCTGCGCCACGGCGAGCGGGTCCACCGCGACGGTGAGGTCGGTCTTGCCGTCGTCGACCGCGCCGACCGAGTGGTTGACGTCGGTGTCCACCGTGATGGTCAGGTTGTCCAGATGCGGCAGACCCTTGTCCAACTGCCAGTAGTCGGGGTTGCGGGTGTAGGTCTGCTTGACCCCGCGCTCCCACCGCACCAGCTTGTACGGCCCGGCTCCGACCGGCTTGTCGCCGATCCCGGTGGGGCTCGCCCGCAGCGCGGTGGGCGAGGCGATGTAGCCGAGGTTGCGCGTGACCAGGTGGTCGAAGTTCGCGTTCTCGCTGATCAGCTTGATGTCCAGGGTGAGCGGGTCGCTGACGTTGAGCGAGAGGATCACGCTCGCCGCGCCCCGCTGGAAGGAACCGACCTTGGGGTCCTTGTGCCGGTCCCAGTTGAACCGCACGGCCTCGGCGTCGAACACCGTGCCGTCGCTGAACTTCACGTTCGGACGGATCTTGAGTCGCCACGTGTCGGCCTTGGGGCCGTTGATCGCCAGCGACTCGGCGATCTGCGGGCGAATGCTGCCGGTGCTGGGGTCCGTCCACACCAGCGAGTCGTAGAGCGCCGACATGCGACTGCCGTCGGCGACGTTGACATACGACGTGGCGAAGGGGTCCAGGCTGGTGGAGTCGCCCGGGAGGCTCATCGTGAGCGAGCCGCCCTGCTTGGGCGTACCCGCGGCCGAGGGCTTGGTCTTGTCGTCGTCCCCGCAACCGGCGAGGACGGTGGCCAGCGCGGTCGCGACGACCAGCACGGCTATTCGGCGCCGGGGACGGGGACGGCGCGTGTATCGAAGGGACAACAGGGAAGTACGAGTCACTGCAGGGCCAACCTTCACCTGACGGACCGTCCGGGCGTCTGTGGCCGGGCGGCGGACGTGCTTGGTGCCGGGTACGTCGGCCGACTCGGGGGGAGAGGGCGACGGCGCCCCGGGTGGAGCATGGTGGTGCGTCCGTGCGGCTGTGCTGTTGTGCGGTGGTGCGTGGTACGCGACTGTCTGCAACCCTCGGGCGAGACACGTGAAGGCCGGGAATCACCAAGGTGATTCCCGGCCTCCACGAACCGACTGGTAAGGGTGCCGTCTCTTTCTACTGCCTTCCGGCGGTCTGGTCCATCAAGATCGGGTCACTGTTGTACTTCTGATGACCTGTCAGGCCTTTTTGCCGATGCGATCGAAGAGGAAGATGCCGTCGTTGGACAGCTGCACCCCGGTCACCCCGGAGTGGAACACGCCGGCCACGACCGCCTCCTGGTAGACCCACAGCGGCATGTCCCGGTCCAACTGGAGCTGGAGCTGGGTGTAGGCGGCCCGGCGTCGGGCCGGGTCGGTGGTGTTGCGGGCGTCGTCGAGCGCCTTGTCCACCACGTCGTCGCCGTAGAAGCAGCAGTTGCTCGGGCTGCCCCGGTGCAGGTACTGGTACACCACCGGCTCGGGATCGTCGGCCAGCAGTTGGCTGACCTTGACGTCGAACGCCTCGGCCAGGTTGGAGCGCTTGACGAACTCCGCCAGGTCGGCGGTCTCCACGTCGACCGCGACTCCGGGGTACTTCTCCAGCGTTTCCTTCATGTACCGGCCGAGTTCGTCGATCGCGCCGCTCTTGGGCGCGAAGAACTTGAGCCGCATCGGCTTGGCGCCGTTGTCGGTCACCCTGGCGAACAGCTCCGCGGCCTGCTTCGGCTTGTTCTCCGGCGCGGACAGCTGCGGGTTGGCCAACGCGGTGGCCTGGTTGAAGATGCCGCGCGCGGGGGTGCCCGCGCCGCCGAACACGCGCCTGTTGATCTCCTCGCTGCTCAGCGCCAGCACGATCGCACGCCGCACCTCGGGGTTGGCGGTGGGACCGCCGGAGGTGTCGAAGCTGAGCAACTGGCCGCCGGAGAGCGCGAGCGACTCGACGCCGACGCCCGCGTCGCGCGCGGCCTTGAGGGTGAACGCGTCGCTGACGTTGGCGACGTCGGCCTTGCCCTTCCTGACCTTGTCGACCGCCGCGCTGCCACTGGACTCGAAACGGAAGGTGAGGCTGTCCAGATACGGCTTGGCCGGGCCCTGCCAGTAGTTCGGGTTCTTCACCAGGGTCAGGTGGTCGCCCTTGACCCAGTCGCCCGGGCGCAGCATGAACGGGCCCGCGCCGACCGGGCGTTCGGCCAGCTTGTCGACGCCCTCGGCGATCGCCTTGGGCGAGGCGATGAAGGACAGGCTGCGTGCGACCAGGCGGTCGAAGTTGCCGTTCGGCTTGTCCAGGATGATCCGCAGCTCCAGCGCGTCGGCGCCGATCTGGCTCTTCATGCCCACCGTCGCGTCCCGCTGTCGCGACTTGGTGGTGGGCACCGCGTGCGTGTCCCAGTTGATCTTGACCGCCGCGGCATCGAAGACCGTGCCGTCGGTGAACTTGAGGTTGGGCCGCAGCCGCAGGCTCCAGATCTTGTTGCCGCCGCCCTCCACCGGGGCCAGACTCTCGGCCAACTGCGGCTGTACGGAGCCGGTGACGGGGTTCGTCCAGACCAGGCTGTCGTACAGGGCCGCCATCCGGTTTCCGTCCGCCTGCGCGGCGTAGGAGGGCAGGAACGGGTCGAGGCTGCGGGCGTCGGAGGTGGCCAGGATGTCCAGCGAGCCGCCGGCTCGGGGGGTGCCCACCGCGCTGGGGGCCTCACCGGACTCGGAGCCGCAGCCGGCCGCGGCCAACAGGCCGATTGCCGCGATCACGGCGGCGGTGCGACGGCGTGCCCGAAGGGCGAAAGGTCGTGCGTGTGCCACAGAAAACGTCCTCAAGCATGGAGCAGGCCGGCCGATGGCCGGATGCCGCGCGATGAGCGCGGTCAGCGCCGTGAGGCTACAACTCGACACGTGTCGCATCGTCGACGGGATGCCCGATTCGACCCCCGCACGGTCGACCCGGACACGGGCGTGTACGCACAGCGACGCGGTACGGCCCGGGGTCGGCCGTACCGCGTCGGGGGTCGGCGGTCAGTCCCGCTTGGTCGCGTCGGGTGCGGCCTTCGGCTCGGTTCCAGGCTCGGTTCGGGGGCCGGACTCGGGCTCGGCGTCGGCCTTGGCCGCAGCCTCGGGCTCGGGGTCGGCCTCGGCCTTCGGCTCGGGCTCGGCCTTCGGCTCGGGCTCGGCCTTCGGTGCCGCCTTCGCCTCCGGCTCCACCTCCGGTTCCGCCTTCGCCTCGGCCCCGGCCTCCGGTTCCGGCTTCGCCTCGGCCCCGGCCTCCGGTTCCGGCTTCGGCTCGGCCCCGGCCTCCGGGTCCGGCTTCGGCTTCGGCTCGGGCTCGGCCCCCGGTTCCGGCTTCGGCTTCGGCTCGGGCTCGGCGCCCGGTGCGGCCTCGACGGCGGGCGTGGTCCGCTCGAACACCGCCGCCTCGCCGACCAGCGGGAAGTGGCACGCCACCCGGTGTCCCGGCGCGATCTCGCGCAGCGTCGGCACGTGCGCCGCGCATTCCTCGCGCGCGATCGGGCAGCGGGTGCGGAACCGGCAGCCGCTGGGCGGGTTCATCGGCGAGGGGATCTCGCCCTTGAGCGAGGGCCCGGCCGGCGCCGCCGCGGGGTCGGGCGCGGGCACCGCGTCGAGCAGGGCGCGGGTGTACGGGTGCGCGGGCGAGTCGTAGATGGCCGCGGTGTCGCCGGTCTCGGCGATGGTGCCCAGGTACATCACCGCGACGTCGTCGCTGATGTTGCGCACCACCGCGAGGTCGTGCGCGACGAAGATCATCGACACGCCGGTGCGGTTCTTCATCTCGTCGAGCAGGTCGAGCACCTGCGCCTGCACCGACACGTCCAGGGACGCCACCGGCTCGTCGCAGATCAGCAGGTCCGGGTCGACCACCATGGCCCGGGCGATGGCGATCCGCTGGCACTGGCCGCCGGAGAACTGGTGCGGACGCCGGTCCGAGACCAACTCCGGGTCCAGGCCCACCTGGCGCAGCACCGCCTCCACCCGCGGGCGGATCTCCTCGGCGGACATGCCGGAGATGACCAGGCCCTCGGCGACGATGTCGAAGATCTTCCGGCGCGGATTCAGCGCCGAGATGGGGTCCTGGAACACCATCTGGATTCGCCGACGCATCGTGCGCAGACCGGACTTGGGCAGGGTGGTGAGCTCCTGCCCGTCGAACCGGACCGAGCCTTCGGACGGCTTGGTCAACTGCAGGATGGCCCGGGCCAGCGTGGACTTGCCGCACCCGGACTCGCCGACCAGGCCCAGCGTGCGGCCGCGCCCGAGCTCGAAGCTCACGCCCGCGACCGCGTTCATCATCCCGCCGGGCACCCGGAAGCGCTGGACCAGGTCGGTGACCGTGAGCAGCGGATCGGTGCCGGTCGAGGTCTCGGCGGCGGGCTTGTCGTCCAGGGCGAGCGCGCCCGGCGCGGTGCCGTCGGCGGTCATGCGGAGGCCTCCTTCATCAGGGACGGCTGCCCGCTCTCGACACCCTCGGCGGGCGCGACGTCCTCGCCTACGGGGTGATGGCAGGCGAACCGGTGTGCGCCGAGTTCGTCGCCGAGCTCGGGTCGCTCCTCGCGGCACAGGTCGTCCGCCGCCGTGCAGCGGGCCGCGAACGCACAACCGGACTTGAGCGTGACCAGGTCCGGCGGGACGCCGGGAATCGCCCGCGGGCGCTGGTCGCGGGGCACGTCCAGGCGCGGCACGGCGCCCAGCAGGGCCTCGGTGTAGCGATGCCGGCGGTGCAGGAACAGGTCTGCGGTGGGGGAGTGTTCGACCATGCGACCGGCGTACATCACGGCGATCTGGTCGGTTCGCCCGGCCACCACGCCCAGGTCGTGGCTGACCAGGATCATGCCCATGCCGCGTTCGGCCTGGATCTCCTGGAGCAGGTCGAGGATCTGCCGCTGCACGGTCACGTCCAGCGCGGTGGTCGCCTCGTCCGCGATGAGCACGTCGGGGTCGCAGGCGAGTGCCATCGCGATGGTCACCCGCTGGCGCATGCCGCCGGAGAGCTGGTGCGGGTACTGCCGGGCGCGCTTGATCGGTTCGGGGATGCCGACCAGCTTGAGCAGTTCGATCGCGCGCTCGCCGGCCTCCTTCTTGCCCAGGCCCAGATGCAGCCGCATCGACTCGGTGAGCTGTCGGTCGATCCGCAGCACCGGGTTGAGCGAGGTCATCGGGTCCTGGAAGACCATCGCGATCCGGTTGCCCCAGATCTTGCGGGCCTCCTTGCGCGGTACGCCCACCAGTTCGCGGCCGTCCAGGCGCACACTGCCGTGGATGTTGGCGATCGAGGGGCAGATGCCCATCAGCGAGCGCACGAGCATCGACTTGCCCGAGCCGGACTCGCCGACCAGGCCGAGCGTCTCGCCGCGTTCGATGCTGAAGGACACCCCGTCCACCGCCTTGAGCAGCCCGCGCGGGGTGTCCAGGTGCACCCGCAGATCGGTGGCCCGCAGCAGTGGTTCGTCCGGCGTGGGCGAGCCGGTCGTCTTCGGCTCCGCCATGGTCACCACGCCACCTTCGCGCCGCGCGGCTGTTGGATCCCGTCCATGTGTGCGGTCCCGTCTGTGTGAGGGGGTCGAAGAACGAGGCCGACGGCGGTCCCGTGGGAGGCGGGACCGCCGTCGATCCCTCGGCTACAGCTTGGTGTCGCGGACGTCGAACCTGGCACGCAGCCGGTCGCCGATGACGTTCAGCGAGAAGACGGTCAGGAACAGCACCCCGCAGGGCACGAACACCTGGGCCGGATACAGCGAGAGGTCGTCCCGGGCGGCGTTGATCATGCCGCCCCAGCTGGGCATCGGCGGCGGGATGCTCAGGCCGAGGAAGGACAGCGAACCCTCCGCGACGATCAGCACGGCCATCACGATCACCGAGTACGACATCACCGCGGGGAACGTGTTGGGCAACAGTTCCTTGAAGATGATCCGACCCGGTCCCGCGCCCATCGCCTTGGCCACCGTGACGTATTCGCGGTTGGACTGGGCGATCGCGCTCGCCTTGGTGAGCCGGGTGAAGCCGGGGATGGTGAGCACGGCCAGACCCGCGGTGATGCTGGTCTGCGACGGCTCGTACACCGAGGACAGCGCGAGCAGCAGGATCAGCGGCGGGAAGGCCAGCAGCGCGTCGGAGAACAGGTCGATGATCATCTCGGTGATGCCGCGGAAGTAGGCCGCGACCAGGCCGAGCAGACCACCGATGATGACGCCGACCACGACCGACACCAGCGCGACGATCATCGACACGCGCGCGCCGAAGGCGAGCCGGGTCAGGTGGCTGCGGCCGAGACCGTCGGTGCCGAGGAACTCGGGCCAGGCCGAGAACGGCTTCTGCTTCGCGTCGCCGAACGCCTGCCCGTACTCGTGCGGGAAGACGCCCGGGGCGATCAGGCTCAGCACCGCGCCGAGCAGCACGATGCCCATCCAGCCGATCGCGAACCACAGCAGCACGCTGGGCCGCTTGCGGGCCTTGCCGCTCTTGGCCCGCTTGATCTGCGAGGGTCGCAGGCCCGTCGGTTCGGCCGCGCCGAGGGCCGGCTCCGGGGCGGTTTCGAGTGTGCTCATCGGGCCCTCACTCTCGGGTCGATGAGTGAGTAGCCGATGTCCACGAGCGTGTTGAGCAGCACGTAGACGATCGCGATCACCACGACCGTGCCCTGGACGACCGGGATGTCCTTGCCGTTGATCGCCTGGTACATGCCCTGCCCCAGGCCGGGGATGGAGAAGTACGACTCGACGATGACGGTGCCGCCGATCAGCCGGCCCAGGGTCAGTCCGGAGACGGTCAGCAGCGAGAACGACGAGGGCCGCAGGGCGTGTCGGAACAGTACGTACGACGTCGACAGGCCCTTGGACCGGGCGGTCAGGATGAAGTCCTCCTGGAGCGTGGCGAGCATGTCGCTGCGCAGGAGGCGTTGGAACTGGGGGATCTCGGCGAGGGCCAGCGCGAGCGCGGGCAGGAACGCGAACTCGATGTTCTTGGCGAAGTCGATCGAGATGTACTCCCATCCCGTCGGCTTGAACGCCGCGATCATCTCCCGGTTCGCGAAGAAGTAGACGAGAAGGAACACGCTCACGAAGGTGGGGATCGACAGCAGCGCCGAGGACACGCCGCCCACGACGCGGTCGACGCGACCGCCTGCCTTCGCGGCCGTCCACACACCCAGCGGCACGGCCACGATCAGGGCCATGAGGAGGGCGAAGACGGCGAGTTCCAAGGTCACCGGGAAACGCTCGGTGATGCCGTCCATGACGGGGGTTCGAGTCTTCAGCGACTCCCCGAGGTCGCCGGTGAGCGCGTGGCCCACCCAGGTCACGTATCGGACGGGCAGCGACTTGTCGTACCCGAACTCGTGCTCCAGGTCCTTGAGATCCTGAGGCGTGGAGCCGGGGCCGAGCATCTGGGCGACCGGTGAACCGTCCACCAGGTCGGGCAGGGCCGTGGTCGCGAACGTCACCAGGAACAGCACCGGAATCAGGGCCAGCAACTTGCGACCGAGCAGGCGCAACACGACGGTGTCACCCCCTCTCGCTGGTCTGGTCGGTTGACGAGGTCTGTTGACGTTCCGTGCGGTGATGCGGTCGTGCGCTCGCGCGAAACCGCCGAATCCCGGACAGGGCCGATCACCTGTGGTGACACGTGCCTTGACGGGTCGTCAGTTAAGCGCGGTGATTAATTACGGCAGTGGGCGCGATCAATGTCAATGGATTCAACGCAACCGTTAGCGGGTCGAAAACGTCCGGTGCGAACCGGAGCGTCGGGCTCCGGCGGCACGTGTCGACCTGCGGGAATAAGGTGCGGAGGCCAACTAACTGACGGTGCGTCAGATGTGGTCGACGGGCTGTGTGTGGGTCGCCCGCCGCTCACCTGCGGGACACCCGCCGGCCCTCTCGCGCGCGAGCCCGACTCGTCCGGAGACCGGCCCGCCGCGCGTCCGGGGATCGGCGCGATCCGGCCGGCCGTGCGCGTGAGCGGACGTTCATCCGCCGGAAACACATGTGCGGCAAGCGTCACGTCGGCGAAACACGTCGCGCCACGGCGTGAAACCTCACACCCCGAAGCTCCTTTCCATGAGCTCCCGGAGGTCGGCCGGGGCCACGGAGAAGAGAGGCAGAGTATGGACACGGGTAACACCGCATTCGTACTCCTGAGCGCCGCACTGGTCATGCTCATGACACCCGGGCTGGCGTTCTTCTACGGCGGCATGGTCCGCGTGAAGAGCGTCCTCAACATGCTGATGATGAGCTTCATCTGCCTGGCTGTCGTGACGGTGCTGTGGGTGCTCTACGGGTTTTCGATGACCTTCTCCACGGACGCCTTCGGCGGCCTGGTGGGGAACCTGGACTGGTACGGCATGCGCGACATCGGGGTCGCCGAGTTGTGGGACGGCTACACGATCCCGGTGACGGTGTTCGCGGCCTTCCAGCTGATGTTCGCGATCATCACCCCGGCGCTGATCAGCGGCGCCGTCGCGGACCGTACCAAGTTCACCGCCTGGGCCGTGTTCGTGGCGTTCTGGGTCACCCTGGTCTACTTCCCCATCGCGCACTGGGTCTGGGCCGCGGACGGCTGGTTGTTCGAGAAGGGCGTGATCGACTTCGCCGGCGGTACGGCGGTGCACATCAACGCCGGTATCGCGGCGCTGGCCCTGGTCCTGGTGATCGGCAAGCGGGTCGGCTTCAAGCGTGACCCGATGCGCCCGCACAACCTGCCGCTGGTGATGATCGGCGCCGGCCTGCTGTGGTTCGGCTGGTTCGGCTTCAACGCCGGCTCCTGGCTCGCCGCGGACGGCGTCACCGGCCGCGCCCTGATCAACACCCAGATCGCCACCGCCGCGGCCATGCTCGGCTGGCTGTTCCTGGAGAAGATCCGGGACGGACACCTGACCACCCTGGGCGCCGCGTCCGGCGCGGTGGCCGGCCTGGTCGCGATCACCCCCGCGTGCGGTGCGCTCAGCCCGCTCGGCTCGATCGCCCTGGGCCTGGTCGCCGGCGCGGTGTGCGCCTGGGCGGTGGGCCTGAAGTACAAGCTCGGCTACGACGACTCGCTCGACGTGGTCGGTGTGCACCTGGTCGGCGGCATCATCGGTTCGCTCGCCCCCGGCTTCCTGGCCACCGGTCACGTCCAGAGCGACGCCGAGGGCTTGTTCTACGGTGGGGGCTTCGACCAGCTGGGCAAGCAGCTGATCGGCGTCGGTGCCGTCCTGGCCTACTCCTTCGTCGTCACGTTCATCCTGGGCACGGTCATTCACAAGACCATCGGCTTCCGGGTGTCCGAGGACGACGAGGTGGCCGGCATCGACCAGGTCGAGCACGCCGAGACCGGGTACGACTTCGCCACACTCGGCGGTTCCACCCGACCGTCGGCGGGCATCGGCACCTCTACGGGCGCGGGCGCCGCGGCGCCCGCCGACACGAAGGTGGATGCGTGAAGCTCATCACGGCGGTGATCAAGCCGCACCGGCTCGACGACGTGAAGAACGCCCTCCAGGCGTTCGGCGTCCACGGCCTCACCGTGACCGAGGCGAGCGGCTACGGCCGGCAGCGCGGCCACACCGAGGTCTACCGGGGCGCCGAGTACCAGGTCGACCTCGTGCCGAAGGTGCGCATCGAGGTCGTCGCGGACGACGAGGACGCCGAGGAACTGCTCGACGTCCTGGTCAAGGCCGCACGCACCGGCAAGATCGGCGACGGCAAGGCGTGGATCGTCCCGGTGGACAGCGTGGTGCGGGTGCGCACCGGCGAGCGCGGCCCGGAAGCCCTGTAACACCCCGATGGCCGGTCCCGCCCCGAAGGCAGTCTTCGGGGACGGGTCCGGCCATCCGCCTTCGTGTCGACCGCTCGCAGCGCCCGGCGGCCCGTGCCGCCGGCGCGTGTGAACGAGGGAGCAGGCCCCGATGGAACCGACCGCCACCTCGCGGTACACCCGAGCCAGGGACGACCTCCTGGCCGATCCCGCCGGGCCCACCGGCGTGGCCCGTCGACAGGCGCTCGGCGCGCTGTCGGACCGCTGGCTGACCGAACTGTTCACCGCCGCGGGCGCGCCCACCGAGGGCGTGTGCCTGGTCGCGGTCGGCGGCTACGGCCGACGTGAGCTGTCCCCGGGCAGCGACCTGGACCTGGTCCTGCTGCACGAGGGCCACGACCGGATCACCGAACTCGCCGACGCGATCTGGTATCCGGTCTGGGACGCGGGCATCGCCCTGGACCACTCGGTGCGCACTCCCGACGAGGCCCGCCGAGCCGCCGCCGAGGACCTGCGGGTGCAGACCGGCCTGCTCGACATCCGCCACATCGCCGGCGACCCCGACCTGACCGCCGCGCTGCGCACGTCGATGTTCGGCGCGTGGCGTGCGGCGGCGGTCAAGCGGTTGCCCGAGCTCTTGGAGTCCTGCCGCGAGCGTGCGCGGCGGCACGGCGAGGTCGCCTTCCTGCTCGAACCCGACCTCAAGGAGGCCCGGGGCGGCCTGCGCGACGCGACCGCACTGCGGGCCGTCTCGGCCTCGTGGATCGCGGACGCGCCGCACGAGGAGGTGGACACCGCGCGAGCCACCCTGCTCGACGTGCGCGACGCACTGCACCTGGTCACCGGGCGCGGCGCGGATCGACTGCTGCTCCAGGAGCAGGACGCGGTCGCCCGGCGGCTGGGCCTGCTGGACGCGGACACCCTGCTGCGCCGGGTCTCCGAGGCGGCCCGGGCGCTGGCCTACGCATCCGACGTGACCTGGCGCGAGGTGTGCCGGGTGCTCGCGGCGCGCGAGGCGGGCGCCGGGATACGCCGACTGCGCCGGGCCCGGACCGGGGTGTCCGCGCGCACGCCGCTGGCCGAGGGCGTGGTCGAGTACGCGGGCGAGGCGGTGCTCGCACAGGCCGCGCAGCCGGCCCGGGACCCGGTGTTGTTGCTGCGCGCCGCCGCGGCCGCCGCGCAGGCCGGCCTGCCGCTGTCCCGACACACCGTGGACCGGCTCGCGATCGAGTGCCCGCCGTTGGCCGATCCGTGGCCGCCGGCCGCCCGCGAGGCGTTCGTGTCGCTGCTCGGCGCCGGGCGGGACGTGTTGCCGGTGTGGGAGGCGTTGGAGTCCAAGCGGCTGATCACCGCGTTGTTGCCGGACTGGGAGCGGGTGCGCTGTCGTCCACAGCGCAACGCGGTGCACCGCTTCACGGTCGACCGGCACCTGATCGAGACCGCGATCGAGGCCGCCGCGCACACCCGCCGGGTGGCCCGGCCGGACCTGCTCCTGGTGGCCGCGCTGCTGCACGACATCGGCAAGGGCTGGCCGGGCGACCACAGTGTGAGCGGCGAGGTGATCGCGCGCGAGGCCGCGGCACGGATGGGCTTCGCCAAGAACGACGTGGACGTGCTGGGCACCCTGGTGCGCCACCACCTGCTCCTGGTGGACACCGCGACCCGGCGCGACCTGGACGATCCGACCACCGTGGCGGCGTTCGCCGAGGCGGTGGGCAGCGTGGAAACCCTCGATCTGCTCCACGCGCTCACCGAGGCCGACGCCGCCGCCACCGGACCCGCCGCGTGGAGCGAGTGGCGGGACGCCCTGGTCCGGGACCTCGTCGCCCGGACCAGGGCGGTGTTCGCCGGCCGGCCCGCCCCGGCGGTGTCCGAGCGGATCGTCACCGCCGACGTGTCCGGCGAACTTCCGGTGGTACGGCTGGAACCGCTGCCCTTCGGCGCCGAGGTGACCATCGCGGCGCCGGACCGGGTCGGCCTGATGGCGCTCTCCGCGGGGGTGCTGGCGCTGCACCGCCTCACCGTGCGCTCGGCCGCGATCGACGTGATCGAGGAGTTGGGCGTCACCGTGTGGACGGTGGAGACCGAGTTCGGCCGGCTGCCCGACCCGGCCGCACTGCGCGAGGACGTGCGCAGGGCCCTGGCCGGCGGCCTGGACGTGGCCGCCAGGCTGGCCAAGCGGGAGGCGGCCTACCCGCCCCGGCGCGGTACCACCCGGGCGCCCGCCCGGGTGGAGGTGATCGCGGACGCGTCGGAGAGCGCGACCGTCCTGGAGGTGCGGGCGCACGACAGCCCCGGGCTGCTGCACCGGATCGGCAAGGCGCTGGCCGATGCCCGGGTGAGCGTGCGTCAGGCCCGGGTCGGCACGCACGGCGCGGACGCGGTGGACGCGTTCTACGTGGTCGCCCCGAACGGGAACCCGTTGACCGCCGCCGACGCCCGGAGCCTGGCCAGGTCGCTGGAGAAGGCGCTTGCGCCGTGATCAGCGGTCCGGCGCCGCGGCCCGGGGCGCGCGCCGTGACCGCAGGCACCGGCGCCGCCTCCCGGGCACGCGTGCCGCGGCCCGGCAGGCGGTGGCGCCGGGCAGGTCGGCGGGCGCCCCGCGGGTCGACGCCCCCGCCACTGCCCCTTCGCGTCGGCGTCGGCCGGGGCGCCCGTGCCGGGATCCGCGCGGGGGCGAACGGCGCCGGTCACGGCGTCGGCGGGCGGATCCCGGACGCGTGCCCCCGCCACGACCGCTCGGCGGGCGGTTAGGCTGGGCCCGACACCACCCGTATCTGACGAAGGACCTCTGCCGACGTGTTCGACACTCTCTCCGACCGCCTCGCAGCGACCTTCAAGAACCTTCGCGGCAAGGGGCGGCTCTCCGAAGCCGACATCGACGCCACCGCACGCGAGATCCGCGTCGCCCTCCTGGAGGCCGACGTGGCCCTCCCGGTGGTCCGCGAGTTCATCGGACGCGTCAAGGAACGCGCCCGGGGCGCCGAGGTGTCGGGTGCGCTCAACCCGGCACAGCAGATCGTCAAGATCGTCAACGAGGAACTCGTCGGGATCCTCGGCGGCGAGACCCGCCGGCTGCGCTTCGCCAAGACCGGCCCCACGGTGATCATGCTCGCCGGCCTCCAGGGCGCGGGCAAGACCACCCTGGCGGGCAAGCTGGGCAAGTGGCTCAAGGAGCAGAAGCACCAGCCGCTCCTGGTGGCCTGTGACCTCCAGCGCCCGAACGCGGTCAACCAGCTCTCCGTGGTCGCCCAGCGGGCCGGCGTCGCGGTCTACGCGCCCGAGCCCGGCAACGGCGTCGGCGACCCGGTCAAGGTCGCCCGCGACTCGATCGAGTTCGCCAAGACCAAGCAGTACGACGTGGTCGTGGTGGACACCGCCGGACGCCTGGGCATCGACGCCGAGATGATGCAGCAGGCCGCGGACATCCGGGACGCGGTCAAGCCGGACGAGATCCTGTTCGTCGTCGACGCGATGATCGGTCAGGACGCGGTGGTCACCGCGCAGGCCTTCCTCGACGGCGTCGGCTTCGACGGCGTGGTGCTCTCCAAGCTCGACGGCGACGCGCGCGGTGGCGCGGCCCTGTCGGTCGCGTCGGTGACCGGCCGGCAGATCATGTTCGCCTCCAGCGGCGAGAAGCTCGACGAGTTCGACGCCTTCCACCCGGACCGGATGGCCTCGCGCATCCTGGGCATGGGCGACATGCTCAGCCTGATCGAGATGGCCGAGGCCAAGTACGACCAGGACCTCGCGCTCAAGGCCGCCGAGAAGCTGCACGGCGGCGGCAACAACTTCACCCTGGAGGACTTCCTCCAGCAGATGGAGCAGGTCAAGAAGCTCGGCTCGATCTCGAAGCTGCTCGGCATGCTGCCCGGCATGGGCGCGATGAAGGAGCAGATCGACAACATCGACGACCGCGACCTGGACCGGGTCGCGGCGATCATCAAGTCGATGACGCCCGCCGAGCGGGCGGACGTGAAGATCCTCAACGGCTCGCGCCGGGCCCGGATCGCCAAGGGTGCCGGTACCGAGGTCAACGCGGTCAACAACCTGATCGAGCGGTTCGTCGAGGCCCGCAAGATGATGGGCCAGATGGCCAAGGGCGGCGGCATGCCGGGCATGCCCGGGATGCCGGGCATGGGCGGCGGCGCCGGCAAGAAGAAGGGCAAGGCGCCCAAGCAGGCCAAGGGCAAGCGCCAGTCGGGCAACCCGATGAAGCGCAAGCAGGAGGCGGCGGCCGAGGCGGCGCGCCGCGAGGAGCGCGCGGCGAACCCGTTCGGCCTGCCGGCCGGCGGCGGTGCGGGTGGCGCGGCCGACTTCGAACTGCCCGAGGAGTTCAAGAACTTCCTGCCGCCGGGCCAGAAGTAGGCCCGGTCGCGACACGGGACCACCGCACCCGGGGACGACCCCCGGGTGCGGTCGGATCGGACGACGAAGGGACACAGGCAGATGGCGGGGGTCGTGGACCTGTACACCGTGCCCGGTGCCCGCGTGGGTATCCGCGCGCCGCGGGAGTCGGACGCGGCGGCGTCCGCCGCGGCGATCCGCCGCTCGGACCACATCGCACGCTGGAATCCGTCCGACCCGGACGACCTGCCGGACCTGATCCGCCGACAGAGCGACAGCTTCCGCACGTTCCTGGTGGTGGATCTCGCCGATACGGCCCTGGCCGGCCGGGTCAACGTCTCGAACATCGTGCGCTCGCGGTTCTGCAACGCCTCGCTCGGCTACGACGCGTACAAGCCGTACGCGGGCACCGGGCGGATGACCGAGGCACTCGCCCTGGTGATCGATCGGGTGTTCGCGGCGGACGGGCTGGGGCTGCACCGGCTGGAGATCAACGTGCAACCCGGGAACGAGAGTTCGATCGCGCTCGCGCGCCGGATGGGCTTTCGGCACGAGGGCTTCACCCCGCGGATGCTCTTCATCAACGACGCGTGGCGCGACCACGAACGGTTCGCGCTGACCGCGGAGGAGTGGCCCGGGGCGGAGAAGGCGATTCTTCCCTCGTAGCGCCGGACGTGGCAGGCTGCCCGCCCATGACGTACGAGGTCGAGCCTGCCGTTCATCCCGAACTCGCCGCCCATACCGCGCACTTCACCAAGCGCGTGTACACCGTGGCCGAGCACGTACACGTCGCCGTGGGCTGGTCCTCGGCCAATGCGACGGTGATCGAGGGCCCCGGCGGCCTGGTGGTCGTCGACACCGGCAGCGGCGCGGATCTGGCCGCCGTGATCGAGGCGGAGGTGCGCCCGCACCTGAGCGACCCGCAGGCACCGGTCCGGGCCGTGGTGGTCACCCACCATCACCCCGACCATGTGAACGGCCTGAGCCACTGGGCCGCGACGCCGGACGTGGACGTCTACGCGCACCGGACGTTCCTGGCGAGTCTGACCGACCAGTCCGGTCCCGCGCTGCACATCATGGGCCTGCGCTCGGTGTA
Organism: Embleya sp. NPDC008237; assembly: GCF_042956465.1. NCBI lineage: Bacteria > Bacillati > Actinomycetota > Actinomycetes > Kitasatosporales > Streptomycetaceae > Embleya > Embleya sp. NPDC008237. The sequence goes on from NZ_JBIBGL010000001.1 coordinate 357,407, forward strand.
CTCGCTCGGCAACCTGCTCGCCCCCTCGGACACCGAGGGGGTCAACGACGCGGTCGGCCCGCACGCGGGGGTGGGCACACCGTCGTTCGTGATGCCCACGGTGCTGGTGGGCGACGAGTTGGAGACCGAGGTCGCGGGCGTGCGGCTGCGCCTGTTCCACAACCCCGGCGAGACCGACGACGCGATCAGCGTGTACCTCCCGGACAGCGACGTGCTCCTGTGCGGGGACACCATCCAGGGCCCGACCCTGCCGAACATCCATACCCTGCGCGGTTGTCGCTACCGCGACCCGATGCAGTGGGTGCGCAGCATCGACACGCTGCGCGCGCACCGGGCCGCGCACCTGATCCCCAGTCACGGGCAGCCGGTGTCGGGAGCCGCGAAGGTGGCCGAGGTGCTGGCGGTGGAGCGGGACTGCATCCAGTACATCCACGACCAGACGGTGCGCCGGATGAACGAGGGGCTGACCCCGGACGAGTTGGCCGAGACCGTCGAACTGCCCGAACACCTGGCCTCGTACGCGCCCTACGCACGCGAGTACTACGGCACGGTCAAGCACACCGTGCGGCAGATCTTCTTCGGCTACCTGGGCTGGTTCGGCGGCGATCCGGTCGACCTGGACCCGCTTCCCCGCGCCGAATACGCGCGCCGGACGGTGGAGTTGATGGGCGGCCGGGAACGGGTGCTGGACGCGGCGAGGCAGGCGTACGCGGCGGCCGAGTACCAGTGGGCGGCCGAGCTGGCCACGCACCTGACCCGGATCGATCGCGAGGATGCGGACGCGCGCTCGGTCAAGGCCGCCGCGTTTCGCCGGCTGGGCTACGCGCAGCTCAACATCAACTGGCGGAACTGGTACCTGACCAGCGCGGACGAGCTGGAGGACCGGATCCAGCCGATCCTGCCGCTGATCAACTTCGCGGCGATCTTCGCACCGAGGGACCTGGTCGCGCAGATCCCGGCGGCGTGGCTGATCGAGCTGTACACGACCCGGCTGCGGGCCGAGGAGGCGCTGGACGTGGACGCCGTGCTCGGCTGGCGGGTGCTGGGCGGGGTGCACGGCGAGGAGGAGGTCGCGCTGCACATCCACCGCGGCGTCGCCCGTTTCCTGCGCGAGATCCCCTCGGACGCCGAGGTGATCCTCGAACTCCCGCGCGAAACCGTGGAATCGCTGCATCTGGGCCGCACCGACCTGCGCGGCGCCCTGGCCGGCGAGGACGCCCGCACCACCCGGGGCGGCGCCGAACGGGCGGTGACCCTGGTCGATCTCTTCGACCCGGCCCAACCGAAGAAGCCCACCGAACTCACGCTGCGCTGAGCCCCCGACATCCGGTCGGCGGCGCCCGGGTCCCGGGTGCCGCCGAACCGGCTGCGAAGCGGGGTCGGCTTCGGCAACGATTGGGTCCGGTCGGTCACGCGAGGCAGGCATGCGGGTGATCCCGGCCCCGTCGGACGGGAGCGACGGCCGGAGTCGACGACGGGGGAACCCAGTGGAGCCATTACGGGCCGACGATCCGCGTCGGGTGGGACCGTTCCGATTGCTGGGTCGGCTCGGGGCCGGCGGCATGGGCCAGGTGTACCTCGGCCGAGGTCCGGCCGGGCGGACGGTGGCGGTCAAGCGGGTACGGGTCGAACTCCTGGACGACGAGGACGCGTTCCGGCAGCGGTTCGCCCGCGAGGTGGAGGCCGCGCGTCGGGTGCGGGGACCGTTCACCGCACCGGTCGTGGCCGCGGACGCGTATGCCGGGGTGCCCTGGCTGGCCACCGCGTACATCCCCGGGATGACGCTCGGCGAGGCGGTCGGCGCGTTCGGTCCACTGCCCGCGCACACCCTGGGCGCGGTGGCCTCGGGCCTGGCCGACGCGCTGCTTGCCATGCACGCGGTGGGCCTGGTGCACCGGGACCTGAAACCGGCGAACGTGCTGCTCGCGGTCGACGGCCCGATCGTGATCGACTTCGGCATCGCGCTGCTGGACGGGGCGACCGCGCTGACCCGCACCGGGCGCACCCTCGGCACGCTCGGGTTCATGTCGCCCGAGCAGTTCGAGCGGGCCGACGTCGGACCGGCCAGCGACGTCTTCTCCTACGGAGCGGTGCTCGCCTATGCGGCCACCGGACGACTGCCGTTCGGATCCGGGCCCTGGCCGGTCCTGCTGGCCAACCTGACCGGCCGCGATCCGGACCTGGCGGACGCCCCGGAGGCGTTCCTGCCGTTGCTGCGGGCATGCCTGGACAAGGACCCGACCCGCCGGCCGACGCCGACCCGGGCCCGCGAACTGGTGCCGATCGGGACGGGCGAGGATCTGCCGGGTGGCTGGTTGCCGATGCCGCTCGCCCACGAACTGCTGCGGATCGCGGGGCGTGCGCTGGACGCCGAGGGCATGCCGGATCCGCGCGCGGAGGAGTTCGGCGATGTACCGAACCGGGCGCCGGGCGACCCGGGGGACGAGGCGACCGACGACCCGCGGTTCCCGCCGGTCGTCGGCTGGGCGGTCGAGGACACCGCCGATTCGGAGGAGTTCGGGCCGGCCCGGGTCCGTGTCGAGCCCGCTCGGGACGCGCTGCCGGGCGACCCGCCGGGCGATCTCCCGGACGGCGCGTCGAGCCGGGTCGAGCCGGCCGCCGCCCCCGCCGCGCGCATTGTGCATGCGAGCGGCGCGGGCCGGGGCGGGAGCCATCGGCTGCCGTCGACCCGCTCCCGGTTCACGCTCGTGGTCGTGACGGCCGTCGTGGTCGCGCTGACGGCCGCCCTCCTGGTGTGGCGCGGGTTCGGAGACGACACCTCCGACGCCGCCCATCCGCCCGCCGCGTTCCCGGTCGGTCTGCTGCTGCCCGACAACCGGGCGGAGCGCACGGTGCGACCGGCGTTCGAGGCCCGGATCCGACATCTGTGTCCCGGCTGCACCGTGCGCTTCGCCCGGGCCGACCGGCAGCCGGACGTACAGCATGTGCAGGTCGACGCGATGATCTCGGCCGGTGTCCGGGTGCTGGTCCTGGGCCCGGTGGACCCCAAGGACGCGGCGCCGGCGGTGACCAGGGCCCGGGAACACGACATTCCGGTGGTCTCCTTCGACAAACTGGCCGCCGGTCCGGTGGCCGGGCACGTCTCGTTCGACTTCCGGGCGGTGGGCCGACTCCAGGCCGAGGCGCTGCTCGACGCGGTGCGGACGGCCGGCGGACCGCACCGCGGCTCGATCGTGATGCTCAACGGCCGCGCGGGCGATCGGGCCGGGAACGAGGTCAAGCGCGGCGCCCACGAGGTGCTCGACGGTGAGGTGACGATCGGGCGCGAGTACGACGTCGAGGACGCCGGCGGGTCCAAGGCCCAGCAGGTGATCGGCGACGCGGTCACCGCACTCGGCGGGCCGCGGCAGCTGATCGGGGTCTACGCGGCGGACGACACGATGGCCGAGGGCGTGCTCCGGGGTCTGACGGCCGCCGGTGTCGGCCGACCCGTGCCGCTGACCGGACAGGATCCGGACCCGGCCGCGCTGCGCCGGATCATCGCGGGCACCCAGACCGTCTCGGTGCTCAAGCCCGTCGGGCCCGAGGCCGAGGCCGCCGCCGAGATGGCGATCGCGCTGGGCCGGGGCGAACCGTTGCCGGGTGTGAACGCGGCCCGCGACAACGGGACGACCCGGGTGCCGACCGTGGCGTTGGCGCCGATCGCGCTGACCCGGGCCAACCTCAAGGAACTGCTGCCCATGCTCCCGGGCCTGGACGTACGCGAGGTGTGCACGGCCGAACTCGCGTCCGCGTGCGCCCTGCTCGGTCTCGGCTGACTGCGTCGCGGATCGCGGGCCCGGGTCGACGGGCGCGGATCCGGCGGCACGAGGCACGAGGCACGAGGCTGGGGGCGCCGAGCTCGGGGCGCGGAACTCGGCGACATCGGGGAATCGACCCATGCCCTGACCCCGGACCCGTTCGGCACCGACCGGGTGCGGGTCGAGGAGATCGCCCGCTGGGCACAGCGACCCGGCACCGACGCGGCACCGACCCGGCACCGGGCAGGTGTCGGGTCGGTACAGGGTCGGCGCATCGGAGCCGTGGTCAGCTCGCGTCGAGGACCAGCTTGCGCACGTACTCGACCGCCTCGGCGACCGGGACCATGGCCTTCTCGCCGCTCGCGCGCGAGACGATCTCCACGTTGCCCTCGGCCAGGCTGCGGGCGCCGACGGTGACCCGGAACGGGATGCCGACCAGTTCGATGTCCTTGAACTTCACCCCGGGACGCTCGGCGCGGTCGTCCAGGATCGTGTCCACCCGCTGCCGGACCAGTTCGGCGTAGATCTCCTCGGCGGTGCCGCGCGACTTCTCGTCGTCCACGTCCAGGAGCGCGACCGCGACCTCGAACGGCGCCACCGCGACCGGCCAGACGATGCCGTTCTTGTCGTGGTGCGTCTCCACGACCGCGGCCATCGCGCGCTCGACGCCGATCCCGTAGCTGCCCATGATCGGGGTGACCCGCTCACCGTCCGCGCCCAGCACGTTCACGCCCAGGGCCTCGGTGTACTTGTAGCCGAGCTTGAAGATGTGGCCGATCTCGACCGTCTGCTCGACCTCCAGGCCGGTGCCGCAGGCGGGGCACGGCTCGCCGGCCACCACCTCGCGCAGGTCGGCCCAGGTGCCCACGGCGATGTCCCGCTCCACGTCCACGCCGCGCACGTGCACCTTGTCGACGTTGGCACCGGTCACCATGTCCCGGCGACCGCGCAGCGCCTGGTCGGCCAGGATCGGCAGGTCGCGCACGCCGACCCCGCCCAGGCTGCCCGGGTAGGCGCCGAGCGCGGCCTTGATCTCGTCCGGCGTCGCCGGGCGCACGTCGGTGGAGCCGGTGGTGTCGATCAGCTTCTGCTCGACCAGCGCGTGGTCGCCGCGCAGCAGGGCCAGGGTGAGCTGCCCGCCGACCATGTAGACCAGGGTCTTGATCTGCCGGTCGGCCGGCACGCCGTGTGCCTTGGTCAGGTTCTCGATGGTCTTGATGCCCGGGGTGTCGAACCGCTCCGGCGCGTCCAGCCCGGCGCCGTCCTCGATCGCCGCGAGCTGCGAGGTGGCCTTCTCGACGTTGGCCGCGTAGTCGCAGTTCGGGCAGTGCACGACGAGGTCCTCGCCGGCGGCCGAGGGGCACATGAACTCGGTCGAGCCGCTGCCGCCCATGGTGCCGCTGGACGCCTGCACCGCGATCGCCGGAATGCCCAGGCGCTGGAAGATCCGCACGTACGCCTGCCGATGCGCCTCGAACGAGCGGTCCAGCCCCTCGGCGTCCAGGTCGAAGCTGTACGAGTCCTTCATGGTGAACTCGCGCACCCGGATCAGACCGCTCTTGGGCCGCGGCTCGTCGCGGAACTTGGTCTGGAACTGGTACCAGGTCTGCGGCAGGTCGCGGTAGGAGCTGAGCTCGTGCGCGAGGGTGGTGAAGATCTCCTCGTGCGTCATGCCCAGCGCGAGGTCCGAGCCCTTGCGGTCCTTGAGCCGGAACATCTCGTCGCCCATGACCTCCCAGCGACCGCTCTTCTGCCAGATCTCGGCCGGGTGCATGGTCGGCAGGATCATCTCCTGCGAGCCGATCCGGTTCATCTCCTCGCGGATGATCGCGACCACCTTCGCCCGCACCCGCACCGCGAGCGGCAGCAGCGAGTAGTGGCCGGCCATCAGCTGGCGGATGTACCCCGCGCGGACGAGCAGACGGTGACTGACCGCGTCGGCATCGGCGGGGTCCTGGCGGAGGGTGGGTACGTACAGTTCGGACCAACGCATGAGACCGTGGCGACCTAACTACTGGAGTGGGAGAAGGGCGATGCGGCTTGCATTCTAAAAGCCGCGCGACCCTCGGCCGGTCGAGTTTGCGCCCGGCTTTGGCCGGGGCCCGGAAGTCTGGCAGAATGGCCAGCTGAGTACCCGGGGCATTGCCGGACCCTCTCTCCGCATGCTTACCGTGTCCACGATCAGCCGAGCCTCATGTCCCCACGTGAATGCCGGCTGTTCACCCACGTCAAGATGCAGGAGACACCACTCTCGTGGCAGTCAAGATCAAGCTGAAGCGCCTGGGCAAGATCCGTTCGCCCCACTACCGCATCGTCGTCGCCGACGCCCGCACCAAGCGTGACGGTCGGGCGATCGAGGAGATCGGTATCTACCACCCGATGGAGAACCCCTCGCGCATCGAGGTCGACTCCGAGCGGGCGCTCTACTGGCTGGGTGTCGGCGCGCAGCCGACCGAGCCGGTCGCGCACATCCTCAAGCTCACCGGCGACTGGCAGAAGCACAAGGGTCTGCCGGCCCCGGCCCCGCTGCTCGTCGCCGCGGAGAAGGCCGACAAGAAGTCGCTCTTCGAGGCCGCCGCCCGTGAGGCGATGGACGAGCCCAAGGACGGCGCCACCACGCCGAAGGCCAAGAAGGAGAAGAAGGTCGAGGCTGCCGCCGAGACCGAGACTCCGGCCGCCGAGGGCGAAGCCGCCGCCGAGACCGCCGCTAACGAGGGCTGACCGTGCTCGAGGAAGCCCTCGAACACTTGGTCAAGGGCATCGTCGAGCATCCGGACGAGGTCAAGGTACGGGCGCGTAATCTCCGCCGCGGCCGCATTCTCGAGGTTCGGGTCCACCCCGAAGACCTCGGGAAGGTCATCGGTCGAGGCGGTCGCACCGCGCGTGCGCTGCGCACCGTCGTGACCGCGCTCGGCGGCCGGGGAGTCCGCGTCGACCTCGTCGACGTCGACCAGGTTCGCTGACGTACCCGGACATCACGTCCAACCGGGAGCTGCCCGGCGGAATCATCCGCCGGGCAGCTTCTTGGCATCTACAGTCCCGGCATTTCCGCCGACTTGGCATTTCCCCCTCCTGCCCCGGGCATGAGGTCCCATCGGGCAGAGATTGAGGAGTCGCAGGTGCAGCTTGTGGTCGGCCGTATCGGCAAGGCACACGGCATCAAGGGCCAGGTGACCGTCGAGGTCCGTACCGACGAGCCGGAACTGCGGCTTGCGCCCGGGGCGGTGCTGATGACGGATCCCCCCTCGGTCGGTCCGCTGACCATCGCCGACGGTCGGGTGCACAGCGGACGGCTGCTGCTCACCATCGAGGGCGTGACCACCCGTACCGGCGCCGAGGCGCTGCGCAACACGCTGCTGATCGCCGAGATCGACCCCGAGGAACTCCCCGAGGACCCCGAGGAGTACTACGACCACCAGCTGATCGGGCTCGACGTGGTCACCGCGGACGGCGAGGCGGTCGGCGAGCTGACCGAGGTCGTGCACCTGCCCTCGCAGGACCTGCTCCTGGTCCGGCGCTCGGACGGTCGCGAGGTGATGATCCCGTTCGTGCACCAGATCGTCCCGGAGATCGACCTGGAGAACCAGCGCGCGGTGATCACCCCGCCGCCGGGTCTGCTGGACGCGGAGAACGCGGTGCTCGCGGTACCGGACCCGGATGCGACCGAGGCCGAGCCGCGCGAGCGCAAGCCGAAGAAGGCCAAGCCGAAGAAGCTCACGGCCGCCGAACGGGCCGAGGCGAAGGCCGCCCGGGCCGCGGCGAAGGCCGACGCCGAGCCCGAGCCGGGGCCGACGCGGCGGTCGCAGTCGGATGCGGAGTCCGAGCAGGACCCCTCGTGAGGATCGACGTCGTCACGATCTTCCCCGAATATCTCGCGCCGCTGGACGTCTCCCTGGTCGGCAAGGCATGCGCCAAGGGGCTCATCGACGTACACCTGCACCAGTTGCGGGACTGGACGTACGACGTGCACAAGACCGTCGACGACACCCCGTACGGCGGCGGCCCCGGCATGGTGATGAAGCCCGAGCCGTGGGGCCTCGCGCTGGACGCGGTGCTCGAGCGCGGCGCGAGCGCGGCGGCCCCGGTGCCCCGGATGATCGTGCCGACCCCCTCCGGGCGGCCGTTCACCCAGGACCTCGCGGTCGAACTGGCCGACGAGCCGTGGTTGTTGTTCGCACCGGCCCGGTACGAGGGCATCGACCGGCGGGTGCTCGACGAGGCGGCGACCCGGATGCGGGTGGACGAGGTGTCGATCGGCGACTACGTGCTCGCCGGCGGCGAGGTGGCCGTGCTGGTCATGGTCGAGGCGGTGGCCCGGCTGCTGCCCGGTGTGCTCGGCAATGCCGAATCGCACCGGGACGACTCGTTCGCCCCGGGCGCGATGGCCAACCTGCTCGAAGGGCCGGTGTACACCAAGCCCGCCGAGTGGCGCGGTCGCGAGGTGCCGCCGATCACGGTGTCCGGGAACCACGGCGCGATCGCCCGCTGGCGGCGGGACGAGGCGCTGCGCCGGACCGCCGCGCACCGGCCCGACCTGATCGCCCGGATCGACCCGGCGGCCGTGGACAAGAAGGATCGGGCCACCCTCGCCGAGCTGGGCTGGGTCGAGCGGGACGGCCGGTTTCGGCCGGCCGATACACCTGTGGCAGACTGAGACGCTGTTGCCATGTCCCGATCCGGACCGGGTTCCCCGGGAGCCGGACGGCACCCCTGCCACAGGGGGAGCGCCACTCGGGAGCGGCGACCCCACACCTGTGACCACGAAACCCGTGGGTGACCTGTGGCACCCACGAGAAAGCGACGCGAGATGAACAAGCTCGACCACATCGATGCCGCATCCCTGCGGGACGACGTCCCGGACTTCCGTCCCGGTGACACCCTCAAGGTGCACGTGCGAGTCATCGAAGGCAACAAGTCCCGCGTCCAGGTCTTCCAGGGCTTCGTCCTGCGTCGCCAGGGTGACGGCGTGCGCGAGACCTTCACGGTCCGCAAGGTCAGCTACGGCGTCGGCGTGGAGCGCACCTTCCCGGTGCACACCCCGGTGATCGAGAAGATCGAGCTGGTCACCCGCGGTGCGGTCCGTCGCGCGAAGCTGTACTACATGCGCGACCTGCGCGGCAAGGCTGCGAAGATCAAGGAGAAGCGCACGGACCGTCCGGGCCGCTGACCCGTACGTTCCACCCGGGGTGCCTCGGCCCTGTCGAGGCGACCCGGACGCTAGTCTCGTTCGTGATGGACGACGCAGAGCAGAGCAAAGGCCGTGCCTCCACGGCGGAGGAATCCGCCGGTACCTCGTCCACCGAGGTCGTGGAGGCGCGGCCTTCGCGTGTCTCGGAGCAGGCGCGGAGCGCCGGCGGCGAGAGCGGCTCCGAGGGGGCCGTCGCCACGGTCACGGAGACGGCGAAGTCTCCGATTCCGGCCAAGGATTCGGCCGCGAACCCGACTCGGGAGTCGGCCGCGACCCCCGAACCCGCCGCCGACCCGAAGCCCGCCGCGGACGCGGACGTCGCCACGGCCCCGGTTCCGGCCCCCGCCCCCGCCCCCGACGCCGACCGGGACCCGGCCGCGGAGCGGGACGAGCCCGTCGAGCCGGCGGACGCTCCCGCCGACACCGATGACGACGGCGGTGACGGCACCGATGGCACCGATGGCACCGACGACCCGCCCCCCGCGCCGCGCCGGCGGCGGATGCCCGCGTGGGTCGAACTGCCGCTCCTGGTCGCGGTCGCGATGGTCGTGGTGCTCGCGGTGAACTCGTGGGTGGCCCAGCCGTTCGTGATCCCGAGTGGTTCGATGGAGAACACGCTCCAGGTCGGCGACCGGGTGCTGGTCAACAAACTCGCCTATCGATTCGGGGACATTCGACGCGGCGACATGATCGTCTTCGACGGCCGCGGCTCGTTCACCCCCGAGGACACCGACAAGCCCAATCCGGTGGCCGGCGCACTGCGCAAGCTCGGCGGGGTGTTCGGCTTCACCAACCCGGACGACAGCGACTTCGTGAAGCGGGTGATCGGGGTCGGCGGCGACGTGGTCAAGTGTTGCGACGCACAGGGGCGGGTCACCGTCAACGGCGTGCCGCTCGACGAGGGCGACTATCTGCATCCGGGCGACAAGCCCTCGGACTTCCCCTTCGAAGCCGAGGTGCCCAAGGGCAAGCTGTGGGTCATGGGTGACCACCGCAGCAACTCGGCCGACTCGCGCGACCACCTGGGCGACCCGGGCGGCGGCATGGTGCCCGAGAGCCGGGTGATCGGGCGGGCGCAGTGGATCATCTGGCCGTTCGGTCGAATCCAGGGCGCGGACCGGCCGAGGACGTTCGAGCGGTCGGACTTCGACCGTCGTGGGTAAGCGCGGCAAGCCCAAGGGTGCCCGCGCCGCAGCCCGCACGTCGGGGCCGGCCACCGGCACGGACGTCCCCGTCCCCGGCGCCCCGCCCGCGGGAGCAGCCGGCGCGGTGGTGCTCGGCGAGGCCGAACCGCCGGTGGCGACGCCCGTATCGCGCGCGGCGCCCTCGGTCGAGGCGGGTACGCCCACCCGGCGGCGGCGGGGCCGGCGCTCGCGGCGCAAGGACAAGGTGGTGCCGCTGTGGCGCGAGTTGCCGATGCTGGCGGTGATCGCGCTCGCGCTCGCGCTGCTCATCAAGACCTTCCTCGTGCAGGCGTTCTACATCCCGTCCGGTTCGATGGAGCACACCATCGACATCGGCGACCGGGTGCTGGTGGACAAGTTCTCGCCGTGGTTCGGGTGGACCCCCGAACGCGGCGAGGTGGTGGTCTTCCGGGATCCGGGCGGTTGGCTGGGCAAGAAGAAGTCGGACGACCCGCCGCCCGTGCTCAAGCAGATCAAGCAGGGTCTGGTGTTCGTCGGCATGTTGCCCTCGGACGACGAACAGGACCTGATCAAGCGGGTGATCGGGGTCGGCGGCGACACGGTGGCCTGCTGCGACCCCTCCGGTCGGATCACCGTCAACGGTGTCCCGCTGGACGAGCCGTACCTGTACAAGGGCAACGCGCCCTCGGAAAAGAGATTCAGCGTGACCGTGCCCAAGGGTCGGTTGTGGGTGATGGGCGACCACCGCGGCGACTCGGCCGACTCGCGGGCACATATGGATCGGCCCTACCAGGGCACGATCCCGGAGGGTGATGTGGTCGGCCGGGCCTTCGTGGTGGCCTGGCCGTTCGGCCGGGCGCATCGCCTGCCCGTTCCGGAAACGTTCGGGAACAAAGCCCTGTCGGTTGCGATTCCCCCGCCCACCCCGGTCGTTATGGGAATGGTGGGTGCGGTTCCGCTGGTCCTGCTACGCCGACGTGTACGCTCGCGCCGGCGCATGCCGGACCCTTGGGGCCGACATCGACCCGGCAACGTGCGCGGCACGGGTCGGAAATCATCAAGACAGAGCTGTGGGCAGCCGGTGGACAGCCCCGACCGGGTGCCGTCCGGCCTGCACGGGTACGAGGAGGCGCCGTGGGGGAAGTCGTGATCGGAGCGCGATCCGCTGGTGGAGACGACGATCGTGGGCGGGAGCCGCAGGAGCGGTACCCGACCGACGCGCCGCACGATCCCGGAGCGCCACCGACCCAACCAACGAGCGGGGACGGGCCGGCGCAGTCGCCCGATCCGGTGAACCGCCCGGGGCCGGATCTCGGGAAGCGACCGGGGGGCGCCCCGGACGCGGCGCCGGTCTTCCCGCCGGTGGGTCCGACCCCCACGTCCGGCGGCCCGGGCGACGGTTCGCCGCCGGACGCGAACGACCCCGGCGGCCCGGGCGGCCCCGGTGGATCGCACGGCCCGGAGGACTCCGGCGACGACGAGGGTGCCTCCGACTCGGGCGAACGGCGCAAGAAGAAGGGGTCGTTCTGGAAGGAACTGCCCCTGCTCCTGCTGATCGCCATCGTCTTGGCGCTGCTCATCAAGACCTTCCTGGTCCAGGCGTTCTCGATTCCCTCGGAGTCGATGGAGAACACCATCAAGGTCGGCGACCGGGTGTTGGTGAACAAGTTCTCGCCGTGGTTCGGCGCGGAGCCCGAGCGCGGCCAGGTCGTGGTCTTCCACGACCCGGGCAACTGGCTTCAGGAGGCCCCGAAGCAGTCCGACAACGCGGTCGTGCGCGGGTTGCAGAAGGGCATGTCCTGGGTCGGCCTGATGCCGTCCGCAGACGAGAAGGACCTGATCAAGCGGGTGATCGGGGTGGGTGGCGACCGCGTGCAGTGTTGCGACGCGCAGGGTCGCCTGATGGTCAACGGGAAGCCGTTGGACGAGAGTTCGTACCTCAAGAAGGGCGTGGCCCCGTCGACGAAGGTGTTCGACGTGACCGTGCCCAAGGGCCGGATCTGGCTGATGGGCGACAACCGGGACAACTCCTCCGACTCGCGCTACCACATGGACCAGCCGTTCAACGGGACCGTGGACAAGGACCAGGTGATCGGGCGCGCGTTCACCGTGGTGTGGCCGCTGAACCGGATCCACGGTCTCGGGGTGCCGGGCACGTTCGATCAGCCGGGGCTGGGGCTCGACGTGATCGGCGGCACGCCGATGGCGGCCGGCCTGATCGGGGCCGTGCCGCTGGTGCTGTGGCGCCGCCGGCGCCGGGCCGGGGCGGGCGACGCGCCGCAGGCACGCGTGAGCACGCGCGACCCCTCGGGAGCGCCGCCGGCCTGACCACGGGCCCGCGGGCCGGTCGGTACGGCCGGGTCGCTCGGGAATCCTTCTCCCGGGCGGCCCGGCCGTTCGCGGTCGGGGCACAATCCGTGGATGACGACTCAACCCGTGTCATGGCCCGGAGACGTGCCGGAGCCGGTTCCGGACTACCCCGCGGACCTCGCTCCCGACCTGGAACGCCGCGCCGTGCGCGTGGTGCTGCTCGACCCGGACGGCCGGGTGCTGCTGTTTCGCACCCGGGTCGCCGAATCCGATCCGTCGCAGTGGTACGACCTGCCGGGCGGCGGCCTGGACCCCGGTGAGACCTACGTCGACGCGGCGGTGCGGGAGATCCTGGAGGAGACCGGCCTGCGGATCACCCCCGCCGATGTGGGCCCGCCCACATGGCGGCGGAGTGTGACCTGGGTGCGTCCGGGGCATCGGCGGGTGCAACACGAGTTCGTGGTCCTGGTCCGGATCGCCGAGCGGGCGCCGACGGTCGGCGAGGACCGGTCGCAGTGGACGGCCGAGGAGCTGGCCGAGTACCAGGAGGCGGTGTGGTGGTCGCCGGCCGAGATCGCGGCCGCCCCGGCGCGGTTCTATCCCGGCCGGTTGCCGCAGCTGCTGGAACCGTTCCTGGCCGGCGAGCTGATCGACGAGCCGTTCGAGTGGTGGAACGGCTGAGGTACGGCCGGCGGGCCGGGATCCGCCCGGCTGATCCGGGCCGCCCGCAGGCTCCCGGACGGTTGTGCCATGGTGCGCCGGTGGTCGCGTGGGTCGCCGGTACACAATGGGAGACGACAGCGAAGCGCAGGAGCGAGGGGCGCGCATGAGTGCGGAAGATCTCGAAAAGTACGAGACCGAGATGGAGCTGCAGCTCTACCGCGAGTACCGCGACGTCGTGGGTCTCTTCAAGTACGTCATCGAGACGGAAAGGCGCTTCTACCTCACCAACCAGTACGAGCTGCACGTGAGGTCGGCCGACGGGGAGGTCTTCTTCGAGTTGTCCATGGCGGACGCGTGGGTGTGGGACATGTATCGACCCGCGCGTTTCGTGAAGAATGTCCGAGTCCTCACCTTCAAGGACGTCAACGTCGAGGAACTGACCAAGAGCGAGTTCGAGATGCCCTCGGGCAACGAAGGGTTCGGCGGCTGAGCGGCCCGGACGCGGTTCCCTACCCGCAAGGGCGGCATCCACAACGACCGGTTTGTGCACAGCCGGTCGCGCACGCGCTCTCGACCACCTTCGGCACCGGCACTGTCGGTACCGGAGGTGGTCGTCGTGCGAATCGGAGCAGGTGGCGGCGAAGACCGGGGCAACGGGCCCCGGGGCGCGCGGGAGGGGACCGGCCCGGCCCGCCGGTCGCGCAACACGGCGGTGGGGCGGTACGGCGAACGGGTCGCGGCCCGGTTCCTGATCGGGGCCGGGATGGCCGTCCTGGATCGGAACTGGCGCTGCCGCGACGGTGAGATCGACATCGTCGCCCGGGACGGGCCCACGCTCGTGGTGTGCGAGGTCAAGACCCGCCGGGCGGGCGGCTTCGAACACCCGCTGGAGGCGGTCGGCGCGGTCAAGGCGGAGCGGCTGCGGCTGCTCGCGGAGCGCTGGCTGCTGGCCCACCCGCTCGGCGGCCCGCCGGGGCGCGAGGTGCGGATCGACCTGGTCGCGGTGATCCCGGCCGAGCGCGGGGCGGCCCGGGTCGAGCACATCCGGGGGGTGTGCTGACCGTGGGCTTTGCACGTACCCGCTCGGTCACCCTGCTGGGCGTGGACGGCGTGGTGGTCGAGGTCCAGGCCGATCTGGAGCCCGGCGTGACCACGTTCACGCTGGTGGGACTCCCCGACAAGACCCTCGTGGAGTCCAAGGAACGAGTCCGCGCCGCGCTGGTCAACAGCGGGGAGGAGTGGCCGCAGCGACGGCTCACGGTGGGGCTGTCACCCGCGACCGTGCCCAAGACCGGGTCCGGGTTCGACCTGCCGATCGCCGCCGCCGTGCTGGCCGCGGCGGGTGTGCTCGACCCCCGCGTGATCGAGGACCTGGTGATGGTCGGCGAACTGGGCCTGGACGGGCGCCTGCGGCCGGTGCGCGGGGTGCTGCCGGCGGTGATGGCCGCCGCCGCGGCGGGCTGTGCCCGGGTCGTGGTGCCCGCCGTGGTGGCCGGCGAGGCCGAGTTGGTGCCCGGCATCACCGTGTGCGGGGTGACCTCGCTGCGCCACCTGCTCGCCCTGCTGCGCGGTGAACCGGTGCCCGTGCAGGAACGCGCGGTGGCCGACATCGGCTTGGGCCCGGACCCCTTGGCCGTGGTCGGCACCCTGGCCGCGGGCCCCGCGCCGGCCGGCGCCGAACCGCCCGACCTGGCCGATGTCGCGGGACAGGGCCGGGCCCGGCGGGCGCTGGAGGTGTGCGCGGCGGGCGGACACCACCTCTTCCTGCTCGGCAGCCCGGGGGCGGGCAAGACGATGCTGGCCGAGCGGCTGCCCGGGATCCTGCCCGCGCTCGACGGCCCGGCGTCGCTGGAGGTCAGCGCGGTGCACTCGATCGCCGGCACGCTGCGCCCGGACCTGCCACTGGTGACCACGCCACCGTTCTGCGCGCCGCACCACAGCGCCACGATGCCCGCGATCGTGGGCGGCGGCAACGGCCTGCCCCGCCCCGGCGCGGTCTCCCTGGCCCACCGAGGCGTGCTGTTCCTGGACGAGAGCCCGGAATTTTCCGGGCGGGTCCTGGACGCACTGCGGCAGCCGCTGGAGTCGGGCACGGTCACCGTGGCGCGCAGCGGCGGGATGTTGTGCTTCCCGGCCCGGTTCCTGCTGGTGATGGCGGCCAACCCGTGCCCGTGCGGGCGGTTCTCCGGGCGCGGCCTGGACTGCACGTGCTCGGTGCTGATGCGGCACAAGTACCTCTCCCGGCTGTCCGGGCCGCTGATGGACCGGATCGACGTACGGGTGACCGTGGACGCGGTCTCCCGGGCCGAGCTGTTCGCACCCGAGGGGTCGGGGGAGCGGTCCGCGGTGGTGGCCGCGCGGGTGCTCGCGGCCCGGGAGCGGGCCGCCCGGCGCCTGGCCGGGACCGGGTGGGCGGTCAACGCCGAGGTGCCCGGGCGCGAGCTGCGCACCCGCTGGAGCGTCGAGCCGGACGCGCTGGATCGCGCCGCCCGGGACATGGAGCGCGGCCTGCTCACCGCCCGGGGCCTGGATCGGGTGTTGCGGGTCGCCTGGACCGTCGCCGACCTGCGCGGGCACGAGCGGCCCGATCGGGCCGACGTGGACGCGGCCCTGGAGCTGCGGACCGGGATCGTCCGGGGCGACTCGGCCGGCGACGGCGAGCCCGCGCCGTGACGGGGCCGGATCCGCTGCCCTGGGACGAGTCGGACCCGCCCGCCCGGGACGCCGCGGCGGAGCGGGTGGCCCGGGCGGCGCTGACCCGCCTGGTGGAGCCGGGCGACGCGGCGTTCGGCCGTGCGGTGCGCACCCACGGCGCCGCCCGGCTGTGGGCCGACCTGCGGTCCGGCGCCGCGTTGCCGGTCGAGCCGGCCCGGCGGGATCCGGCCGGTTACCGGGTCCGGCTGGGCGGGCACGACCCGGAGCGGGACCTGGCCCGGATCGCCGGGCTGGGCGGCGCCTTCGTGGTCCCGGGCGACCCGGGCTGGCCCAGCCAGCTCGACGACCTCGGGGATGTCCGGCCGCTGGGCCTGTGGGTGCGCGGCGCGGTTCCGCTGCGGCTCGCCGCGCTGCGCTCGGTGGCGGTCGTGGGCGCGCGGGCGTGCACCGACTACGGCGCGCACGTGGCCGCGACGCTGGCCGCCGACCTGGCCGAGGCGGGCTGGACGGTGGTCTCGGGTGGCGCCTACGGGGTGGACGCCGCCGCGCACCGCGGCGCGCTCGTGGTGGCCGGCCCGACCGTCGCGGTGCTCGCGTGCGGGATCGACGTGAACTATCCGCGCGGCCACGAGCGGCTGCTCGCCCGGATCGCCGACGAGGGCACCCTGGTCACCGAGCTGCCGCCGGGCGCGCATCCCACCCGCTACCGCTTCGTCGAGCGCAACCGGGTGATCGCCGCGCTGACCCGCGGCACCGTGGTGGTCGAGGCGGCGCTGCGCAGCGGGGCGCTGATCAGCGCGCGGCGGGCGGCGCGGCTGGGCCGCCAGGTGATGGGCGTGCCGGGGCCGGTCGGATCGCCGAGTTCGGCCGGTGTGCATGCGCTGCTGCGCGAGCCGGGCTCGGTGCTGGTCACCCGGGCGGCCGAGGTGATCGAACAGGTGGGGCTGATCGGCGACGACCTCGCGCCGGTGTTGTCCGGCCCGGTCCGGCCGGGCGACGATCTGGCGCCGCCGACGCGCCGGATCCTGGAGACTGTGCCGACCCGGGGCGCCTCGTCCACGACGCGGATCGCCCGCGAGGCCGGCATCGGGCCCGCCGCCACCCGCCGCCATCTCGACGTCCTGGCCGCCCGCGAACTGGTCGATCGCACCTCGAAGGGGTGGCGTCGCCGTGGCGGTGCTTGACCTGGGGCGGCAGTGATCATCACCGTGAGGGGAGGCCCAATCGAGGAGGTGCCATACCCCGTGACCGACGAGAGCGTGGCCGAGGCTGCGGCCGAGGAAGGGGACACCGGCGGCCCCGACCGGATCGCCCCACCGCCGGCCGCGCCCGCCCGACCGGCGGACCGCGACCGGGCCCGACGGTTCGGCCCGCGCCCGCGCATCCGGCACGACGCCGCCCGCGGTCCGCTCGAACGCGCGTGCCCGGGCGGTGTCTGCCCGACACGCGACGACACGCCCGTACCGGCCCGCGACCTCCCGGTGGCGGCGGCGGCCGGGCCGGCCCGCGGGGCGGCGGGTACACCCGTTCGGGGAGGCGCGATCGCCGTGCGCGGGCGCGCCACGGCGCGGACGCCGAGCACGGTCGGGCACATGCACACGCCGCCTCGGGCAGACCGGCCGGCGGGCACCCTCGATCGGTGGATCATCGCCGGTGGGCGGCACCGCGTGGGCCGGATCCCGTCTGCCGCCCGCCGTCCGGCCGAACCGCCGGCCCGGCCGCCCCGACCGGCGCCCCCGGCCCCGGGGGAAGCCGCCGCCGCCGGCCCGATCGAATCCGCCGGGTGCGATCGGCGCGGCCCCGGCCGCACCGCCGCGACCCGGCCGATCCGGCCCGGGCGGGATCTTCGTAGCGCTCGGGAGTCGTCAGGTCACGCTACGCTCGCGAGGACCCAGATCTGCACGCACGTCTCCGTGGAACGACACAAGGCCACGCATGCCCAAGCAAACCCCAGGGCGTAAGAGCGCCACCGCGGCCGCGTCCCAGGACGGACCGGCCGTCACCGTCGAGGACGGTGGCGCTTCCAACCGCGCGCTGGAGAACCTCTGGAGCGACTTCAAGCGCTCGGGGGATCCCACCCTGCGGGAACGCCTCATCCTGAATTACTCGCCGCTCGTGAAGTACGTCGCCGGGCGCGTCGGCGTCGGCCTTCCGGCCAATGTGGACCAGGCCGACTTCGTCTCGTACGGGATGTTCGGCCTGATCGACGCGATCGAGAAGTTCGACCTCGACCGCGCGATCAAGTTCGAGACGTACGCGATCAGCCGCATCCGAGGCGCGATCATCGACGAACTGCGCGCGCTGGACTGGATCCCCCGGTCCGTGCGGCAGAAGGCCCGCGCGGTCGAACTGGCCTACGCGGGCCTGGAGGCCAAGCTCAATCGCACGCCCTCGGAGGTCGAGGTCGCGCGCGAGATGGGCATCGCGCTGGAGGACCTGCACGCGATCTTCAGCCAACTCTCGCTGATCAACGTGATGGCCCTGGACGAACTCCTGCACACCGGGCAGGACGGCGGCGATCGGCTCAGCCTGGTGGACACGCTGGAGGACACCACCGCCGACGACCCGGTCGAGGTGGCCGAGAGCCGAGAGATGCGACACCTGCTCGCCCGCGCGGTCAACGCCCTGCCCGAACGGGAGAAGACCGTCGTGACGCTCTACTACTTCGAGGGCCTGACCCTGTCCCAGATCGGCCAGGTGCTCGGGGTGACCGAGAGCCGCACCTGCCAGATCCACACCAAGGCGGTGCTGCAACTGCGCGGCAAGTTGTCCGACGCGCGGTGAAGGGTTCCCCCGGTGTTCGCGGCCCGGACTTCGTCGAATGTCGGTGGCATTCCTTAATGTGGACAAGTGGACAGCAAATCGGCATGCACGACAGGACTTCCCGCGGCCCGTCCCGGGGCGGAGGATCGATCCGGGCGCGGCCACTACGGGGCCGAGGATCTCGCCCGGTGGGTCCCCGAACCCAACAAGCGGCCCGGGCGCACCGCGTTCGAGCGCGACCGGGCCCGGGTGCTGCACTCGGCCGCGCTGCGCCGCCTCGCGGGCAAGACCCAGGTCGTGGTCCCCGGCGAGACCGCCGCCGCGGGCCAGGACAGCCCGCGCACCCGGCTGACCCACTCGCTCGAATGCGCCCAGATCGGTCGTGAGCTGGGCCAGGCGCTGGGCTGCGATCCGGACCTGGTGGAGACCGCGTGCCTGGCCCACGACCTGGGCCACCCGCCGTTCGGCCACAACGGCGAGCGTGCCCTGGACGAGGCGGCCAAGAGCTGCGGCGGCTTCGAGGGCAACGCCCAGAGCCTGCGCCTGCTCACCCGGCTCGAACCCAAGACGTTCGGCCCCGACGGCCGCAGTGTGGGCCTGAACCTGACCCGCGCCGGGCTGGACGCGGTGCTCAAGTACCCGTGGCCGCGCCGGCGCGACACCCACTCCTACGGCGCCTACGAAGACGACCTGGCCGTGTTCGAGTGGGTGCGCGCCGGCGCCGACCCGAACCGCCGTTGCCTGGAGGCCCAGGTGATGGACTGGTCCGACGACGTCGCCTACTCGGTGCACGACCTGGAGGACGCGGTGCAGTCGCACCGGCTCGACCTGGTCCGACTGCGCGACGCCGGCGAACGACGCGAACTGCTCGACCTCACCGTGCGCCGCTACCGACCCGACTGCGCGGCCGACGAACTCGGCGAGGCGCTGGACCGCCTGCTCGCGCTCGACTTCTGGCCGGTGGGCTACGACGGCTCGCGCCGGGCCCAGGCCCGGCTCAAGAACGCCACCAGCGGTCTGATCGGCCGCTTCTGCCTGGCCGCCGAACACGCCACCCGCGAGCTGTACGGCACCGACCCGGTCGCCCGCTACACCGCCGACCTGATCGTCCCGCGCGACATCCGGCTCGAATGCGCCGTGCTCAAGGCGGTCACCGCGCGCTACGTGATGGCCCGCGAGGGTGCCGATCGGCTGCGCGAGCGCCAGCGCGCGGTGATCACCGAACTGGTCGAACTGCTCGTGGCCGGCGGCCCCGAGGTCCTGGACGCGTCGCTGCGCGAGGACTGGGCCCAGGCCGCGGACGACGCGGCCCGACTGCGGGTGGTCGTCGACCAGGTGGCCTCGCTCACCGACCGCGCCGCGATCACCCTGCACGCCGCGCTGAGCTCGCGGTGAGCCGCCCGGTCGGCGCCGCCACCCCTCGCACGGCCCCGTAGACTCGATGATTGTGGCCGGCCGTATCCGTGAGGAAGACGTCAGGCGGGTCCGCGAGACGGCACGCATCGCGGAGATCGCCGAACAACACCTGCAACTGCGCAACGCGGGCGGAGGAAACTTCAAGGGGCTGTGCCCCTTCCATGACGAGAAGTCCCCGTCCTTCCAGGTCAGCCCGGCGAAGAACCTCTGGTACTGCTTCGGCTGCGGCGAAGGCGGCGACGTTCTCGACTTCGTCATGCGCCTGGACCACACCACGTTCTCGGAGACCGTGGAGCGGCTGGCCCAGCAGTACGGCATCGAGCTGCGCTACGAGGAGGGCGGCTACACACCCGGCCGCCAACAGGGCCGGCGCACCCGGCTTGTCGAGGCGCACAAGATCGCCGCACGCTGGTTCGCCGATCAGCTCGCCGGCCCCGAGGCCCAGACCGCCCGCCAATTCCTCGCCGACCGCGGCTTCGAGCAGGACGCCGCCGAACGGTTCGCGCTCGGCTACGCGCCCAAGGGCTGGGAGAACCTGGTGCGATTCCTGCGCGGCAAGGGCTTCACCCCGCAGGAGATGCTCGAAGGCGGCCTGGCCAGCGAGGGCCGCAACGGCCCGATGGACCGCTTCCGGGGCCGGCTGATCTGGCCCATCCGCGACATCACCGGCGACGTGATCGGCTTCGGCGCGCGCAAGCTCTACGACGACGACAACGGCCCCAAATACCTGAACACCCCCGAGACGCCGATCTACAAGAAGTCCCAGGTGCTCTACGGCCTGGACCTGGCCAAGAAGGAGATCGCCAAATCCGGCCGGGCGGTCATCGTCGAGGGCTACACCGACGTGATGGCCTGCCACCTCGCCGGAGCCGGCACCGCGATCGCCACGTGCGGCACCTCCTTCGGCGACGAGCACATCAAGGTGCTGCGCCGGCTGCTGATGGACTCCGGCGAGTTCCGCGGCGAGGTGATCTTCACCTTCGACGGCGACGCGGCCGGCCAAAAGGCCGCGCTGCGGGCGTTCGAGGAGGACCAGAAGTTCGTCACCCGCACCTTCGTCGCGGTCGAGCCGCGCGGCCTGGACCCGTGCGACCTGCGCCTGGCACACGGCGACGAGGCCGTGCTCGGTCTGATCGACGCGCGCGTCCCGCTGTTCGAGTTCGCCATCAAGTCCCGGATCGAGGGCCACGACCTGTCCACCGCCGAGGGCCGGGTGGCCGCCCTGGACGCGGCCGCGCCGGTCATCGCGGGCATCAAGGACCAGGCCCTGCGGCACACCTACGCGGTCCGACTCGACTCCATGCTCGGCTTCCTGGACGAGCGGTTCGTGGTCGCCCGGGTCGCCCAGGTCAACCGGTGGCAGCGCGAGCGCGCCGCGCGCGGCGAGCGGGGCGCCCACCAGGGCCAGGTCCCGGCACAGCCCGGCCGGCAACCGCAGGCCCCGCAACGACCGGCCGGCTTCCGACCCGACCCGCGCGACATGTGCCAGGCCGTGCAACGCGAGGTGCTCAAGCTCGCGTTGCAGGCTCCCGCGCTGGTGGCACCGGCGTTCGACCACTACGAGGTCGACGAGTTCACCGCGCCGCCGTACGCGGCCGTGCGTGCGGCCATCACCGCCGCCGGCGGCGTGTGCTGCGAGCTTGCCCAGACCGCGAACTGGGTCGCCGAGGTGCGCACGGCCGCACCCGACGACGTCGTCCGGCACATGGTCACCGAACTTGCCGTGGAGAGCCTGCACCGCACCGCCGACCCGGACCGGGCCTACGCCGACGGCAACCTGGTGCGCCTGCGGGTGTTCTCCGCCGAACGCCGGATCGCGGACGCCAAGTCCCGCCTGCTGCGCATCGATCCGGTCCGCGACGCGGACGAGTACGCGCTGGTCTGGCAGGAGTTGAACACGCTGGAGACGTACAAGCGCGCCCTGG
The DNA here is from genome assembly GCF_042956465.1 of Embleya sp. NPDC008237. Lineage (NCBI taxonomy): Bacteria > Bacillati > Actinomycetota > Actinomycetes > Kitasatosporales > Streptomycetaceae > Embleya > Embleya sp. NPDC008237. The sequence goes on from NZ_JBIBGL010000001.1 coordinate 379,233, forward strand.
TCGACCGGGGCGCCGAGGCGCTGTACGCCCCGGGCGGCTGACGGTTCGGCCGCCGGCCGGCAGAAAAACGGCCCCCGCCCGGGGCATCGGGCCACGTCGATCGCCCGAATCGCCTTGGGGCCGGCGAGATTTCCGCGCCCAACTCTCGGCTACAGGCCCCCTCGTACAGCAGACTGGGGAAGGTGCATCGGCACACCAGAGGGGGGAAAACGCCCGGCGGAGACCCCACCCATACGGATCGGACGGATGAGCCTGAACCGGGCCCGGCCACCGTCCTCACGGAGTACGTCACCCCAGGAACCGCGCCACCCGCGCCACCCGCACCGGCCACGGCCGAGGACGTCGAGCGACCGGCCGCCGACGATGCCCCGCGGGACGCCCCGCGCACCACGGAGTCCGGCGGCTCGGCCGCCGACCTGCTGCGCCAGTACCTGCGCGAGATCGGCCGGGTGCCGCTGCTGAGCGCCGCGGACGAGGTGGACCTGGCCCGTCGGGTCGAGGCCGGCCTGTTCGCCGGCGAACGCCTGCTCGACGACCCGCCCGCGGACCCCGCCGTCCGCGACGCGTTGACCACCCTGGTCCACGACGGCGAACGGGCCAAGCGCCGCCTGATCGAGGCCAACCTGCGCCTGGTCGTCTCGATCGCCAAGCGCTACGTCGGACGCGGCCTGGGCCTGCTCGACCTGGTCCAGGAGGGCAATCTGGGCCTGATCCGGGCGGTGGAGAAGTTCGACTACACCCGCGGCTACAAGTTCTCCACCTATGCGACCTGGTGGATCCGCCAGGCGATGAGCCGGGCGCTGGCCGACCAGGCGCGCACCATCCGGGTCCCGGTCCACGTGGTCGAACTGATCAACCGGGTGATCCGGGTGCAGCGCCGACTGCTCCAGGAACGCGGCGAGGAGCCCACCGCCGAGGACGTCGGCGAGGTGCTCGACCTGACCGCCGAGCGGGTCACCGAGATCCTGCGGCTGGCCCAGGAGCCGGTGTCCCTGCACACCCCCGTCGGCGAGGACGAGGTGCTGCTCGGGGACATCGTCGAGGACACCGACGCGACCTCCCCGGCCGAGGCCGCCGCGTCCCTGATGTTGCGCGAACACCTGGAGGCGCTGCTGTCCACGCTGGGCGACCGCGAGCGCCGGGTGGTGCAACTGCGCTACGGGCTGGCCGACGGCGAACCGCACACGCTGGAGGAGATCGGCCGGGTCTTCGGGGTGACCCGCGAGCGCATTCGCCAGATCGAGTCGCGCACGCTGTCCCGACTTCGCGAACGGTCCTACTCGGAGCAACTGCGAGGCTATCTCGACTGATCCTCGACCGTTGTGACCCGGAGACCGGTTGTCGTCGGTCGTCTGCTGTCAGAATTCGCCCATGCCGACAAGCCCGACACCCACCCTCGTCGCCGGGGTGCACTGCTCAGCGCGACAGTTGCGCATCCTCGTCTGCGACGCCGCGACCGGTACGCCCCTGCGCCAGGGGCGCGCCGCGTACGCCGAGGGCGCCGCGACCACGCCGGGCGCGTGGTTGCGGGCCTTCGGCGAGGCCGCGGCGGACGGCCTCCTCGACGGCGTGGCGGCGATCGCGGTGGCCGCACAGAACCACGGCGCGGTCCCGCTGGACGCACAGGGTGTGATCCTGGGGCATCCGCTGCCCGGGGACGACCCCGGCGCCTCCGGGGCCGCCGCGGACCTCGTCGACGCACTCGGCGGGCCGGCCGCATGGACCGCCGCGACCGGCTCGGTGCCGGGCTCGTCCTCGGCGATCGCCCAACTGCGCCGATTCGCCCGGTTCGAACCCGAGGCGGTGACCCGGATCGCCTCCGTGCTGCTGCCGCACGACTGGGTCACCTGGCAACTGCTCGGCTGTCCGCCGGACCCGGTCACCGACCGCGCGGACGCCTCCACCACCGGCTACTACGCCACCACGGGAGAGTGGCGTGCGGACCTGCTGCACCTGGCCATCGGTCGGGTGCCGCGCACGCCGATCGTGCTGCCGCCGGGCGGCGTCGCGGGACACACCCCCGAAGGCATCCTGGTCTCGGCCGGCACCGGCGCCGAGGCGGCGCTGGCACTGGGCGCGGGGCTGTCCGACGGCGACGTGGTGGTCGCCATCGGTACCACCGGCACCGCGTTCGCGCCGCATCCGGTCTCGGTGGCCGATCCCACCGGCGTGGTCTCCTCCTACGCCGACGCCACCGGGCGGCACCTGCCGCTGGCGCGCACCCTCAACGCGGCCCGGGTGCTGCGCGGGACCGCGACGATGCTGGGGCTGGACGCCGACGAGTTCGACCGGGTCGCGCTGGAGTGCACGCCGGGCGCGTGCGGACTGGTCCTGGTGCCCTACCTCGACGGCGAGCAGATCCCCGACCTGCCGCACGCGGCGGGCACGCTCACCGGGCTGCGCCGGGAGAGCATGACGCCGGCGGCACTGGCCCGGGCCTCGGTGGAGGGCATGTTGTGCGGCATCTCGGACGCACTGGACGTGCTGCGCGATCGGGACGTGGTGGTGGACCGGGTGATCCTGGTCGGCCCCGGCGCCCGCTCGGCCGCGGTGTCCACGATCGCGCCGGCCCTGCTCGGCGTGCCCACCGCGGTGCCCGCGGCGTCGCTCGCCGGACGCTTCGTGGCCCAGGGTGCGGCCCGTCAGGCCGCGTGGGCGCTGTTCGGGGCGCTGCCGGCGTGGCCCTCGGGGGTCGGCGCCTTCGTGCAACCCCCCGAGGAGGAACTCGGACTCGGCGACGCGGTCCGGGCGCAGTACCGCGAGGTGCGCGATCGGCTGCACCCGGGCGCGGTGCCGCCTCCGCGCGAGGGCGCGGAGGTGGGTGGGCGCCACCGCAGGGGGTGACCGGACGGCGGATGCCGGCGCCGGCGGGGCGGGCCGGCGCCGGGCGAACCCGGTGTCCGACCCACCCCGCCGACGCCGCCGACCGTGGGTATCCGAAAACCTCCACGCGGGCCGCCCGGGGTCGCCACGAACCCGGTCCGCAGCCCGTTCATCCGCTGCTGCGGGCCGTTACAGCCCCTGTCCGTAGCGCGAGGTCGTCACCGACGTGCCGTTCGTGTGGTGTCGGCCGAACCGGTCCGGCAGGTGTCGTCCCACCCGCTCGGGCAGGTGGTCGCCGATGGCCCGACCGGCCTTGACGCCGGCCTCGCGGCCGAGTCCGGCCGCCGCGTGCCCGGCCTTGCGGGCAGGCGGGCTGCCCGCCACCGTGCCGGACAACTTCCGGATCTGCTCGTACCGCTCCCGCCCGGCCTTCGTCCCCAGGACGTAGCCGATGGCGAGGCCGGTGACGAAGGTGAGCTTGTTGATCATGATGTCCTCCGCGGTCGTGTGTCCCGCCCGTGCACGTCAGCGCCTACCCGGGCGCGGTGCGTGGGCAACCTGTGAGGTCCTACCGGAAAAACCCTGGTGCGGGCCACCCCCGGGAATGCGCTAATGTATTCCACGCAGCGACCGCCACACGGTCCGACGCAATCCCGCATAGCTCAATTGGCAGAGCAGCCGGCTGTTAACCGGCAGGTTATTGGTTCGAGTCCAATTGCGGGAGCCATCACGAGCGCCCGCCGGGTCCATCCGGCGGGCGTTCGTGCGTTGTGGAGCGGGTCCGGCTCACTCGCTTCCGGTGCGGGCCCAGAACTCCTGCCACGAGGGCCACGCCTGCGGGAGTCGGGCGTCCGTGATCAGCGGGTTGTTCGGAAAGTGGAACCGGTCGGGCACGGACAGCGGGTGTTCCAGGACGTCCGCCGCGTAGAACACCCGGGGCTTGCGGCTGCGGAAGTACCACCGCCCGTCCCGCCGTTCGTAGCGGTCCAGATACTGCATCGGCATCACCACCCACAGGTCGCCCACCTCGTGTTCGGGGCGGCAGTAGACCACCCCGGTGGCGTGATCCTCGTCCACCAGGTCGATCACGTGGTTCCCGATCAGGTGAAACGTGATCCCGTACGGGCGCAGGACCGGGTCGAACCACCGGGCCAGGGCATCCCGACCGACCCCGCCGTCACCCGTGCGCACGTCGTCCACGAACAGTGCGGCCAGCGCCGGCACGTCCCGACTGTCCAGTGCGAGCGCGTAGCGGGCGGCGAGTTGGCGGATCTGTTCGTGCGCCTCCAGGCGATCCAGCCGGGTGGTGATCGGGTCGGACATGCTGCCTCCGTAAGCTGACGGTCAGTCAGATATCACCGTGTCAGATGGCCGACCGAGGCGACGCCCCGGGTCGGCCCATCCGGGCACCCACCCGTGGGGAGCGTCGCGTGGTCAACGTCGGCATCTACCTGGACCTGCGCAATCCGGTCGAGTGGCGGCAGGACTGGTCCCGGCTGTACGCCTTCACCCTGGAACTGTGCGAGGAGGCGGACCGGCTCGGAGTGCACTCGATCTGGACCACCGAACACCACGGCTTCGAGGACGGCTACCTCAGCCAGCCGCTCACCCTGGCCGCCGCGATCGCCGCGCGCACCCGGCGGGCCCGGATCGGCACCGGCGTCACCATCGCGCCGCTGCGCCACCCGGCGCACCTGGCCGAGGAGGCCGCGATCGTGGACCTGATCGGCGGCGGCCGGCTGGAGCTGGGCATCGGCACCGGATACCGGCAGCCCGAGTACGACCTCTTCGACCGGACCGAGCTGCTCAGGACCCGGTTCGCGGCCACCGACGCGAGCGCCCGAGAGATCCGCCGGTTGTGGGAGAGCGGGACCATCACGCCGGCCCCGGTCCAGCGTCGGCCGCGGATCTGGCTCGGCTACCAGGGTCCGCAGGGCGCACGTCGGGCCGGACTGCTCGGCGAATCGCTGCTCACCGCGAACCCGGCGATGGCCGCGCCCTACCTGGACGGACTGCGCGAGGCGGGCCACGACCCGGCGGGCGCCCGGATGGCCGGACTGCTGAACGGCTGGATCACCGAGGATCCCGACCGGGACTGGCCGGTGGTCTCCCGGCACCTGGCGCACCAGTGGGACGGCTACCACCGCTACGCGGTCGAGGGCACCGACGCGGCGCCGCCGCGCCCGATCGACCCGGACCGGTGGCGGGCGCGGGGGCTGTCCGCGGCACCCGGCCACTTCCTGCACGCGACGCCCGAGGACGCGGCACGCGAGATTCGGGCGTACGTGGCCGATACGCCGATCGAGACGGTGTGGTTCTTCGCCTCGCTGAGCGGCATGGGCGAGGAGATGGTGCGCACCCACGTGACCACGCTGTGCTCACGGTTGGCGCCGCTGCTGGCCTGACCGGCGGCCCGGCCGGCCCGGCCGGCCCGGCGGGCGAGCGGAAGGGCGAATCGCGGCGACAGCCCGGTTCGGCGGCGGGCATGGCGCGCGCCGGCCCCGGTGCGACCCGGGGACGGGAAGCGAACACTTTCGGGCAGGATGAGACCACGCTCGCGAGGATCCCCCCGGGCGATGGTCGTGCCTGACCGGTTATGCTGCCTCAGGTTGTCCGGCAGCGGACGGCGAGGGGCGGTAGCTCAGCTGGTTAGAGCAGGGGACTCATAATCCTCTGGCCGTGGGTTCGAGTCCCACCCGCCCCACCCACTCAGGTCGGCGTCTCGCAGTGTGTTCTCGCGTCGTATGTCCCGGTCGGCTGCTTTCGTCACCATGCGTCGTCGCTGTGTGTCGTCGAGCGACTCTATTCCGTAGTCGAGTGAGAGCTTAGCGGGCTCGCCGGGGATTCCGGGAGGGAAATCACTCATACGGGCTATCCCCATGTATATCCCTGGCGGGACGTCACCTCCGCGAGCGTGCGCTGACCGGCCACGCTGGGGTGGAACCAGTCCCAGTGGCTGACGTCGTTCTTGCCGAACCGCTGGGTGTTCACGACGCCGCCGTCGTAGCGGCAGTTGGACCAGGACGAACACACCTCGCGCAGCTTCGCGTTGTAGGCGGTGACCCGGTCGCGCACCCGCTGCCGGCGGTCCAGCGCCGCGGGCTTGGCCGACTGCGGGTCCTCCAGCATCGTCTGGCACACGTTCGCCATCGACCACACCGCGCGGGCCACCATCTCGTCGTGGCCGGTCTCCCACATCCGCCCCAGGTCCGGCACGCTGACCACGAGCACCCGCGCGTGCGGCAGTCCCTCGCGCAACACCGACAGCGCGTCGCGGAACTGGCTCTCGAACGTGCCCGGCGAGGTCATCTCGGCCTCGGTGCGGCGGCACGCGTCGTTGGCACCCATCAGGATCGTCACGTAGTCGGCCCGCTCCCGGACCGCCTCGCGGGCCTGGCCGGCCAGATCCGACATCCGGGCGCCTGTCTCGGCGTTGTTGAACACCGCGTCCGCGGGCAACCCCAGCCGCTTGGCGTGACTGTTCACGTCGGAAGAGGTGCCGGTGGCCCAGGACTTTTCCGGGCAGTCCCGCAGCGGCGAGCACGAGTCGAAGCCGCGGGTGATCGAGTCGCCCAGGGCCGCCATCGAGCGCGGCCGCGGCGGGGCGGTCGCGGTCGCCGGCGCGTCCGGAGTGGGCACGAGCGCCTTTGCGTTGGGCTGTTCGGACGCGCTCGGGTTGCCGGGCTTGCCGGTCTTCCCCCCACTCGGCTCGGCCGCCGCGCCGGCCCCGACCGCGGCCGGCGCGGCACTCTTGCCCCCGGCCGAGTCGTTACAGGAGGACAGCGTCAACAAGGTCGCGACCATCGTCGCGGTTGCCACCCCTACTCGTCGTTTCCCACCCACGCCGCCCCCTCCGACCCCTAGCATCGACACGACGATGTCCATCGACGGTACGTCACTCCTTCGTGTGAAGGCCGACACTGCCGGGAGTGGCGTTGTCGGCGGCCGGGCACGTTGAGTGCAGTGGCTCACCATTCCGAGACGGTGAGTAACGAATTGTTCCTTCGCATCGGACAATTGCCCACATGTGATTACGGACAGCAACTGGTGCCTGTGGTACATCCGTGGTCCGTGGGGCACAATGGAAGACCGGGATTCGAACAGGCAGTCCGAGACAAGGCTTGAGGCCGCTGGGGAAGGCGAACCTCGTCCTTGAAGCCTGGAGGTCCCGGTGACGACACGTGGAGTTCTGTACGTGCACTCCGCGCCGCGTGCGCTGTGCCCGCACGTCGAGTGGGCCGCAGCGGGCGTTCTTGGCGTGCGCGTGAGTCTTGACTGGGTCCGCCAGCCGGTGGCGCCCGGCATGTTGCGGGCCGAGCTGTCCTGGCAGGGCGCGCCCGGTACTGCGTCGCGCCTGGCCTCGGCGCTGCGCGGGTGGCACCTGCTGCGCTTCGAGGCCACCGAGGAGCCCTCGGCCAATGCCGAGGGGGAGCGCTACAGCAACACCCCCGACCTCGGTATCTTCCACGCGGTCACGGGGGCGCACGGCGACATCCTGATCCCCGAGGATCGGCTGCGCGCGGTGCTCGGTCGTGCGGCGCGCGGCGAGGTCGACCTGCGTACCGAGGTGGAGAAGCTGCTCGGCAAGCCGTGGGACGACGAGTTGGAGCCCTTCCGCTACGCGGGGGAGGGCACGCCGGTGCGCTGGTTGCACCAGGTGGTCTGAGCGTGGCGGGCGGGCCTGCGACGGCGGCCGGAGCGGCCGGGGAGAAGACATACGTATAGACATACCGACGCGGGGGGCCCTTCCGAATCATCCGGAAGGGCCCCCCGCGTCTCCGCCTTCGGGCCCATCGGGGCCGCGGGAGTACCGGGTGCCGGGTGCGGACCGAGATCCGCAGACGCAACCCAGGCCGTGTCCGGCGGATCTCGGTGGGGCCGCGCCGCCCGGCACCGCGCCTCGCCGCACCGGAGAAACGGCCGAATGGAACCACTATGCGGCTGCTTCTCCGGCACGCCGAGCCACGGCACCGGACGACGCGACCTCATCCACCAAGATCCACCGGATACGGCCTAGAGCGGGATGTTGCCGTGTGCGCCGCGGGTTCGCGGGGCGGCGGCGATCGCCTTCGCGATCGCGAGCCGGCTCTCGTCCGGGTCGATCACCTCGTCCACGACGCCGATCTCGATCGCCCGGTCCAGGCCGCCCGCGACCTTCTCGTGCTCGGCCGCCAGCTCCAGTTCGACCTGCGGCTTCAGCTCGTCCGGAACCTCCGCGAGCCGGCGGCGGTGCAGGATGCGCACGGCGGCGACCGCGCCCATCACCGCGACCTCGGCGGTCGGCCAGGCCAGTACCCGAGTCGCGCCCAGCGAGCGCGAGTTCATCGCGATGTACGCCCCGCCGTACGCCTTGCGGGTGACCATCGTCACGCGCGGCACGACGCACTCGCCGAACGCGTGCAGCAGCTTCGCGCCGCGGCGCACCACGCCGTCCCACTCCTGGCCCACGCCGGGCAGGTAGCCGGGCACGTCCACTACCACCACGAGCGGCACGCCGAACGCGTCGCACATGCGCACGAAGCGCGAGGCCTTCTCGGCCGACGCCGAGTCCAGGCAACCGCCCAGCCGCAGTGGGTTGTTCGCGACCAGGCCGACGGTGCGCCCGCCGAGCCGGCCGAGTGTGGTGACGATGTTCGGCGCCCACTTGGGGTGCAGTTCCTGGCCGGGCTCGTCCAGCAGCCCGTCGACCACCGGGTGCACGTCGTAGGCGCGCTTGGCGGACTCGGGCAGCAGCGCGCCCAGTTCGCGGCGGTCGAGGGTGGCCGGGTCGATCTCGCCCTGGTTGGCCAGCAGGTCGGCCAGGCCGCGGGCCCGGTCGATCGCGTCCTGCTCGGACTCGGCGACCACGTGCACGACGCCGCTGCGCCGGCCGTGCGGCTCGGGGCCGCCCAGGCGCAGCGCGTCGACGTCCTCACCGGTGACCGAGCGGACCACGTCCGGTCCGGTGACGAAGATGCGGCCCTCGGGCGCCAGGATCACGATGTCGGTGAGCGCGGGTCCGTAGGCCGCGCCGCCGGCGGCCGCGCCGAGCACGACCGAGATCTGTGGGATGCGACCCGAGGCCATGGTCATCGCGTGGAAGATCCGGCCCACCGCGTGCAGGCTCGCCACCCCCTCCTGGAGGCGGGCGCCGCCGGAGTGGAACAGGGCGATGATCGGCGCCTGCTCGGCCATCGCGCGCTGGTAGGCCTCGACCACGATGGCGCAGCCCTCTTCGCCCATCGCCCCGCCCTGGACGGTGGGGTCCGACGCGTAGGCCACCACGCGGGCGCCGTTGATCGTGCCGACACAGGCGAGAGTGCCCGAGGTGGTCTCGTAGGCCGAGATCTCCTCGTACGAACCCGGATCGACCAGCTTCCGCAGCCGCAGTCTCGGGTTGCGCGGGTCGTCGTCGCGGTGTGGACGGGTGGGCCGGGCGGTGGGCGCGGGTGCGGCCTCGGTGCCGGGTCGGTTGTCCATCACGGTCACGGCTGTCTGGTCCGTCCTGCCGACCGCGGCACGCGCGCCGGGCATGGTGCGGCCCGGCGGCACGCGTCGCGAGCCGGCGCAAGGAGTTCGGGGGTCACCCGAACGTGCGGAAGGCGACGACGACGTTGTGGCCGCCGAAGCCGAACGAGTTGTTGAGGGCGACGACGTTGCCGTCGGGCAGGGTGCGCGGCTCGTCCCGGATGACGTCCAGGTCGACCTCGTCGTCGAGGTCGTCCACGTTGATCGTGGGCGGCGCCGTGCGGTGGTACAGGGCGAGTACCGTGGCGACCGACTCGACCGCGCCGGTGCCGCCGAGCAGGTGGCCGGTCATCGACTTGGTGCTGGTGACGGTGACCTTGTCGGCCGCCGCGTCGCCCAGCGTGGCGCGGATCGCCTTGAGTTCGGTGACGTCGCCCGCCGGGGTCGAGGTGCCGTGCGCGTTGACGTGCACGACCTCCTCCGGCTCGATCGCGCCGTCCGCCAGGGCCAGGGCCATCGCCCGGGCGATGTCGCGGCCGGTCGGCTCGGGCTGGGCGATGTGGTGGCCGTCGGAGCTGAGTCCGGCGCCCGCGACCTCGGCGTACACGCGCGCTCCGCGGGCCGCCGCGTATTCGGCGCTCTCCAGGACCAGGACGCCCGCGCCCTCGCCCATCACGAAGCCGTCGCGGCCCTTGTCGTACGGGCGCGACGCGCGCTGCGGCTCGTCGTTGCGCTTGGACATCGCCATCATGTTCGCGAAGGCGGCCATCGGCAGCGGGTGGATCGCCGCCTCGGTACCGCCGCAGACGACCACGTCGGCGCGGCCGGAACGGATCATCTCCAGGCCGTAGGCGACCGCCTCGGCGCCGGAGGCGCACGCGCTGACGGGGGTGTGCACACCGGCCCGCGCGCCCAGCTCGATGCCGACGTTGGCGGCCGGGCTGTTGGGCATGAGCATCGGGACGGTGAGCGGGCCGACCCGGCGCGGGCCCTTCTCGCGGAAGGTGTCCCACGCGTCGAGCAGGGTGGTCACGCCGCCGATGCCGGACGCGATGACCACACCGAGGCGGACCGGGTCCACCACGAGCGCGTCCGGGGCGTCCTCGTTCGCGGTGTTCTTCGCCGCGTAGCCGGCGTCCAGCCAGGCCTCGCGGGCGGCGATCATCGCGAACTGGCCGGACCGGTCCAGGCGACGCGCCTCGACCTTGGGCATGACCTCGAGTGGCTCGACGGCGATCCGCGCGGCGAAGGTCACCGGCAGCTCCGCGGCCCATTCCTCGGTCAGCGCCCGCGCGCCGGACGTGCCCGCGAGCAGCGCGGACCACGTGGTCGCGACATCGCCGCCGACCGGCGTGGTCGCGCCCAGACCGGTGACGACCACGGTTCGCGCGGCGTCGTTGCGCTCGGTCGACTTCACTGTCTTCTCACTCTCACGCTCTTGTTTCGGGGATCCGGCGGCCGAGCGGGCCGGGGCCCGGTGTGGCCGAGACGGACCGGGCCGGACTCGCGGACGCGGGTCCGGCCCGGAAAACGGCCGTACTACATCCGACCTAGGCGGCCTTGACGATGTAGTCCACCGCGTCGCGAACGGTCTTGAGGCCCTTGACGTCGTCGTCCGGGATCTTGACCTCGAACTTCTCCTCGGCCGCCACGACGACCTCGACCATCGACAGCGAGTCCACGTCCAGGTCGTCGATGAAGGACTTGTCCAGCTCGACCTCGTCCTGCGGGACGCCGGCGATCTCGTTCACGATGTCGGCGAGGCCCGCGAGGACCTCTTCCTGGCTGGCAGCCATGTTGCTCCTTGATTCGAATCTTCTGCGGTGACGGGTACTGCGTGTGTGTTGCTCGTCCGCCGGCGTGGACCGACGGGGGACTACGGAAGCGTAATGACCTGGCCCGCGTAGACGAGGCCGGCCCCGAATCCCATGATCAGTGCGGTTCCGCCGCTGACCGCTTCGCCGCTTTCGAGCATGCGCTCCATGGCGAGCGGGATGGACGCGGCGGAGGTGTTTCCGTTCTCGGCGATGTCGCGGGCGACCGGCACCTCGGCGGGCAGCTTCAGCGCCTTGATCATCGCGTCGGTGATGCGCATGTTGGCCTGGTGCGGGATGAACGCGTCCAGGTCCTCGGCCTTGATGCCGGCCGCGTCCAACGCCTGCTCGCAGACCTTGGCCATCTCCCACACGGCCCACCGGAAGACCTTCTGGCCCTCCATCTTGAGCGTGGGGAACTCCTGCTCGGGCCGGTCGCGCAGCTCGTTCCAGTCGACGGTCTGGGTGATCGCCTCGGACTGCGAGCCGTCGGAACCCCACACGACCGGGCCGATGCCCGGCGTGCTCGAGGGACCGATCACCACGGCGCCCGCGCCGTCGCCGAAGATGAACGCGGTGCCGCGGTCCGCCAGGTTGGTCAGGTCGCTCAGTCGCTCGACCCCGATCACCAGGACGTACTCGGCACTGCCACCGCGGACCATGTCACTGGCCAGCGAGACGCCGTAGCAGAAGCCGGCGCAGGCCGCGGAGACGTCGAATGCCGCCGCCCGCCCGCCGCCCGCACCCAGGCGGTGGGCGATCTCGGTCGCGATCGCCGGGGTCTGCTTGAGGTGCGTGACCGTCGAGACGATCACGCAACCCACCTGCGACGCATCCAGACCGGCGTGCGCGAGTGCCTTGCCCGCCGCGGCGATGGACATCTCCGCGACGGTCTCCTCGGCGGAGGCCCAGCGCCGGGTCTTGATCCCGGAACGGGTCTGGATCCACTCGTCGGACGAGTCGATCCGGTCCACCAGTTCGGAATTGGGCACGATCCGAGCCGGGCGGTATCCACCGACGCCGAGGATGCGCGCGTGTGCGGCTCCGGCGCGGGGGGTGATGGAAGCGGTCACGCGTGGTCCTCCCGTACGGGTTCGAGGCCGGGTGGGTTCGCGGCCGGGTGCGGAGCGGGTGTTGCGACGTGTGTCACAGCGCGCTCTGCGGGTGGATGCGCAACAGCGGCATGCCGGGCGCGACCGGGTCGCCGTCCTCGACGAGCCACTCGACCACGGTGCCGCCGTGCGGAACGGTGATGCTCTGCTCGTCGCGGTGCGAGCGCACCGTGGCGACCCGGGCACCGGGCACCAGGGCGTCGCCCGACTTGATGTCGGTGAGTTCGATGATGCCCTTGAACGGCGCGACCACCAGGCGCCACGTGGGCGAGGCGTCGATCGCGCTGGGGCTGCCGTGCCGCTCGACCAGCTTGCGGGCCGCCTCCAGGTCGTCCGGGGTCTTGAGGGCGACCGTCTCCACGCCGGGCAGGGCGCGCTTGGCCAGACCGGTCAGGGTGCCCGCCGGGGCCACTTCGATCAGACCGGTGACGCCTAGGTCCTTCATGGTCTCCATGCACAGGTCCCAGCGCACCGGGTTGGAGACCTGGGTGACCAGCCGCCCGACCACGGCGCGGCCGTCGTGCAGCACGGCGCCGTCGGAGTTGGAGATGAACGGGGTGCGCGGGTCGCGCACGGTGACGCCCGGGACCAGCTCGGCGAGCCGGTCCACCGCGGAGGCCATGTGCTCGGTGTGGAAGGCACCGGCCACCGACAGGGGACGTACGCGGGCCTTCTCCGGCGGGTCGGCGGCGAACGCGGCGAGCTGCTCCAGGGTGCCGGCCGCGACGATCTGGCCCGCACCGTTCATGTTCGCCGGGGTGAGCCCGTGTTCGGCGATCTTCGCGAGCACCGTCTCCGGGTCGCCGCCGAGTACCGCGCTCATGCCGGTCCGCGTGACGGCCGCGGCTGCGGCCATCGCCTTGCCGCGCTCGCGCACGATGGTCATCGCCGACTCGGCGGTGATCACGCCGGTGCCGGCGGCGGCGGTCAGCTCGCCGACGCTGTGGCCGGCGGCGGCGCCGACCACGCGGTAGGCGTCGGAGGGGTGCGGGAACAGGGCCAGGGCGGCCACCAGACCCGAGGCGACGAGCAGCGGCTGGGCCACCGCCGTGTCCCGGATCTCGTCCGCGTCGGCCTTGGTGCCGTAGTGGATCAGGTCGAGGCCCGTGACGGCGGACCACCAGCGCAGCCGATCGGCCACACCGTCGAGGTCGAGCCAAGGGGCGAGGAATCCGGGCGTCTGGGCACCCTGTCCGGGAGCGACGAGTACGAGCACGAGGTCAAGCCTCTCTCCTGCGAGGGGTGTGAGCCCCTTATCGGCAGGGACGAAGATCCGATGGTGACTTTGTGGGTTTCCTACAAAATAGTCTCGACTAGATCTCGATTGCGGCGAGCCGGCCGAGGATCAGCGAGACCTGGAGGGTGAATGCGGAACGGGTCTCCGTCGGTACGAGTCCGGTCACGTCGACGACGCGTCGCAGCCGGTAGCGCACGGTATTCGGGTGTACGAAGAGCATTCGGGCGGCCCCCTCCAGGCTCGCCGCCTGCTCCAGGTACACGGAGAGTGTCTCCAACAATGCGGAGCCCGCCGCGTGCAGAGGTATGTAGATCTCCTCCACCAACTGCTCCCGGGCCTCCTCGTCACCCGCGAGCGCCCGCTCGGGCAGGAGATCGTCGGCGGACACCGGGCGCGGAGCGTCCGGCCACGCGACGCAGGCCCGGTGTCCCGACATCGCCGCCTGCGCCGAGCGCACCGCGGCCAGCAGGTCCGGCACCTCGGGGCCGACCACCACCGGGCCCGGGCCGAACTGGCCGATCAGCGAGCGGGTGGCCCGGATCGGATCGTCGGTGCCGCCCAGGATCACCACGAGCCGTTCGCCCTGGACGCCGGTGAGCACGTTGAGTCGGGCGTGTCGGCCCGCCCGGTGGATGCCGTCCACCACCGCCTGGGAGTCCGCGTCCGGCGCGTTGCCCACCACCACCATGACCGAGTCCGGCGAGCCCCAGCCCAGCGCCGAGGCGCGGGAGAGGATGCCCTCGTCCGCCTCGCCGCGCAGCAGCGAGTGCACGACCAGCGCCTCCAGTCGCGCGTCCCACGCGCCGCGCGTCTCGGCGGCGTGCGCGTACACCTGCGCGGTGGCGAAGGCGATCTCGCGGGAGTACAGCAACAGTGCCTCGCGCAGCGCCTGTTCGTAGCCGGGCGCGGCAAGCGTGGCGATCTCGGCCTCGACCACCTCGATCGTGGTGCGGATCAACTCCACCGTGTGCGGCAGCGTGATGGTGCGGGTCAACTCGCGCGGCGCGGTGCCGAACACGTCGGCGCTGACCTTCTGCGGGGTCTCCGGATGCCGGAACCACTCGGTGAACGCGGAGATACCCGCCTGGGCTACCAGGCCGATCCAGGAACGGTTGTCGGCGGGCATGTTCCGGTACCAGGGGAGTGCCTCGTCCATCCTGGCCAGCGCCGCTCCGGCCAGTGCGCCGGCGGACTTCTCCAGCCTGCGGACGGTCGCGGCGCGCAAATCGGGCTTGGAACTCACAGGGCCATCATCCTCCGGCTGTCGGGCGACTTCGTCGCCGGCTCGCGAGGCACCACTTTTTTCTCTCCTCCGCTTCGCCCCGGACCACGAGGTCTTGGTTTGCGGCTCCGCCGCTCTCCGCGCCGCGCGCGTCGATCACCGGGGGCGGCGAGGGTCGGGGGCGCTGACGTGCCGGGGGTGGGCGGTGGGGGCTGTACCGGGGGGTTGCTGTGGTGGCCGGGGGAACGGGTGCCGCTTCCGGGGGTTGCGTCGTGGGTGGGGTCAGCGCTCTTGGGGTGGGGGTGGCTTCGGGGTGGTGTGTCTGCGGTGGCGGTCGTCGAGGGCGCCGCGCAGTACCGCCGTGTACACCGCTCGGGCCAGGCGGGCGCCCCATAGGGAGCGTGGACCGCCGAAGGGTTCCGTCGGCCGGGACGGATTCGGTGTGTGGGCGGCGACGCAGACCGCGTCGGAGGGGGTTCCGGTGCACGCGTAGCCGGCGTCGAGGAGGGCTTGGACCTTTGCCTCGGTGGCTGTGGCCACCGCGTTGATCAAGGCCGCGTCGGAGAGGGCGGCGGGGACGGCGGCGAGGATGTTGATGGTGCCGGGGGGCGGTGCCCCGGGGCGGCCCGGGACGGGGGCGGCGGCCCAGGTGGGGATGCCGATCCCGGTGGTGACCGCGGCCTCGACGCCCTCGTCGGCGCCGTGCGTCCAGGCGGTGACGTCGGCGGCGGTCATCAGGCCGACCCCGGCTCCGGTCAGGCCCAACGGCGCGGCCACCTCGGTCAGGTGGGCGACCGGGTCCATCCGGTCGTAGCCGGGTCGGACCTGGAGGTTGAGCACCCACGCGCGCTCGCCGATGCCGCCGCCGAGCAGCGCGGAGGAGGCCATCCGCCAGTGCGGGCCGGCGCGCCACACCAGGGCCGGGCGGCGGGTGCCGTCCTCGTCGCGCCACACCGTGCGTGGGCGCAGCAGTTCGGCCGGTGTCTCGCGCGGCCGCGGCAGCGTGCTCACGCGGACCCCTCGGCGGTGTCCCGGCCCGCGTGCCCCGGTCGGATCAGGTGCACCCGCGGGCGGCCGTCCGGACCCGGCTCCACCGATACGCGGGCCTGGTAATGCTCGGCGATCGACCGGGGGGTGAGCACCTCGGCGGCCGACCCGGACGCCACCGGGCGCCCGTCGACCAGCATCAGCAACCGGTCCGCGTACTGCGCGGCGACGCCCAGGTCGTGCAGTGTGGTGAGCACCGTGAGGCCGTCGTCGCGGCGCAGCCCGTCCACGATCTCCAGCACCTGCTGCTGATGACCCAGATCGAGCGCGGTGGTCGGCTCGTCCAGGAGCAGTACCGGCGCCTGCTGGGTGAGCGCCCGGGCCAGCACCACCCGCTGCCGCTCGCCGCCGGAGAGCCGGCCCACGTCGCGGCCCGCGAACGCACCCAGGTCCAGTCGCTCGATCACCTCGTCGGTGATCGCCCGGTCGCGTCGGCCCGGCCGGGCCAGATAGCCCAGATGCGGCGTGCGGCCGAGCAGGATGTACTCGTGCACCGGCATCTGCGCCGGTACCACCGGGCTCTGCGCGGTGTAGGCGATGCCGCGGCCCAATTCGCGCCGGGTGAGCTCACGGACCGGGCGGCCGGCCACGCTGATCGAACCCAGGTAGGGCAGCAGCCCGGCGACCGCCTTGAGCAGCGTGGACTTGCCCGCGCCGTTGGGGCCGATCACCGCGAGCCACTCGCCGGGTTCGACGTCCGCGTCCACCCCGCGCAGCACCGGCACCCGGTCACGGTCCACGCCGGTGTCGCGCAGCACCAGGCGGGCGCTCACACGTCCACCTTGCGGGTGCCGCGCAGCACGAACACGAAGAAGGGTGCGCCGACGAACGCGGTCACCACGCCGATCGGCAGTTCGCCGGGTGCGGTGATCGTGCGCGCGAGCAGGTCGGTGAGCACCAGGAACGCCGCGCCGCACAGCAGCGACATGGGCAGGACACGGCGATAGCTGCCGCCGACGAAGCGGCGCACGATGTGCGGCACGACGATGCCGACGAAGCCGATCAGGCCGCTGATCGCGACCGCGGACGCGGTGGCCAGGGAGGCGGCGAGCAGCACCACCAGGCGGACCCGGCCGGCCCGGACGCCCAGGCCCGCGGCCTCCTCGTCGCCGACCGACATGACGTCGAGCAGGCGTCCGTGCAGGAGCAGCACCGCGGTGCTCAGCAGTGCGTACGGCAGGATCATCCGCAGGTCGGCCCAGCCGATCCCGGACAGCCGGCCGAAGATCCACGAGTAGATCCGGCGCAGTTCGTCGGTGTTGGCGGACTGCACGTAGGTCTGTGCGGAGGCCAGGAACTGGGCGACCGCGACGCCGGCCAGGACCAGGTTCGCGGTGCCGTCGGAGCGGCTCGTGCTCGCGCCGAGCCCGTAGGCGAGCAGCACGCCGCCCATCGCGCCGACGAACGAGGCGAGCGGCACCACCGGGATCCCGCCCACGCTGTTCCCGTCCGCGTACACGATCACCAGCGTCGCGCCCAGTCCCGCGCCGGAGGCCGCGCCGAGCAGGTACGGATCGGCCAGCGGGTTGCGAAAGACGCCCTGATAGCCGGCGCCGGCCATGGCCAGCAGCCCGCCCACGGTCACCGCGGCCAGCACCCGGGGCAGCCGCAGGTCCATCAGGACCGCGTACTGGACCGGGGACAGGCCGTGGTCGAGGTGCACGAAGGGCAGCTTGTCCAACAGCGCGAGCAGCACCCCGCTCGCGGGCAGATCGGCCGCCCCGACGCTCAGGGCGAGCACGACGACGCCGACCAGCAGTACGCCCGCGCCGAGCAGGGGCATTACCGCCGGTCGGGATCGCATGGGCAGGAGATCCCGCACGAGCCGGCCGTCAGCCCTGCGTCGCGCCGGCCTTGGTGACCGCCTCCGACACGGCCCGGACCAGGTCCACCACGCGCGGGCCCCAGCGCGAGGCGATGTCGTCGTCGAGCGCGACCACGCCGCCCTTGCGCACCGCGGTCACCCGGTCCCAGCCCGGCCGCTTGCCGACCTCGTCGGCGTTTTGGCCGCAGCACTTGGTGTCGGCGAGGAAGACCAGATCGGGGTTGGCCTGCACGAGGTATTCGGCGGACAACTGCGGGTAGCCGGTGCCGGCCTTGTCCGCCTCGTCGGCGATGTTCTTCAGGCCGAACTGTGCGTACACCTGACCGAGGAAGGTCTTGGAGGTCGAGGTGTAGAGCGTGTTGTCCAACTCGTGGAAGTAGCTCAGCTGCTTCGCCGGCTTGGGCGTCGCCGCGACGACGGCCGCGATGTCGCTCTTCATCTTCGCCGCCACCTCGCCGGCCTGCTTGGCGTGTCCGGTGGCCGTGCCCAGCGTGGTCAGCTGCGCGTACGAGTCGTCGAAGGTCTTCGCCGCCGGCGTCAGCACGACCGGGATCTTGAGCTTGCCCAAGGACGCGACCAGGCCGTCGATGTCGTCCGAGACGACCACGAGGTCGGGCGTGTAGTTGGTGATCGCCTCGATGTTCGGCTTGAAGCCGGACAGCTTGGTCTTGGGCGCGCTCGCCGGGAAGTTCGACTGGTCGTCCACCGCGGTGACTTGGCCGCCGGCACCGATCGCGAACAACATCTCGGTGGCGCTGGGCGCGAGCGAGACGATCTTCTTCGGGGCGCTCGCGATGGTGACCTTGGCGCCGCCGGAGTCCACGGTCGCCGGGAACGCCTTGGTGTCGGGACCCGACCCGGCCGAGGTGCCGGTCGCCGCCGGCGTGCCCTGGGTCTTGTCGTCCTTCGAGTCGTCCGAGTCACCGCAACCGGTGAGGACGAGCGCGCCGAGCAGCAGCACGGCGGCGGAACGAAGCAGGGGTACGGATCTCAACGAAGACTCCAGGTCCTTCGACGCGGCAGGCGTCGGGACCCGTGGAGACGGATCGCCCCTCCTGCGAGGCCGATGTCGTCGGCGCGAACGAGGCGACCCGGCTCGTCCCCGACCTCCCGGGCGTCCGGGCGGGGCATCACGGTTGCGGGACAGCGCCGGGATCCCACCGGACTTCGCTGCGTTCGACGCCGTCGGCGACAAACCGGCCGCCGACGCGCGAACGATATCAACCGGCCCGTTCACCCTCGGTGATGGGGGCCGGATTCCGGGCGATCCGCCGGCAATCGGGCGCCGCCCGCCCCGGGCGTGGCACGGGAACAGCCCGCGCCCGGTCCGTGGTTGAAGCGGGCATGACCACAATCGACGTGCGCCGGGCCGGCGAACGCTTCCACACGCGCGCGGGCTGGCTCGACTCGCACCACAGCTTCTCCTTCAGTCGCCACTACGCGCCGGACAACACCCATTTCGGGCTGCTCCTGGTCAGCAACGACGACGTGGTGGCTCCGGGTACCGGCTTCGACACCCATCCGCATCGGGACATGGAGATCGTCACGTGGGTGCTCTCCGGCTCCCTGGTGCACCAGGATTCCGAGGGGCACAACGGGATCATCCACCCGGGCCTGGCCCAGCGGATGAGCGCCGGCCGGGGGATTCTGCACTCGGAGAAGAACGACGCGGCCGGCTCGTCGGACCCGGTGCACTTCGTGCAGATGTGGGTGGCTCCCGACGAGGACGGGATCACTCCGGGTTACCAGCAGCAGGACGTGCGCACCGAACTGGAGCGCGGCGGCCTGGTGCCGATCGCGTCCGGGCGGCCCGGGCACGACGCGGCGATCCGGATCCACCAGAAGGACGCCGCGCTGCATGTGGCGCAGCTGCCCGCCGGTGGCACCGCGACACTGCCGGACGCGCCGTTCGTGCACGTGTTCGTCGCCCGCGGGATCGTCGACCTGGAGGGCGCCGGCGCGCTCGCGGCGGGTGACGCGGTGCGCCTGTCCGACGCCGGGGGACAGCGGCTCACCGCCTTCCCGGACGGCCCGGCCGAGGTGCTCGTGTGGGAGATGCACGCGGGGTTGACGCTCGCGTGAAGGCTCGGGCTTGCTTGGAGTGCGCTCCAACTCCGTAGCGTTCGTCTCGTGCCCGCCCATCGGGGCGGGCTTCCCACCGGAGGCTCCACCATGTCGGCCACGCAGCAGGTCACCGCACCCGAGGACTACGAGGTCGGCAAGTACTCGATCGGCGAAGTGGTCGAGCGCACCGGTCTGACCGCGCACACGCTGCGCTGGTACGAGCGGATCGGCCTGATGCGGCACGTGAACCGGCAGGGGCCCCGGACGGGAGGCAACGGGAACGGGCGGGGGAGTCGGCGTCGCTACAGCGACCACGACCTCGACTGGCTGGAATTCGTCGGCAAGATGCGGCTGACCGGCATGCCGGTGGCGGACATGCTCCGCTACGCGGAACTGGTCCGCCGGGGCGACGAGACCCGGCCCGATCGCCGAGAGTTGCTGGAGGACCACCGCGAGGAGGTCCGCAACCGAATCAGCGACCTCCAGAGCTGCCTGCTCGTGATCGACCACAAGATCCGGATGTACGCGGACGCGGAGCGGAGTGACGACGATGAGCACGACGAAGACGAACACTCTCAAACTGGGTGACCGGGGCCCCGAGGTCTTCGCCCAGGGCCTGGGCTGCATGGGCATGAGCGCCTTCTACGCGGGCGCCGAGCACAACGAGTCGGTGGCCACCCTGGAGCGCGCCCTCGAATTGGGCGTCACCCTGTTCGACACCTCGGACATGTACGGCCCGCACACCAACGAGGAACTGCTCGGCGCCTTCCTCGCCGAGGGCGGCCGACGCGAGCGGGTCACCCTGGCCACCAAGTTCGCGATCAACGTCACGCCCGAGGGCGAGCGCGAGATCCGTGGCGACGCGGCCTACGTCAAGCAGGCCGCCGAGGCCAGCCTGCGCCGGCTGCGCACCGACGTGATCGACCTGTACTACATGCACCGCCGCGACGTCCGGGTGCCGATCGAGGAGACCGTCGGCGCGATGGCGGAGCTGGTACGCGAGGGCAAGGTGCGCCACCTGGGTCTGTCCGAGGTGACCGCCAAGGAGCTGCACGCGGCGGCGGCCGTGCACCCGATCGCCGCCGTGCAGTCCGAGTGGAGCCTGTTCACCCGCGACATCGAGGACAGCGTGGTGCCGGCCACTCGCGAGGTGGGCGCGGCGCTGGTCGCCTACTCGCCGCTCGGGCGGGGTTTCCTGACCGGTGCCTGGGCCACCGCCGACACCTTGCCCGAGGGTGACTTCCGCCGTTTCCAGCCGCGCTTCACCGGCGACAACGCCGCCGCCAACGCGGCCATCCTGGCGCCGGTGCGGGCGATCGCCGAGGCCCACGGCGCCACCCCGGCACAGGTCGCGCTCGCCTGGGTGCAGTCGCGCACCGCGGCGTGGGGCCTGTCGGTGGTGCCGATTCCGGGTACCACCAAGCGGCACCGCCTGGAGGAGAACGTGGGCGCGGTCGACCTGGTGCTCACGGAGGCCGAACTGGCCGCACTCGAACCGATCGCCGGGCAGGTCACCGGGGCGCGCTACCCGGACATGACGGCGACCTTCAACGACCGCGACTAGGCCGTGTCCGGCCTGTCCGATCCCACCGGGCCGGGTCGGCCCGAGGCCGCTTCGCCCGACGCGGGGCGGCCTCAGCCGCGTCGGCGGCCCTCACGCTCCAGCCGGTCCGCCACGTGCGGCCGGAGCAGCCCGTCGAAGCCCGATTCGCGGATCCGGCGGGTCAACTCGGACGGTGTCGTGTGCAACGCGCTCGCGGTCGCGACCAGATCCCATTCGTGCGCACGCAGGGTGGCGAGCAGGTGGCCCCGGCGGGTCTGCGCCGGGGACAGCCGAAACGTCTTGCAGTACGCGAGTCGGCCGTCCTCGTGGGTGATGCGCTCACCGATGTGGTTCTCCTCGTCGAGCCGGAACGAGGGCAGGAATCGAGTGAGCTCGAACGACCCCATCCGGTACACCGATTCACTCGTGTAGGCGCCCTCGCCGGTGAGACCGGCCAACATCAGCCGGTGGAAACGTTCCCACGAGAGGGACTGCTCGGCTGCCTCCCGGCGCAGGTCCGCGAGCGAGGACACCCGCTCGCTCTCGATCCCCACGACGAAATCCGGTACCGCCTCGACGTAGTTGGCGTAGTGGAACAGCGCCTCGCCGTACAGGTCTTCGAGCAGCGTCGTGTGCAGGGCCCGGTAGTCGGCCGGATGCGGCACCACGAACACGCTCGCGAGCGTGTCCGCGACGTACAGCGCGACCCCGCACTGGCCCGGATGAATCTCGAACACCTTGAGCGCATCGGCCAGTCCGCGCACCGCACAACCGCAGAAGGCCTCCTCCGTGCGGGGCGACAATCCCTTGCGCACGGCCCGGTCGGTCCATTCCTCCCACACGATCGACGGCCCGCCGAAGTGCAACGAGAGATATCCCTCCAGGGCCAGGTGCATCGGCAGAAACCGCAGCCGATTGCTGCTCTCCCGGTGGGCCATGCGCCGCAACGCCCGCCTGGGCGCCCGCATCTTCGCGTGCGAAGGCGTCGCCGGCCGCTCCTGGAGCTGGGTGCCGAAGGCCGCCGACGGCTCGGCGTCGGCGCCCCAGGACGCCACGAACGCGTGCGGGATGAAGGACTGGTAGCAGGTGCCGTCGCCGAGATCGACGATCGAGGGGTCGTCGGCATCGTAGACGCGCCGATCCAGCCGCAGGCCCACCAGCGGCTCCTCGCGTACGAGCGGTACCAGCCGGATCGCGCCCCACACCTGTGCGGGCCGGGCCACCAGCCCGGTCGCCGCGAATTTGCCGCTCATACCCCCGCCTTCCGGGCCCGGAACCGGTCCTGACGCTCCGCCAGGTAGTGCCGCAGCTCCGCGAAGCCGGCCCGGCCCTCGGCGAACCGGGCCAACTCGACCAGCGCCGGCACGTCCTCCGCGTCGCGCACCCCGACCGTCGGCACGCTCGCCGACAGCCGCTTCACGTCGAAGCCGTCCGCGTCGTACACGGGATTGAGATGCACCACGGTGGTCGCCCCGTCCGGGTCCAGCCGCTCGCGCCACACCCGCAGTACCTCGGCGGCCAGTCCCGGCGGGCTGTTGTCCCAGCCGTCGGAGACCACGACCAGGCGGTCCGGGGCCAGTTCGAGCGCGTCGATCAGCCGTTCGCCCAGCGGCGTGGGGCCGCTCGGCCGCACCAGCAGCGGGTCGTGCAGTCCCGAGGTCCACAGACCGGTGAAGTCGCGGGCGAGTGCCTTCAACAGGAATCGACAGGCCAGCGCGACCGCCAGCGGGCGCTGTCGCTTCGTGGTCGACCCGAACGAGGAGAAGCTGTCGTCGAGCACGGCCACGACCCGGCCCCAGGACCCCGCCGCATCCCCCGCCGCACGACGTGCGGACTCGGTCAGCGCCTGCCGCAGTTCGTCGTATCGGGCGGTGCGCTGGGCACGGGTCAGGGACAACACGTAGGACGCCAGCCGGGTCAGCGGCATCCGGCCGAGTTCCGCCCGCACCGCGCCGGCCCCGGCCCGCTCGCCGGTGCCCTGCAGGCGCAGCCGCTCCAGCCGGGTCAGTTGCGGGGCGATCTTCTCCAGGAACGTCGCACGCTTGATGCCGTGCTTGGACGCGAGCCCCTCGGCGACGGTGTACGGCAGGTCGTACAGCGCACTCTGCGCGTAGTGCGCCCGTCGCCAGGTCTCGAACAGCGGCGTGTCGAAGGCCGCCACCCTGCGGGTCGCGGTGAACAGGAAGGTGCCGGTCTCGGCGGGCGCGCGCAGATGCGCGTGCCGCATCGTCGCCTTCACCCCGGACCGGTACTTCACCGCGTCGAAGACCGGATCACGACGACCCGCCGTCCAGTCGCGCATGATCGCGCGCGTACGCCGATTGTTGACGCCGCGTCGGGCCAGTTCACGAAAGAGCTTGAAGACCCTTTGAGGTGCCATCAGTTCCAGCCGGCGTGCGATCAGTTCGCCCTCGCGGCGGCGCACCTCGGGAGTCAGGTCGCGGCTGCTCTCCAGCAGGTGCCGGACGATCAGGGCCGCGTTGAAGTCGTTGATGTCCAGCGCGAGGGTGGCGGCGTAGAGCTCGCGGTAGTTGCCCACGATGTACTCGTGCAGGAATTGCACCGACAACCGTTGTGCGTCCGCGTCGTCGCGGAACTCACGCTGGCCGGTGGCGGTCACCGCCGCGTTGACGAACATCACCACGTCTTCGCACGCGGCCAGGTCCCGGCGGTCCACGACGCATCCCCTCGGCCGGACAAAAGCTGATGCCGGCCGGGGAATGGAGGCGCGAACAGCGAAGTGACGCTTAAGAGGCGATTCCGAAAGTCGCAGCCGAAGTCCCGCGGCCGGCCCGGAGAGTCTAGACCCGGGACCGTGCCGAAGGCTCGGCAAATATGGCTCGGCAAATATGGCTCGGCAGAAGGGCTCGGCACCCAGGGCTCGGCAGGTACGGCCCGAAGGCTGGGCGACAACGGCCGTGGCCCCGATCCGTGAACGGATCGGGGCCACGGCCGCACTACCCGCCGATCAGGCGTCGCCGCCGACCGTACCCACGCCGGCCGCCTTGACGTCCAGGAGCTGGTACTGGGAGATCGCCTTCGAGACCACACTCGGGTCGATCTCGCCGCGCCGCGCGAGCTCGGACAGCACGCCCACCACGACGGACTCGGTGTCCACGTGGAAGAAGCGCCGCGCCGCACCGCGGGTGTCCGCGAAGCCGAAGCCGTCGGTGCCCAGCGACGCGAAGTCGGCCGGGACCCAGCGCGAGATCTGGTCCGGGACGGCCCGCATCCAGTCGCTGACCGCCACCACCGGGCCGGGACGGCCGTCGAGTACTCGGGTCACGTACGGGATGTGCGGCTCGGCCTCGGGGTGGAGCAGGTTGTGCTCCTCCGCCGCGACCGCGTCGCGCCGCAGCTCGTTCCAGGACGTGGCCGACCACACGTCGGCGACCACGTTCCAGTCCTCGGCGAGCAGCTTCTGCGCTTCCAGCGCCCACGGCATGCCGACACCGGAGGCGAGGATCTGGGCGCGCAGCGCGCCCTCCTTGGCCGGACCCTCCTGGTAGAGGTACAGACCCTTGAGGATGCCGTCCACGTCGACGTTCGCGGGCTCCGCCGGCTGCGCGATGGGCTCGTTGTAGACCGTCATGTAGTAGAAGACGTCCTCGGCGTTCTCGCCGTACATCCGGCGCAGACCGTCCTTGACGATGTGCGCGATCTCGTACGAGAACGCCGGGTCGTACGCCACACAGGCCGGGTTGGTCGAGGCCAGCAGCTGCGAGTGCCCGTCCGCGTGCTGGGTGCCCTCGCCGGTCAGCGTGGTGCGACCGGCCGTGGCGCCGAGTACGAAGCCGCGGCTGAGCTGGTCGGCCATCTGCCAGAACTGGTCGCCCGTGCGCTGGAACCCGAACATCGAGTAGAAGACGTACACGGGGATCATCTGCTCGCCGTGCGTCGAGTACGTCGAGCCCGCGGCGATCAACGACGCCACACAACCGGCCTCGGAGATGCCGTCGTGCAACATCTGGCCCTGCGCCGACTCCTTGTAGGACAGGAGCAGCTCACGGTCGACCGAGTCGTAGGTCTGCCCGTGCGGGTTGTAGACCTTCGCGGTCGGGAACATCGCGTCCATACCGAAGGTGCGGTACTCGTCCGGCGCGATCGGCACGAACCGCTTGCCGATCTCGGAGTCGCGCATCAGGTCCTTGAGCAGGCGCACGAACGCCTGCGTCGTGGCGACCGGCTGCTTCGAGCCCTTCTTCAGCACGCTGTAGACCGGGTCGCCGGGCAGCTTGAGCGGCTTGGAGCGGTCCAGCCGCCGCGGCAGCGAACCACCGAGCGCGGCGCGCCGCTCGCGCATGTACTCCATCTCCTCGGACTTCTCACCGGGGTGGAAGTACGGGGGGACGTCGCCTTCGAGCTGCTCGTCCGAGATCGGCAGGTAGAGCCGGTCGCGGAACGCCTTCAGGTCGGACTTGGTGAGCTTCTTCATCTGGTGCGTGGCGTTGCGCGACTCGAAGTTCGGGCCGAGTGTCCACCCCTTCACCGTCTGCGCCAGGATCACCGTCGGCTGGCCGACGTGCTCACGTGCCGACTTGAAGGCCGCGTAGACCTTGCGGTAGTCGTGCCCGCCGCGACCGAGCTTTTGGATGTCCTCGTCGGAGAGGTCCTGCACCATCCGGCGCAGCCGCGCGTCGTCGCCGAAGAAGTGCTCGCGCACGTAGGCGCCGGACTCCACCGCGTAGGTCTGGAACTGGCCGTCGGGCGTCGTGTTCATCTTGTTCACGAGCGCGCCGTCGGTGTCCTGGGCCAGCAGCGGGTCCCAGTCGCGACCCCAGACGACCTTGATCACGTTCCAGCCGGCGCCGCGGAAGTACGACTCCAGCTCCTGGATGATCTTGCCGTTGCCGCGCACCGGACCGTCGAGCCGCTGCAGGTTGCAGTTGATCACGAAGGTGAGGTTGTCCAGCTCCTCACGGGCGGCCAGGCCGATGTTGCCGAGCGACTCGGGCTCGTCCATCTCGCCGTCGCCGAGGAAGGCCCAGACGTGGCTGCGCGAGGTGTCCTTGATGTTTCGGTTGTGCAGGTACCGGTTGAACCGGGCCTGGTAGATCGCCCCGAGCGGGCCCAGGCCCATCGAGACGGTCGGGAACTCCCAGAAGTCCGGCATCATCCGCGGATGCGGATAGCTGGGCAGCCCGTTCGGGGCGGCCGACTTCTCCTGGCGGAAACCGTCGAGCTGCGCCTCGCTGAGGCGTCCCTCCAGGAAGGCACGTGCGTAGATGCCCGGGGACGCGTGTCCCTGGAAGTAGATCTGGTCGCCCGACTCCCCGTGGTCCTTGCCGCGGAAGAAGTGGTTGAAGCCGACCTCGTACAGGCTCGCCGAGGACGCGTAGGTGGCGATGTGACCGCCGACCCCGAGCCCCGGGCGGTTCGCCCGCGACACCATGATCGCGGCGTTCCACCGGACGAACGCACGGATGCGTCGCTCGATGTTCTCGTCGCCGGGGAACCAGGGCTCGCTCTCCGGGGCAATCGTGTTGATGTAGTCCGTGCTGCGCAGAGCCGGCACGCCGACCTGTCGTTCACGGGCCCGTTCGAGCAGCTTGAGCATGATGTAGCGGGCTCGCTGGCGGCCCTGCTCGTTGATGACTGCGTCCAGCGACTCCAGCCATTCCCCGGTCTCGTTCGGATCGATGTCGGGGAGCTGGCTCGGGAGGCCGTCGCTGATGATCGAGAAGCGCTCTCGTCCGGAAGCCACGCTGTTCCTTCGCCTTATCGGTAGATGGGGACCCTCCCCGCGAGAGCGGGGTCGACCACCCTGAGCGGTGTCGCGCCGTCCCCATCGTGGTACCCGGACGTTGGATCCGTCATCTCTACCGACCGGTAATGGACCGGCGGGGTGCCCGCCTGCATCTCATCCACCGAGCCCGATCCGTGTTCGGTTACCGCGAAAGGAGCGGAGCTGCCCTGATCGTCCGACTGTCGCCGGACGCTCCACGCGGCGGTTCGCGATTGCGGGGTGATGCAACCGTGAACCTCCAAGACCTTACGCCGACTGTCTTACGCACAACGCACTGGCGTAGTTCCCTGGGAGGGTGTGAGTGGTTTCGCACCCGTTCGACAGGGAGGTCAGAGCTGATGCGGGCACGAATTGGCGACCGGCTCCACGTGCACGGGAAGACGGTCGGTCGCGGGGATCGTTTCGGGGAGATCGTCGAGGTCAGGGGCCCGGACGGGGCGCCGCCGTACGTGGTGCGGTTCGAGGACGGGCACACCGGGCTGGTGATCCCCGGGGCGGACGCGGTGATCGAGCGGGCGGGCGGTGCCGATCCGGCCGCCGGACGGCCCCGGCGAACCCGGTGAGTTTTCGTCTGTCACGCTGGACCCTCGAATACGTTGCGTGATCCACACCTGGTCGGGGTAGCTTCCGCACAGGGCGTGGTGTGGCGTTTGCGCGAGTACGTGACCTGGGTACTTGCGCGAACAGCCTGGCGCGTGTGGACTTACGCGCGTGAGCCCCGAAGCGTTGTGGGGCCGGACAAGGGAGGTTAATTCGTGAGCGCGACCGCGGACCACGCGGAAGAACGGGCCAACTCGGCCGTTCGACTTGGGTTCCAGCCCGGACAGGTGGTCCAGGAGCTCGGTTACGACGACGACGTGGACGAGGAGCTGCGCGAGGAGATCGCGGAACTCACCGGCAACGAACTCGTCGATGAGGACTACGAGGAAGACGTTGCCGACGTCGTCCTGCTGTGGTTCCGCGAGGATGACGGCGACCTCGTCGACACCCTCGTGGATGCCCTCGCCACGCTCACGGATGGTGGCCATATCTGGCTGCTGACCCCGAAGACCGGCCGGGACGGATATGTAGAACCCTCGGATATCGGTGAGGCCGCGCCGACTGCGGGATTGGCCCGCACGACGAGCTTCGGCGCCGTCAAGGACTGGTCGGCGACCCGTCTGGTATCGCCCAAGGCGGTGCGCAGCGGCAAGAAGTAATCCGACGCCACTGCGGTAAGCAGACGAAACGCAGGACCTCGAGCGGTGATTCCGTCACCGGTCGGGGTCCTGCTGCTTGTCGGGCGCCTTCGGCGCCGGCTCGCGAGGGTGGGCGCGGTGGGTGGTTCGGGGCGCCGGAGTCGTCGGTGTGGCGAACCGGGTGGCCCCAGTCGCGAGGGCACGTTGGGGCGAAGGGATTGGGGGGAGGATGCGGGCATGTCGTCGATCGAGATCGTGAGTGGCCCGTGGGGCGTCGCCTCCATGTCCGTCGCCGTGCAGCGTGGGCGGGCCCTTGCCGCCTGGGACGCCTTTCGTGATCTGGTCGCGCGAGTCGACCCGGACGCGCCGTCCCGGCTGACGGGCTGGGACGGGCGGGCCGTGATCACCCATCTCGCGTCCTGGCCCGAGGCCCCGCTGCTGGCCCGCCTGCTCGCCGAGGCCCGCGGCCGACGTGCCCCGGATGCCGCCCCGATGCACCAGGACGACGTCAACGCGCGCCTGGTCGACACGCACCGCGACGCCACAGCCGCGGAGCTGCTCGCCGCGCTCGACGACGGGCGGGTCCGGCTGGCCGCGGCCTTCGACGCGACCGCACAGGACCCGACCCTGGCCCTGGCCCGCACCGGTTCCCAGGTCGGCCCGGTCCCGCTGCTCACCCAGCTCGGCGCGATCGCCTACGAACTGGCCGTGCACGCGCTCGACCTGGCCCCGTGCGGAGCCGGCGAACCGCCTGCCGTGCTGCTCGACGCGGGGGTGCTGGCCCTGGCCGACATCACCGGCGCGCTCGCCGCCCGACACGGCGTCCGGGCCCGGACCGGGCTGGCCGTACCCGGCGGCGGCTGGGGCTTCGCCGCGCCCGGCACCGAGGGCGTCGGCTGGGAGGTCTTCCCGCTCCCGCCGGGCCGCCCCGGCCTGCCCGCCGTCGAGGCCCGCTCCGCCGCCCTGCTGCTGGACGCCTCCGCGGGCCGCCGGGCCGTCCCGGCCCTGCTGGCCCGGCGCGAACTCAAGCCGCACAACCTGCCCGGCCTGCTCGCGCTGGCCCCGCTCCTCGACCACGTCCCGGGCCTCCCGGGCGGCCCGGCCCTGCGCCTGACCGCCACCGCCCTGGGCAGCGTCGGCCGGATGACCGCGCTCCTCCCGACCCTGACCCGCCCCCGTTCCTGAACCGGGCCGTCCCGAGCCCGGCCGGCAGCCTCGGCCGAAGGGGTCGCGGGCCGGCTGGGGATCGTGGCCGGCCGGGCCGAGGGGCTTTGCGGGCCCCGACTAGGCTCGCCGCTGAGAGGCGGACGTCGCCTGGGACAAGGAGATCGCATCATGGCCGTCGAGATCGGTAGCAAGGCCCCCGAGTTCGAGCTCAAGAACCAGCACGGCGAGGTTGTTCGGCTGGCGGACTTCCGTGGCGAGAAGAACGTCCTGCTGGTCTTCTATCCGTTCGCGTTCACCGGTGTGTGCACCGGTGAGCTGTGTGCGCTGCGGGACGATCTGCCGAACTACCAGAACGACGACGTGCAGGTCCTGGCCGTCTCCTGCGACGCGCCGTTCTCGCTGCGCGTGTTCGCCGAGCAGGAGGGCTACGAGTACCCGCTGCTCTCGGACTTCTGGCCGCACGGCGGGGTCGCGCAGGCGTACGGCGTCTTCGCCGAGGACAAGGGTTGCGCCGTGCGGGCGACCTTCGTCATCGACAAGGAGGGCGTGATCAAGTGGAGCGTGGTCAACGCGATCCCGGACGCGCGGGACGAGGCGGAGTACCTCAAGGCGCTCGCGAGCGTCTGATCGTTGGATTCGGCGCGCGGTCGAGGGTTCTCCGGCCGGTTCGGGCGTAGGTCGGGCCGGGCCGGGGTACCCATGCCGCGGCGAGACTCCCGCCGGTCAGGAACTCCTGACTAGGATCGGCGCGTTGTCACGTCTGTAGGCGAAAATTCCGGGGCACCAGTTGCTCCATGAACCTTTGGAGGACTCGTGGGCGTCAGCCTGAGCAAGGGCGGCAACGTCTCGCTCTCGAAGGAGGCTCCGGGCCTCACCGCTGTTCTGGTCGGCCTGGGCTGGGATGTGCGTACGACCACCGGCACGGACTTCGACCTCGACGCGAGCGCGATCCTGCTCAACGGAAGTGGTCAGGCGCCGTCGGACGGGCACTTCGTCTTCTTCAACAACCTCAAGAGCCCCGACGGCTCCGTCGAGCACACCGGTGACAACACCACCGGTGAGGGCGAGGGAGACGACGAGGCGATCAAGGTCAACCTGGCGGGTGTTCCGGCGGATGTCGAGCGGATCGTCTTCCCGGTCTCGATCTACGACGCCGAGACGCGCCAGCAGAGCTTCGGCCAGGTCCGCAACGCGTTCATTCGCATCGTGAACCAGGCCGACAACAAGGAACTCGCCCGGTACGACCTCACCGAGGACGCGTCCACGGAGACCGCGATGGTCTTCGGCGAGCTGTACCGCAACGGCGCGGAGTGGAAGTTCCGCGCGGTGGGCCAGGGCTACGCCTCGGGCCTGCGCGGCATCGCCAAGGACTTCGGAGTCAACGTCTGACAGGCGAGACATCACGAACGCCCGTCGACCGCACCCGCGGTCGGCGGGCGTTCGCCGTCCCGGACTCGGTGGGCTCGCGCGCACCGCGGTCGAATATGCGCCTGTGCACGCCTTGAGCTGTGCAAAAAGGGGGTCCCGCCGGGTCGGGGGCGTGGCAAGGTTGAAGCGAATGTACGACGATCAGGAGGAATCGATGGGGGTCACCCTCGCCAAGGGCGGAAACGTCTCGCTGAGCAAGGCCGCACCCAATCTCACCAATGTGCTGGTGGGTCTGGGCTGGGACGCGCGTGCCACCACGGGCGCCTCGTTCGACCTGGACGCGAGTGCGCTGCTGTGCGGTGGTGCGGGCAAGGTGCTCGGCGACGACTATTTCGTTTTCTACAACAACCTCAAGAGCCCCGAGGGTTCGATCGAGCACACCGGCGACAACCTCACGGGCGATGGTGACGGCGACGACGAGGTGATCCTCGTCGACCTGATGGCCGTCCCCGAGCAGGTCGAGAAGGTGGTCTTCCCGGTCTCGATCTACGACGCCGAGATGCGCGGGCAGACCTTCGGACAGGTCCGCAACGCCTACATCCGGATCGTGAATCAGGCGGACAACAACGAGCTGGCTCGTTACGACCTGACCGAGGATGCGTCAAGCGAGACTGCCATGATCTTTGGAGAACTTTACCGTTACCAGGGGGAGTGGAAGTTCCGCGCAGTAGGGCAGGGGTACGCTTCGGGCCTGCGGGGGATCGCACTCGACTTCGGCGTCAGCGTGCAATGAGCACGTACTGACGTTGTGTCAGGGTCGGTCACCCGGTGGGGCCGGCCCTGACACCTTTCCCGAGGTCTCTCGGGTGGGGGATGAGGGCCGGTCTTCCTGATGACCCACCCGGAGATGCAATCCCCAGGTAGATAAGGACCTCATCCGTGGTAATCCGTACGTTCGGCTGGTCGTTCGGCGTGACGGCAGTCGGTCTCGCCGTCGCCGCGTATTTCTGGGGGGCGACCGGATTCGGCATCGTGCTGATCCTGTCGATCCTCGAGATCTCGTTGTCTTTCGACAACGCTGTAGTAAACGCCACGATCCTCAAGAAGATGAATGCCTTCTGGCAGAAGATGTTCTTGACGATCGGCATTTTGATCGCCGTCTTCGGCATGCGGCTCGTCTTCCCGCTGCTCATCGTGAGCCTGACCGCCGGTATCGGCCCGATGGACGTCGTGGACCTCGCGTTCCACGACGACAAGATGATCGACGGGATGACCTACGCGCAGCACCTGGACGAGGCGCATCCGGCGATCGCCGCCTTCGGTGGCCTGTTCCTGTTGATGATCTTCCTGGACTTCATGTTCGACGACGAGCGCGAGCACAAGTGGGTCGGCCCGCTGGAGCGGTTCACCGGCAAGCTCGGCAACTTCGACGTGCTCTCCACGCTGATCGCGCTGATCGCGCTCGTGGTGGTCGCCCAGACGCTCTCGCCCGCGCACAAGGAGGGCACGGTCATGGTGGCCGGCGTGCTCGGCCTGATCGCCTACCTGGGCGTCGGCGGGCTCTCGGACTACTTCGAGACGCACGGCACGCTGGCGCACATCAACGATGAAGAGGACGAGGCCGAGGAGGAGGGCGCCGAGCCGGCCAAGGCCGAGGGGCGCAGCGGCCCCAAGCCCGTGCAGCTCGCCGCCGGCAAGGCCGCGTTCTTCATGTTCCTCTACCTCGAGGTGCTCGACGCGTCGTTCTCCTTCGACGGTGTGGTCGGCGCGTTCGCGATCACCCAGGACCTGCTGATGATCACGCTGGGTCTGGGCATCGGCGCGATGTACATCCGGTCGCTCACGGTCTACCTGGTGCGCCAGGGCACGCTGGACGACTACGTGTACCTGGAGCACGGCGCGATGTACGCGATCGGCGCCCTGGCGACGATCCTGCTGGTGTCGATCAAGTGGGAGATCCACGAGGTGATCACCGGCGTGGTCGGGGTCGGCTTCATCGGCCTCGCGCTGATCTCCTCGATCATGCGCAACAAGCGGATCGGACACGTTCCGGGGCAGAACAGCGAAGCGGCCAAGGTCGACGCCTAGCCGTCGGCCGGCGGTCGACGCGCGACCCGCGACCGGTACCGCGCCCGAGCACGATTCGGGCGCGGTACCGGTTTTTTCGCGCCCGGTTATGTTGTGTACTGAAGCCGCCACTACGCGTACGCGTGCGGGCCGGGGGATCAGGGAGGGCTTGATGCCGCTTTTCGACTGGCGTCGCGGATTGATGGAACGCGAGCCCGAGCACGGCGGGCACAAGGTCGCGCTGACCCGCTCGACGCCCGAGGTCTCACTGACCCAGGCCGGTTCCGCCACCGGGACGCTGCGGGTCAACCTGCACTGGAACCCGCAGGTCGAGGAGGCGCCGCCGAGACAGCGCAGCGGCGGCCTGTTCCGGCCCCTGGCGGTGCAGGCGCCGCCCTTGCCGCAGAAGATCGACCTCGACCTCGGCTGCCTGTGGGAGATGAGCGACGGCTCCAAGGGCGTGGTCCAGGCGCTGGGCAACCTGTACGGGGCGTTCAGCCAGCCGCCGTATGTCCGGTTGGACACCGACGACCGGTCCGGATCGGCGTCGGGTGAGACGTTGTTCATCAACATCGACCAGGCGCGCAATGTGCGCCGCCTGTTGATCTTCGTCTACATCTACGAGGGCATCCCGGCGTTCGACCAGGTCAACGGAGTGGTCACGCTGTTCCCGAACGCGGGTCTGCCGATCGAGGTGCGGCTGGACGAGCACGCCCGCGAGGCGCACACGTGCGCGGTCGCGGTGGTGGAGAACCACGGCGACGAGATCGTGGTCCGGCGCGAGGTGCGTTACGTGCACGGCTATCAGGCGGAGCTGGACCGGGAGTACGGGTGGGGCCTGCTGTGGGCGCGCGGCTACAAGTGAGCCCGCCCGGGTGAGGTGAGCCGACCCGGCCGGGGGGGGGGGGGGCCCCGCCCCCCCCCCCCCCCGGCCGCCCGGGGGGCGCCCCCCCGGGGCCCCGCCCGACCGAGGGCCGCGGGGCGGG
>NZ_JBIBGL010000001.1:412888-646727 GCF_042956465.1 Embleya sp. NPDC008237
GGGCGGCGCGCCAACAGGCGCCCCGCGGGGGTTGTGGGCCCCCCCCCGGGGGGGGCGGCCGCCCCCGCCCCCCCCCCCCCGGGGGGGCCCCGGGGCCCCACGACCGGCTCAGCCCTGGAACTGCGGGCCCTGCGGCGGTGAGTCCAGCCGGCGCAGCTGCGGCGGGCCGCCCTGACCCTGCGGCGGGGTGCCCTGGTACTGCTGCTGAGGCGGCATCCCCATGCCCTGCGCCGGGGTGCCCTGGTACTGCTGTTGGGGCGGCATGCCCATGCCCTGGGGCGGAGTGGTCCCGTGCGGGGGCATGGGAGCGCCGTGTGAGGGCGTGTACGGCCCGGGCGGCTGTGGGACTCCGTGGGCCGGCGAGTACTGGCCCGGCGCGGGCAGCTGCGGGCCGCCCGGGGGCATGTGCATCACGCCCGGCGGGGTTTGGAAGGCCATGCCGTGGGCGGGGGTGCCGGGGGCCTGCGGCGGGGTGCCGCCCAGCGCGGGCGGTGGTGGGACCGGGGCGCCGCCGGAGGGGGTGTGCGGGTATCCCGGCGGCGGGCCGCCGATCGTGTGCGGGGCCGGGGGCGGCGGGATCATCGGGCCGTCGTGGCGCGGCGGAGGCGGCGGCAGCGGGGCGCCGCCGTACGGCGTGTTGCCGGAGATCGGCAGCACGCCCTGTGGCTGCGACGGCTGCTGCGGCGGGGGCGGTGCGGGCAGCGTGCCCCGGCCGTACTGCGGCAGGACGGCGGTGGGGGCCGGCTCCTGATGGGCGGGCGGCGCGGGCGGGCCGTCGTGGAACGCCGGTCGCGGCGGCGGGGCGGGGGCGGTCGGCGGGGACTGGTGCACCGACGGCAGCGGCATCGGAGTCGGCACGGGGGCAGGCGTCGGTGCGCCGGGTTCGTCGTCGACGCTGATGCCGTAATCGGTCGCCAGGCCCGCGAGACCGCTCGCGTAGCCCTGCCCGACCGCGCGGAACTTCCACTGGTCGGCCCGCCGGTAGATCTCGCCGAAGACGAACGCCGTCTCGGTGGTGGCTCCGGCGATCGGGAAGTTGAGCAGCTCGCCGCCGCCGTCGGCGTCGTACAGTCGAAGGACGAGGCCGGGCACCGAACCGATGGTGCCACCGTCCGCGGACGCGGCCACGATCACGTGCTGCACGTCGTTGCCGAGCGCGGCGACATCCACCCGGACGCCGTCGGTGCAGCGGTTCGGGGCGGTGTTCTTGCCCTCGTGCACGACCGTGCCGGACGGATGCCGGGGCTGGTTGTAGAAAACGAAATCGTTGTCGTCGCGCACCTTGTTGTTCGCGCCGAGCAGCAGGGCCGAGGCGTCCATGTCCGGAACACCGGCTCCCGGCCGCCATTCGAGGACCACGCGCACGGACCGGGCAGGGAGGGCCGTATTCGCTCCCTTGGACATCACCTGGGTCATGCGCCCATCCTGCCGTCCCGAAGGAGCTGCGCTCAACGTGGGTCAGGCTCGTGACGATTGTGTGAACACATGGTCCTATAACCGGATCGTACGCCTTCGATTTTGCTTTTCGGTTACCGTAGGCAGTCGCCTGCCGGCGGCTCACCGGCTCGGCGCGAATGCGCCTATTTCGATACACCCAGGGCGCGTACGGGTTTCCCGCCCCGACGCGCCTTTGCCACCACCACCGTCAGTCGAGGGGGATCAGATCACGATGCGGCATTTCGGTTACCTGGACGATGCGGTCCGCGATCATCTGTTCCACCGCCCGCCGGAGAGCTTCGACCGGGACAGCGACCCCGCAGTCCTGGCCGCTGCCCTCGGCGCGACGCTGTACAGCCCCGCGACGCGCCGCACGCTCGCGGCGGACATCGTCAAACAGGCCGCCCGTGGTGTGACCTCGATGGTGCTGTGCCTGGAGGACTCGATCGACGACCGCGAGGTGGTCGGCGCCGAGCAGAACCTGGTCGAGCAACTGGCCGCGTTCGCCCGCTCCGGAGTCGAGGGCCCGCTGCTGTTCATCCGGGTCCGCCACCCCGAGCAGATCACCGACCTGACCGAGCGGCTCGGCGACACCCTGAGCGTGCTGTCCGGATTCGTGCTGCCCAAGTTCGAGCCGGACAGCGGCACGCGCTACCTCAAGGCCCTGGACGAGGCGATCGCGCTCAGCGGACGCCGGCTGTACGCGATGCCGGTGCTGGAATCGCCCTCGATCGCCTACCTCGAACACCGGCGCACGGTGCTCGCCGAACTCTCCGAGCTGGTCGCCGCGCACCGGGAGAAGATCCTGGCGGTGCGGATCGGGGCGACCGACTTCCAGTCCGCGTACGCGCTGCGCCGCTCGCGCGACCTGACCGCGTACGACGTGCACCTGGTGGCCGGCCTGATCGGCGACATCGTCAACGTGTTCGGCCGCGCGGACGGCACCGGACACGTGATCAGTGGACCGGTGTGGGAGTACTTCCC
Source organism: Embleya sp. NPDC008237 (assembly GCF_042956465.1). NCBI lineage: Bacteria > Bacillati > Actinomycetota > Actinomycetes > Kitasatosporales > Streptomycetaceae > Embleya > Embleya sp. NPDC008237. The sequence goes on from NZ_JBIBGL010000001.1 coordinate 415,310, forward strand.
GCAGGGCGAGCGACTGTTCAAGCCGCAGCTGCGCCGCACCCCGTTCGCCGAGGCCGAGGACCCGGACGAGGCCGTCGAGCTGCGCACCCGGCTGATCTCGGCCGACCTGGACGGGCTGATCCGCGAACTCGAACTGGACAAGGCCAACGGCCTGCTCGGCAAGACCGCGATCCACCCCAGCCACGTGGCGGTGATCCACGCGATGTCGGTGGTCACCCACGAGGAGTACTGCGACGCCACCGACATCCTGGCCGAGAGCGCGGCCGGCGGCGGGGTGCTGCGCTCGGCGTACACGAACAAGATGAACGAGGTGAAGCCGCACCGGGCCTGGGCCCAGGCGATACTGCGCCGGGCGCAGGCGTTCGGCGTCGCGGGCGAGGAGGTCACCTTCGTCGACCTGCTCGCGGCCGGCATGGAGTGCACCGGCGCGGGATGAAGGAGCCGACGGGGCGGATGCCCCGCGGTGGTGGGATTCGAACGGTACCGAGGAAAGCGGGTTCGTGCGTTGAGTGAACATCGGATGGAAACCTGGTCGGGGAGTTGGGTCGCCGAGCGACTCGACGTGACGCTCGCGGGGGAGGGGCTCGCCACGCTGGTCGGGCTCGCCCTGCGGCGCAACCCGCGCCGGGCCCACCTGCTGGTGTCCACCGTGCTCGGCAAGCACGTTCCGCAACTGCCCGCGGTGGTCCACGACGCGGGCCGCGAGTTGGGCGCACGGGTGGCGAGCGTGCTGGCCGGCGAGCCGACGCCGGTGGTGCTCGGCTACGCGGAGACCGCCACCGGCCTGGGTCACTGTGTGGCCGAGGCGCTGCCCGGGGCGACCTACCTGCACTCGACCCGCCGTTCGGTGGCCGGCGTCGCGCGGTTCGGTGCGTTCGAGGAGGAGCACTCGCACGCCACCTCGCACCTGCTCCTGCCGCGCGATCCGCAACTCCTGACCGGGACCGGCCCCTTGGTGCTGGTGGACGACGAACTCTCGACCGGACGCACGATCGCCAACACCATCCGGGCGCTGCACACGGTGGCGCCGCGTGCGCACTACGTGGTCGCGGCGCTGATCGATGTGCGCGGTCCCGCCGACCGGGCCGAGATGGAGGTGTTCGCGGCCGAACTCGGCGCCCGGGTGGACCTGGTGACCCTGGCCGCGGGCACCGTCGAACTGCCCGAGGACGTGCTCGCGCGCGGCACCGCGCTGGTGGCCGAGCACGACGGCGGCCGGGCCGGCGGCGGCTCGCCCGGCATCGTGCGCACCCTTGACCTGGATTGGCCCGCCGGATTGCCCGACGGCGGCCGACACGGCTTCACCCAGGCCGATCAGGACGCGCTGGAGCGGGTGTTGCCCGCACTGGGCGCCGCGCTGGCCGAACAGGTGCTCGGCCGACGGATCCTGGTGCTCGGCTTCGAGGAACTGATGTACACGCCGCTGCGGTTGGCCCGGGCGCTTGCCGAACACGTCCCGGCGGACGTCGAGGTGCGCTACTCGACCACGACCCGCTCACCGGTGCTCGCGGTCGACGATCCCGGCTACGCGATCCGCACCCGATTGGAATTCCCGGCCCACGACGACCCGTCGGACGGTCCCGGCGCCCGCTACGCGTACAACGTCGCGGCCGGCACCGACCCCGCACGACGCTTCGACGAGGTGCTGATCGTCGTCGACTCGGTCGCCGACACCCCCGAACTGCACGCGCCCGGTGGGCTGCTGGACGCGTTGTCCCGGGTCACCGACCACGTCGGTCTGCTCGTTGTCCCCTCCTTCACCCCCGAGGTGCGCAGGTCATGAACCACCAGCCGAGCCCGCACGGGCACGACACCGGCAAACTGCCGGACCCGCTGTACGGGCCCGCTTTCTCCTCCTATGCCGCCGACGAGGTGGCCTGGCTGCTCAAGGACCTGTCCGCGGTGGAGTTGGAGGCACCGCTGGAGGAGCGCGAGGAGGCGATCCAGCACGCGGGCGCGCACTACGCCGAGTCGCTGCCGATCGAGTACCAGCCCTCCCCCGAGTACCAGGCGCTGTTCCACGCGGCGCTGGACGCCTCGGCGGACCGGATCGCACACGCGGTCGGCGTGGTCACCGAGACCATCCTGGCCGAACGCGGCCAAGACGCGGTGCTGGTCTCGCTCGCCCGCGCCGGCACCCCGGTGGGCGTGCTGATGCGCCGCTGGGCCCGGCGCGCGCACGGTCTGACCCTGCCGCACTTCGCCGTGTCCATCGTGCGCGGACGCGGCATCGACGCCACCGCACTGCGCTGGCTGGGGCGCGAGTTCGACCCGTCGCGGATCGTCTTCGTGGACGGCTGGACCGGCAAGGGCGCGATCACCCGGGAGTTGTCCGACGCGCTGGATCTGACCGCCGAGACCACCGGCATGCGCTTCGACCCGGAACTGGCCGTGCTCGCCGACCCGGGTTCGTGCGTACGCACCTACGGCACCCGCGACGACTTCCTGATCCCGTCCGCGTGCCTGAACTCGACGGTGTCCGGGCTGGTTTCGCGCACCGTGCTGCGGGACGACCTGATCGGCCCGGACGAGTTCCACGGCGCGAAGTTCTACGCCGAGTTGGCCGACGCCGACGTCTCCGGCCTGTTCCTGGACTCCGTCGCCGAGCGGTTCGCCGCGGTGGCCGAGGACGTCGCGCGCGATCAACCGGTACTGGCCGCGAGCGACCGATCGCCGACCTGGGAGGGATGGCGTGCGGTCGAGCGGATCGGCGCCGAGTTCGAGATCGACAACATCAACCTGATCAAGCCCGGCGTCGGCGAGACCACGCGGGTGCTGCTGCGCCGGGTCCCGTGGCAGATCCTGGCCCGCAAGGGCGTGGGCGCGGAGTTGGACCACGTGCGCATGCTGGCCGCACAGCGCGGGGTTCCGGTGATCGACGTGGACGACCTGCCGTACTCGTGTGTCGGTCTGGTCAAACCCGGCTTTCGCCGGGAAGGGAGCGACGCGTGAGTGTCGTGGTGGCCAGCGACCTGGACCGCACCCTCGTCTACTCCCGGGCCGCCGCCCGGCTGGGCCTGGCGGCGACGGACCCGACGCCCGAGCTGGTGTGCGTGGAGGAGTACGAGGGCGCGCCGATCTCGTTCGTCACGCGGGAGGCCGTCGCGCTGCTCGCCGAACTGGCCGAGCGGACCACCTTCGTGCCCACCACCACGCGCACCCGGGAGCAGTACGGCCGGATCGTGCTGCCGGGTCGGGCGCCGGAGTTCGCGATCTGCGCGAACGGCGGCCACCTGCTCGTGCACGGCGAGAGCGACCCGGACTGGCATGCGGGAGTGCGCAAGACCCTGGCCGAGAACGCCGCTCCGCTGCCGGAGGTGGTCGCCCATCTGGAACGGGTCGCCCTTCCCGAGTGGACCCACAAACTCCGGGTGGCCGAGGACTTGTTCACCTACCTCGTGGTGGAACGGGCGGAGTTGCCGCCGGAGTTCGTGCCCGAGACGACCGAGTGGGCGGCCGAGCGCGGATACGGCGTCTCGCTCCAGGGCCGCAAGCTCTACCTCGTCCCGGAGGCACTGACCAAGGGCGACGCGGTGCGCGAGGTCGCCCGGCGGGCCGGTGCCGACGCGGTGTTCGCGGCGGGCGACTCGCTCCTGGACATCGAACTGCTGCGCGCGGCGGATGCCGGGGTGCGGCCGGGGCACGGCGAGTTGGCCGAGACGAACTGGTCGGCGCCGCACGTGGAGGCACTGACCGCACAGGGCGTGTCGGCGGGCGAGCGGATCGCGGCCTGGCTGCTGGAGCGGAGCCGGTTGCCGGTCGAGTGACCCGCCGCGGCCGGTGCCGGTGCCGGGATCGGGACCGGGACCGGGACGATTGCGGGACGGGCACGGCACCGGGACCGGCACGGTTGGCGGGACCGGCACGGTTGAATGGGCTGCGATCGATGGCGTCCGGAAAGCCGACATCCGCACCGCGAGCAGGATGCGGTGCGGATGTACGACGGCACGCGGGGCGCCGGCTGTGCCGGGACCGTGGTGCTGTGCGGGTTCGGGCGGTATGCGGTGGTGGAGCGGGGGCGGAGCCGGGCCCGGACCCGGGCTGCGGCCCGGGCCCGGGAGGCGGCTCAGACGCAGGCGCCGCGGACGGTCAACAGTTCGGCTCGGGCGTGCAACTGCCGGCCGCACTCCATGTCGAAGGTCAACTCGAAGCCGTCGCGTGCGGCCCGCACCCGGGTCAGCGCCACCTCGGTGAAGCGGTCGAGCGCGCCGCACAACTCGTGCATGACCAGCCCGGTCGAGGACAGGCCCAGCACCGTGCCGTCGCCCAGGGTGACCAGGTCGCAGCCACGGTTGCCGGTGGCCGCCTGGGCGTCGGTCACCCGCAGCGGGCCTCGGCCGAGCGAGTGCAGCCAGGTGACCGCCTGGCGATGCAGCACCGCTCGCTCCTCCTCGTACGCGAGGACCATCATGCGGTGCATGTCGGTCACGTCGTGCGTGTGCAGCGGCAGTGCGGGGGCGGTCCGCGGGCCCCGGCGCAGCGCGTGCAGGCTCGGCAGCGCGAGAACGAGGAGGAACGCGAACAGGAGCATCAAGAGCACGGGCATGTGCGACTTCCCGGTGTCGGCAAGTGGTCGACGGCGCGGCGCGCGGGGTTTCGGAACCCATGAATCGGGACCAAGGTCCCGAAGTCGGCCGGTCCGACGACTTTAAACCTTAAATTTCAGGAAGGTGGCTGAAGGTGCTGATTCTTTACCCGACTGGTCGAACATCGCGACGATTTCACTACGCTGAGTTGCGCCAAGTGCGTTGAATGCGCAGAATGTCGCTTTTCTAATTTCGGATGCCGTCGGGTCGTGACGCACTGTGAGGCCCGGCGCCGAGGCTTGGTGCCGAGGCTCGTATCGAGGCCCGTACCCGAGGTCCGTGCCGAAGCAGGTGCCGGGGCCCTGTGGTGCGGTGACGTCAGTGTGGTCCGGGGCCGGCCCGGTCCTCGCGGATGACCTGCACGGTGGCGGCGACCTCGGCCCGGATGGCGCGGGTCTCGCTGAGGAAGCGCCACCAGTCCGGGCGCGGGTTCTCCGGTTCGGCGGCGATCGCCTCCAGGCGGAAGACCAGGGCGTCCAGCCGGCGTGCGTAGCGCTCCTCGGCGTTGGCCCGGCCGCCGAGCGCGAGCCGCTGGGCGTCGCGCAGCGCGAATCGGGTGCGCTCCAGTTCGGCCTCGGGATCGCGAGCGACCTCCTCCAGCGCCCGCAGCCGGTCGTTGACCGAGGCCATCGCCTCGTCGGCGTCCTTGAGGGTGGCCCGGGCGGTGGCCAGTCGGCTGACCGCGTCGGCGTACTCGCCGCGTCCGGCCGCGGCGCCGGCCTCCTCCAGGCGGGCGTGGGCGATGCCCAGCGCCTGGCGGGCCTTGGCCGGAACCTGCTCCAGGTCGGTCCAGCAGGACTGGACGTAGTCGCGGCGCAGGCGGTGCAGGGCGGGTTCGACGCCGGTCAGCCGGGACTCCAGGGCCTGGGCGCGGGTGCGCAGCGAGGACAGCCGATTGGTCACCTCCTCGCGCTGTTTGGGCAGGCGCTCGGCCTCGGCGCGCAATTCGCCGGCCGAGGTCTCGATCCGGCGGGCCACCTCCAGCGTGCCCGGGATACCGAGTGCGGCCGGCCCCCGGTCCAGCTCGGCCAGATCGCTGCGGATCGCGGCCAGGCGGGTGGTGAGGCCGCTGGTACCCAGGCCGACCCGCTCGGTGTCGGCGACCGCCGTGGCCGCCTCGGCGGCGGCCCGGCGGGCCCGGTCCACCGCGGGCGGCAACTGCCCGAGCGCGTGCTCGGCCTCGGCGAGCAGCGGGCCGAGCGAGGTGCCGAACCGGTCCAGGTCCTGGCGGACCGCGTCCAGCTTGCGCGCGGTCTCGGTCAACTCTCGGCGGGCCGCCTCGTATTCGTCGGTCTCCAGTTCGACGTCCAGCGGATGGCGGTCCATCAGTGCGATGTATGCCGCGCTCGCCTCGTCGATGCGCAGGCTGACCGCGGCGAAACTGCGCAGCGCGTCCTCGGTGCCGCGTGCGCCGCGGACCGCCCGGACCGTCTCCAGCGACAACATCATGTCCCGCTGCGCGGTATCGAGCTGGAGGAACGCCTCACCCGCCGCCTCGCGTGCGGCCAGCGCCGCCGAGCGGGCGGCATCCTTGCGCCGCCGCCACGGGCGAGTCTCGCCGCCGGCGAACGCGGCCGGGAGCAGGGCGAGGAGCAGCGGCGCGAGCGTGATCGACAGCGGAAGGCCGACCCCGAGGGACCGTCGTGCGGATCCGACCACCACGCCTGCTCCCGTCACCGTGCGAACCGTGCCCACTCCATCCTGCCCATCCTTCCAGGTGCAGTCCGATGGAGGTCCACCAACTGTCCGCGCGGGGCGTGTCCGACCGGGCGGATGGGCCGGGCCGGGGCGGGCTGTCGCGGTTTTTGCACGGGTTCTTTGCGCGTGTCCTGTGCGCGTGCGCACGGTGGGTGATCGTGGGGATTCGCAAACCGTCGACCGTGGCGACCGTGGCGACCGTGGCGACTGGGATGACCGGGATGACGGGGATGACCGTGAAGATTGGGGCGAAATGGGTGCTGCCTGGTCTTTTTCGGTCGTCGACGTGGTGTGCTCGTCCCCGCGTTCGTGGGCGTCCCGCTCGCCGCTGCCACCGGTTGCCGGGGTGGGCCTCGGCGTCCGTGGGCGCGTGGGGTGCTTGCGGTGCTGCTTGAGCGGGGTTCCGGGTGATCCCGGGGTGCCGCCGGCGCCGAGTGTGCTGCCCGCCGGTGTGCGTTCACGGCGCGGTGCGAGTGGCGGACGACGGCTTGCGCGCCGGGGCCGGGGCCTCGGCCTCGGTGGCCGGTCCGGACTGGCGGTATCCCACGGGAGTCGACCGGGGTCGGCCTGCGGGCGGAGGTGCGGTGCCTGGTACGACGTCGCGTACCGATCGTGTGGGACGCGTTGTCGCCGATCGCGTGGGTGGGGCCGTGGGCCCGCCGGGGTCGAGGAGCGGCGGCGGATTCACTGGGCGTGGCGAGGCGTTACCGCGTCGCCGGGTGCCGGGTGCCGGGTGCCGGGTGTCGGCGGTGGCCGGCCGGGATCCGACGTTGTTGCGGCTTCGGGGTGATCGGGTGGTGAAGTTTCCCGACCGGGCCCGGTCGTGCCGGTTCGGGGCCGGGCTGCGTGTCGCGGCCGGGCCCGGCGGCGCGGTGGGTGGCGTCCGGCCGCCGGGCGAGGGGTGTTCGGTCAGAACTTCACGTCGGAGCAGGAGTAGAACGCGTTGTCGGTGTCCGCGACGTCCCAGACCGCGAAGATCAGCGCCTGGCCGGTGCGGCCGGCCGGGAGGGTGCCGGTGTGCACCGTGTGTGCGGCGGGCAGGGCGCCGCCGTACGGGACGGTCAGGAACGGCGTGCTCTCGATCTGGGCGCGGCTGATCGGCTGGGTGGGATTCCAGCTCGGCTTGGTGATGTAGTAGCGGAACGTGCTGGTCGAGTGCCTGGCCTCGATCTCCCAGGTGAAGCTGAACGAGGCGCCCGAGGTGAGTGCGGTGGTCGGCCAGGTGCCGTTCCGCGGGTCGTCGAGCGGGGCCCATCGGCCGTCCGCGCCGGCGCACAACTTCCCGTCGGCGGGCCCGCCGGCCGGGTAGCCCTTGGGGCCCTCGACGCTCTGCGGCTCCCACTGGATCTGGCCGCACCTCTTCACCTTGCCCTCGCCGCACAGCGCGGAGCGGCTCTTCGGGCTGGAGATGAACCCGTGGGCGGAGGCGGAGGACGGCAGCATCATGAAGGGCAGGGCGACCGCCGCGGCGCTCAGCGTGGCCAGGATGGTCCTCTTGCGCATGGAACTTCTCCTCGTGAACGAAGTCGTGCCTGGGACTGGCCGACCCGCTCGGGCGCGGTCTCGAACCGACTCGTCCGCACATGCCGCAGGGCGGCACCGGCGAGCCGACGGGACGTCGGATCCGCATCCGAACGTGAAGCCACACGGTCCGGGTGCGGACCGCGTCGATGCGACCTGCGCGAGTCGCGTGCCTTCGTTACCGGGAGCGCTCTTCCACGTTAGGAGTGTCTCTTCGGGGCGGTCAATGGTCTGGACCAGTGCTGTCACAAATTGGCGAACGCGGTGAGAGGAGGCGGGGGTTGGCCGGGTGCGGGGGTGGTGGTGTGGTGGGTGGTGGGAGTCCGGCGCGGTCCTCAGTCGAGCGGATCCGGGATCGGTACGGCTACCCCGGAGACCCGCACTCGCGGGTCGTCGGCGAGGAGGTCGACGGTCAGCACGCCGGGGCGGCCCAGGTCGTCGCCCTGGTGCAGGGTGAGTGTGGCGGGTGTGCGGATCAGGTCCAGGGCTCGCAGGTAGTGGCCCAGGGCGGCGGCCGCGGCGCCCGTGGCCGGGTCCTCGACGACGCCGCCGATCGGGAACGGATCGCGGACGTGGAAGGTGTGTGCGGACTCGCGCCACACCAGTTGCAGGGTGGTCAGGTCGCGGGCACGCATGAACTCGGCCAGACCGTCGAAGTCGTAGCGCAGCTCGGCCAGTCGGGCCCGGGTGCCGGCGGCCAGGATCAGGTGGTGGGCGCCCGCATAGGCGTAGCTCGGCGGGATGGCCGGGTCGAGGTCGCCGGCGGCCCAGCCGAGCAGGTCCAGCGCCCGGGCGAGGTCGGCGGCCGGGACCTCGCGGTGGTGGGGCTCGACGCTGGTCAGCGTGGCGCGGAGACTGCCGTCGGCGGCGGCTGCCACGTCGACCGGGACGATGCCGGCCCGGGTGGTGAAGACGAGTTCGCCGGGGCCGATCCGCTCGGCGACGGCGATCGCCGCCGCGACGGTGGCATGGCCGCAGAAGGAGACCTCGGCCAGCGGGCTGAAGTAGCGCACGTCGAAGGCACGGACCGCCGCCGTGTCGTCGCCGGCATCGGAGCGGGTCAGGAACGCGGTTTCGGAGTAGCCGAGTTCGGCGGCGATGGCGAGCATGGCAGCATCGTCCAGCCGGTCGGCGGCCAGGACGACGCCGGCGGGGTTGCCGCCTGCCGGGTCGGCGGAAAAGGCGGTGTAGCGCAGTGGCTTCGCGGAGTCCGGTGTCTCTGTGTCGAGCGGTGTCGTCATGTCGAGGCGCAACGCATTTCGGCGGTGCGGGATTCCTGGGCCGCTCGGGCCGGCACGGCTCGGTTCCGCTCGGCACGCACGGCGCGGCGTGTCGTGGCGTGGCCGGGCTCGGCTCGGCATGGCGCAGCTCGGCCCGGCACGTCCGGGTTCGGGTTCAGGCGCCGGCCGCCAGACGCCAGAAGTCGCGCATCAGGGTGGGCGGGGTGGGGCCGGACAGTTCGAGCTGGGTGAGCAGGATGGTGGCGGTGCCGGTGGACGGGACGATGTGCGCCGCCGTGCCGGTGCCGCCGATCCAGCCGTAGCGGCCGGGGACGTTCCAGGGGTTGACGGCCGCGACGTCGACCGAGCCGCCGAAGCCCCAGCCCTGGCCCTCCAGGAAGAGGTGGGCCGCGTCCCGCTGGGGCGCGGTCAGGTGGTCGGTGGTCATTCGGCGCACCGACGCGGGGGTCAACACCTGCCGACCGTCCACGGTGCCCTCGCCGAGCAGCAGTCGGGCGAAGGCGTGGCAGTCGTCGATCGTGGACACCAGGCCGCCGGCACCGGAAGGGAACGCGGGAGGGCTGCTCCACTGGCCGGTGGGCGCGTCGACCAGGTCGAGGCCGCCGGTCGAGGTGCCGCGGTAGCTGTACGCGAACCGGTCGAGGTCGGCGCGCGGAACCGCGAAGCCGGTGTCCACCATGCCGAGTGGCTCGAACAGGTGCTCGGCCAGGAAGTCGGGCAACGAGCGACCGCAGACCCGGGCGATCAGCACGCCCAGGATGTCCGAGCAGGTGTTGTACAGCCAGGCCTCGCCCGGCTGGTGCAGGAGTGGGATCCGGGCCAGCCGGGCCAGCCACTCGTCGGGGGCCGGGACCAGTTGCGGTTGTGGCGGTCCCTGGGTCAGCTCGGTGAACAGCAGGCCCACCGCCGGCAGCGAGAAGTCGGACGGGAAGCCGTACCCGGCCCGGAAGGTGAGCAGGTCGAACACGGTGATCGGTCGGGTGACCGGGACCACGTCCTCGATCGGGCCGGTCGGCGAACGCACCACGTACGGCGCGGCCAACTCCGGCAACCACCGGCCGATGGGGTCGCCGAGCGCGAAGCGCCCGTCCTCGACGAGCAGCATCACCGCGGCGGCGACGATGGGCTTGGTGAGCGACGCGATGCGAAAGATGGTGTCGCGGGCCATCGGGGTGGTGCCGGCGGCGTCGAGCGAGCCGACCGCCTCTACCGCGACCCGGTCGTGGCGCGCGACGAGGGCCACCGCTCCGGGCACCGGCCCGACGTCGACGTGGGACTGCAGGAGATCGTGCAGGCTGATTGCCGGGACGGTCATCGGGCCACCTTCTCGTGCGTACATGCGGTCGAGGGTCCGAATGGGAGACTCCCCGAGTGCCGCGGAATCGTCGGTCCGGGTCCGCCCGGCACGGTTCCTCGTGCGAACGCCAGAATATGAGCCGTACTTGATATTCCGGGCGCGTTCGCGTGACGGCCCGGGGGGTTCAACGCGTTCTATCTAATGGGTACACGCGCGGCGCCGGCCGGGGTCGGGGGGGACGTCGGCCGGGTCGGGCATCGTGCCCGGTGGGAACGGCCCGGTCATTCGTTCCGCGAGTGACCTCCGGGGCGCCTGCCGGCACGGCCTCCGTGTGTAGGGGTACGACACGTGGTCGAACGGACGTCTAGGAGACAGCAGGCCGATGGGATCCCCGAGATCTGAGGAGCAGGAACTGGCGGCCGCGATGCGGACGGCGGCATCGGAGTTGGTGCTGCCCGCCGGATTGGTCGCGGGGGGAATCACTCGGGGCCGGCGGATGCGGCGGGCCCGTCGGATTCGCGTGGGCGCCTCCGCCGCGGCGGTGCTGGCCGTGGTGGGCACCGGTCTGGTGGTGGCCGGCGGGACGGACGGGAAGCCCGGGAGTCGGGACGCCTCGGGGGCGGCGGCGGTGGCGGGCAACTCGATCTCGCCGAGCACGAGCCCCGGTCCGAACAGCGGGTTCGGCGCACCGATCGGCAAGGAAGCGGTCTCGGCCCAGGAGATCGCGCGGATACTGATGGGGATTCAATGGGCAGCCGGCAAACAGGTGGAGCCCAAGGGGGGCTCGTTTGTTCCGAAACCGGGTGATTCCGCGAGTCGGGTGGGCGCTTCCGCCTCGATCCTGCTGACCAGCCCCGCCGGCTCGATCCGGCTCTCGGTGCAGGTGATGTCGAGTGCGCCGACCTCTTCCGCGCCCGACTCCTCGGGAACCGACTGCGTAGAGATCGTCAAGACCGGCGGCACCTGTCGGCCATTCATCGAGCCGGACGGCACACATGGCCACGTCGGAGATTCCCGGCCGGGCCCCGGCTCGACGATCGGTGGGAGCGGGAGGGCGGAATCGGGCACCTCGGGTCCGTGGTCCCGGTTCGTGCGGTTGACGCGCCCGGACGGTGTGGAGATCTCGGTGACGGCTGCGGGGGTCACGCAGAACCCGATGCCGTTGACGCTCGACGAACTCAAGCAGGTCGCCCTGTGGTCGGATTGGCAGCTCTGGGTGACTCCCGAGGTCAATCGGGCTGCGCGGGCCAAGGTGACGGGCTTTCAGGACCAGTCGGCGAGTCCGAGTCCGAACACGTTGCGCACCCGGGTCCCGCAGACGTTGGTCCCGCCGGCGGTTCCGACGGGGAGTCCGGTCGAGAGTCGGTAGCAACGGTGTCGGTTCCGGTGTCGGTGCCGGTGCTGACGTCGGTGCCGGTGCCGGTGCCGGTGCCGGTACCGACACCGGCATCGCGGTAGGCGGATGCGGGACGCGCGTGTTGCGCCGGAGTGGTTACGTGGCTGCGCCGCCCCCGGGATGGGAGCGGCGCAGTCGAGGTGGGCTGGTCCGGGTGGGCGCCCGGGTGGGCGGTTGGTCAGGTCGGACGCTTGCAGTCGGTCAGGTCAGGCGCTTGCACAGGAGGGCGTCGGGGGTCTTGGCCGAGCCGATTCGGCCGGTGTAGGCGACGCCGGCCGCGTATTCGTCGGCGTTGCACTGGCCCTTGTAGGCGCCGGAGGCGAATTCGCCGCCGGGGTTGCCGGTCGGGCGGTTGTCGCCACGGTCGAACCACAGGGTGCGGCCCTGGGTGCCGAGCGCCGTGCTCGGTTGCGTGCACAGGATCGCGGAGACGGCCGCGCCGCGCACGCTGTAGCCGGTGATCATCCGGCCGGTGGGGCATTCGAGCTTGGTGTAGCCGGTGGCCCAGTCGTTCTGCACGTACGACTGGTCGCGAACGACCGTGAAACCGGCGTCGGTTGCGGACAGCTCCGGGCCGCCGGCGGTGGTGCACAGCCCGCGGTTGCCGGTGTGCGACAGGCCGATGATGCGCTCGCCGTCGGGGCAGACGCCCTTGCGGGCACCGGAGTCCCAGTCCGGTCGGGTTCGCATTCGCAGCGACGGTTGGGCGTCGGCACTGTCCAGGTTCAGCATGTTCCAGCGCGCGGATCCGGGGACGGGGCCGGTACGGCCGGCTGCGCCGATCAGCTTGGTCCAGGCGGTGGCGCGCCAGTCGGCCGGGTCGTCCGCGATGCCGCTGCGGGCACCGGTCGGGTCGAAACGGAGCAGGGCCCACGAGTCGCCCTGGCCGTTGCCCTTCCAGCCGACCAGCGGCCAGTAGGCGAAGTCGAGGTCACGGGCGACCAGGTAGTCGGTGAAGTTGGTGAACCAGGCGCGGGCGACCGGATCGGTCTCCTCCGCCCCGGTGCCGAACTCGCTGATCCACACCGGAGCGGTGTGGTGTTGGCCGTCGGCGGTGACGAACTGCGCCGATCGGTCGATCTCGGCGAACAGTTGATCACGCGTCAGGTCCTGGTAGCGGGGGTCGTGGGTTTCGCCCAAGCCGTACGCGCCGCTGTGGTTGGGACCGGTGTACCCGTAGAAGTGGGCCGCGTAGACCAGCTTGTTCGGGTTGACCAGGGTGTGTGACAGCGTGCGGACCGGGGTCAGCGTCGGGCGGCCGTGCGGCAGGCCGTCGAGCGGGATGCCGGTCCAGTTGATGCCCTCGACCATGATCAGCAGGTCCGGGTTGGCCTCGGTCAGGATGCGGTTGCCCGCCTCCAGCGACGCGGCCTGCCAGTCCTTGTCGTTGCCCCAGCCCCAGTTGGGGTCGTCGGTGATGTTGCGACGGACCTCGTTGTACAGATCGGCGCCGACCACGCGCTTGTTGGTCTTGTAGCGGTTCGCCATGGTGATCCAGTCGGCGACCCAGTCGGCGGTGCTCCGCGAGGTGTTCCAGCGTTCGTTGCCGTCCACGCCGCAGCACCAACGGGTGGTGCCGGTGTGGTTGTTCAGCACCACCGCGAAGCCGTCGGCGGTCAGCGCGGCGACCACCGCGTCGAAGACCTGGAGCGGGGTCTTGCCGCGCAGTTGCGGATTGGCGGCCACGGCGGCGTCCGGGACCGTCGTGGTCGTGTGCACCATCTCGTTCGAGAAGGGCAGCCGGATGCTGTTGATTCCGACCGCGTGGAAGCCCGCCAGGATCGTCGGCAGGCTTGCCCGATCGAGGCCCAGTGGCATGCCGTTCGAGTTCTCTCCGCTGTGGTGGTTCGCGGCGTTGCCGATGTCGCCGGAACCGTTCCAGGTCCCTTGCGCTCCGGCCCAGTTGGCCGAACGCAGCTTGAACCGGTCGCCGTTCGCGTCGACGATCCAGCGGCCGCTCGCGGACAGGGGGGCTGTCCAGGACGCGGCGAGAGCGGATGCCTGCGGGGTCGTCTGCGGGGTCGCCGGTGCGGCGGGGGTGCCGGCGCCGGCCTGTGGGCCGATCAGGAGGCCGGCGGCGACGGCCGTGAGGGCGAGGGCGGAGCGGGCGAGAAGTCGGTGCCTGGTGCGGGGGAGGCCGGGGGCCTCCGAGGTTGGGGTAGCGGGCGCGAGAAGTCGGTGCCTGGTGCGTTGCATCGGTACCTGCCTCGGTTGAGGGTGAGGGAAGTGCAGGCGGTTGTGGTGGTGCGACTGGTGCGGAGGCGCGTGTGCGGGTCGGGTTGAGTCTTCGGTGCGGTGGTGCGGTGGTGCGGTGGTGCGGTGGTGCGGTGGTGCGGTGGTGCGGTGGTGCCCGTGGTGCCGGTAGTGCCGGTGGTGCGGTCGGGGGGTGCCTATTCGGGTTGCGGTGTGGGGTTGGGCGGTGGTGATCCGAGGACTGCCACTTCGCGGGGGGCCAGGGTGATTCGGCGGGTGATTGCTCGGTCCCTGGTGAGCAAGTCCCGGCGATCGTGCGGGAGGTCGACCTCGTGGGTCGCGTCCGTGTGGTTGAGCAGGACGAGTACGTCGTACCCGTCACCGGCGCGGATGGAGGCCTGGACGCCGCGCGGCAGCACCGGCAGCACCGGATCGACGCCCGCGTCCGCACAGGCGCGGGCGATCAGGGCGCGCATGGTCGCGGCGTCCGGGCGGGTCGCGATGTAGCGTGCGATGCCCGCGCCGTGGGTGTGTACGGTCGCGGCGGGCCGGCCGGCCCACTCGGCGCCGGCGAACTCCAGCTCGACCCGTGCGCCCTTGAGCGTGACGTCCTCGCGCCACAGGTCGCCGGTGCCCGTCGACAGCGTGTCGCCCGACGCCTCCACACCGCGTACCGGGAACACCGCTCCGGCGTCGGCCGGCCAGAACTCCTGCACCGATACGCCCAGCGCCTCACGCAGCGGACCCGGGTAGCCGCCCAGGTGCACCCGGTCGCACTCGTCGACGATCCCGCTGAAGAACGACACGACCAGCGATCCACCGTCCGCGACGAAGCGGGAGAGTTTGTCGCCGTGTTCGCTGGACAGCAGGTACAGGCTCGGCACGATCACCAGGCGGTAGTCGGACAGATCGGCTCCCGGATGCACCACGTCCACGCCGACACCAAGGTCGAACAGCGGTGCGTAGTGGTCGAGCGCACGGTCGAGGTGGTGAACGGCGTCGGAGGGATGCGAATCGAGTTCGAGGGCCCACCAGCTGTGCCAGTCGGTGAGCAGCGCGACCCGATTGCGGATCCGGGTGCCGACCAGTTCCGGGACCAGGGCCAACTCGGCGCCCAAATCCGTCACTTCCCGGAAGACGCGGGTATCCGGACCGGCGTGCGGCACCATTCCGGAGTGGAACTTCTCGGCACCGCCCCGGGATTGCCGCCACTGGAAGTACATGATCGCGTCCGCGCCCTGGGCGACCGCCTGCCAGCTCCACAGCCGCATCCGGCCGGGCGCCTTGGCCGCGTTGCGGGCGCGCCAGTTGACCGCGGACGGCGCCTGTTCGGTGAGCAGCCACGGTTCGCCGCCGCCCGCGCAGCGGATCACGTCGTAGCTCATCGCCGCGCCGATGTGCGCCTGCTCCCAGTTCGGGTCGGGGTAGCTGTCCAGGGACAGGACGTCCATGGCCGGGGCCCAGTCGTACATGTCCACACTCTTGAGGCCGGCCAGGAAGTTCGTGGTGACCGGCACGTCGGGGGTGATCCGGCGCAGGATCGCGGTCTCCGCGGCGAAGCACGCGAGCAGCGCGTCGTTGCCGAAGCGCTTGAAGTCGAGTTGCTGGGAGGGGTTCGGGTAGGTCGGCGCGGTGCGCGGCGGCAGGACCTGGTCGAAGGACGCGTAGCGCTGGGACCAGAAGTCGGTGGACCACGCCTCGTTGAGTGCGTCCACGGTCTTGTATCGCTCGCTCAGCCAGCGGCGGAAGTCGGCGGCGGACGTGTCGCAGAAGCACTCCGCGACGTGGCAGCCGTATTCGTTGCCGACGTGCCACAGCCCGAGCGCGGGGTGGTCGCGGTAGTGCGTGGCGACCGCCTCGACCAGGCGCGCGGCGCGGTCGCGGAAGATCGGCGAGGACGGGCAGAAGTGTTGCCGGCCGCCGGGGGACAGGACCGTGCCGTCGGCGGTCACCGGCAGCACCTCGGGATGCTCGGTGACCAGCCACGGCGGCGGTGCGGCGGTCATCGTGGCGAGGTCGGCGGTGATCCCGTGCGCGGCCAGGTCGTCCATCACCCGGTCGAAGTACGCGAAGTCGTATGCGTCGCGGGCCGGTTCGACCCGGGCCCAGGCGAAGATCGCGAGGTTGACCACGGTTACCCCGGCCCGGACCATCAGCGCCAGATCCTCGGCGCGGGTGGCCTCGGGCCACTGGTCCGGGTTGTAGTCGGCGCCGAACCCGATGCCGCCGAGGCGGGCGCGCAGGGCGGCCATCCGGCCGGCGGGGCTGTGTGTGGTGTCGTTCATCGGTGCGTTGTGGCACGCCGGAACCGAAGGCCGTTCGGTCGGGCGCCACTTCTCCTTCGGGATCACTTCGGGGTCGCTGAGGACGAGTGGGGTGCGGGCGCTACGCGGATCGAACCGGGGTGATACGGGGGCGTATCGGGGACGAGCGTGCCGATCCTGGGCGCGGGCGGGCGGGTGGTCCGTTTCGCCGGGCCGGGTGGGCGGTGCGGGTCTCGGTGGGCGCGGTATGGGTGGCGTGGTACGGGTCGCGAGGTATGGGTGGCATGGCACGGTATGGGTTGGGGGCGCGGTTTTCGTGTATGGCCGCCCCGGTGGCCGGGGTCTGATGTGCGGCCCGGATGCGCAGGGCCCTGATGTGCATGCCCGGATGGTCGGGCCCGGATGGGCGGACCCAGATGGTCAGGGCAGTGGTGTGCAGGCCCTGGATGCGCGGGGTTTGCGTGGTGTGCGGCTCGCCTGGTCGCAGCTTCGGTGTGCGGAGTCGTGCCGGGTCGCGACGTGTCGGTGGGGACGCGTCGGCGGGGGTGTCGGGCGGTGACGGCTCGTCAGGGGACGGCCCGTCAGGGGACGGGTGGCGCCGAGGTGCTGTCCCGGACGATCAGGGTCGGGGCGACCGGAGTTGCGCCGTGGACGGTGGCATGACCGGTGCGGAACTGGTCGAACAGCAGCGCCACGCACTGCCGGCCGACCTCTTCGAAGTCCTGGTGGATGGTGGTGAGCGAGGGCAGGAACCAGGCCGATTCGGCGAGATCGTCGAAGCCCACCACGCTGACCTCGCCCGGGACCGGGCGACCCGCCTCGTGCAGCGCGCGCACCACACCCAGCGCCATCTGGTCGTTGCCCGCGAAGACCGCGGAGACCTCAGGATTCGCGGCCAGTTCGAGGCCGGCCGCGTAGCCGCTGGCGGCGCTCCAGTCGCCGTACAGCAGCGGCGGGACGGGCGCCCCGGCCGCCTTGAGCGTGCGATGCCAGGACTCGGCGCGCCGCCGGGCGGCGTAGGAGTCCTGGGGGCCGCAGACGTGCCACACGGTGCGGTGGCCGAGATCGAGCAGGTGTGTGGTGGCCAGTCGGGCGCCCTCGGCCTGATTGGTGTCCACGCCGGGATGCCGGCGACTCTCCTCGCCGTCGACCACGACCACCGGCAGGCCGGAGGGCAGCCGTAGCGCGGGGGTGTCCAGGATCTGTGCCTCGATCAGGATGATCCCGTCCACGGCCTGCATGGTGAGTCGATCGAAGGCGTCGCGCACGGCGCTTTCGGTCTGCGCCCGCACGCTCACCACGTTCACCGAGTAGTCCGCGTCCTGCGCCGCGGTGACGATGGCCTCCAGGGTGCGGGCGTTGCCGTAGGCGTTCAGGCCGAAGCTGATCACGCCGAGCATCCGGAACTTGCCGGTGGCCAGGGCCCGCGCGGCCGTGTTGGGCCGGTAGCCGAGCATCCGCATCGCGGCGAGCACGCGTTCGCGGGTCGCCTCGTCCACGTTGCTGCGGTTGTTGGCGACGCGCGAGACGGTCTGGCTCGAGACGCCCGCCATCTCGGCGACATCGGCCATGGACGGAGGCCGAGTACGCGTTTCGAACGGCCCGCCCGATCCCGGCTTCGCTACCTCTCCGTCCTTCGCCATGCCCCGATCCTTTCACTCACGGCATCCGCGCCGGGCGGCGGATGCGCTCATGTTCGCGCAAACACAATCCAGGGTCAACAGCGCGTCGCGATCGACTCCGAAGAGTCGCCAAAAGCCGCATTCCTGCGGGAAGTTTCCCGCAGAGATGGCTATTGACAGGTCGTCAGGCTGACGGAACACTCTCGAAACGCGCCGCGATGTTGGCGCAAACATTCGCGGCAGGCGCCCATTCCTGCGACCGCTGTTCCCGAAATCCCCCGCCGAGCGTCCCGGAGGACCTTGCGTGAGAGTCGATCCGGTCCCGTGCCGTCGCCGGGGCACGCGGTGAAGCGCGGCGCCCTGCGGCGCAACCTCACCGGCCACGCCTTCTTCTTCCCCTTCCTGGTGGTCTTCGTCATCGGCGTGGCCGCGCCGCTCGCCTACGCGTTCCGGCTGAGCCTGTACGAGGACCGGATGATCGGGGGCACGGTCTTCGTCGGCTTCGACAACTACTCGAAGGCGCTGAGCGACCACCTGTTCTCCGCCGGACTGGTCCGGGTCGCGCTGTTCTTCGCGATCCAGGTACCGCTGATGCTGACCCTGTCGCTGCTCATGGCATTGGCCATCGACAGTGGCCGGCTGCGTGCGCCGGGCCTGTTCCGGGTGGGCATATTCATCCCCTACGCGGTGCCCGGCGTGGTCGCGGCACTGATGTGGGGCTACATCTACGGTGACCGGTTCGGCCTCGCGGCCGAGGTGGGTGACCTGTTCGGCACGAAACTGCCCGACCTGCTCGGCCCGGACTGGATGCTCGCGTCCATCGGCAACGTGGTGACCTGGTCCTACGTCGGCTACAACATGCTGATCCTCTACGCAGCCCTGCGGGCGATCCCCGACGAGCTCTACGAGGCCGCCGACATGGACGGCGCAGGTTCCTTCCGCAAGGCCTGGAGCATCAAACTCCCGGCCCTGAAACCGGCGTTGCTGTTGGCCACCACGTTCTCGGTGATCGGCAGCTTCCAACTCTTCAACGAGCCGAGCATCCTCCAGGCGCTCGCCCCGGCGTCGGTGCCGACCAACTACACCCCGAACCTGTACGCCTACAACCTCGCCTTCAGCGGACGCCAGTTCAACTACTCGGCCGCCATCGCGGTGGTTCTCGGCGTGGTGACCGTGTTCGTCGCGTACCTGGTCCAACTGGCCACCGCCCGACGGGAGCGCATGCAGTGAGCACCTCCACCCTGCCGGATCGCCCGGCCGCGACCGACGCGGCGCCGACCGGGCCCCTGCGCCCGCGCAGCCGACGGCCGCGGCGCGGGCGCCGCGATCGCAAGAGCACCGCGCTGACCGCCGCGATGGCGCTGATGCTCGCCTACACGCTGCTGCCGCTGGTCTGGCTGACGTTCGGCTCGACCAAGTCCAACGAGGGTCTGTTCTCCTCGCGCGGGTTGTGGTTCGCCGACGACTTCGCGTTCTTCGACAACGTCCACGACGTCCTCACCTACGAGGACGGCATCTATCTGCGCTGGTTCGCCAACAACCTGCTGTACTCGGTGGTCGGCGCGGGCGGCGCCGCGCTGATCGCCACGCTCGGCGGTTACGCGCTGGCCAAGTTCGAATTCGCCGGACGCAGGCTCATGTTCGCGCTCGTGCTGGGCGCGATCTCGATCCCGGGAACGGCGCTGGCGGTGCCGACGTATCTGCTGTTCAGCGACGCGGGCATCGTGAACACCCCGTGGGCGGTCATCCTGCCGTCCCTGGCCAGCCCGTTCGGGCTGTACCTGATGCGGGTGTACGCGGCGGACGCGGTGCCGGACGCGATGCTGGAAGCCGCTCGCATGGACGGCGCGGGGGAGTTGCGGATCTTCTTCACCATCTCGCTGCGGTTGCTCGCGCCGGGCTTCGTGACGGTGCTGCTGTTCGCGCTGGTGGCGACCTGGAACAACTACTTCCTGCCGTTGATCGTGCTCAACGACCCGAACTGGTTCCCGCTGACCGTCGGCCTCAACCGGTGGAACGGTCAGGCAAACGGCGGCAGCGTCGCAGGCGACACGCCCATCTATCCGATTCTGCTCACCGGCAGTCTGCTGGCGATCGTGCCGCTGATCGTGGCGTTTCTGTTCCTGCAGCGGTTTTGGCAGTCGGGTCTTTCGGCGGGTGGGGTCAAGCAGTAGCACGAGCTGGTGCTGGTGCTGGTGCTGGTGCTGGTGCTGGTGCTGGTGGTGGCGGTGGCGGTGGGTGCGGGTCGTGGGCGGGGGCTGCGGGTGTGGCCTGCGGGGGGCGCCTGCGGCTGTGGTCCGGGGCGTCGCCTGTGGCTCTCGGGTGTTCCGGTGCCGGTGTGGCAGCGCTTTCGTTTGCCACAGCTCCTGTGCTCCTGTGCTCCTGTGTCTGGTGCTCCTGGGCTCCGGTGCTCGAGTTCTCCGCTGAGGCGCTGCGTCCTACCGCATCGGTGCTGTCGGTGCTTCCTCGTTTCGTAGTCGGGTCTGCCGTCTCTCCTTTGCGCATTTTTGTATCTCTTTGTGCCTATTTGTATCTCGCATGCCTCTTTCGCCCGTCCCCGAGTTCGCGAATCCTCTTTGGAGTGGCTACAGATGAACGCAAAACCGTCGATCCCGGGTCGACTCGGCTCGCGCCGGTCGACTTCGATGACCGCCGCAGTCACCGTCGCGGCGCTCGCCCTGTCGCTTGCCGCGTGCGGGTCGGACTCCAAGTCCGATGACGACAAGGGCGGCAAGCAGGCCGACCCGGCGGCGGTCGCGGGGGCTCTCGACCAGCCCGCCGAGATCACCTTCTGGAGTTGGGTGCCCAACATCGACAAGACGGTGGCGCTCTTCGAGAAGAAGTACCCGAAGGTGCACGTCAAGTTGGTCAACGTGGGCCAATCGGCGGACCAGTACACGAAGTTGCAGGCCGCACTCAAGGCCGGCAACGGTGCGCCGGACGTGGCGCAGATCGAATACTTCGCGCTGCCGCAGTTCGCGATCACCAAGCAACTGGTCAACCTGGCCGACTTCGGCTCCGCCTCGCTCCGGGACAAGTTCGCCGCGTCCGCCTGGTCGCAGGTCAACGTGGCCGGCGGGATCTACGGCGTCCCGCAGGACACCGGACCGATGGCGATGTTCTACCGCAAGGACATCCTGGACAAGCTCGGTGCGACGCCCCCCAAGACCTGGGCCGAGGTCGCCGAACTGGGCAAGAAGATCAAGGCGGCCGACCCGGGGAACTTCGTCACCTACCTCGACCCGGGCGACGCGGGCCAGGCGAACAGCCTGATCTGGCAGCAGGGCGGCAAGCCGTACCAGGTCTCCGGGGAGTCGTCGGCCGCGGTCAAGCTCAAGGACGACCCGGGCACGGCGAAGTGGGCGGCCACGTGGGGCCCGATGCTGGCGGACAAGACGGTGGAGTCCACTCCGAGTTGGAACGAGGAGTGGTGGAAGTCGATGGGGGCCGGCAAGTACGCGCTGTGGATGGCCGGTGCGTGGGCACCCGCGGTGTTGCAGAAGAACATCCCGCAGGGCGCGGGTCAGTGGGCCGTCGCGCCGATGCCGACCGGTGACGGCGCGCCGGGCAGTGCGGAGAACGGCGGTTCGTCCGTCGCGGTGACGAAGCAGGCCAAGAACAAGGCGGCTTCGGTCGCGTTCGCCACGTGGCTGAACACCGACCCCGAGGCGGTCAAGTCGCTGAACACCGACGTCGGCTTGTTCCCGGCGACCCGGCTGTTGCTCGACGACCCGGGCTTCCGCGGCGCCGAACTCCCCTACTTCCCGGGTACGAAGCCGAACGAGGTGTTCGCGCAGATGTCGGGCGCTGTGCGTCCGGAGTGGCAGTACCTGCCGTTCCAGGTGTACGCGAACAGCATCTTCAAGGACACCATCGGCCAGGTCTACAAGCCCGGTGGGGACCTGCCGGGTGCGCTGTCCAACTGGCAGGAGCGGATCACCTCGTTCGGCAAGGAGCAGGGTTTCAGCATGAAGTGACGCCTGATCAGGTGATGCGCGGGGCGCCTTGGTCGGCGGTGGTGGTGGTCGGCGCTTTGGCCGAGCGGTGGTTCGAGGCTCGGTTCGGGCGGCGGGCGGCGGGCGGCGGGCGGCCGGTGGCGTGTCGGGGTGGGGTGGCGGCGGGCCGGGTGGGTGGCCCGCCGCCACCGGGTGGTGGGCGTGGGCGGGATGGTGGCCTGCGGGCACCGGGTGGTGGGCGCGGTTCGGATGGTGGCCTGCCGACGGCGGTTGGTGGGCGTGTAGGGGAGCGAGAACGTGGGAGAGCTGGGCGACATGACGAGTGACGGGTCGGTCGACGGGCGCGTGCTCGTGCTGGAACCACGCGCCGGTGAACACTGGTGGGGCGGAGCCGCCGCCGACGGCCGCCACATGCCGTTCGCCGACGGGTACGAGATCGACCTGCGGGACGTGAAGGCCAATCAGGGCATGCCGGTGCTGCTCTCCGACCACGGCCGATGGGTGCACTGCACCCGGCCGTTCGCATTTCGCATGCTGGACGGGCGGCCGGTGATCGAGGTGGCCGGGGATTCGGCGGTACTGTCCGAGGGCTTCTTCGGCTCTGTGGGTTCCGCGGGTTCCGCGGGTTCCGTGGGCCTCTCGGGTCCTACAGGCTTCGAGGCCGCTGCGGCGGATGTGGTCGTCGATACCGGTGTGGCGGCGGGCGGCACATTGCGGGACGCGTACCTGGAGGTGATGCAGCGTCACTACCCGGCCACCGGTGGGCTGCCGGATCCGTTGTTGTTCACCGCGCCGCAGTACAACCTGTGGATCGAGACGGTCTTCGAGCCCACCCAGGACAAGGTGCTCGGCTACGCGGAGGACCTGCTGCGCAACGGATTCCCGCCCGGCGTACTGATGATCGACGACCGCTGGAGCGAGGACTACGGGACCTGGACGTTCCACCCAGGGCGCTTCCCGGACCCGGCCGGCATGGTCGCCCGGCTGCACGAACTCGGCTTCCGGGTGATGTTGTGGCTGGTGCCGTACGTGACCCCGGACTCGCCCACCTGCCGGCAACTCAACGATCAGGGCTTGTTGATCCGGCGTCCGGACGGGTACTTCGGCGTGCACGCGTGGTGGAACGGCTACAGCGCGGGGCTGGACCTGCTGGATCCGAACGCGACCGCCTGGCTGCGTACACAATTGACGGAGCTTCAGGAGTCGATCGGCATCGACGGGTTCAAGTTCGACGGCGGCGACGCGCCGTTCTGGCGCGCGCTCGGCGTGGCCGATCCGGAGGCGTACACGCACGCATGGAACCGGTTCGGCGCGCAATGGCCGCTGAACGAGTTCCGCGACTCCTGGCGCGCGGCCGGGCTGCCGCTGGCCCAGCGCCAACAGGACAAGTACCACCTGTGGGAGGGGCGGTTCGGCCTGGACAGCCTGATCCCGAACGCGCTGGCGCAGTCGATCACGGGCCATGCGTTCACGTGCCCGGACATGATCGGCGGCGGCGAGTTCCGCTTCGTCCCGGGCCCGGACGGCGAAGGCTTCGACCCCGAGCTGTTCGTCCGGTACGCGCAGACCGCGGCACTGTTCCCGATGATGCAATTCTCCGCGGCGCCGTGGCGGGTGCTGGATCCGGAACACCTCGACATCTGCCGCGAGGCCGCCCGCCTGCACACCGACCTGGGCCCGGAGATCCTGGCCCTGGCCCGCGCCGCCGCGCACACCGGCGAGCCGATCCAGCTCCCCCTCGACTACGTCTTCCCCGGCCGGGGCTACGCCGCCATCACCGACCAATTCCTCCTCGGCGACAAAATCCTGGTCGCCCCCGTAACCACCAAGGGCGCCCGCTCACGCAAGGTCACCATCCCCCCGGGCACCTGGCAGGCCGACGACGGCACCACCCACCACGGCCCCACCGAAATCACCATCACCACCCCCCTGACCCGCCTCCCCTGGTTCCGCCGCATCCCCACCACCACCCCCGCCACCTCCCACCTCCCGACGAAGTGACCGCCCCCACGACCCAACGGCACCAACCACCCCCACGGATTCGGTAGGCTGTCCTCTCACATCCGGGCGCATAGCTCAGTTGGTTAGAGCACTGCTCTTACAAAGCAGGGGTCGACAGTTCGAGTCTGTCTGTGCCCACCAGCGGAAAAGCCCCCAACCGGCGTCGGTTGGGGGCTTTCTGCATCCATGATTGACATCAACGGCGGCGGCGGAGCATGGCGTCTACGAGCGCGATGGCCTCTCGCTTCGAGGCGTCGGGAACGTGGGTGTAGATCTCCATCGTGGTGCTGATCTTGCTGTGTCCAAGGATCTCCATGGCGACCCGAGGATGGGTGCCTGCCAGGGCCAGGAGCGTTCCCGCCCCGTGCCGGGCGTCGTGCACCCGGATGCGAGGCAGGCCCGCCTTGTCGGACAGGCGATAGAACGAGCGCAGCACGTTGCGCCCCTCGATCGAGCGGCCGGAACGCGTCGTGAAGACCAGGTCACTGGCCTGCCAGGTGTCGCCAGCCGCCTCGCGCATCGCCGCCTGACGCATGCGCTGCCACCGCAGGGGAGCCACACAGAGCTTCGGCAGCGGGATCGTCCGCTTCCGTCGGTTCTTCGTGTCGTCCTCATAGTTGTCGCCCCGGACGCTCTGGCGCTGCTTGCGGACCCGCAGCGTCCGGGTGTCGAGGTCGATGTCCTGCCACCGCAGGCCGACCAGCTCACCCCGGCGCAGGCCCAGACCGATGGCCACCATGAACGCGGCATACAGAGGATCCCGGCGAGCGACGACGATGAACGCAAGCGTCTGTTCCAACGACCAGATCTCCGCCTCGTACGAGTCGACAACAGGCGCCTCAACGAGGCTCACCACGTTGCGCGTGATCAGCTCCTCTCGGCAGGCCGCCGTCATCGCCGAGCGCAGGACCCGATGGGCCTCCTTGGCAGTCGCCGCAGTCGTAGCGGCGGAGATGCCGGCCAGCGCCTGGCGCACGTCCCGCACACCGAGCTTCTCCAGCGACCTTTTGCCCAGCCGGGGCACCAGGTAGAGGCGGACGTGTGTCTCGTACTTCACGTACGTCGTCCGCTTGCGACGCGGCTTCACGATGTTGTCGAGCCAGTAGGGCAGCCACTCGGCGAGCTTCATGGAGCGCGTCGGAGTCGGGATGCCCTTTCGGTCGCGCGCAATGAGTTCCTGCCGCTTCTCGTCACACTCGGCCCAGGTGGAGCCGTAGGCGTACTTGCGTGCCCGGGTGCCGTCCGGCTGGAGCACGTACACCGCAGCCTGATAGCGACCGTCCTTCCGTCGAGTAATGGTGCCCGCCCCGTTGGGGTTCCGCTTCGCCATCAGGCCGCCTCCTCCAGACGGTCCGCGACGAAGGCCCGCAGCGCCGACACCGGGATGCGACGCGACCGGTCCACCGTGATGGACCGCAACCGGTGCGAGCGGATCAGGTCGTACACCTTCGAGCGACCGAGCCGGAGGCGGGCCATCACCTCCGGGACCGTCAGAAGCTCGTCGTCGTCGTTCATGCGTCCTCTCCTTCCAGTGTGCGTAGGTCTGCGAGTGCTTCGCGTGCGGTGTCCGGGTCGGGTGTCGCGCCGCGCGCCAGCCAGATTTCCCCGGCGCCGAGTCCGCTTCCGGTGTAGGTCCAGGAGGCGACGACGAGTGTCGTGTCCGGGTCCGGGAGAGGAGCGCCCGCGGCTGCTGCTGCCGCTCGGTTCTTCGTTTCGCACCAGGCGGCGCGGGCGGCCCGCAGGAGCCCGAGGGTGGTGGAGTAGCGGCGGGACTTGGTGGAGAAGTGGCCCCGGAAGCCGAGCATGTGTGCCCAGCGTCGTAGGCCGAGTTCGGCGAGTTCGGGCCGGGCGCCGAGGTGCCAGGCGGTTTCGACCAGGCGCCGGGCGTGGTCGGTCATCTCGTGTGCGGCGAGTTCGGCCAGGAGGCGGATGCGGTGGTCGAGGGTGCCGAGGACCGCCTCACCGCCCTTGGTGGCGTACTTGGCGATGTAGGCGGCGACCGCGCGGTCGGTGAGCGGTGAGCCGCCGTCGAAGGCGCGGGTGCGGATCGGGCGGACGTCGACCTGTGCGCCCCAGGCGAAGCGTTCGGGGACGTCGGCCCCGGCCGATTCGGGACCGGGCACACGGGCGCGGGCGGCGGCGGTGCGGACGGCGGTGTCCAGGAGTTCGACGGTCGCCCAGGGCGGCGGCGGGGTGACCGTGTCCCGGCCGGGTCCGTCGATGCGGATCACGGCATGGAAGTGGACCGCGCCGCGCTTCTGGAATTCGGCCACCTTGGCGAAGGACACCCGGGCCGACTGTTCGAACTCCCGCCGTGTGAGACCGAGTTCCGAGGCGAGCGCCCGCCGCAGCAGGGTGGTGAAGCGGGCCCACAGTGCTCCCGCGTGGGCGTTCCACAGCACGGCCGCCGGGTAGTCGTACGTGTCCGCGTCCAGGGGTGACCCGAGTACGGGATCGTCGGTGTGGTGCCGGGTGCCGCAGCGGCAGGGACGCCCGGAGCCGGGCCGGTTGTGGACCGGCCCGAACGAGGGTGCCGTGAGCGTGGCGAACACCCGGGGGTGAGCGGCGACCGTGTCGGGCACGGACTTGCCGCCTGCCAGGCCCGCACTGATCAGGTGGTAGGTGTCTCGGCGGTAGGTCTCCGCGCAGGCGGGGCAGCGGGAGGCGCGGCGGTTGCCGCAGCGGACCAGGACGCAGCCCGCCGCCGTGTCGTGCGAGGAGAACGCCCGCAGGACCTCACCGGTGGACCCGTCGACGTCGAGGCGGGTGCCCTCCAGGCGCACGGGGTTGAGGCAGCCGCCGAGCTTGGCGAACTGTCGGGCCAGGCCGGGGGCGTTGCCGCCCCGGGCGATGCGGGTGAGGTCCCGCACCGCCCGATCGTTGGCGAAGGCAGGGAGGGTCACCGGCGCCCCGGGGTGCCCTTGGCTGCGTACATGGCCCGGTCGGCGGCGCCCAGCGTCTCGGACAGCGTGCGGACCGATCCGTCGACCGGGGCGGCCCCGACCG
This sequence comes from Embleya sp. NPDC008237, assembly GCF_042956465.1. Taxonomy (NCBI): domain Bacteria; kingdom Bacillati; phylum Actinomycetota; class Actinomycetes; order Kitasatosporales; family Streptomycetaceae; genus Embleya; species Embleya sp. NPDC008237. The sequence goes on from NZ_JBIBGL010000001.1 coordinate 442,091, forward strand.
AGACGCGGACCGGGATCACCTCCTCGTTCCACAGGACCGGATAGGTCAGCCTGTCCCGAAGGGCGTCGAGGCGGCGGGCCGCGCCGCCGGGCGGGAGACGTAAGGCCGCGGCGAACTCGTCGCCGCCCAGGCGCCCGGCGATGCCGTCGGGGCCGCACCAGCAGGCGAGGCGGTGTGCGGTCTGCGCGAGCACCTCGTCACCGGCGAGGTGCCCCCACGTGTCGTTGATCAGCTTGAAGTCGTCCACGTCCAGGAGGAGGACGACCGCGTGCGGCCGGGCGACGATCCGGCGAGCACGGGCGGTCCAGGCGTCGCGGGTGTGCAGGTGGGTCAGGGGGTCCAGGCGGGCGGTGGCCAGGCGACGGGTCAGCCACCACGAGTGGGCGGCCCAGCCGAGCAGGGGCACACCGGCCACGGACGCGGACAGCGTCGTGTCGGCAAGAGGCATGTCATCTCCCGAGGCAGGGGGAAGGAAGCCCCGGACCGGTCTGGCGATTCGGTCCGGGGCGGGAAGCGGGTGAGGAGGCGTCAGCGGACGCTCGGGGTGGTGCACCGGGGGCACTTCTCGCGGCTCGGGGTGACGGTCGTGTGACCGCCGATCGTGCGAACGATCTTGACCGGGCGGGTTCCCAAGCCTTCGCAGGACGAGCAGCGGGGCGGCGGGTTCCGGTGCGCGCTCACCGCTTGCTGCCGGTTCCGCCGCACGTGGGGCAGTTGACCGGCCGGGTGGTGCGGTTGCCCTTGGTGCCGCCGGTGACCACGTGCGCGCGGGCGTGGCCGCCGCAGTCCGGGCACGGCTTGGCGATGTGGTGCGTCATGATGGAGGTCTCCTGATCTCTGAAGAGGGGTTGTGGAGCCCGGGGCGGTCGGTCTTCTTGGTCGGAGTACGACCGCCCCGGGGCGAATTCAGTTGGAGCCGCGTCCGGGCTGCCACTCCTGGATGCAGTCACGGCACAGCCAGTGACCGGCCCGAGCCAGGCCCTTGGCGCGCATGATCGCGATCGTGACCTGTTCGGCGATGTCGGTGGACTTGCAGTACGGGCACTTCGCCGGCTTCTTCGGCTGCTTCACGGTTTCCTCTCTGGCGCAGGTGTCGGGCGAGTGGACGGTGTTCAGGACGCGATGCTGGCGACGCCGTTGAAGATGCCGCCGACGATGTGGTCGGCCGCTCCGGCGAGGGCGACGGAGACGTAGGAGCCGGAGAGCATGGTCCCGGCGATGAACGCGACCAGGACCAGGAAGATGGCGCCCCGAGACTTGGCGACGTAGTACACGCCCGCGACGAGGAGGATCCCGGAGCCGATGGCGACGGGGCTGCCCCCGGCGGGGACGGCGGTGGGCGTCGCGGCGAGTTCGGTGATCAGGTTGACGTTCACGGTGGTTTCCTCCGGTCAGCGGGTCGTGCGGCGGATGGTGCAGCGGTGGGAACGGGCGGCGAGTTCGGCGGCGGCGCGCAGGTCGTAGGTGGCCGACCAGCCGCAGTCGGGGGCAGTGCACGCGGCGGTGTGGCGGGTGATCCCGCCCCGCTCCCGGCGGGTGCCGACCTGGACCGGGCCGATGCGGATGACGTTGCGGAACTTGCGGACGAACACGGGCGGTTCTCCTTGTCTCAGAGTTGGGCGTGGACGGCCGCCGCCATCGGTTCGGGTACGGCCAGACGTGCTTGCAGCTCGCTCACGGTCATCGGGCCGCCGGTTGTCGCGTGGTGCTGTTCGGCGATCCGCCGGGCGTGGTCCACCAGGGCCGGAGCCACGCGGGCGGCGCCCGTAGGCAGCGCGGGAGGATCCGACGTCCGCATGGGTGCGGGTGGCTCTTCGGCCGGACCGTCGTGGACGACTTCGGCGACCGCGGTCGGCAGTTCGGGTTCGGGTTCGGTCGCCGGGGCGACGGGGTCAGGGCGGTGGACCAGGAGGGTTCCGCCGAGGAAGGCAATGGCGGGCCATCCGGCGACGATCAGCCGCAGCCAGGCGGGAACGTGCTCCAGGTCCAGCAGCCCCGCGGTGGCGACGTTCGCCCCGAGCGACGCGGCCAGCGCGACCAGGAACCACAGCCACGGACCGTTCGCACTCGTCGCCCCGTTCGAGGACCGGGCCAGGCGGAGCCGACGCCAGGACGCCACCAGGAGCAGATCCACCGAGATCGGATAGGCCCATGCCTGCCAGCCGGACTGCCCGGCCGCCTGGGCGACGTCGTGCAGGTGCGAGAACGACAGGGCACCGGCGATTGCCGCCTGGACCAGCAGCGGATCCGCCCACACCCGAGGAGGACGACGCACGCTCACGCCTCCTTCGCCGGACGCGCGAGACCGGACCCGAAGCAGGTCAGGCACAACCCCGCCTGCTCACCGACCGGACGAGCCGCGGAGCCCTTGCCGACGCGCACGGTCGTGGAGACCTGACCCGATCCCTTGCAATCGGTGCACTTGCGGGCCCGGGGACGCCTGGCTGCGGTAGCCACGACACTCACCGACCCCGGGCGCGGTCGGCGGCGGTGCGGGCCGACTTGGCGACGTCGGCCGCCTTCTTGTCCTCGGGGTGGGCGGCGGCGATCCGCTCGAACAGGTCCGCCTTGTCGGCGGCGAGCGCGGCCGGGTCCGTGCCGGGTTTGTGGTCGCGTACGTCCCGCAGGAACGCGGTGATCTCCTTCGCGGACGGTCCACGAGGCATGACTTCTCTCCCTTTCGGTTCGAGGCATGGCGGTACCAGGGACTTGGCGCGAGAACGGTCGCGCCGACCGACGAACGGGGTTTGTCCTACGCGGACTTCACCGCGACCGCACCGGGCGCGGTGGCCAGGGTCACCGCCGGGGCGAACGGGGCCAACGCGGGCAGGTCCGGGACCATGTGCGCGTTCTCCGCACACGCCCACGCGACATCGGCCAGCGTGTGATGCGGGGTGCGGATGTGGGTCCACCCGCCGGAGGTGTCGGCGGCGACCGCCGTTCCCGGGCGATCCGCGTGGATCGAGGTGGCCGCCGTCACCGCGTCGTCGCCGATGTCGGCCAACGCCATACGCGCCGACGCCTCGTCGTTGACACGGTGGCAGACGCGGCCGGTGAGCTGGGCCCGGAGCATCGTCGCCCCGTTGCCCAGTTCCGCACCGAAGCGTTGCCCGCACACCTCCAGGTAGATTCCCGCCGCCCGACCGAGCTGGGCGAGGCGGATCAACACGTTGACGATGCGCTGTCGACGCTGTTCCTCCGGCTTGCCACCGGCTGTCAGGAACAGTTCTGCGATCTCGTCGAGCAACACGACGATCGGAACCGGGCGTTCACTTTCGGGAAGGTCCCAGATGTCCGAGGTGATCTCGGAGTCCTCGTCGTCCAGGGAGATGCCCTGCGAGCGGCGGATCAGCAGGTATCGATCCTCCATCTCGGCAATGAGCACACCAAGGACTTCTTCGGCCTGTTCCGGATCGGTCGCCAACGCGGACAGGCGCGGTGCGAACGGGGCCAGTTCGACGCCCCATTTGCAGTCGATGCCCACCAGCGCCACCGGTTGGGGCGCCAGGCCACGTACCAGCGACCGCTGGTACATCGACTTGCCGGACTTCGTCGCGCCGAGGTTCAGTTCGTGCGGCACCTCCCGGAAATCCCGCCAATGCGGCACACCATCGGCCCGCAGCGCGATCGGAACCCGCAGAAGAGACGGACGCGTCCGGGGCATCCGCACGTCCTCCAGGACGTCCCACCCCAGCACCCGCAACTCCACCCAACCGGATTCGACCGCACGCACGTGCACCGCCTCGACGCCCCAGGCGTGCCGCAGCCGATCGGATGCCGCCTCGAAATCGGACGGGTCCTGCCCCGGGCGCATCCGCAGCCGCAGGGTGAACCCGGACGCGTTCGGACGCAGCCGCCCCCGGCGGGGAGTCGCCGCCACCGGCGCCGAGTTCCGCAACCGCGCCGAGGCCCGAGCCCTACGGGATGGAGTCGCCGTCAACCCGCACGACTCCATCACGTCCCGGTAGGCCAGGTGCACCCGCGCCACCGTCACCGGCAGACCGATCACCGACCAGTGCACCGACGGGTACCGGTAGCGAGCCATCCGCGCACCGCCGACCACCGCAGCGGCCGGCCCCCCGACACCCACCACCGTCGTCAACAACTCCGACATCGGATCAGCCCGCCAACGAGGTCACGGCCACCGCGCGGAACGCGATCCCGTGCCGGGCCTGCCCGTTGAAGTTGTTCTCCCACGGCCGGGCGACCAGCCCCGTCAACGCCACCGGCATCCCCAGCGTCAGACCCTCCGGGACACCCGGCTGCGGCACCGACAACTGAAGAATGTTCGCCTCGCCGTTCAGGATGAACGTCACCGACAGCGTCATCATCGGCGCCCCTGACTCCACGTCCATGGAGATCTCGCCCGTCTTGCGGTCCTTCACCTTCACCTCGGGCAACACGGCCATCAACGCCATCGCACCCTGCGTGTCCACCGGAATCGAACGCACGAAAGCTCCTCTGTAGGTGCCTTGCTCCTGCACTCATGTACATGAGCTGTTCCATGAAGAGGATGACGCACTCCTATGCATGAGTCAATCTCTTCTACAGAAGATCTTTTGTCCCAGGCCCTGACCGGCTAGTCGCCCGCGGGAATCCGGTAGTCCAAGACGAACTTGTCCGCAGCCATCAACGTGTCACAGACCTCAACCACGCGGCCCCCTTCAGTCACCGCGTTGCGCACCAGGTGCAGTACCGGAGCCCCCGGGCTCAAACCGAGCAGGCTCGTCTCCTGCTTGCTGGCGAGACGAGCCACGACCGTCTCCGTGTATTCCACAAGGGCGTGGCCGTGTTCTTCCAATCGCGCGTAGATGCCACCGCCGCCAGGATTCTCCGCGAACAGTTCTGGGATGTCCTTCGCCACGTCCCAGGGCAAGTAGGAGGAAGCGACTTCGGTTGGTACTCCGTCCGTGAAGTACAAGCGGCGACGTTCCAAGACCTGGGTTCCAAGGGCGACGCCAAGCCGCTCAGCTGCATCCGCAGGCGCTTCCGTAGGCCCGATGTACAGCACGTTGACAGAGGGAACGCCGCCTGCTTGTTCAGTCTCGGCAATGTACGCGGCCTTGCCCGCCTTGCGGTGCGAGCGTCGAAACCGGTCGGACGACTTCCTTTTGACTGGCGGCTTGGCCTTCACGAATGAGCCCCGGCCGTGGTGGGTCTCGATCAGGTCTGACGTCCGCAACTCGGCAACAGCCTTGCGGACTGTGCCGCCCGACACTCCATAGCGTTCGACCAGTTCGGTTTCGCTGGGCAGTAGCTCCCCCGCTTTGAGGGTGCCCGCTCGAATCTGGCGAGCCAACTCATCCGCGATTTGAACGTATCGCGGCACGCTGATCTCCCGCGTGCTGTCACCTGGCATACCTTGTTGTGTCCTCCTATGTCTCCTCTGGCCGCAGAGCTTGCGCTGAGCGGCGGCGGCCAACTCTGTGGCACATAGGACATGCGCTGGTCGTCATCTACTGTCCTATGCTCCTCTACATGAGCAACCGTACCGAGCAGGAGCAGTCAACGCCGCGCCACTCCGTGTCGGTCGCTGGAGCAGTTGTTAGGTCTGACGGGAAGCTGCTCATGATCCGGCGCCGGGACAACGGTCGTTGGGAGCCCCCGGGCGGTGTCCTTGAGCTTGAGGAAACGGTCGAGGCGGGGGTTGCACGGGAGATCCTGGAGGAGACCGGCGTATCGGTCGAGGTTGAGCGGCTGACTGGGGTCTACAAGAACATGCCGAGGGGGATCGTTGCCCTCTTCTTCCGCTGTCGCCCAGTCGAGGGGGTGGCGGGCCCGACCGAGGAGAGTCGCCAGGTCGCGTGGATGACACCGGATGAGGCGGCCGGGCATATGACCGAGGCGTACGCCGTCCGTGTCCTGGACGCCCTGGACGACAGCACCGGGCCGCATGTGCGATCCCACGACGGGCGCGTGCTCGTCTGAGGACGGGGCTGGTTCAAACTTTCCCTACGTGTTCAAGAGCCCGCCCGCCTTTCGGCGGGCAGGCTGCGGAGGAGTAGAGGTGTAGGTGGATGGGTGTGTGGTCCACCGCGCACGGTCGTTCGTCGCTCGGCCCGTTCGACTCGCACGCGAAGCACTTCGGTCCCAGGTGCCCCGTGCTTCACGCTGCCCGCTCATCCCACCCGGAGCCGTATCTTCATCGTGCCCGGGGTGGGACGGCACGCGCGGCCCTCCAGCTTCGCCGGGCCGCGCGACCGCCCGCCCGGCGGCAAGCCGCCGGGGGTGGCGGCCGACGCTACATCGGCGCCCCACCGAAGCACACCGCCCATGTGCAAGCCGAGACGGATGCCGTCGCTCCCTCACTCCCTCAAGCCCGAGCCGAGACGAGGCGGGGACGAGGGATGGGAGAAGGGCCCGCGGGGTCGGGTCCGCCGCGAACGAGTCTTTACCTTCGCGTCGATCGCCGGGGGCCCACCAGGAGCAAGGACGGGGGGCCAGGGAGGCCAAAACCGGGTGGGGATGCCTGCGGCCTCCCTTCGCCCGAGCAGCGTACGGCCCCCCGACCATGCTCCTGCCCCGACGATCAACGCGAAGGTAAACACTCGTCCGCAGCTCGGAGCGGCGGCTGGGGAGTGCTTCGACTGACATCCACTTTCGACATCAACGAGTGCGGATGACTGCGGTCCGCACCGGATCTGTGCGTCCAACGAGGCTCTGGCGGGCCGCCGTTCGGGCAGCTTCTCGCTCCCCAAGATCGACCTTACAAAGCAGGGGTCGACAGTTCGAGTCTGTCTGTGCCCACCGGACCTGATGTACGGCTCAGAACACAAAAGAGGCGGCTGACCTGCGGATTCCCGCAGGCCGGCCGCCTCTTCGCCGTACCTGGTGACTGCTCTCATGTGCTGCCCTGTGCCGTCCGTGGCGGGGGGAGGGCGGCGCCGGGTGGCCTGCCCCCCGGTGGCCGTCGTCGCCTGCGGTTCTCCGGATCGTGTGGGTACTGGGGGGTGTCGCATCGGGTGGTACCGGAGTCCTGGGCCTCGCGAACGAGGCGCCGAGCGTGGTTGGTTGCCTAGCGTCTGAGTCATGGGATCACACTTTTTGCACCCGTCCGGGAATACCGACATTCCGGTGGCCACTCGCCGGTGCGGGCCGAGGTCGGGGCGGCTGAGCCGAATCCTGCTTCCGGTCCTGCCGTTGTTGTGCCTGGCGGCAACCGTCTCGGGGACGCCCGCTCAGGCCGCGCCGGCCTCTTCGGCGGTGTCCGCCGACTCCTCCTCGTCGCAGGAGGATCCCGCGCGCGCCTTGGCGCGCACCGCGCACCCGCTGGGCAGCACCGTCCCGGGCGGCTCCGACGCGGACCTGCGGGCGTTCGACACGATGATCCGCGGCGCGGACGTGGTCGGCGTGGGCGAGGCCACGCACGGGTCGAGCGAGTTCTACACCGTCAAACACCGCCTCTTCCGGCACCTGGTGGAGCGCCAAGGCTTCCGGAGCTTCGTCCTGGAGATCCAGTGGAGCGCCGGGGTGCGCCTGGGCGAGTGGGTCCGCCATGGCAGGGGCGACCTGGACACGATCATGGACGAGGAGTTCCAGGCCGGCGGCAGCCTGTGGAACACCACCGAGACCCGGGACCTGTTCCGGTGGATACGAGCCTGGAACCTGCGCCACCCCCAGAGCCCCGTCCGTGTCGCCGGGGACGGCCCCGAGTTCGTCGGGCCCGCCCTGTTCGACACGGTTACGTCCTACGTCGCCCGCACCCGCCCCGACCTGCTGTCCGAGGTCCGACGGCTGTACCGCGAGTCCCGACCCACGGCCTCCATGGAGGAAACCTTCAACGCGCGCCTGGCCCTGCCCCTCGCCGACCGCACACGCATGCGCGAGGACACCCGGCGCGTTCTGTCCCTCTTGGAGCACCGTTCCGCGGGCGTCCCCGCCAAGGAACACGACCTCATGCTCCAACACGCCCGGGCCATCGCCCAGAACGCCACCCTCTTCGGGTTCGACATCGCCAACGACGCCGCCGCCGCGTTGACATACCGCGACCAGGTCATGGCCGACAACACCGCTTGGTGGCAGCGGCACACCGGCACCAAGGTGTTCCTCTCCGCCCACAATTCCCACATCGCCGGCGAGAGCGCGGTACCCGAGAACCAGCCGAAGACACAGGGGCAATTCCTGCGCGAACGGCTCGGAACACGCTACGTCAACGCCGGGTTCACCTTCGGCCAAGGATCCTTCAACGCCATCGACCCCGCCGCCTCCGGCACGACCTGGCGCCGCGTCGACGTCGGCCCCACCGGCGAGGGCAGCGGGGAGAACACCCTGGAGAAGGTGTCCGGACACGATTGGTACCTCGACACGCGCACCGCGGCCCCCGGTACCGCCCGCAACTGGCTCACCGCCTCCCACCCCATCCGGAACATCGGTGCCTCCTGGCCCGTCGACGCGTACGAGAACACCCGGCTGCGTGCCACCTACGACATCGTGATCCATCTCCATGACATCAGCGCCTCGCACCGGCGCTGATCCACTCCGCCGGACACCGCGACCCATCGTCGCCCCGTTCACTACCGCGGCCCGAAACGGAATGGTTTCGGGCCGCGGCCCGGTGCCGTCGCCCACGCCGAGCAGCTCCGGATCGGGGACCGTGCCCGTCCGCGACGCCGGTCTCCGTCGGCGAGTCCGTCGAGGCCGCAGGCACAGGCAGGTGTGCATCCCGACAGCTTCCGCTGTCGGCGCCGGCGCGTCGTCGCGATCGGCGGCACCGACGTCTACGACGGTGAGACGCGTTTCGCCGCCATGCCGCGTCTACGCCCCCAGTTCTCGACTTGAGGACCCCGCGTCGGGCGGACGGACGGTGACGCGTGGGGAAGCGCGCAGATATGTCAGTGCGTGGTCCACCAGGGCGGCCGTCGAGTCGACGATCGACAGGATCGCCTGGGCTTGGGCCATCACCAGCGGAATCTCCGTACAGGCGGCGACCGCCACCTCGGCTCCGTCGTCGCACAGCTCGCGGGCCGCCTCGGCGATCGCACGTGACGCCCGATCGAGGTCGCCTCCGCTCTTCACGGCGCTGATGGCCGCGTCCACGAGCCGTTCCTGGGTATCCGGACGTACCTGAAGGATGTCCAACCCCAGCCGCTTTCCCGCTTGCTCGTACAAGCGGGCCGCACGAGTCCCGCGCGTGGCCAGGACACCGACACGTCGCACGTCGGGCCGCACCGTGTGACAGGACCGCAACGCGGCGGTGATCATGTCGAGGATGACGACATCGGTGTGTTCACCCAATTCGCGCACGTACGCGTGGGCCGTGTTGCACGGGATCGCCACGCACGTGACCTCGGCCTGTTCCAGCCAGCGCAGGCCGGCGAGCATCGCCGGGACCGGGGAGGGTCCTCGGCCCAGGAGCGCCCGGGTGCGGTCCGGCACGGACGGGTCGGCCCAGATGGCGACCGGAAGGTGATCCTGGTCGCTGTGCGCGGGGGTGCTTTCGATCAGACAGCGGTAGAAGTGCGCCGTCGCCAAGGGGCCCATGCCGCCCAGGATTCCCAGCCGGGGCGACGGCGCCGAGGCGAAAACGGTGGCGGGGGCGGAGGCGCGGCCGGGAACGGTGGGGGCGTTCATGCCAGGGCTCGGCGGACGGCCGCGTGGGGCAGGGCGAACGCCTCGCGCCCGGAGGGTGTGCGCACGGTGCCGGCCGCCAGGAGGGCGTCCAGGACGGCTTCCTCGACGGCGTCCATGGTCGCGGCGAAGGCCGTGTCCACGAGCGCCGGGGCCAGGGATTGGGTGTCGCGCGTGGTCGAGAACGCGAGTCCGTAGTCGCCGCTGCCGTGAGCGAACGCCGCGCCGACCCGGCCGAGAGCGAACACGCCGCGGCCTGCGATCCGGGTCAGGTCGCGAGCGGAGCACGGCAGATCGGTGGCGACCACCACGACACACGAACCCTCCTCGGTGACGGGTCCGGCGGTGGGCAGGCCCAGACAGGACGGCGTCACGAGCCCTCCGGGGAGCCGCAGTTCCCCGGACATGTTGGCTTGGACGAGGACCCCCACCGTCGCGTCACCCGCAGGTGTGGGAAGGCGGCGGGACGCGGTCCCGATGCCCGCTTTGAAGCCGAGCGCGCACGCGCCTGTTCCCCCGCCGACGCTGCCCTGGGCCACGGGGCCCGGCGATGCCGCGTCGAGCGCGGCGTGCACGTGGTCCGTGGTCAGTGGGCGCGGGCGCGTGTGGGAGAGCCAGGAGTCGTTGATCTCGCCCACGACCGGATTCAGCGAGGTCGGCGGAGTTTTCGCCCGGCCCAGGATCCAGGTGAGCAGGGCGTCGGCCGCACGGAACGTGGACATGGTGGACGTCAACAGAATCGGTGTCTCCACCTCGCCCAGTTCCATTACCTGGGTGGCGCCGACGAACTTGCCGTACCCGTTGCCGACAAAGAGCCCGGCCCGCAACGAGGCATGTGTCGTCAACGCGTCGGGGACGACCGCCGTGACTCCCGAGTACAGGCCGACGGTGTCGTCCCACAGGGTCGTGTGGCCCACGCGCACACCACCGACGTCGGTGATCGCGTTGAGTGGCCCGGTCGGCCAGCGGCCCACCGCGTGGCCGAAATCCCGGACCCGTGATCGCGCTGGGTTCGAGCCCGCGACGAGGTCGTTCATCGGCCGGGTCCCATTGCTTGATCCGATCGCGTGCACATGGCCAATACTGTCCGTCACGCCGAACAGGCGCCGCACCGTCGCGCCGAACGAAAGATGCCGCCCTCGTCCGTGGCCGGACACATGCAGCCGTTTCACTCGTGGTGGGGGTCCGGTTCGGGTTGCGGTTTCGGTTGGGGTTCTGCGCCGCCTGGATCCAGGCGGAACGGGGGGTACCTGTCGGTCATGAGGGCCTCGTAGGCGACCACGCGCAGCACCCAACGGTCGAGGCCGATCACCAACGCGTAGATGCCCCTGGGATAGCGGCCGGTGAACAACAACGCGATGCCCGCGAACAGAACCAGCGCGGGGATGAGCCCGCCCCAACGCCACGCACCGGCGGTGAAGATCCCGACCAGGACGAGCTGTGGAAGGACCAGCAGCCACCACTTGACCAACACCAGCCCACGCGAAAGGCGTTGGAGGTAGACGATGTCGAATCGCGCCGGGTAGTCGGGGTGTTCGGCGAGGGTGAAAGGCGGATAGCGATCGGTGCCCAGCCCGCCGTACCCGTAGTACCAAACGCGCCAGGTCCAACGCAGGACACCGACGTTGAAGTCGAACAGCGGGCGTGGATATCGGGCGGTGATCAGGATCGCGAAGAACGCCACGATACTGACCGCGAAAAAGGCGATCCACAGGAAGAACAGCACGATCGCGTGCGGGATCAGCAGGAGCCACTTCACCACCCACAGCCAGCGGGACGGTTCCGCTTCGAGCCTGGCTTCCAGCCGGACGGGCTGGGTCATTGCGGCGTACATGTGACCTCCTCGACGGCGGATACGCTCCGCGCCCCTCGATCCCCGGCTTTCGCAACCTTTCCGCGTCGCTGCCTCGCCCCCGCGTCGACCGGGAGCCGCCGATCGCCTTCTCAGCCCGTCGGGGGCCGGGGGCGACTCCTGGGTTCGGTCGTCACCTCCTGCGCCCCCGTCCTTCCATGATCCTGCGGGGCGGCACAGAGCGCAGGAGATGAGGATGCGGAGCACGGGCATGCGGACGGCCCCGGCAGCCGGTCGGCAGTCGGCAGTCGGCAGTCGGCAGTTCAGGCTGTACGGACGGCGTCCCTTCGGATGTTGTCGGAAATCTCCAAGACCGTGATTGGCCGGTGATGACAACGTGCGCACGTCCTCCGTCTCTCCTCCGCATCAGGGAGGCGCGCCATGCGCCGCACGTACGTCACCCGTCTCCGCAGACCCGGTCCGCTGCGCCGCGGCATGGTCGCCGCCGCTGCCTGCGCTGCCGTGCTCGTCGCGACCACCGGGGCGCCGGTCCAGGCCACCACCCCGTCCGGTGGTGACCACCAGCGTGTGCTCGACGCGATGCGCCTGATCACCAACGATGTGAGCACAGGGCACGGCTCCGACCAGATCCCCGGCATGATCGTCCGCACCGAGGTCGACGGCGTGCAGTGGACCGGCTCGGTGGACAACCACGCGGCGCCGGCCACCCGTCAGGTCGACGCCAAGTTCCGGGCGGCGAGCAACACCAAGATGTTCACCGCCGTCGTGATCATGCAGCTGGTGCACGAGCAGAAGCTCAAGCTCACCGACGACGTGTACAGCCTTCTCGGGCCGATCCTGAACGCCAACGGCCGCCAGGGTTGCCGGCTGTTCGGCCCCTGCTTCGCCCCCTCGACCGACCCGGCGAAGCAGATCACCGTGCAGAACCTGCTCAACATGAGCAGCGGCGTGGCGGACTACCTGTCCGACCTGTCCTTCCAGGCGAACGCGGCCGTTACGTTCCCGAATACGTCGTACCCGAACCCGGCCGACCTGGTGGCCGAAGGTGCGGTCAACGGCCCGCAGTTCGCGCCCGGCAAGGGCATGGAGTACTCCAACACCAACTATGCGCTGCTCGGCCTGATCATCGCGGCCAAGACGAACATGTCGTGGGAGGACGCACTCACCGAGCGCGTCATCAACCGCATCGGCCTGACCGACACGACGCTGCCGCGCAACGGTGACCCGGTCCTGCCCGCGCCGCACGACGCGCACTGGACCAACTTCCTGAAGCAGCGAATCGGCGGCGTCTGGCTGGGCCGGCCGGCCGGGGACCAGAACGTGACCTACACCTACGGCACCGGCGCGGTCGTCTCGACCACCGGCGACCTGCTGAAGTTCATGAAGGCGCTGCTGACCACGGAGACGCTGCTGCCGTCCACCTTCCGCGACCGGATGATCGCGGAGGCGAGCTTCAACACCAACCCGGCGGGCATCAAGGTGCCCGAACTCGGCTGCGCGCGCACCGACCGCTGGCAGGAGTGCATCCCGAACCCGGCCCTGAGCAACGTGCAGTCGCCGAACGACGCCACCGCGCCCACCAATTGGTACGCCGATCCCAGCTGGAAGATCGGCATCGCCGAGTACGGCCTGGGCATCACCAAGCGCACGCTGACCTGCGGCGACGGCAGTAAGCAGGTGCTGTACGGGCACAACGGCGGGCTGCCCGGCTCCAAGACGTACACGTACTCCAACGCCGATGCGACGCACATGATCTCGTGGAACCAGAGCGGTGACTGGGAGATGTGGGAGCTGTACAACCAGTACGGCGTGCTGGCCGCGGAGTTCTGCCCGGCTGCGTAGCGGATCGGTGCGTCGTCACCGGGAGTTCGGTGAGGCAATTCGGTAGGCAGTTCGATAAGGCACTCGGTATGGCAGTTCGGTAAGGCAATTCGGCAAGGATGGGTGGTCAGGCAAGGCCAGACCAGGCAAGGCAGGGCCAGGCAAGGCGGCGGTCGCGCGGGTGATCTGCCCGCACGGTCGCCGTCGACGTGCTGTTCGGCGGTACGACGGCTGACGGTCTTGAATGGGTAATGGGGGTTTCGCGACAGCGGCGGACCGCGTATTTGCGTCGGTGATTGGATCCACGCCATCCCGGTCGGTGAGGAGATTGGCCGCTGAACGCTTCGGGCGGGCGGTCGTACAACTATCGAAGCGCGTTGGTGCCGTGGGCTTTCCTGCTTGGAAAGCAGGGCTTCTCGGGCGGCCGGGAGGCGGCGGCGCGGGTGACCGCGTCGGTGACAGTGGGCGGGTCGAGTGCTCGGTTCGCGCGATGCGGGTCCGATCCTGCAGGATGCCCGCGCCCGTGGGTCGGCGGCGCGGAGCCCGGGGGTGGGGGCTGGGGTAGGCGATGCGTTCGTCGCAGCCGCGACGATCTCGCGTCCATGAACGGCGACGACTTCTTTCCGGAAATGCCGTCGGTAAACGGTCGTGTTTCGAGGCATGTACTCGAAAGGGCGGGGCACACGTGGGGTGGAGGTAAAAACAATGATTCCGCTGCTGGTTGTCCTGCTTCTTGCCCTGATTCTTTTCGGTGCCGGTTTCGCACTGAAAGCACTGTGGTGGATTGCTGTCATCGTGCTGATCGTCTGGGCGCTCGGCTTCGTCTTCCGCTCGGCCGGTAGTGGCGGTGGTCGTGGCCGCTGGTACCGCTGGTAGAAATACCGAACGACGGCGGCACGTTACGTGACGAGGCCGTGGCTCGACCCGGAAAAGCGGGTCAGGCCACGGCCTCTTTGCCTTCCGGTTTGCCTTCCGCTTTAGACTTCCGGGTGGGCTTTCAGGTTTCGTCGGCAGGGCTTTCGTTGCGGGAAAGGACCGCCGGGCTGCACGCCGTGTGGGCGGAGGAGGCGACTTGAGGTTTCGGAAGTCTCCGAGGTCTCCGGGGTCTCGGAGATCACGGATGACCTCGAGCCCCCAGGTGCGGGTCGCCGCGCATCGATCGTGGGGGCGCGTCACCCAGGCGTCGGTTTCACCGGCTGCACCGGCCGGGGCGGACTTGCGTCAACCCTGCGGAGTCGCAGGGTCGTTCGTTCCCGGACTCCGTGGTGAGTCACGGGGATCGGTGTGCGCCACCCGCATCCGTCACGCGGTGCCGTGAGGGTTGGGGTGGCCGGGCGGGTGGAAGCAGGCGCTGACGGCCTTGCCGTGTCTGCTCGAGCACATGTGCAACTCGTCGGCGACGGCGTCGACGATGGTCAACCCGCGACCGGACGGCGTCGTCGTGTCGGTCTCCTGCGGCATGGGGGTGCCCGGGCCGCTGTCGCTGACGTAGACGTTCAGGCATCGGTTGTCCCATGCCAGCACCAGTTGCGCCGTGCTGTGGGCATGAACGTGGGCGTTCGTGATCAACTCCGAGACGGTCAGGATGACATCGTCCACGGTCTCGCTCGCTTCCTTGGTCCATTCCAAGGACGCGAGATGGTTTCGGGCCCAGCGCCTCCCGGCCTCGACTCCGCCACTGACCGGGAAGGCTTTCGCCCACCCCACTGCTCGTATGTCGGCCATGGAATCCTCTCCGTTCCTCCCGCCCCTGCCGAGAGCGCCTACCCTCCTGCGCGCGGATCACCCGGTCGGGTCGGGGTCGCTTTCGGAGTTACCGCCCCGTCTCTTCTCCGTGCCCCGCGGAGTCCCGATGAGCCGCGTACGGCTCGTAGTTCTCGACTGCGGCGCGCAACTTACCCTTGCCTTCGAGGTCTGGAGGTCTGATGGGGCATCAGCAGTGCGGCGGAGCGATTCGCGACATTCGCCTCGGGGCGGTCTGTGGGTAACAGGCCGTTGGTTCGTCGGTCAGGCGGCTGTGGGTGTCCGCGGTTTCGGGGCGGCGCGGAGGCGTTCGGCGATGGTGCGGGCCTGATCGGTCGCCCTGTCCCGGGCCTCGGCGAGGAGTCGGTGGGCGAGCGGCCTGAGTTCGGCCATCGCCGGGTTGACGTCGGCCGCGGTGAGTTCGGCCCTGACGGTGACCACGTCCAGGCCCCAGACGTCGGCGAGCATGCGGTGCATGTACGGCGTGGCGTGGTCCCAGCCGGCGCGTGGGGTCCCGGGGGCATAGCCGCCGCCCCGGGCCTCGACCAGCACCGCCGGCCGGTCCGGCAGGATTTGCCGACCGACGTCGGCGGCTCGCGGGTCGGTGATGATCAGGTCGATCCAGTGCTTGACCTGCTGTGGGACGCCGAAGTTGTAGATCGGCACGGCGAGCAGAAACGCATCACAGGCGAGCAATTCGTCGGTGAGTTCGGCGGCGAACGCGGTCGCGGCGCGCTGTTCGTCGGTCCGGGCATGTTCCTCGGTGGCCCGGCTCGCCTCGGCGACGGGCCAGATCGCCGGTAGCGGCCGACGGCCCAGGTCGCGGCGGACGAACTCGGCGTCCGGGTGGACGCGAGCCCACTCGGCCTCGACGAGGTCGGCGAGGCTGCGGCTGACCGAGTCCTCGATTCGGATGCTGGAGTCGAGGCGGAAGAACTTCATCGGGCTTCTCCTTGGTACGGATCGGACGACGGTGGCGCCGATCGGGCAGCACGGGGTGCGGCGCGGACCGTTTCGGTGCCGCCGGTGCGGGTTGGGCGGGGTGGTGGGCCGCGGCGATGCGGGCCGGACGGGCACGGCCCGGGTGGGTGCGATGCGGCGACGGTAAAGTCGTGGGTTGGCCCCTGGTTTTTCGTTGTCCCCCTGCGGTCGGCGTCGTGCGGAGTGGTTCGTCTCCCCTTTGACTGATGCCTGACGGAAAAGGTGACCATGAACGGACACGAGGGCTTGGCGACGCGTTTCGAGGCGCACCGTGACCACCTGCGCGGGGTCGCCTACCGGATGCTCGGCTCGCTGGACGATGCGGACGACGCCGTACAGGCCGCCTGGCTGCGGGTCGACCGGGCGGGTGTGGACGGAGTCGAGAACCTGGCCGGGTGGTTGACCACCGTGGTCGCGCGGGTGTGCCTGGACATGTTGCGGATCCGGCGGACCCGGGGCGAGGAATCCCTGACGTCGATCCCGGACGCGGTGCTGGAACGGTCGGGCGGGATCGAACCCGAGCAGGAGGCGGTGTTGGCCGAGTCCGTGGGCCAGGCCCTGTTGGTGGTGCTGGACCGGCTCACCCCCGCCGAGCGGGTCGCCTTCGTACTGCACGACCTGTTCGCCGTCCCGTTCGCCGAAATCGCCCCGGTTGTGGGGCGGTCGTCGGTGACGAGCAAGAAGTTGGCCAGCCGGGCGCGGCAGCGCGTACGCGGGGTGGCGACCGTCGACGGAGCCGACCTCGCCGAACACTACGGCGTGGTCGACGCGTTCCTGGCGGCCGCGCGTGGGGGCGACCTGGACACCCTGCTTCGGGTGCTGGCGCCGGATGTGGTCCGGCAGGTGGATCGGTTCGCGGTGCCGGACGGGGCCGACCACGACGTGCGGGGTGCGCGGGCGGTGGCCGAGGAGACCCGAGTGTTCGCACACCGGGCCAGGGTGGGCGAGGTGGCCCTGGTGGACGGCAGGCCGGGCATCGTGATCGCCCCGAGCGGACGGCTCTTCGCGGCGCTACGGCTGACCATCGAGGCCGGGCGGATCACCCGGATCGAGGTGATCGCAGACCCGACACGCCTGACGGGTCTCCCCCTGGCGGCGCGGCGGCCGTGAGCCGGGATGGGCCGACGGGGTGTGTGGCGGGTCTGAGCCACGGTGGGGCCGGCCGGGGCATGACGCCGCAGCCGATGCGGCCGGCCCGAACCGAGGCGGGGCCGGCGGGCGTGAGACCGCAGGCGGTGCGGCGTTCCTGCGTGGGGATGGGACCGGCGACGATGGCAGCCCGGCCGGTGTGCCCGGGGGAGCGGACGTCGGTGGTCGGTGGCGAGCCGCCGGCCGGGCTGGTCGGCGCGGTCGATCCGGCCTCCGGTCGGCGCCGTGTCCAGGGTGCGGCCGACGCGGCCTTCGGCCGGTGCGCCGACGCGTTCGGCCATGCCCTCGCCGTAGGCGTCATCTGGGCGCCGAATTCCGGGGCGGCGGACCGAGTCGGTCCGGCGGTGGGGATCACCCGGATGGGCCGTGGCGGATATTTCGTGAAGTACGTGGTGGCGGTGGGGGCGACAGTCGGCTCATGCTTGATCGCCGGCGTCGGCGCCCGGGGGCAAGGCCCGGGGCCGGGAGCCCGGCAGACCTTGAGGGGGGTCTGGGGTGGTGGTCAGTGAGCTGGTGCGTGCAGAACTGCGACGCGTCGATTGGGCGTCGCTGAAGTGTGGCTGCGGTGCTTCTGCCGAGCATGTGCCCCTTCTCATCGAGGCGATCATCACTGCCGAGACCCCCCGGGACATGATCGGATACACCCTCGACGGTCACGTCGAGGAAAGCACGATCATCTTCGAGTGCACTCCGCCGGCGGTCGGCGTGATCATGGCCGCGCTGGCGGGCGATCTTTCGACACTGGCCCGAGGTGTGCTGCTGCAGACGTTGTCGTTCGTGGCCGCCGGTTCCGGTGACGATGGGCCGACCGGGGGAGGAGCGGGTCCGGGCGACGCATGCGGGCACCACGCTCGTGAGGGGTTCTGGAGGCTCGTCGAGATCGGGCTCACGGGAACTGCGGAGGACGCCGAAACGGTGGCCGACATCTGTGCGTACTTCGGGCTGGGCGGCGACAAAGCCGCGTTCTATCAGGCCGAGCTTCGCGCGCGTGTGCGCGCGAAGACCAAGCGCGGGCGACGCGTCTGATGCTGTGAAGATCGTGTGGTCGGGCGAGGGCGAGGGTTCGAACCCGCCGCATTGTGTACCAACCGGCGGGAGGTCACTCTCGGCATCGATTCCCTTGCAGCGGGCCGCAGGCTGAGGACGTGCATCACCCGTCCCGGGTGGCAGGCCGAGAACACGCTCCGATCGCGCTGGGCGCATGTGCCGAGGGGCGGCGGCGGGGACGGGGGCCGTGCGGCCCGGGAGGGCTTCATCCGTCCGGCGGAGTCGGTTGGGCGGGGTGGTCGGGACGGGCTTACGGTGTTGTGTGGGTCACAGGAGTGAGTGGTGGTGTCTACGGCGGGTTCTGGGCTGACGGTGCGTCAAGAGGCTTGGTTTCAGGGGTTCGTGGGATCTGACTGGTCGTCAATTCATATATGACGATGCGTCAGATCCCTTTGCCGTAAAGGCAGTTGATTGCATCGTGGGTCGTCGTTGCATGTCGAAGCGAGCTACTGTCGGTCGGGTTGCCACGCTCCAGAAGCGACCCGGCCGGCCAGGGACCGGGGACGCGACACCTCCCCGGGAGCCTTCCAAGCGGGCCGTAGCGGGGACCAGGGATGATGAGGACCTCATGGCCATCGCGCTACCAGTACGAGCCTCGGACGATCCGTCCGGCACAGGCACAGGCACAGGCACAGGCACGGAAACAAGAAGCACCGGCACGGAAAAAAGCACCGGCGAAAGCACCGGCCCCGGCCCCGGCACAGTCACCGCAACGACCACCCCGGCCCCCGCCGTCTACCCCGGGCGCCCCGCCCCCGCGCCGCGCACCCTCGTGGACATCCTGGACGCCACCGTCCGGAACCACCCGAACGAGCCCGCCCTCGACGACGGCCGGCGGACGCTGACGTATCGCGCCCTGGCCGCCGAGGTGGAGGCGCTGCGCCGCCGGCTGGCCGATGCCGGGGTCGGCGTCGGGGACCGGGTCGGCATCCGGGTGCCGTCGGGCAGCAACGACCTGTACATCGCCATCCTCGCCGTGCTGGCCGCCGGCGCCGCCTACGTCCCGGTGGATGCCGAGGACCCCGACGAGCGGGCCGACCTGGTGTTCGGCGAGGCCGGCGTATGCGCCGTGCTCGGTGCCGAGCGCGCGTTGCGGGTCACCCGGGACGGCGCGCCCGTGGCGCCCGGCCGACCCGGCCCCGGCGACGACGCCTGGATCATCTTCACGTCCGGCTCCACCGGCAAGCCCAAGGGCGTCGCGGTGACCCACCGCAACGCGGCCGCCTTCGTGGACGCCGAGGCAGGCCTGTTCCTCCGGGAGGAGCCGCTCGGCCCCGGCGACCGGGTGATGGCGGGCCTGTCGGTGGCCTTCGACGCGTCCTGCGAGGAGATGTGGCTGGCCTGGCGGTACGGCGCCTGCCTGGTCACCGTGCCCCGCTCGCGGGTGCGCTCCGGCGCCGACCTGGGGCCGTGGCTGGCCGAGCAGGAGATCACCGTGGTCTCCACGGTGCCCACGCTCGCCGCGCTGTGGCCGACCGAGGCGCTCTTGGACGTACGGCTGCTGATCTTCGGCGGCGAGGCCTGCCCGCCCGAGCTGGTGGAGCGCGTGGTCGCCGAGGGCCGCGAGGTGTGGAACACGTACGGCCCGACCGAGGCGACCGTGGTCGCCTGTGGCTCGCTGCTCACCGGCGAGGGCCCGGTCCGGATCGGCTTGCCCCTGGACGGCTGGGAACTGGCCGTGGTCGACCCCGACGGTCGGCCCGTCGCGATGGGCGGGACCGGCGAGCTGGTGATCGGCGGCGTCGGCTTGGCCCGCTACCTGGACCCGGCCAAGGACGCGGAGAAGTACGCGCCGCTGGAGTCGATGGGTTGGGACCGCGCCTACCGCAGCGGCGACGTGGTGCGCGCCGACGCCGACGGCCTGGTCTTCGTCGGCCGCGGCGACGAGCAGATCAAGCTCGGCGGCCGGCGGATCGAACTCGGCGAGATCGACGCGGCGCTGCAGGCCCTGCCCGGCGTGGTGGGGGCCGCCGCCGCGGTGCGCACCGTCAAGGGCGGCAATCAGCTCCTGGTCGGCTACCTGGTGACCGGCGAGGGCTGGGACCGCGAGGAGGCGGTTTGCCGGTTGCGGGCCGAGCTGCCCGCGGCCCTGGTGCCCCGGCTCGCCCCGGTGGCCGACCTGCCCACCCGTACCTCCGGCAAGGTCGACCGGGACGCGCTGCCGTGGCCGCTCGCGGACGCGGAGGACGCCGGGCCCACCGAGCAGCTCTACGGCACCGAGGCCTGGCTCGCCGAGCAGTGGACCGACGTGCTCGGCATCGCTCCGGAGACCGCGCAGGACGACTTCTTCGCGATCGGCGGCAACAGCCTGGCCGCGGCCCGACTGACCACGCTGCTGCGCGAGCGCTACCCGGCCGCCGCGGTCGCGGACATCTACCAGCAGCCCACGCTGCGCAAACTGGCCCGGCGCCTGGAGCGCTCGGCCCAGGACGCGGGCGCGGTGCGCAAGGTGGCGCCCACGCCCACCCGGGCGCGGATCGCCCAGTTGTTCCTGCTGGTCCCGCTGTTCACCCTGATCGGGCTGCGCTGGACGGTCGGCCTGCTCGCGCTGGGCAACGTCGCCGCGTGGTTCGGCGACTACCCGTGGGCGCCGACCGCCTCGTGGTGGTGGGTCGCGGCCGGCTGGGCCGCGCTGTTCAGCCCGCCCGGCCGGGTGGCGATCGCCGCGGGCGGCGCCCGGTTGTTGCTGCGCGGGGTGCGTCCGGGCACCCATCCGCGCGGTGGCGGCGTGCACATCCGGCTGTGGGCGGCCGAACAACTGGCCGACGCCAGTGGCGCGACCGCGCTGTCCGGCGCCTGGTTGCTGCGCTATGCCCGCGCGCTCGGCGCCAAGGTCGGCCAGGACGTCGACCTGCACACCCTGCCGCCGGTCACCGGCCTGCTCAAGCTCGGCCGAGGCTGCGCGGTGGAGGCCGAGGTGGACCTGTCCGGCCACTGGCTGGACGGCGACCGGCTGGAGATCGGCGCGATAAAGGTCGGCGCGGGCGCGATCGTGGGCACTCGCAGCACGCTCTTCCCCGGCGCTCGGATCGGCCGCTCCGCCGAGGTGGCGGCCGGTTCGGCGGTGACCGGCAACGTGCCGCCGAGTCGCCGCTGGGGCGGGGTGCCGGCGGTTCGACTCGGCAAGGTCGATCGGGGCCGGTTCGGCGCGCGTCCGCCGCGCAGCAGGCGCTGGGCGGTGCTGTACGGCGCGAGCGGGTTGTTGCCGACCCTCTTGCCGGTCCTGGCCGTGTTGCCGGTACTGCCGATCCTGGGCGCGTTCGTGCGGCCCGGCGAGGGCCTCGGCGCGGCGCTCACCGGCGCCATGCTCGCGCTGGTGCCGGCGGTGGCCGCGTTCGCGCTGGTCTATGCGCTGTCGATCGTGCTTTTGGTGCGAGTGCTCAGCCTGGGCCTGCGGCCGGGCTATTACCCGCTGCACGGGCGGATCGGCTGGCAGGCGTGGACCGTCACCCAGCTGATGGACCTGGCCCGGGACAAGCTGTTCCCGCTGTACGCGAGTCTGTTCACGCCGGTGTGGCTGCGTGCGCTCGGGATGAAGGTGGGCAAGGGCGTCGAGGCCTCCACCGTGCTGGCGCTGCCGAGTCTGACCACGGTCGGCGACGGCGCGTTCCTGGCCGACGACACGCTGATCGCCTCCTACGAACTCGGCGGCGGGTGGATTCGGATCGGCGAGGCCCGGATCGGCGAGCGGGCCTTCCTGGGCAATTCGGGGATGACCGCGCCGGGCCGCTCGGTGCCCGCTCGCGGCCTGGTCGGCGTGTTGTCCGCGACGCCGAAGAAGACCAAGAAGGGCGGCTCGTATCTGGGCATGCCGCCGATGCGGCTGCCGCGCTCGGCGGACGTCGCGGACCAGGGCCTGACCTTCGACCCGCCCGCCCGGCTGCGCTGGGCCCGCGGCCTGGTCGAGCTGTGTCGCGCGGTGCCGGTGCTGTGCTCGGCGGCGCTGGCCCTGCTCACCCTGGCCGCACTGGCCTGGCTGGGCGCGCACTCGCTGCTCCTGGCCGCGCTGCTGTCCGGCGCGGTCCTGCTCGGCTGCGGTGTGCTCGCGTGTGTCGTGTCGATCGCGGCCAAGTGGATCCTGGTCGGCCGGTTCGAGCCGGTCGAGCACCCGCTGTGGAGCGGCTTCGTGTGGCGCAACGAACTCGCCGACACCTTCGTCGAGGTGCTGGCCGTGCCGTGGCTGATCGGCCGGGTGCCCGGTACGTCGGTGCTGAACGTGTGGCTGCGCGGGCTCGGGGCATCCATCGGCCGTGGCGTGTGGTGCGAGAGCTACTGGTTGCCGGAGGCGGACCTGGTCACCCTGGAGGATGCGGTGAGCGTGGGGCACGGCTGCGTGCTCCAGACGCATCTCTTCCACGACCGGATCATGCGGATGGATACTGTGATCCTTCGCGAGGGCGCCACCCTGGGCCCGCGCGGGATCGTGCTGCCGGGCAGCACGATCGGGGCACGCAGCACGCTGGGTCCCGCCTCGCTGGTGATGCGTGGCGAGACGGTCCCGGAGGACACCGGCTGGCTGGGCAATCCGATCGAGGCATGGCGACGGTAATGCGTTTCGAGGCGGCGTCGCGCGACACGGCCCGTCCCGCGACGGTGGGCGCGACGGGGACGGAGCACGAAACGGTGATCGACCAGGGGCCGCGCTCGGTCGCGGGGGAGGCGTACTTCGCCACGCACGGTGATCCGCGCTATCGCGTGCATCGCTACGAGCTGGCCCTGGACTACCGCCCCGGCCCCAATCGGCTGGCCGGCACCGCCCGGATCGGCGCGGTCGCCGGCGATCGACCGCTCCAGGAAGTCGTGCTCGACCTGGGCGAGTTCCGGATCGGCCGGGTGCTGGTGGACGGCCGCCAGGTGCGCTACGCGCACCGCGCGGGCAAGCTGCGGGTGCGGCCGGGGGCGACGATCCGTGCGCGGGCCGCGTTCACCGTCGAGGTGCACTACGTCGGCAATCCCAAGCCGGTGCGCAGCCCGTGGGGCGGGGTGGGCTGGGAGGAGTTGACCGACGGCTCGCTGGTGGCCGGTCAGCCGATCGGGGCGCCGTCCTGGTACCCGTGCAACGACCGGCCCGACGACAAGGCGGCGTACCAGATCTCGGTCACCGCGCCGTCGGCGTACACCGTGGCGGTCAGCGGCGGGCTGCTCACCCGCAGCACCCGGGGCAGCACCTCCACGTGGGTCTACGAGCAGCCCGCGCCCACCGCGAGCTATCTGGTCAGCGTCTCGATCGGCCGCTACGACACGATCGGGCCGCTGGAACCGCACGCGCGGGTGCCGCAGTTCGCGCACGTGCCGGCCCGGCTGCTGCCGCGCTTCCTGGTCGATTTCGCCCGGCAACCGGAGATGATGACGCTCTTCGAGGAGTTGTTCGGACCGTACCCGTTCGGCGAGTACACCGTGGTGGTCACCGACGACGACCTCGACATCCCGATCGAGGCCCAGGGGCTGGCCACCTTCGGGGCGAACCACGTGGACGGCGAGCGCGGTTTCGAACGGCTGGTCGCGCACGAGTTGGCGCACCAGTGGTTCGGCAACAGCGTCGGACTCGCGGACTGGCGGCACATCTGGCTCAACGAGGGCTTCGCGCGCTACGCGGAGTGGTTGTGGGCCGAGCGCTCCGGCGGGCACACGGCCGCCGCGCAGGCCGCCGTCGAGTACTCCCGACTGGGCGGCTTGCCGCAGGACCTGTTGCTCGGTTCGCCGCGGCCGAAGCTGATCTTCGACGACCGGATCTACGCCCGCGGCGCGTTGACCGTGCACGCGGTGCGGTGTGCGTTGGGCGACTCGGCGTTCTTCGCGATGTTGCGCGCGTGGACCACGTCGCACCGGCACGGCGTGGTGACCACCGAGGATTTCACCGCGCACGCGCAACGTCATGCGCCCATGCCGCTGGGGCCGCTGTTCGACGGGTGGCTGTACCGCGAGGAGTTGCCGCCGGTGCCGGTTTGACCGGCTTCGGACAGGACTCGGGCGGTGGCTCCGGTCGATCCGCCGGCCGGGCCGGCGCGGAGCCGGTCGAGGCTGCCCGAAGTCCACGGGATCAGGCCGGAACTCCCGTTGACGGATGGGAATTTCCCGTTTCCGGGGAGAAGTTCGGCGTCCCCGCGGGGGAATTCCACCCTGCGTCGGGTGCATGGTTTGCCGTGCTTTGCGGTCGATTGTCTTCTACTCCCATTTTGACGGGGAAACCGCGAGGCGTCCGGGTGCTATCCGTCTCCGGAGTCGGCGGCCGTGTCGAAATCGGTCAGACGGCGAATAACGACTGGTGCGCAGAGAGTCTCGTCCTTACCGTGCCAAGCTGCTGACGCTGGCAGTCTGCGGGGAGGCTAGGCATGCTTGATCTCTCGAAGAATTCTTACGAGACGACGGGGACGATCTCGCACAGCACGATGGGTGACCCCGAGGATCGGATGGAAATTCGCATCCTCGGGCCGGTGACGATGTACAGGGGGGGAATCGAGACATCTTTCGACGGAACCAAACCCAGCACCGCCTTGGCGGGCTTGCTCCTGGCCCACGGGACGGTGTTGTCCGACGCTCGGATGAGTAGCAACCTGTGGGGCGATCGACCGCCCGCCACCGCGAGTTCGCAGATCTATACGTACATCTCGCGGCTGCGCAAACTGCTCGGGCCGGCCGGTACCTACATCGTGCGGCGCCAACCCGGCTACGCACTGAGCCTGGGCTCGGCCCGGTTCGACCACGAGGAGTTCGAACGCCTCAGCCGGATGGGCCACACGGCCTTGACGAACCGGCGGTTCGAGGAGGCCTCACGACACCTGGCGGCGGCGTTACGGCTGTGGCGCGGTCCGGCTCTGGCCAACGTGACCGAGTTCCTGGCCGCCAACGACGGTCCGTGGCTCGAGGAGGCGCGCATGCGGGCGCTGGAGGCTCGGATCGAGGCCGACATCGAACTCGGCCTGCATGCGCGACTGGTGCCCGAGCTGACCGCGCTGGTGGAGAGCCACCCGGTGCGCGAGCGCATGCGTACCTATCTGATGACCGCGCTGTACCGCTGTGATCGACAGGCCGACGCACTGGAGATCTACCAGCAGGGCCGGCACGTGTTGGCCGAGCAACTCGGGGTGGATCCGGGACACGCGATGAACACCGTCTTCCAGGGCATCCTGGAGGGAGATCCCGTGCTCGCGCGCTCGACGACCGGGGCGGGTCCACGGGCGGTCACCACCAACGCGTGGAGTCGGGTGCGACCGGCCATGCTGCCGCCCGATGTCGCCGACTTCACCGGCCGGCACAGCGAACTCGAGGTGATCGAGACCTTGTTGCGGGCGGGGACCACGGGCCCCGCGGGCCCCGAGGCGCCGGGGGTGTCGGTTCGCGCACAGAGGCCGACCTGCGCACTCGGGAGCCCGGTGGCGATCACCGGGATGGCCGGCATCGGCAAGACCGCACTGGCGATGCGGGCCGCCTACCGGTGCCTGGACGTCTTCCCCGATGGTCAACTCCAAGTGGATCTCGGTGGTCTCGACGAGCGACCCAAGGATCCGGGGCAGGTTCTTGCCTGGTTTTTACGCGCGTTGAATACCGACGAGTCGGCGATCCCCGATTCGATCGAGGAACGCATCCAGCTCTACCGCAGCAGGCTCGCCGGTCGGCGGATGCTGATCCTGCTCGACAACGCGCGCGACGAGAGCCAGATACGACCGCTGCTGCCGGGCGCCGCCGGGTGCCGGGTACTGATCACCAGTCGGTGCTCGCCGACCGCCCTGGATGGAGTCAGCCTGATCGAACCGGGCCCGCTGTCCGTGCAGGAGGGGCTGGAACTGCTGTCCCGGGTGGCGGGGGAGGCCCGGATCCAGGCCGAGCGCGAGATGGCCCGACGGCTGGTCGAGCTGTGCGGCGGTCTGCCGCTCGCGGTTCGGATCGCGGCCGTTCGTCTGCACGCCAGGCCGCACTGGCAGGTGGCCTCGCTCGTGGTCCGGATGGCCGCGGCGCGCGGCCACCTCGACGAACTGCGCACCTCCGACCTGGACGTCCGGTTCGGTATCCAGCAGAGCTATCGCGGGCTCGAACCGCGGGTGCGCCGGGCGTTGTGCCTGCTCACCCAACTGGACGTGCCGGACTTCCCGTTGTGGGCCGCCGCCGAGATCCTGCGGATGCCCCACGAGGAGGTCGAGGACGTACTGGAGGCGCTGGTGGACGCGCGACTGTTGTCCTTCGTCGCCGGCGCGGGCGGGACCACCACGCGCTATCGGCTGCACCGCCTGGTGCGCATCTTCGGTCGTGAGGCGGCCGGCATCGAGGCTTCCGCGGCACCGGAATTCGCGGTCGTCCTGGACCGGGCGTTGAACGCCTGGGTGCGTCGGGGGCACGAGGCGCAAGCCGCACCCGTGCGGGACGGCGAGCGCTGGTTGGAGGACGAGAAGAGCGCCCTGGTCGCCCTGTTCCGACAGGTTCGAGGGGCCGGAAAGTCCTCCAGTGCCTGGGAGTTGGGCCAGAGCGTGGCTCGCTTCCTGGATCGCTGCGCGTACCCGGACGAGCGGGTGGTCCCGCTCGGTCCGGCACTCGGCACGGCTCGCATCGCACCTCGGAATCGACGGAGGTCGGCACATGCCCACGACTCGCACCGACGCTGAACGACTGGACGCAGACGACGTGTTGGCCGGCTTCCGGGAGCGGTTCACGCTGCCGCCGGGGCTGATCTACCTGGACGGCAATTCGCTCGGCCCGCTGCCGACCTCGGTCGCTCCCGCCGTGCACGACGCGATCCACCGACAATGGCGCGAGAATCTGGTGCGCTCGTGGGTGGACTGGATGGAACTGCCCACCCGGGTGGGCGATCGGATCGGGGCCTTGCTGGGGGTCGGTCCGGGGCAGGTCGCGGTGGGCGACTCGACCTCGGTGCAGTTGTTCAACGCGCTGGTGGGGGCGGCCCGACTGCGGCCGGGCCGGCAGGTGTTGTTGACCGATCCACGACACTTCCCCACCGACCGCTACATGGCCGACTCGGCGGCGAGGCTGCTCGGCCTGCGGGTGGTCGAGGTGCCTGCGGAGGAGGCGGCCGAGTGGTTGGCCCGAGACGGCCGGGACGTGGCGGTGGCGGCCTACCCGGTGGTGGACTACCGCACCGGTGAACTGTGGGACGTCGCGGGCATCACCGCGGCGGCGCACGGGGTCGGCGCGGTCGTCCTGTGGGACGTCTGTCACGCAGTGGGCGTGCTGCCGCTCGACCTGGAGCGCCACGACGTCGACATGGCGGTGGGCTGTACCTACAAGTACCTGTCCGGCGGCCCCGGTTCGCCGGCCTTCGTGTACGTCGCGGAGCGCCACCACCAAGCCTTGGACCTGCCGCTGGCCGGCTGGCTCGGACACGCCACCCCGTTCGCCACCGGCGGCCCGTATGTGCCGGCCGCCGGCATCGGCCGGGCCGTCGTCGGGACACCCGCGATCCTGTCGCTGGTCGCCCTGGACGCCGCGCTGGACGTCTATCGGGACGTGTCGGTCGAGCAGGTGCGCGCCAAGAGCCTTTCGCTCACCGCGTTCTTCGTCCGCTGTGTGGACGAACTACCGGACGAACCGCGCTTCGAGGTGGTCACCCCGCGCGCGGCCGAACGCCGCGGTTCACACGTCTCGTTGCGGCACGAGCACGCCTACGGGATGATCCGTGCCCTGATGCCGGAGGGCGTCGTCGCGGACAGCCGGCCGCCGGACCTGCTCCGCTTCGGATTTCACCCGCTATATGTCTCGCATCAAGACGTCCAGGAAAGTGTCGAACGGTTGCGGTGGGTTACCGAAACCAAGCAGTACACCGATCCGCGATTCGCCCGAACGAGTGCTTTCGGTTAGCAAATGGTCTCGTCGGCGAGCGGTCGCGTAAGGGTCCGGGACGGTTCATAGGAAAAATATAGAGCCGTCTCTCAGGATGCTCTCCAGGGTCGGCCGCGGGGATCGAACCCCGCGGCCGCAGGCCGAAGGAGAGACTCGTGGACCATCGCATCAAAAGGCTGGTCGTTCTCGGCGGCGGGACTGCGGGGTGGATGACCGCCTCGTATCTGGGGAAGGCCCTCCAGGGTGCCGTGGACATCACGGTCCTGGAGGCGCCCACCATTCCCCGAATAGGTGTCGGCGAAGCCACCGTGCCCAACCTGCAGGCCGCGTTCTTCGACTACCTCGGAATTCCCGAGGACGAATGGATGCGCGAGTGCAACGCGAGCTTCAAGGCGGGCATCCGGTTCGTGAACTGGCGCACCCCCGGTAAAGGCACGGCACAGCCGCGCACGCTCGGCGGCGGCGTCGACCACTTCTACCACCACTTCGCCAACCTGCCGGAGCACGACGGGATTCCGCTCTCGCACTACTGGCACCTGCGCACGTTGCGGGGGGAGACCGACGTCCCCTTCGACTACGCGTGTTTCGCCGAGGCCGAGGTGCTCGACGCCAAGAAGGGCCCGCGCTACCGCGACGGCAGCCAGGCCACCGGCTACGCCTGGCACTTCGACGCCAACCTGGTCGCGGACTTCCTGCGCCGGTTCGCCACCGAGAAGCAGGGTGTGCGGCACATTCAGGACGAGATGACCGAGCCCCTCTTCGACGAGCGGGGCTACATCACGGCGCTGCGCACGAAGGAGGGTCGGCTTCTCGAAGGCGATCTGTTCGTGGACTGCTCCGGCTTCCGCGGCCTGTTGATCAACCAGGCGATGGAAGAGCCGTTCCTGGACATGTCCGACCAGCTGCTCTGCGACAGCGCCGTGGCCACCGCGATCCCGCACGACGACGCCGCCAACGGCGTCGAGCCGTTCACCTCGGCGATCGCGATGAGCTCGGGCTGGACCTGGAAGATCCCGATGCTGACCCGCTTCGGCACCGGCTACGTGTATTCGGGCAAGTTCACCAGTCAGGACGAGGCCACCCGCGAGTTCTGCGACCTGTGGGGCCTGGACCCCGACCACACGCCGTTCAACCACGTACGCTTCCGGGTCGGTCGCAACCGCCGGGCCTGGGTGCGCAACGTGGTGAGCATCGGACTCGCCTCGTGCTTCGTCGAACCGCTCGAGTCGACCGGCATCTACTTCATCTACTCGGCAGTGCACCAGCTCGCCAAGCACTTCCCGGACAAGCGATTCGACCCGACCCTGGTCGACCACTTCAACCGTGAGGTGGAGAGCATGTTCGACTTCACCCGCGACTTCATCCAGACGCACTTCTACTTCTCGCCGCGCGAGGACACGGAGTTCTGGCGGGCCAACAAGGAGCTTCCGCTCGGCGACGACGTCCGGGAGAAGATCTCGCTGTATCGGGCCGGATTCCCGGTGAACACCTCGCAGGCCGGCGAGCGGGTGTACTACGGAAATTCCGAAGTGGACAACAAGAACTTCTGGAACAACACGAACTACTGGTGCATCTTCGCCGGTCTCGGCCATCTCCCGGATCGCGTGCTGCCCGCTCTGGAATACAAGCCGGCATCCATCGAAAGCGTCGAGAACCTGTTCGCCGAGGTCGATTCCCGGCGCCGGCACCTGCTGGCCGAGCTGCCCACCACGTACGAATTCCTGCGCCAACTCCACGGCAAATGACGTCGCTCGACCGGCACTCCTGGAGTAATTCGTGACGCATTCCATCCGCGCCGAAGTGCACAACGACGCCCGGGTCGACCGCCAAGAGGAGCCGGCCGACCGTGCGGACCGGTTGCGCGCCTTCATGGCGGGCTTCCCCACCGGTGTCGGAGTGTTCACCACCTTCGACACCCAAAACCGCCCCTGGGGCATGACCTGCACGTCGATCAGCTGCGTGACCCTGTCCCCGCCCACCCTGCTGGTCTGCCTGCGCCAGGGCAGCCCGACATTGGCGGCGGTCCGCTCGTGCGGGACCTTCGCGCTCAACCTGCTGAGCGGACATGCCAAAAGCACGGCCGAGCTGTTCGCCTCCGGCGCCCCGGACCGGTTCGCGCTCACTCCCTGGTGTCTGCCCGACGGCGCCGGCGGCCCGCATCTGGCCGAGGCCGCACACGGGGTCGCCGACTGCAAGGTGGTCCGCGACGACGTCGTCGGCGACCACGCGGTGATCTTCGGCGAGGTGATGGGCACGGCCCATCGTGCGTCGGCCGATCCGCTGCTGTACGGCCTGCGTGGCTATGCCGCCTGGCCCGGGCGCCCCTGAGTCACCGCGGCGCGCCCACCGTCCCCGTCGGCGGCGCGCCGCGGTGTGCGTTTTCCAGCCATCGCCGTGATCACCTTGCGCAGAGGAAGTCGCGATGTCCATCCGTGAAGACTCCCCGGCGGGAAGCGGTATCGACCCGCGGCCGCCCTTCGAGCGCGAACACCCGCCGGTACTCGACTCGCCCTTACCGGACCCGCCCGTATCGCGAAGCCGGCAGGTCCTGCTCTACATGCTGATCGTCGGGCTGCCGGCGGCGCTCGTCCTGACCGGTCTGTGGTTGGGCGTGCGCCATTACGGCGGACACAACGCCGTCACCGCCGGCGGTGTGCGTACGACCGCCGCGGACACCTTCGCGCACCTGCTCCTGGCGCTGGCGATCGTGCTGGTGCTCTGCCACCTGATGTCCCGACTGTTTCTCCGGATGGCGCAACCCGGGGTGATCGGCGAGATCTGCCTGGGCATCGTGCTCGGACCGTCCCTGCTCGGCCTGCTGTGGCCCGGCGGGTACCACTGGTTGTTGCCGGAGTCGCTCAACGGGTCGATCAACGTGCTGGCCCAACTGGGCCTGATCTTCTTCATGTTCCTGGTCGGCTACGAGCTGGACCTGAGCCAGGTGCGCGGTCGCGGCCGAGTCGTGTTGATGATCAGCCACGTGGGAATCGCGGTGCCGATGCTCAGCGGCGTGCTGCTCGCCCTGGTCGGGTACTCCTCGCTGGCTCCGGACGGCGTGGGATTCGTACCCTTCGCATTGTTCTTCGCGGTGTCCATGAGCATCACCGCCTTCCCGGTGCTGGCCCGCATTCTGATCGACCGCCGCATGGAGCGCACCCGGCTCGGCGCGCTGGCGCTGGCCTGTGCCGCGATCGGTGATGTCACCGCGTGGTGTCTGTTGACGGTCGTGGTGGCCGCCACCGGCCATTCCTCCGGCTTCGGAGTGGTGCGAACCCTGCTGTGCACCGGCGCGTTCAGCGCGCTGATGTGGGGCGTGATTCGCCCCGCGCTGGCTCGCCTGGAAGGTGCCGGGCGCGAGTCGGAACCGCGCCGGTTGTCGGACGCGGCGGTTCTGCCCGCACTGCTCGCGGCGATCATGCTCACCGCGTTGGCCACCGATCGCATCGGCATCCACGCGATCTTCGGCGCCTTCCTGCTGGGCGTGATCGTCCCGCGCGGCTCGGTCACGGTCGAGGTCGCGTCGGCGCGCATGCGCGATCTGACCGTCACGCTGCTGCTGCCGCTGTTCTTCGTGTACTCGGGCCTGCGCACCGAGTTCGGCCTGTTCGGCTCGGATCGAGGGCTGTGGGGCTGGTGTCTGACCATCACCGCGGTGGCCGTGGTCGGCAAGTGGGGCAGCACCGTGCTGGTCGCCCGCGGCCTGCGCATCCCCGGTACCGAGGCACTGGCCCTGGGCACGCTGATGAACTGCCGCGGTCTGACCGAGTTGATCGTGCTCAACGTGGGTCTGGATCTGAAGGTGATCACACCCACCCTCTTCACGATGTTCGTGACCATGGCGCTCGTTTCCACCGTGATGACCTCTCCGGTCCTCACGCTGATCGATCGCCTGGCGAACTCTCGACGCAACCGAAAGGACGACAATGATCCGCAACGTGGTGATCGTGGGCGGCGGCACGGCGGGTTGGATGACCGCCACCTACCTGAAGCAGACGTTCAGGGATGAGGTCTCCGTCACCGTCGTGGAATCGGAGCGGGTGGGCACCGTCGGCGTCGGCGAGGCGACCTTCAGTACCATCCGCCACTTCTTCGCCTACCTCGGTCTGGAGGAGCGGGATTGGATGCCGAGCTGTGCGGCCTCGTACAAGCTCGGTATCCGGTACGCCAACTGGCGCGAGGTGGGCACGTACTTCTACCACCCCTTCGAGCGGCTCCCCGTGCTCGACGGATTCACCCTGGACGACTGGTGGTTGCACCTGGACGGCGACGTGGAGAACTTCGACACGTCCTGCCTGTTGCTGTCCGCGCTGTGCGAGGCGAACCGTTCACCGCGTCTGCTCGACGGCAACCTGTTCACCACGCTGCTCGATCGCGAGGTCGGCAACGCCAACGAGCAGCGCACGCAGTTCCCGTACGCCTATCACTTCGACGCCGACCTGCTGGCCAAGTTCCTGACCACGTTCGGGGTCGAGCGCGGCGTGGGGCACGTCGTGGACGACGTGGTCGAGGTGCGCCGGGACGAGCGCGGGTGGATCAGTCATCTGGTCACCGCCGAGCACGGCGACATCCCCGGCGAACTGTTCATCGACTGCACCGGCTTCCGCGGGCTGCTGATCAACGGGGTGCTGGAGGAACCGTTCGAGTCCTTCGAAGACGTGCTGCCCAACAACCGCGCGGTGGCCCTGCGGGTACCCGCCGACCCCGGGCGGGAGATGGCTCCGTACACCTCCGCCACCGCGGCCGAGGCCGGGTGGATCTGGACGATCCCGCTGTACGAGCGGATCGGCACGGGGTACGTGTACTCGGACGAGTTCTGCGACCCGGCCGAGGCCGAGCGCACGCTGCGCCGGTTCGCCGCGCCCGATCGGCCCGACCTGGAGGCGAACCACATCCGGATGCGGATCGGTCGCAACCGCAACTCCTGGGTGAAGAACTGCGTGGCCATCGGCCTGTCCAGCGGCTTCGTCGAGCCGCTCGAATCGACCGGGATCTTCTTCATCCAGCACGGCATCGAGCAGTTGGTGAACTACTTCCCCGACCGTGACTGGGACCCCGCGCTGGCGGTGCGCTACAACCGCAGCATCGCCGAGGTGATCGACGGGGTGAAGGAGTTCCTGGTCCTGCACTACTGCGCGGCAGGGCGTGAGGACACCCCGTACTGGAAGGCGGCCAAGACCCGCCCGCTGCCCGAGGGCCTGGCCGAGCGGCTGGAGTCGTGGCGCACGCTGCTGCCCGAGTCGGACACCATCTACCCGCGCTTCCACGGCTTCGAGGCCTACAACTGGAAGGTGATGTTGATCGGACTCGGCAAGGCACCCGCCCGGGCGCGGCCGGCCCTGGCCGGTCTGGACCCCAGCGGTGCCATGGCCGAGTTCGCGGCGATCCGCAGGCAGGCCGAGCGACTGGTCGGCGAACTGCCCAGCTGCCGGGAGTACCTGAGCCGCATGCACGGCTGATCTCGGCCGGGCGCAAGACCGGGGCGGAATTCGCGGATACCGGTCGCCGATCGGCGGCCGGTATCCCTGTTCTTGGAGAAACCAGTGACCACAGCATCCTTTCCGGTGCACCGCTCACCGGCGGTCCGCGGGGGCGGAGACGGTGCGACGTCGCCCGGTTCGGGCCGCGGCTTACCGGATCGTGCCGACTTCCTGATCCTCGGACCGCTCGAAGTCATCGTCGACAATCGCTCGGTCCCCCTGCGGGCGCCCAAGCAACGCAGCCTGCTGGCCTGCCTGTTGCTGCACGCGGGGCAAACGGTGGGCGTGGAGAAACTGCTCGGCCACCTGTGGGAGGGAAACCCTCCGGCCAGCGGCCGCAATGCCTTGCACGTGCACATGAACCGGCTGCGCCAGACGTTGGAGCAGGCCGGCGGAGAACGGCTGATCCACACCATGCCCGAGGGGTATCGGATCACGATCGCCGCGTCGGCGCTGGACCTGAACCGGTTCGACGACCTGGTCGAGCGTGCCGAGGTGGCGCGCGCGGCCGATCGGCCCGCCGAGGAGGCCGATCTGCTCGCCGCCGCCCTGGCCCTGTGGCGTGGCCCGGCACTGGACGACGTGCCCGCGGAGACCCTGCAGCGGGAGGCGGTGCCCGTGCTGACCGAACGCCGGTTGCGCGCGGCCGAGCGCTACTTCGACGTCGGCCTGTTCCTGGGCCGACAGGACCGGATTCTGGCCCCGCTGCGTCAGATGACCGCCGACCATCCCTATCGCGAACGGTTCTGGTATCAGCTCATCCTCACGCTGTACCGCTGCGATCGGCAGGCGGAGGCGCTGGCCGCGTACGCCGACGTCCGGGACAGGCTCAACGAGGAGTTGGGCATCGACCCGGGCGAGCGACTGGTTCGGTTGCAGCGGGCGATCCTCAGCGGTGCGCAGACCCTGGCACCCGAGTCCGCCGCCAAGCACCGCGCACCGGCCGCCGAGCAGTCCCGAGGCTCGTGGACCCCGCTGTATCAACTCCCGCGCGACGATCCCGATTTCGTCGGACGCGAGGCGGTGCTCGGTTGTATCGCCGAGGCCGCCACGCCGCACCACGGGTTGCCCGCGTCGCCGGTCGTGGTGCTCTCGGGCGGGCCGGGGGTGGGGAAGACGGCGACCGCGCTGCGGGCCGCGCACCGGTTGCGCCGGTTGTTTCCGGACGGCCAGTGGTACGTGCGCCTGAGCGGCGCCGACGGCGACCCCCGTGATCCGGCCGAGGTGTTGGCGGAACTCCTTGCGGCATCGGGCCAGTTCCGCGTGCCGGCCGGCCTGGAGGCGCGCGCGGCGGCGTTGCGTGCCCAACTGGCGGACCGAAGGGTGCTGTTGGTGCTCGACGACGTCACTCGCGCCGAGCAGGTCACGCTGCTGCTGCCCGGCACCGCGGGCTCGGCGGTACTGGTGACCAGTCGAGTGGATCTGCCGGAACTGAGTGCCTCCTGTGGCGCCCGGTTGTTCGCGCTTTCGGACGAACTGACCGAGACCGAATCCGCAGCGCTGCTCGACGGTGTGGTGGGTGCGCCCCGGCTCGCCGCCGAGCGCGAGGTCGCAGCGGAACTGGCGCGGTTGTGCGATCGCCTGCCCCTGGCCCTGCGGATCGCCGCGGCGACGCTCGCCGCCGATCCCGAGTGCCGCGTCGCGGACTACGTGGCCCGGTTGCGCGAGGCCGGCCCGCTGAGTCGACTCACCCTGGGACTCGGCCCTCGGGCCGGTGTGCGCGACGCCTTCCGGGCGGCGGTCGGGCTGCTCTCGCCCCAGGCCGCGCGGGTGTATCGGCTGTTGCCATTGACTCCCGGACCGGATTTCGGCATCGCCACCGTCCGGGTGCTGGCGGACCTGGCCGACGACGAACGGGCCAAGGAGATTCTGGACCGGCTCGCGGCCGGCCACCTGGTCGCCCCCAGCGGCCCCGGCCGGTTCCGGCTGCGGGGACTGACGCGTGCGTATGCCGCCGAGTTGTCGCAGGCCGCGGACGCACCCGCCGAGCGCACGCGGGCGGCGCGGCGGGTGAGTGCGTGGCTGTTCGCGGGTGTGCGGGAGGCGGTTCGCAGGCTCGGCCTGGGCACCTTTGCCGAGGTCTGCGGACCGGGCGAGGAGCGGGCACGATTCGCCGACGTGGGTGCCGCCTCGGCCTGGCTGGACGCCGAGCGGGCGGCCCTGGTGGCCCTGGTGGAGACGGGTGGCGCCGATTGCCCGGTGATCGCGACGGCCGCGTTGCTCGGTCCCTACCTGGCCGAGGGCGGCCACCACGATCAGGCGCTGCGCTGTGCCCTGGCCGCGCGGGCGGCCGAACGGCGTAGCGGGAGCGGCTGGACCGCGGCCACGTTGATCGGACTCGGCTTCGCCCATCTGGGTCTGGGGCGATCGACCCGAGCCCGGCTGTACTTCACCCGGGCGCTCGAACGCGACCTCACGGCGAACGAGCCCTGGCAGCGCTTGGCCGCCCTGCGTGGCCTCGGGCTCGCGATCGGCGTCGAGCAGTGTGGCGCGAGAGCCATCGACGTGTTGACCACGGCCCGCGACCTGGCCGATCGGCTCGGCGGACTGCGGGCGGCCGCATGCGTCCGACGCGACCTGGCAGCCGAGTTGCACCGCGCGGGCCGGCTGGACGAGGCCCGCGAGGAGTTGCTGGCCGCGCTGCGCGACGCCCGCCACGCCGAGCCGGGCGGATCCGGACCCGGTACGGCCCGAACGTTGTGGCGGCTGGGCCTGGTCTCGCACGATCAGGGCCGTGCCGAGCGGGCGGTCAGCTATCTCGCCCAGGCCTTGGCATCCGGCGGTACGGCCCGTGATCAGGCCGCGATCGAGGCCGTGCTGGCGCGGACCTACCTCGAACGCGGGGGTCTGGGCACCGCGGCCCGACACGGCGGCGAGGCGCTGCGGTTGGCATGCGCCGGCGGCGACGTGCGGTCTCGGGCACACGCGTTGAACGTGCTCGGTGAGATCGCCCGCCTGCAGGGGCACCGTGACCTCGCGCTTCGGCATCACACGGTCGCGCTGAGGCTGGCCCGTCGGGTCGGCTCCACGCGGGGTGAGTGCGATGCCCGGTCCGGCCTGGTGCTGGTGCTGCTCGAGGGCCGGGACGCGGACGGGATTCGGCTCGCGACGCGGCACGCCCGGGCAGCGGCCGGCACCGCCGGTCGGGCCGGCCGACCCCTGGTCTACGCGCGCGCCTGCCACACCGTGCACATGGTCTCGGCGGCATCGATCGGGACCGGCGGCACTCGGCCGCGCCGAAGCGAAGGAGGCTCACGTGCACGCGTGTTCGTGGTTCCGGCGGAAAAGGCGGAGACAGCCGTGCCTCGCAGATTGCCGGCGCCGCCCGCGTTTCGGCAACAGGAGGCGCCGATGCCCGCGTTGACCGGACCGGGACGGACGCGGCGAACGTGCCGGGACGTCACCCGGCGCGAGGTGTGGGAGCGGGCGGCACTGGAGGACAGCGCCTGAGGCTGTCTGTCGTCGAAGCCTCGAAGCCTCGAACCCGCGAACCGCCGAACCGCCCAAACCGCCGAACCGCCGAGCCCCGAACCGCCGAACTCTCGAACCCCGAACGCCGGTGCCGCGGCGTCGACCGAATGTGGAGGACCCATGACGATCGTGTACGGCGCGTTCGATCGGGCCGCGCTCGACCGCGAGTATTCGCCGAGTTCCCGCGCGCCCGACTTTCTCCGGATACTGGACCAGGCCGCGGCCAGGAGCCGGCAGGCGCGCGCCGACCTGGCATGCCGCCCGGACGTGCGATACGGACCGGGCCCGGCGGAACGACTCGACTACTTCCCGGCCACCCGGCCCGGGGCACCGCTGTTCGTCTTCGTCCACGGCGGCCACTGGCAGCAGTGCAGCAAGGAGGAATCGGCCTTCGCCGCACCCCGGTTCGTGAAGGCCGGGGCCGCCTTCGCGGCGCTGGGGTACGGACTGGCGCCGCTTTGTTCGCTGGGCGCGATGGTCGAGTCCGTGCGGCGCGGGCTGCGCTGGTTGTGCGAGCGTGGTGCGTTGCTCGGACACTCGGGCGACGCGGTGTACGCGGGCGGGAGTTCGGCGGGTGCGCACCTCGTCGCGGCGGCGCTGAGCGGGCCCGAGGCGGGGCCGCGGCTGCCGGGAGTGTGCCTGCTCAGCGGGGTGTACGACCTCGAACCGATCCGGTCGAGCTACGTCAACGACGCGCTGGGGCTGGATCGGGAAACCGCGCGGCGATACAGCCCGCTGCGTGGCGGGCCGCTTGCCGCGCAATCGGTGATCGTCGCCCGCGGTGCCGCCGAGACCTTCGAATACGCCCGGCAGCAGCGGGAGTTCGTCGAGGCTCTGCGGGCCCGGGAGCACCCGGTCCGCGACTTGGTGGTGGTCGGGCGCAACCACTTCGACCTGCCGTTCGATCTCGGTCGGGTCGGGACCTCGGTCGGTGACGCGGTGCTGGCCCAGATGGGCCTGCTGCGACCCGCCGCCCGGTCCTGAACGCGTGCGCACGCCGGTCGGACCGGAAGTGTTCGGTCCGACCGGCGCGTACGAGTCGCCGGATCCGGCGGGCGTGCACGTGTGGCCCGAACACGGCACCGAGCGGCGTGGGCCCGCGATGACCGCCCGGGCAGGAGGTCAGACGTTTCCCGCCGCCGAGGTCGTCTCCGACAGCGGTTCGGACTCGTCGTCGGTCGATTCCCGGGACGCGGGCGCGTCGACCAGGGCGAAGACCAGGATCGCGGCCAGGACGGCGACGGCTGCGGCGACCAGGAGCGTGACGTCGAGACCCGAGGCGAACGCCTCGCGGACCAGATGCTCCATCGAGTCCCGCTGGGGTTCGGGAGTGCGGGCGATCACGCCTTGCGCCTGACCGCCGGTCAGCGCCCCGGCCACGTCGTGGGCGTTGGCCAGGTGGCCCTTGTCGGTGAGCACGTCCTGGACTCGGGCCTGGAAGATGACGCCGAACACGGCGATGCCCAGGGCGAAGCCGAGTTGACGGAAGGTGTTCACCGCACCGCCCGCCATTCCGCCACGAGCCGCCGGCACCGAGGCCAACGCGGCGCCGGACAGGGTCGGAGTGACCAGCCCGACGCCCACCCCGGCCACCAGGAGGCCGGCGATGATCACCCCGCCCGACGAGTCGGCCTTCACGAACGCCTGCAGCGCCGCGCCCGCCGCGATGAAGAGCATGCCGATGCCGATCGCGGGTTTGGGGGCCCATGGTCCCAGTCGGCCCACCAGGGCGGAGAGCACGAACGCCGAGATGCTCAGCGGCAGGATGTACAGGCCCGCCTTGATCGGCCCGTAGCCCAGGACGGTCTGCAGCCACAGGGACGTGAACAGCAGGTAGGCGAACGCGGCGGCCTGCATCAACAACCCGGCCGACATGATCCCGACGAACGAACGGCTCCGGAAGAGCGTGAGATCCAGGATCGGGTACGGGTGCCGGCGCTCCACCACGATGAACACGATCAGCGCGACCAGGCCGAGCCCGAGCATGCCCAGGGTGTTCACCGAGGTCCAGCCGTCGACATGGGCCCGGATCAGCGCGAAGGTGACCGATCCGGCGGCGACGGTGAACGCGATGATTCCCGGGATGTCGATCCGATGGCGTTCGGCGGGGCGCTCCTCCTTCAGCACGCGCACGCTCATCAGGACCGCGATCACGCTCACCGGGAGGTTGACGTAGAAGATCCAGCGCCAGTCCAGGTATTCGGTCAAAAGGCCGCCGACCACCGGTCCCGCCGCCGCGGCCACCGCGTTGGTGGCACCCCACACGGCGAACGCGACGGCGCGATCCTTGCCCCGGTAGTGCGAGCCCAGCAGGGCGATGGTGGTGCCGAACATGCCCGCCGCGCCGATGCCCTGCACACCTCGGGCCGCGATCAGCACACCCGCGTCGGGCGCCAGCGCGCACACCAGCGAGGCGATCGCGAAGACCACCAGGCCGACCAGGTAGGTGGCCTTGCGGCCGAGTACGTCCGCCGTCGACCCGATGCCCAGCAGCAGTGCGGCCAGTGCCAACGCGTAGATGTCGACGACCCACTCCAGGTCGGACAACTCGGTGTCCAGATCGGTCGCCATGTCCGGCAGTGCCACGGTCACGATGGTCACGTCCACGAGCAGCATGAACGTACCGAGACAGATCGCCACAAGGGGCGGCCACTTACGCATGAGTTTCCTCTCGGCGGAGGGTGGTTGATGTCGAGAAACCCCGGATACCGGAACCTTCGCGGTGATCGGGCGGAACGCGCCACGCAGGGGGAACACATTGCTTGTTTTCGACATCGCGACCGGTGTCGAGGGCGGAAACCGTCCGGCCGTGCCGGCGGGATCAGCCGCGGTCGGCTCGGCGGCGGGCAGGGGACAGCGGGCCGGACGGCTCGGGCCGGTCGTGGTGGATCGGGGCTCGGTCCGCGCCTCGGGCCCGGTCCGCGTCGTGGTCCCGGTCGGGGGCGGGCGCCGCGGCGGGTCGGGTTCCGCTGCCGGTCTCGGCGGGCGTCAGCGCCGCGAGGGGCCCGATCCGGTGGAGACCGACTTGGGCACGCTGCCGGCGCGCTTGACCGAGCGGATGACCGGAGCCGTTTCCATCGCCACCACCTGGTCCAAGCCGGCGATCCGGGTGGTCAGGTAGTGGTAGAAGTCGTCGGCGTCTCGGCAGGCGACCATCGCGACCAGGTTCGCGGAGCCGGTGATGGCGGCGGCGAAGGCCACCTCGTGATGTCCGGCCAGCGCCTCACCGACCGCGACCAGGGCCGCGGGGGGCACCGAGAGCCACAACATCATCTCGGTCTCGTAGCCGAGCAGCGCCGAATCGATCTCCACGTCGAAGAACAGCGCCCGGGCCCGGCGCAGGCTCTCCAACCGGCGCTTGGCGGTCGATTCGGACCAGCCGGTCACCTCGGCCAGTTTGGCGTAGCCGGCCCGACCGTCCAGGGCGAGCGTGGCCAGGAGCTTGCTGTCCCCCTCGAACAACTCCAGGCGTTCCCGATGCTTGGGGGGATCGCCGAGCCCCGCGTCGAGTTCGCGGATCTGTTCCGGGGTCAGCGAGTTGGCCTTGCCGTGCCAGCCGGTCGGGCCGCCGGAGAACGCGTGCAGGATGTTGTGGGCGGTGACGCCGACCACGCGCGGAGTGCGCGGCAACTTCTGCAGAAGCAGGGAATCACGATCGTTGCGCGGGCCGCTGCGGGTGACGCAGACGATCTCGGTGCCGCCGGCGGTCAGGCTGACCCAGGAGGTGTCGTCGCGCCAGGCCAAGGCGGCGGCGATGCCGGCCGCCGCGTCGGGACTGCACTGGATCCGGACCAGCCACTCGACCTGACCGAAACGACTGACGTCGGGCAGGCCCAGCACCCGCATGGCGCCCGAGTTGTGCAGCTTGCGATAACGGCGGGCCACCGTCTGATCGGATACCTGCAGGACCGCGGCCACCCGGCTGAAATGCGCCCGCCCGTCGATCTGGAGCGCGTGCACCAATTGCCGTTCCAGCGGGTCGAGCCTGGTGGAATCCACCCCACGACGCTACTTGAAAGCCGATATCCGGCGCCAGGGGACAACTGGCTGGTATTTCCGTTTCGCCCCCCGGCAATCTGGCGACTGCCAACCGTGATCGCCCGACGACACACGGTGCTCGACAGGGTGAGGGCACCGCTGTCGGTGTGGAAAGGAAAGTGATGACCGAGCCGAGCCGTGATCCCTGCGACCACCGTGATTTCCCGCTGTCGGGAGCCGGTCTGACCGCGCTGACCATCGCCGTCGAACGCAACCTGGAGAGCCGTCGCCCCGATCGACTCTTCGACGACCACCTCGCGGCCGCTTTCCTGGCTCCCGTGGATGCGGCCGGGGCGGCGTTGCCGGCCGGGTTCGCACCCCGGCGGTCACTGGGTGGACGCTGGGCCGGGATACACGGGTTCATCGGGCTGCGCACTCGCCTGTTCGACGACCAACTGCTGGCCGCGACTCACGCGGGCGGGCGCCAAGTGGTGTTGCTCGGGGCGGGGTTGGACACCCGGGCCTTCCGACTGCCCTGGCCGCCGGGGGTGCGCGTGTTCGAGCTCGACCGGGAGGATGTCCTGCGCTACAAGGCCGCCGTGCTGGCGCGGGCGAGGGCGCTCCCGCGATGCCACCGGGTGTCGGTGGCGGTCGACCTCGGCAAGGAGTGGGCGGCGGCGCTGTGTTCGGCGGGATTCGATCCCGCGCTGCCCACCGCGTGGGTGGCCGAGAGCCTGCTGCTCTACCTCGGTCGGGCCGACTGCGATCAACTGATCGCGCGGATCGGCGCGTTGTCCCAACCGGGCAGCAGGCTCGTCCTGGACCACGTCAACGCGGCGATGATGCAGACCGAGGAATTCGCCCGAATGGCGCACGAGCTCGCCCGGATCGGAGTGGCCTGGCGGTCCTCGATCGACGACCCGCTCGGGTGGCTGGCCGGCTTCGGCTGGCACGCGGACCTCGTCGACGTCGAGTCCTGCGCCGCCGCGCTGGGGCGGCCGGTTCCGCCCGTGCTCGCCGCCAACCAGCGGCTGGCCCAACGCCTGTGGCTGGTCTCGGCGCGACGGTGAACGATCGCCGGGCGCCGGGTGCGGGCCGATTCGGACCCACCGAGGTGCCCGGCTCGTACCCGCCGGACGGCCCCGATCGACGCGTCCGCGGTCCCGCGCCCCTGCTCCGCCGAGACGCAAGAGACACGAAAGAGGCGTGTAAGTGCGGCCTGTCAGTGTCCGACTCGGCCTGGACGGGGGTTCGGGTCGCGCAATCAGGACGCTGGGGGACTCGCCGATGATCGTGGTGATGGATCAGACCTCCGCCCCGGAGCACGCCGACGACGTGGCCGCGGCGCTTCGTGCGGAGGATATGCAGGTGCTGCGCAGCCGATGCCACGGCCGCGCCCACCTGATCTCGACCAAGACCGCTCCACGGGGCCTGGCCGAACGCATCCGACCGTTGCCCGGGGTGGAGTCGGTGGTCGACACCGAGGACGCACTGCGCTTCACCGGACGTGCCTACCAACCCGCCGACACCGTCGTGGACGTGGCCGGAGTGGCGATCGGTGGACCGGCGTTCGTGGTCGTGGCGGGGCCGTGCGCGGTGGAGAACCGGACCCAGATGAGCGACTCCGCGCACGGCGTCGCGCTGGCCGGCGGCGCCATCCTGCGTGGTGGTGCCTACAAGCCGCGGACCTCGCCGTACAGCTTCCAGGGGTTGGGACGCGCCGGTCTGCGTCTGCTCGCCGAACAGCGGGAGGTCACCGGGTTGCCGATCATCACCGAGGTCCTCGACGTCGCGGATCTGGACGACATCCTGGAGGTCGCGGACATTCTCCAGGTCGGTACCCGAAACATGTGCAACGCCACCCTGTTGCGTGCGATCGGACGAAGCGGCCGGCCGGTGCTGCTCAAGCGCGGGATGGCGGCCACGATCGAGGAATGGCTGCTCGCGGCCGAGTACATCCTGTCCGAGGGCAACCCCGACGTGGTGCTGTGCGAACGCGGCATCCGCACGTTCGAGCCGGCGACCCGATTCACCCTCGACCTGTCCGCCGTCGCCGCGGTGCGGCGGATGAGCCACCTGCCGGTGATCGTCGACCCCAGCCACGCGGCCGGACGTACCGACCTGGTGCGCCCGCTCGCGCTGGCCGCCGCGGCGGTCGGTGCCGACGGCATCATGATCGACATCCACCCCGAGGCGGCCACCGCGCTGTGCGACGCCGGGCAGGCCCTGCACCCCAAGGAACTGGCCGAACTCACCGCCGATCTGGCCCGGTTGCTGACGGCGACCGGTCGGGTCCTGGCGGTGCCGCCACCTCGCTCGGTGGCCGCCCGCCCGCGCGCGCTGGCGACGGAAGGGGTCTGATGTGACCGTGCCCGGAGAGGGACACCGCAACGGCGGTCCCGACGCCGACGGCGACGACGCGACGGTCTGGCGGCACCGGCTCTTCGCCGCCGAGGTGAGCATGGCCAACGCGCTCGAACAACTGGACGCGGGTGGATACGACGCGTGGGCGGCGATCCTGGACCGGCTGGACGACGGCCGGCCCGAGCCCGACGAGACCGACACCGAGGGCTGGCGGGGCGTGTGTCTGCGCGCGTTGGCGCTCATCCGGGGTTACCTCGGCCACCGTTTCGGCGCCGAGGGGGTGCGCACCTGGGCCGCGCTGGACGCCCAGGCGTGGCACTGGGCTGAGCCGCAGGGCCGGCTGCACGCGGGCGTC
Organism: Embleya sp. NPDC008237; assembly: GCF_042956465.1. Taxonomy (NCBI): domain Bacteria; kingdom Bacillati; phylum Actinomycetota; class Actinomycetes; order Kitasatosporales; family Streptomycetaceae; genus Embleya; species Embleya sp. NPDC008237. The sequence continues at coordinate 485,646 of NZ_JBIBGL010000001.1, forward strand.
GACCCGGCCGCCGCCGAACTCGCCCCTCAGGAGGCCGCGGCGCCCGCACGTAACCCATGCGAGACCGGTATGCGCGCCGGCGGACCCGCCTGGCAAAACCGTCGCACGGTCTCGGCCAACACCGCGGACCCGATTCCGCTCAGCCAAACCGTCACCCTGGAGTGCTTCGCGCCCGGTACACACTGGCCGCTTCGTGCCGCGAACTGCTCCGTGATCCGGGACGAGGGCATCCGATGAGGAAAGATCCGTTCGTCACCCTGGACGCCGAGCGCGACCGGGAGTTGCACGCCTGGCTCGGCGACTACATCGCCCGACCACACGCCGAACTCGGCCGGGACGGCCCGGTCTGCCCCTTCGTCGAACCCTCGCTGCGCGCCGATTCGCTGATCGCGGTGGGTCATCGCTGGGAGGGTCCGCCGCACCTGCCTCGCATGGTGCGCATGATCGAGGACGCCACCCGGATGTTCCGTTCGATCGACTGGAAGGTGCGCAACCCCCAGCTGCACGCGCTCGTGGTCCTGGTCACCGACCTGCCCGAGGACGGCTGGTGGTTGATCGACGAGGGCCATCGGGCGACCAAGGACCGGGCGGTGGCCGAGGGCCTGATGCTCGGCCAGTTCCACCCGGACTGCCGTGCCCCGGCCGCGCGCAACCCGCTGTTCCCGGTCAACCGGGCCCCCTGGCCGATGATCGCGATCAGGAACATGGCCTTCCACGACATCCTCTTCCTGCACGATCACCCGGGTTGGTTCTCCAACTACCGGGCCCGGTACTCCCGTTACTACGACGGTGGGGCCCGGATCGACCCGCGGTTCGCGAGCCTGTACGCATCCGCCGTCCGCGCGGCGGACGAGCACGCCGTCCCCGTCCTGTCCGGTCGTGCCGACCGGTCCCGATAATCCGGCGCCGAGGAGAGCAACAATGAGATTCGACGGAATCCACCTGGCCGGTATCGGCACCTACCTTCCGGACCGGGTGAGCACCGAGGACGCGGTCGCGGCCGGCCGGTACGCCGCCGCCGAACGCGAGAGCAGTGGGTTGCTCTCCATCGGCGACGCCGGTGACCTGCCCGCCCCCGACATGGCGATCCGCGCCGCGAACGAGGCGCTCAAGCGGGCCGATCACGAGGCGAACGAGATCTGCAAGCTGTTCCACAGCACCGTCCACTACCAGGGACCGGACGTGTGGTCGGCGCCGCACTACATCGTGCGCAACACCATCGACCAGCCCATCTCGGCGATCGAGGTCCGGCACGGGTGCCTGGGCATCATCGAATCGTTGGTGCTGGGCGCCAACCACCTGCTGGCCGATCCGAGCCGGATCGCGGTGCTCCTGACCACCGGGGACAACTTCAACACCCCCGCGGTCGACCGCTGGACGGTCTCCAAGCTGTTCGTACTCGCCGACGGCGCCGGTGCGATCGTGTTGTCCACCCGACCCGGGTTCGCCCGACTGGTGGCCACGGGCGCCCGATCCATCCCGGGGATGGAGGAACTGCACCGCGGCGGCGAACAGATGTTCCCGCCGGGCATCACCCGCGGCGAACCGCTCGACCTGGAGCGCCGGCGCGCCTACTGGGCCGGCCAATGGGCCGCAGGCAGCCCGCCGCCGATGGGGTCGCTGGGCGACCTGGTGGCCGACGTGGTGCGCGACACGGTGGCCGAGGCCGGGCTGACCATGGACGACATCACCCGCGTCGCCCACGTCAGCTTCGCGCAGGGCGCGCTGCGGGACACCTTCCTGGATCCGATCGGGATCGACGAGGCGCGCGGCACCTGGGAGTTCGTCCGGCGTACCGGTCACGCCGGCCCCTCGGACCACGTCGCCGGGCTGGAACACCTGTGGACGACCGGCGCGGTGCGCACCGGTGACCACGTGCTCCTGCTCGGTGGCACCCCGGGCTTCGAGGTGGCCTGCGCGATCGTGCGGATCACCGCGGACGCGGACGGAGGCCGGTGATGCTCGCCGGGTGCACGCCGTGGCCCGACGAATGGGCGGAGCGCTACCGCGAGTCGGGGTACTGGCAGGGCCGCACCCTGGGCGACCTGCTGCACGACTGGGCGCTGCGATACACCGACCGCATCGCGCTGGTGCACGAGGAACGCCGGCTGAGCTACCGCGAACTCGACCTGTGGGCCGACCGGGTGGCCGTCCGGCTGCGCGCCGAGGGAATCACGGCGGGCGACCGGGTCGTGGTGCACCTGCCCAACATCCCCGAGTTCGTCGCGGTGTGCTTCGCGCTGTTTCGCCTCGGCGCGCACCCGGTGTTCGCACTGGCCGCACACCGCGGCAACGAGATCCGGCACCTGTGCCGCATCTCCGAGGCGGTCGCCTACGTCGTGCCCGACGGCCGGGTGGGCTTCGACTACCCGGCGCTGGCCAAGCAGATCCAGGCCGACGTGCCCACCCTGCGCACGATCCTGATCGTGGGCGGCCCGGACGACTTCACCGCGGCCGAACCCGCCGGTGATCTCGGGCCGGTGCCCGTGGACCCGGGCGAGGTCGCGTTCTTCCTGCTGTCCGGCGGGACCACCGCGCTGCCCAAGTTGATCCCACGCACCCACGACGACTACGCCTACCAGGTGCGTGCCGGCAGCGAACTGTGCCGACTCACCCGGCAGGACGTGTACCTCGTGGTGCTCCCGGTGGAGTTCAACTTCCCCTGGGGATGCCCCGGAGTGCTCGGCACCCTCTCCGCCGGCGGCACCGTGGTGCTGGCCGCGGACGCCGGCGCGGACGAGTGCTTCGCGCTGATCGCCCGGGAGCGGGTGACCTTCACCTCGCTGGTGCCGGCCATCGCGCATCTGTGGCTGGAGGAGGTGGCGTGGAGCGAGCACGACCTGTCGAGTCTGCGCTTCATCCAGGTCGGCGGGGCCAAGCTGCCCGCCGACGTGGCCCGCCGGATCCCGCCCGCGTTCGGCTGCCGGCTGCAACAGGTCTTCGGGATGGCCGAAGGCATGCTGTCCTACGTCCGCGAGGACGACGATCCGGAGACCGCGTACACCACCCAGGGCCTGCCGCTGTCCCCCGCGGACGAGGTCCGGGTCGTCGACGAGCACGGCGATCCGGTGGCCCCCGGCGAGGCGGGCGAGATGCTCGTGCGCGGGCCGTACACCCTGCGCGGCTACTACCGGGCCGCCGAACACAACGAGCGGGCCTTCACCGCGGACGGCTTCTACCGCACCGGTGACGTGGTCAGACGCACCCCCGACGGCCATCTGGTGATCGAGGGCCGGATCAAGGACGTGGTGATCCGCGGCGGCGACAAGATCTCCGCGCCCGAGATCGAGGAGCACCTGCTTGCCCTGCCCGGTGTGCACCAGGTCGCCCTGATCGGCCTCCCCGACCGGGTCCTCGGTGAGCGAACCTGCGCGTGCGTGGTCGTGCAGGGCCGGCCGCCCGAGCTGCTCGACCTGCGCCGGGCGCTGCACGACGAGGGCCTGGCCGACTACAAGCTGCCGGATCGACTGGAGATCGTGACCGCCCTGCCGCGCACCCCACTGGGCAAGGTCGACAAGAAGGCGCTGGTCGCCGAATTCTCCTGACCACACCGGCGACGGACGCCCGGGACCGGACCGTCCCGACAACCCTCCGGGCCGGTCCCGGGCACCAGCAGGAAGGAAACCGAGATGGAACCGAGCATCGACCCGGGTACCGCCGACGCGGCGGCCGGCCCGCTGACCGCACCGCGACTGCGGGAAGCCGTCGCCGCCGTCATCGGCGCCGACCCCGAAAGCCTGCAGGGCGACCAGAACCTGGTGCTGCTCGGGCTCGGATCGCTGGAGATGATGCGTCTGGTCAACCAATGGCGACGGCTGGGCCTGCGGATCCCCTTCCAGGACCTGGCCGCTCAGCCCACGCTGGACGCCTGGTGGCAGCGGATCGACGCCGCGCAGCGATCCGCGAGCCACGCCGCGGACGGCGAGGTCGGCCGATGACCGGCACCGGCGCGAGCGACGCCGCGGAAACCGGGCTGCTGATCCGGGACGGCGTGGTCTACAGTGCCGCGGCCGACGGGCGCGTCCACGACCCGGGATCGGTGCTCGTCGTCGGCGACACGATCGTCGCGGTCGGCCCCAGCGCCGACGTGGACGAGGCGGTCGCCGGCTGCGACCCGGCGGTGCGCGCCGGTCTGCGCACCGTCGACGCCCGGTCGATGATGGTGCTGCCCGGCTTCGTCAACGCGCACTGGCACGAGATGTACGCGATGCGAATCCCGTTCAAGGGCGCGCTGCGGTCGGCCGACGACCGCGAGGACGAGGCCGGGTTCATGGCCTGCGGTGGGGAAATGGCCCGGATCGCCACCATGTTCGACTCGTTCCACGACCTCGCCGGGCAACTCGCTCCCGACGAGGCCGAGGCGATCGCCGCGTACTCGCTGTGGACCCAATTACGATCCGGTACCACCACCATCGCCGACGTCGGCTCGTTCACGCTGCCGCACTCGCTCGCGGACGCCGCGTTGCGGATCGGGCTGCGCTGCGTGCTCGGCACCTGGGCCACCGACGGTGTCGCGGTACCCGGGGAGGGCGCGTTTCGGCGTACCCGTGAGCCGGAAGTCGTGCTGGGTCCGCTGGAGGACGTGCTGCGCCGCTGCGCCCAGGACGACAGCGGCCTGCTGCGCGGCCGGCCCACGGCGGTGTACCCGGGCAACATGTCCGACGAACTCGGGCGTGGATTGGCCGAGTTGGTCGCCCGGTACGACACCACCTTCGCCACCCACGTGGGGGCGCTGCGGCACGAGAGCGATGCGACGCGTGCGTGCTTCGACACCACGCCGCTGCGTCGCCTGCACGAACTCGGGCTGCTCGACCACCGGTTGATGGCGGTGCACTGCGCGTTCGCGGACGAGTACGAACGATCCCTGCTGATCGACAACCGCGTGCACATCAGCCACTCGCCCGCCAAGTACGGCAGCACCGGCGAATCCGCGCTGACCGAGACCCGGCTGATCACCGAGCTGATCGGAGCCGGTCTGGACGTGTCGGTTTCCACCGACGGTGTGGTCTATCCGCTCGGCGGCATGGCGGAGAACATGCGCGCGGCCTGGCAGGCGCACAACGAGCTGTCGGCCGACCAGACCTTCGTGCGGCCCACCGACGTGCTGGCCATGGCCACCCGGCTGCCCGCGCGCGGACTGCGCTGGGACGACGAGATCGGCAGCCTGGAGGCGGGCAAGCGAGCCGACCTGGTGCTGGTGTCCACCGACGACTGGCGCTACGTGCTCAACCCGCGCCCCCTGGAGGCGTTCCTGCACCTGGGCGGCTCCGTCGACGTCGACACCGTGATCGTGGCCGGCCGCCTGCTGGTTCGCGCCGGACAGGCCGTGCTGCTGGACGAGCGGCAACTCCTGGAGGACTACCTGGACGCGTTGCACTCGTTCTCCGCCCGCCGGTTGGGCATCGACGAGAAGGTGTTGCGCCGACTCCTGGACGACAACCCCCGACTGCGTCGCGCACGTGGCGCACACCCCACGAGGAAGCTCCGATGAGGGAACACCCGGCCGCCGCCTCCACCCCGGCCCCCGCGCGCTGCCCGTTCGGGGGCGATACCGAACGCGACGGGGCCGCCCCGTACGTGTCCTACGCGCGGATGGACGAGCTGCACGAACTGGCCCGCCCGCGTACCGATTCGCCGCGCGAGCTGACCTTCATCCTGATCAGCCACGTCAAGGAGATCCTGTTCCGCGCCATCCACGTGGAGCTGGACCAGGCCCGGACCGCGATCCGGCAGGACCGGATCTCCGTCGCGTGCGGTCACCTGGAGCGGGCGACCCGGTCCCAGCAGGCGCTGCTGGCGTCCTGGGAGGTGCTCAGTGCGATGGCTCCCGACGAGTTCCTGGAGTTTCGCGAGATTCTGGGCGAGGCGTCCGGTACCCAGTCGTTCATGTACCGCGTGCTCGAATTCGCGATGGGCAACAAGGACCCGGACACGGTTCGGGCCTGGAAGGCCGACATGGAGCGATACCCGATGCTCCGGGCCGAGTTGGCGGCGCCGAGCATCTACGACGAGGCGATCCGATACCTGGCCCGACAGGGCGCGAAGTTGCCCGCGGACCTTCTGGAGCGGGACGTGACGCGCCGTCATGAACCACACCCGCTGGTGGAGCAGGCGTGGCTGGAGGTCTACCGCGACCCGGCGGGCCGACCCTTGGACCACCGCCTCGCCGAGGCGTTGAGCGACGTCTCGTTCCGCTTCTCGGTCTGGCGTTCCACTCACCTTCTGGTGGTGGAACGCATGCTCGGCAGCAAGTCGGGGACCGGGGGCACCACCGGCCTGGCCTGGCTGCGCACGATCAACGAGCACCGGTTCTTCCCCGAATTGTGGTCGACGCGCACGCTGCTGTGACGCGTGCGACCGGCTCCACCGGGCTTCATCCACCGTCGACCGGAGGTACTCCATGACCGCGACCCCGCAGCTGACCATGGCCGACCTGGTACCGCTGCTCTTCGGCCACGCCGCCTTCCAACAACTGAACGCGGCCTGCGAGCTGCGACTCCCCGAATTCCTGCACGAACGACCCGGCAGCACCCGGGACGAGATCGCCAAGGAGTTGGAACTGCCGGACCGCTCGGCGGCCGTGCTCCTGCTGGGCACCACGTCGCTGCGGCTGACCGTCAAGCGGGGCGACGGGTACACCAACGCCTCGATCGTCGAGGCCGCCTTCGACGACGGAACCTGGACCAACCTGCGCGACATCGTCGAGTTCCAGGCACGGATCGCCTACGCGCCCGCGGCCGAGTACACCGCGTCGCTGCGTGCGGGGGAGAACCTGGGGCTGCGGCACTTCCCCGGCGAAACCCGCGATCTGTACAGCCGGCTGGCGGGTACTCCCGGCCTGGAGGAACTGTTCTACAAGGGGATGAACTCCTGGTCGCGCATCTCCAATCCGGTCCTGATCGACGGCGTCGACTACAGCGGCGTCCGCCGGATCCTGGACATCGGCGGCGGTGGCGGGCTGAACGCCATCGCGCTGGTCACCGCACACCCGCACCTGCGGGTCACGGTGCTGGACCGCCCGGGGGCCCTGGAGGTGGCCGAACACAACATCCGCGAAAGCGGTCTGGCGGATCGCATCGACACGCACCCGGCGGACATCTTCGACGACGAGTACCCCGGCGGCTACGACTGCGTACTGTTCGCGCACCAGCTGGTGATCTGGTCGCCCCCGCAGAACCGGGCATTGCTGGCCAAGGCGCTGCGCGCGGTCGACCCCGCCGGTCGGGTGTTGATCTTCAACGCGTTCTCCGACGACGACGGCGCCGGGCCGCTGTACACCGGCCTGGACGGGGTGTACTTCACCACGCTCCCGTTCGAAAGCAGCACGATCTACCCCTGGCAGGCCTACGAGGGCTGGCTGGACGAGTGCGGCTACGCCGCGCACCGCCGGATCACCGTCGGCGGTTGGACCCCGCACGGAGTCGTCGAGGCCCGTCCCACCGCCGTCCCCGCATCCGGCTGACCCTTCGGGCGGCCCCCCACACGCGAAGTCCCCCACGCCTCGGACGTGGGGGACTTCGTGCATGCCGGGTGGGCTTCAGCCGGCCGCCATCGCGGTGGCCGACTCGGGCACCAGGAACTGTGCGACGCTGCGCATCTTCTCGCAGGTCTCCTCCAGTTCGCGCTCGGGCGTGGAGCCGGCGACGATGCCCGCGCCCGCCTGAAGCCAGGTACGGTCAGCACGCCGGAAGACCGTGCGCAACACGAGTGCCGCGTCCAGGCCGCCCTGCGCGTCCGCGGTCAGCACCGCCCCGCTGTACAGGCCCCGCGGGCCGGGTTCGTACCGGTGGATCGCCTCGAACGCCGCGCGCTTGGGGATCCCGGAGGCGGTCACCGCCGGGAACAGCGCGGCGAAGGCGTCCCAGGAGTCCATGCCGACCGCCAGGCGACCGCTCACGGCCGAGGCCAGGTGCTGGACCGAGCCGCGTTCGAGGACGTTCATGAACTCCTCGACCCGCACCGAGTCCGGCGCGCAGATCCGGGCCAACTCCTCGCAGGCGAGTTGGACCGAGATCGCGTGTTCGAACACCTCCTTGGGGTCTCCCAGCAGGTCTGCCCTGAGCCGGGCGGTGCGGGCCCGATCGAGGGGGAAGAACGCGCGGGTACCGGCCAGCGGGTGGCTGCGCACCGACCCGTCCGGGTCCACCTCGACCACGGTTTCCGGGCTGAACCCGGCCGCGGTCAGGTCGCCCAGCCGCAGCAGGAACGAGCGCGAGGGGGTGTTGTGCCGGCGGCCCACGAGATAGGTCGCGACCAGGTCGACATCGAACGCGACGGGCACCGCGCGCGAGACGATCGCCTTGCGCAGCTTGCCGTTGTCGATGTCGCGGACCACGGCGGCGACCGCGTCGCGGTAGGCGTCGGCACCGATCTCGTCGACCGATACCGGTGAGGGTTCGGGGTACGGGTCGGCGGGCGCGTTCTGCACCACGTCGGCGAGGATCTGCAGCAGTCGGTGATCGCTGCCCCGCAGCACCACGTGGTTCGCCGACATCTTGATCTCGACCTGGGGCACCACCATGTGCAGCAGCGTCCCGTCGTCGAGCAGGTCGCGCATGCCCGCCTGCGCGTAGGCGTACTCGAAGCCGGCCCAACCGTAGAGACTCCAGTCCTCCACCGGGGCGTCGGCCATGATCCTCGCCAGGTCGCGGCTGGGATCGTGGCTTACCGGCAACCGCCGCTCGTGGGCGCCCCAGCGCACCCGAAAGCCGGCCCGATCCAGGATCACCTCGCCGGCGGCGCCGCCGGCGAACGTCCACACCCCGTGCCGTTCGTAGACGACGAAGCTGCCGAACGTGGCCGAGCGGGCCAGGCACGCGGCGGCGGCGGGCGGGTCGACAGCGGTGTGGATTCTCAGCTCGTGCGGATACTGACGCTGTGCCATGGCTTCCCTTTCGATCGGGAATCGGGCCTGTCGGCACCGGAGGATTCGGCCGTTTCGGTACCAGCGGGTCACCCTCGCAGCCGTGCCTTGCGCCGCGCTTTCTCGGTTATTGCGTCGATCCCGGCGGTGACGCAGATCGGCAATCCACCGCCCCCCGGTGTGGTCTTCCGGCAGTTCGCGCCCGCTGACTGGTGAGTCGCGTGCACGGGTCGTAGAACGGCCGGCATGCATGAGCCATCCGTGCGCGCACCTTTTCCCGAGCCGCTTCCAGGGGGAATGTCGATGAGCAACGAGTGGAACGACGACAACGACCGCCGGGGGCACCACCGGCCCACCGACTGTGCCGAGCCCGGTACGCCGCTCCCTCGGTCGACCGTGGTGACCACGGATCGCGGGCGGATCAGGGGTGTGGACGAGGGTCCGGTGCGATCCTTCCGCGGCATCCCGTACGCCGCCTCGCCGGTGGGCGATCTGCGCTTCGCGCCGCCCCGGCCGCATGCCTATTGGGCGGGTATCCGGGACACGGTGTGCTCCGGTCCTTCGGTACCGCAGGGCCCCTCACGGCTCGAACTCGTGGTCGGCCCGCGCACGCCCGACTGGTCCGAGGCGGACTGCCTCACCCTCAACGTGTGGACCCCGTGCGCGAGCGGCGCCTCGCGACCGGTGCTCGTGTGGTTCCACGGCGGCGGCTTCACCAGCGGATGCGGCGGCTGGGACTGGTACGACGGCGCCCGGCTCGCCGCACTCGGCGACATCGTGGTGGTCACCGCCAACTACCGGCTCGGGCCGCTGGGCTTTTTGTACCGGCCCGAGATGGGGGCGGACAACCTCGGCCTGCGGGACCAGGGCGCGGTGCTGAGATGGGTGTACGACAACGTCGCGGCCTTCGGCGGCGACCCGCACACGATCACGGTGGGCGGCCAGTCGGCGGGGGCGTGGACCTCGCTGTTGCTCGCGGTCGACCCGGAGACCGGGCCACTGATTCGCCGGGTGCTGGCGCAGAGCGCGCCCCTGGGCCTGCCGGAGCAGAGCCCGGATGCCGCTCGTGCCGCGGCCGCGAAGTACTCCGGCGCGCTCGGGCCGATGCCCGACGACGACCTCGCCGCCGGGTTGCGCGCGCTTCCGGTGGAGCAACTGGTGCGGACGTACGCGGGATTGGTCCGGGACACGGCGGTGACCGCGAGCGTGGCCCCGCCGATGTATCCGGTACTCGGCGGCTTCGGCGTGCGCCGGGGGCTGCGCGAGGCGGTGCGGGAGGGCGCGTTGGCCGACAAGGACGTGCTGATCGGGACCACGCGGGAGGAGGCCGCGGCATTCTTCGGGTTCAAACCCTCGGTGCGCGAGGCCGGTCGGGGGGAGGTGTTGCGGATGCTGCGGGACGAAGGCGGGCGCGTCTACGACCGGTATGCGGGGCGCCGTCCGGAGGCCACCCCGGGCCAGGTGTTCGCCGACGTGATGAGCGACCGGGTCTTTCACGACGGCACGCGCGACGTGGCCCGGGCCCGCGCCTGGCAGGGGCACCCGGCCTACCTGTATCGCTTCGACCGGCCGATCCCCGCCGCGGAACTCGGCCTCGGCGCGCCGCACTGTGCCGAACTGCCCTACTTGTTCGGCACGTTCGACGCCTTCGCGGACAGTGTGCTGGTGCGTGGCGCGGACCGGGTCGCCGCCGGTGAACTGTTCGCCGCGTTCGGCGGGGCGTTGGCCGCGTTCGTGGCGACCGGATCGCCGAACGGGGCCGGCCTGGAGACCTGGAAGCCGCACGGCCCGAACGACGCGGAGACGATGTTCTTCGAGTGAGCCCGACCTCGACCGCCCCGGGGCGGGGGCGCCGCGCCCGGAATCGGCGCGACGCCCACCCGGATCGGCCGGTGGCGCGGGGCGGCCCTGTCGCCGGCTCGTGCGGGGCCTGGGGCGGGCGGGTCCGCAGGGGCCCCGACACGACCTCGTCCGGGTGCGGCATACGGTGCCGGGAGGCCGGCAACGTGGTGCCGCACACCCGCGAGGGCGGTTTTCCGGCAACCGCCACACGACGAGAGGAACCCGTGATGACCCAGGGCGACAACACGATTCCCGCTGCCCCGTCCCGAGGCTGCGCTGTGGTCACCGGCGCCAGCAGCGGGATCGGCGCGGCGACGGCCGTGCATCTGGCGAGTCTGGGCTACGACGTCGTGCTCGGCGCGCGTCGCAAGGACCGGCTGGACGAGGTGGTCGCGCGGTGTGCCGGGCGGGGCCGGGCGCTGCCGCTGGACGTGGCCGATCCGGACTCGGTCGCCGCGTTCGCCGCCGCGGTGGAGCGGTGCGATGTACTGGTCAACAACGCGGGCTTCGCGCGCGGCACCGAGTCGGTCGCCGAGGCCGACGAGGCGGCGTGGACCGCGATGTACGAGACCAATGTGCTCGGGACACTGCGGGTGACCAAGGCGTTCCTGCCGCTGCTGATCGCGTCCGGTGACGGCCAGGTGATCACCATCGGCTCGGTGGCCGGGCGTGAGCCGTACGAGGGCGGGGCGGGGTACAACGCGGCCAAGCACGCGGTGACGGCGATGACCCGGGTGTTGCGACTGGAGCTGCGCGGGCAGCCGGTGCGGGTGTGCCAGATCGACCCGGGCATGGTCGAGACCGAGTTCACCCTCAACCGGCTCGGCGGCGATGCGGAGAGCGCGTCGGCGGTGTACGCGGGGATGACGCCGCTGGTCGGTCAGGACATCGCGGAGTGCGTGGGGTGGGTGGCGACGCGGCCCCCGCACGTGAACATCGACTCGATGATGGTGCTGGCGCGGGACCAGACGTCGGCGCGCGTGGTGCATCGGCGCTGATCGCGCGGGGGCCGGCGCACGGGATTCGGCCGGCGCCGGGTTGTCCTCGGACGCCGGACGGGCTGAATGGGGTCGCTCGGTTCGGGTGGGTTGGCCTGTGCCGGGTTGTCCTCGAACGCCGGACGGGCTGAATGGGGCTGTCCGGTTCGGCTGGATTGACATGGGTTGGGGTGTTCTCAAGCGCCGGACGGGCTGTTCGGGTGGGTTGTGTCGGGTTGTCGGTCAGTTGCGTAGTACGGCGGGGGAGAGGGCGTGGGGGATGAGTAGGGTCGGGTGGGTCGTTCCGTCGATGCGGGTGGACCAGATGTCGCCGCGGAGGTCGCCGGGGAGGCTGTAGGCGACGCGTTCGTCGTCGAGCCATTCGGCCTGGTCGTCCAGGGTCCGGGTCTCGGCGAGCGCGCTCTCCGCGCCGGTGGCCAGGACCAGGACGAACAGGTGCCAGGGTCGGTCGGCGTCCGCGCCGGGGACCCGCTTCTTGTACACGACGCGCGTGCCGTCGGGGGACAACGACGGGCACTCCGCGTTCTCGCGGACCGTGCGCAGCGAGCGGGCGGCCACGTCGCCCCGGGCCAGCCAGGTGTGTCCTCCGGTGGCCACCGTCGCGTAGAAGGTGTTGTCGTCGGCGGCGAAGGTCACGCCCCAGACGTTGACGTCGGGAGCGTGGATCGACTCGTCGCCGCGGTGCAGCGCGTACGACTCCAGGTTGTCGTCGAGCCGGCCGGTCCGGGTGTCCAGGATCGCGGTCCGGGTGGCGAAGTTCAGGCCCGCGTACGACTCGCCGTTCACGAACGACGTCCACGCGACCAGCCGGCCGCTCGGCGAGACCCGGGCGCGCGAGGGGGTGCCGGCCAGCGCATGCCGGCCCTTCTCCCGCAGGTTCGCGTCCAGGAGCACCGCGTCGTAGGTGCCCAGCGCGAGCCCGGCCGGTCGCAGACACACCCCGGTGCCGTGCGCGGCGTGGAAGACCAGGCAACTGCGCGCGGCCACCGCGCGCTCGCCGGGCCGGGCCGCGTCGACCGCCGCGACGTGGTCCCGGCCGGTGTCGGCGGCGGTGCTGCGGAACAGGATCCGGCCGGGGCGATCCAGGCTCAGCGTCGCGTAGTCGCCGTCCCGGCCGGCGTCCGCGTCGCCCGCGGCGCGCAGTGTGTACACCACCGCGAGGCCGACGAGCAGCGCGGTGACCACGGTGAGCACGGTCAGGCGTGTGGTGCGGGTCATCGGGCTGCCCCTCTCGGGCCGGTCGGGCGGTTGTCACCCGGGGGGAGGCCGCCGCCTGCCGGCAGCGCCGCGGCGGCGGCGAGCAAGGCCAGGGCCAGGGCTGCGACGGCCAGGACACCGGCGGTGTGCGGGCCGTACAGCGTCCAGGCCGTGCCGAATCCGGCCGCGCCCAGGGCTCGCCCGCCGGCCTGCCCGGTCTGTACCAGGGCCAGCGCCCCGCCGCGCAGTTCCGCGGGTGCGGCCGGGGCCGCGAGCGCCATCAGGACGCCGTCGGTGCCCGCGTAGAACAGGCCGAGCAGAGTCGGGATCGCGACGATCATCACCCGGTCGGGCAGCGGCGCGAGCAGTACGAGGTAGCCGGCGAGCAGGGCGACATGGCCGACCAGGAAGACCCGGCCGCGTCCGTACCGGTCCCCGGCGACGCCGGCCGGGACCGCGAGCAGCAGGAAGACCAGCGCGGTGCCCAGCGGCAACAGCGGGAACAGGTGCGGCGACAGGTCGGTGTGCCGTTGCAGGAGCAGGTAGAGCATCGCGTCGCCGACGGTCGCCGCGCCGAGCATTAGCGCGGCCAGACACACCCGGGCGAAGCCCGGCACCCGCAGCACCGCCGCCGCGTCGCGCAGCCGGACCGAGGCGTGGACCGCCGGCGGGCCCGCGCCGGCGGCGACGGCGTCGGGCGTCGGGTCGCGGACGAACAGCAGCAGCACCAGCAGCCCGAACGCGGCGAAGCAGAAGCTCAGCACGAACACCGCGTCGTACGCGTCCGCGGTCACCCACAACACCGCGAGCGCGACCGGCGGTCCGAACAACGCGCCCGCCGTGTCCATCGCCCGATGCACGCCGAACGCCCGACCCTGCTCGGCCGGCGACGCGGCCATCGAGATCAACGCATCGCGCGGTGCGGTACGCAGCCCCTTGCCCGCACGATCGGCCGCGAGCACCCCGCCGATCGCCGAGACCCCGCCGGCCGCGGGCAGCAGCAGCTTGCACCCGGCGGAGATCGCGTAGCCGACCGCGGCGACCGTCCGGTGCCGACGGAACCGGTCCGCGACATGGCCGCCGAGCAGCCGGGACACGGCGGTGGCGCCGTTGTACAGCCCGTCCAGCATGCCGAACGCCATGGGGGAGAGGCCGAGTCCGAGCACGAGGTAGACCGGGAGCACCGCGGTCACCATCTCGGCCGACACGTCGGTCACCAGCGAGACCACGCCGAGGACGAGCACGACGGGCGCGACCCGTCGGCCGCCGGGCCGGGTCGGCGGCGGTGCCTGCGCACGCGGGTCGCGCGCACCGGACGCGAGGTCGGCGGAACGGCTGGACGACAGGTACATCCTGGGCCTCCGGCTGCGGGTCGACACGGGAAGGGCGGGAGCCGGGGGGCCGAGGGCCGGTTCGGGCCCACGACACCCCCGACGGCCGGGTGATCGCACACGACGGTGCGGCGAGCGATCAGAACCAGCTCACGGTCCAGCGGAAGGAGGTGCCGGCTTTCGCACCCGTGGAGTCGGTCGCGGTCACCTCCACGGCGAACGTGCCCACCCCCCACGCCCGACCGGTGATCACACACGTGAGCGGATTCAGGAACAACCCCGCCGGAAGACCCCGCCCCGCACACGAATACGGCCCGGTCCCACCCGAGACCCCCAGCACCAGATTCACCCGCTGATCGAACTTCGACGCCTGCGCCCCCGGATCCGCCACCGACACCCCACCCGAAGGCGTCGAGGAGACCGTCCACCCGAACGACACCGGAGGCGACACCGCACCCACGGCATCCCTCGCCGTCACCGACACCTGCGAACTCCCCGGAGCGGACGGCGAACCCGTCACCACACACCCGCCACCGGACGCCGCCAACCCGGCAGGCAACCCCTGAAACACACACGTGTACGGAGGCGTCCCACCCGACACCTGCACCGCCAACGACACCGGCACACCGACCACACCCACCTGCGCACCCGGACTCACCACCGACACCGACGACGGACCACCGTCCTGCCAGATCTCGGTGATCGGTGTCGCGGTCGCGGCCTGGCCGGAGCGCCGGGTGCCGTACATGTCCTCGAGGGTGCGCAGCAGGCTGTAGTGGTCCTTGCGGCCCGGATACTGTCCGGGCTTGACGTGCGCGCCGTACAGGATGGTCGCGATCCGGTTCTCGCTGCGGAAGTTGTCCTCGTCCCAGGTGACCACGAGCAGGCTGTTGTGCGTCTTGGCCCACTCCGCGTAGCCGCTCAGCTTGTTCCTGGTCCAGGTGTCCCCGGTGGAGATCCCGCAGGCCGGGTCGAACAGGCGGTCGTGCATGTCGTTGCACTGGTTGGGCACCACGTAGGAGACGGTCGGCAACGTGGTGTAGTCGGTCGGGAACGCGGTGGCCGGATACGTGGTGGCCGCGGGCACGTTCGAGAACGACAACCAGGGGTTGTGCTTGCGGGCATACGAACCACTCGTGCACGCACCCGGGTTCGCCGCCGACCAGTCCTCGTTGTAGCTGCCCCACGTGACACCCGCGTCGATCAGCTGCCGACCGAGGTTGTCCGCACTGTACGGCGCCCCGGGCGGCGGGCACTCGTCGCCGGTGACGCCCTGCGTGGAGCCGGAGAACATCGCCATGTAGTTGGGTTGGCTGGGATGTGTCTCGCCGTGGAAGTCGGTCAGGGAGGCCCCGCCGGCGGCCAGCTGGTTGAGGTACGGTGCCTGCGAATTGCCGATGATCTCCTCGTAGTTGGTGTTCTCGTGCACCACGACCACCACGTGGTCGTAGCGCGGGATCGCCGCCGCGGCGGTGGCCGCGGGCGCCCGGTCGGGAGCGCCGGCCGAGGCGGGAGCGGTGAGGCCGGCGATCGCGCCGAGCGCGAATCCGACGGACAGCGCGACGAGTTTGGCCGATCGGGGCTTGGCCCGGGCCGTCGACCGGGGTCGTGACCCGGATCCGGAGTCGGACATGACCTGGCGCCTCCTTGGACGTGGACGAAGCGGAATGGCAGCGTGGGTTCGCCGACCTGCGGAAGCAACGACGCCCGCTCGGACCGGAATCGACGTCGGAACCGGGCAGCGGAGCCGACCATCGGGTCTGCTCCCGGGCCTGAACTGGTCGCGCGGGGCGGCGAACCGGCCGGGTGGCGCGAGAGCGCCCGGTCGCATTCAGAACCTGCGCTCATGCACCCATGCCCAAGCGGTGCGGTGTCGGCGCACACATGTCGGTCCGTCATGGATGCATGCCGGACCGGTATTGGACGTGGATGAGATCGGCCTCATCTCCTGGAAACATGAACAGATCACGTTCCGAAACCCCTCCGGGGATTCGTCCCCCGATCGGCGTCCGCGGACGGCTCGATCGCGGACGCGCCGCCGGTGGCGCGCGCGCCGCCCGCGCCGTCCGTACGACCCAGGGCGAGTCGCTGATGTACGCCCCCGACGGCAAGTCGCTGTACGTCGGATCCGAGGGCGTGAACAGCCCGCTCCGGGTGGTCCCGCCGCCCCCGAGGCGATCCCCGGTCGGGCGTGGGGGGTGGGCACGTTCGCCGTGGAGGTGACCGCGACCGACTCCACGGGTGCGAAAGCCGGCACCTCCGTCCGCTGGACCGTGAGCTGGTTCTGACCCACAGTCGAAACGAACGGATTCGAGCGAACCGATCCAAGCGAACCGATCCAAGCGAACCGGTCGCCCCCGCCGGTCGCAGCCGACAGTCGCAGCAATCGGATCGAAGCAGCTCGAAGCCGATCGAAGCCGGTCGAAAAGTGCACCACCACCGGGCGGGTCGACGCGGTGCTCGGGGCAGTCGCCTCGAGCGCGGCGCCGGCCCGCGCGGCCGATCCGCGTCACCTTTCCACTCGTCCCCGGCACACGGCACACCCTGGAGGAACACCATGGTCGACAGCCAACGTGCGGTACGTCGAGCGCAAACCCGGACCCGAGCGCACGAACGGGTCGTCGCCGGCCCGGTCGCGGGCGGAGGTATCGATACCCCGTGACCCTCCAACAGTTGCGCTACCTCATCGCCGTCGCCGAACACGGCAGCATGACCGGTGCCGCACAGGAACTCTTCGTGGTCCAGCCGGCCCTGTCCCGATCGTTGCAGAGCCTCGAACGCGAGCTGAACGTGATCCTGTTCACCAGGGTCGGCCGCGGCCTGGTGCCGACGGCGGCCGGGGTGCAGGTGGTCAACCTCGCGCGCAAGGTGCTTCGAGGCGTGCAGGCGATCAAGGACGTCGTACAGGTGGAGGACCCGACGCACAGCGACACCGTGCACCTGGCCGCGACCGCGACGCTGGCGATCGAGTGCACCAGCGGCCTGCTGCCCGGTCTGGCCAAGCTGCACCCCGAGTTGCACATCGTGGTGGACCGACAGGACAGCCGCGAGGCGCTGTTCGCCTCGCTGCGCGCCGGCGAGACGGACATCGCGCTGGTGGACCTGCCCGCCCCCGGCGGCTTCGAGGTGCTGCCGCTGCGCTCGTACGAGGTGGTGCTGGTCTCGCCGAAGCACACCCGGCTGTCGGATCCGGTCTCCTGGACGGACCTGGAGGGGCTGCCGATGATCCTGCCGCCCCGCAGCAGCGCGCGGCGGGCCGACTTCGAGATGTTGTTCGCCACGGCCGGCGTGCGGCCGACGGTCGCGATGGAGACCGACGACCGTGGGGCGTGGATCCCGTGCGTGGTGGCCGGACACGGATCGGTGTTGTGGTACGCCGACCTGGCCCAGCCGTTCGCGTCGAGTGTGGCCGTGCGGTCGATGAGCCCGCGGCTGATCAGGACGGTCGGCTTGGTGCGCGGGCGCGGTCCGATCAGCCGCGAGGTGCGCGCACTGCTCGACTACACCCGGCGCCAGGGCGTCCAGGAGATGGAGTACGTATGAGCATCGGCCCCGGCGTCGCCCGCGGGTGAGGATCCGCCGGGTCCGTCCTACGCCACCCGCGTACAGGCGGACCCGACCGAGGCGCTGAGCACACGTGGCGCCGGTTCGCCGGCGCGGGTGTAGGTGTCCACCAACGCCCGGCGCACGTCGGCCAGCGCGGCACCCGGCACCACCGCGATCGTGGACCCGCCCGCACCCAGCGGCCGGGCCTCGATCGCGCCTGCGGCCAGCGCATTGCGCGCCGGCGGGGACGTCCGCGCAGGTGGGTCGGCGGCCGGGTGTTCGGCCGTATCGACGGATGCGGCGTCCCCGTCGGCCCATCGGGGCACCGCCAGCACGAACCGCAGGCCGAGCCGATCCGGGTCGAACGGCACGTGGGCCGGTTCGCCCGCGGCGTCCTCGATCACCAGCACGTGGCCGGGCCGGCCGGACAGCGCGACCGTGCCCAGCGGCGGATCGGTGAGCCGGGCCCTGCGCCCGGTGCCCGCCGCGCGGTCGTGAAAGGCCGCCTCGATCAACGCGGCCGTGCAGGACAGCGGGACGGACGCGGACAGGCCGGTGCTGTCCGGCAGGTCGGTGTGCACCAGCAGGTCCAGCCCGCCCGCGCCGGTGGTGCCCGCGAGCACCGGGCGGATCCAGTCCGGGACCGGCCCGACGTCGCCCGCCGGGTCGAACTCGGCGCCCTCGTCCGGCCGGTCGATCGAGCCCACCCGGAGCATGCCGTCGGCGCGCGGCGCGGCGGCGATCACCACCCGCCAGGACAGCGCCACGGCGGTGCCCGGCCCGGCCGGCGAGCCGGACAGGCGCAGCACGTACGGCGCGGACCAGACCCCGGCCGGTGCGCGACCGAAGGCCCGGGCGAAGGCGAACGGCACCAGGCGCAGCACGGGCGCCGCGCCGCGTACGCCGGGCAACGCCGCCGCCGGTGAGGTGGGCGGTGGGCCGCTGTGCGGGCGGATCATCCCGGGTCCTTTCGGGCGAGGAGGCGGTAGGCGTTGCTGCCGCCGCGCTCGCCGGCGACGCGGGCGAGCAGCAGGCCGACCGCATCGAGCAGTACGGCGGCCAGGAAGCACGGCACGGACAGGGCGACCAGCGCGATGCGGCGGGCCCGGCGCAGCGGGGTCGGGCCGCCGACGATCCACGGCATGGCCGGATTCGGTGCGAGCACGGTGAGCGCCTGGGACACCGCCCCGGTGAAGTCGTTGCCCTGGTGCGCCCGGCCGTGCTCGCGCGCGACGACGGTGAACCCGCGGGCGTTGAGCGCGGCCTCCAGGTTGCGCCAGGGCATCAGGTGCTGGTGCTGGGGCTGGAACAGCGGGAGCCACAGGCCGCGCAGCAGTCGGCCGTACCAGCAGTGCGGGTCGGGCAGTTCGATCAGCAGCCGGCCGCCGGGCACCAGGACCTTCGCGGCGGCGTCCAGTTCGGCGAAGGGATCGCGGGTGTGTTCCAGGTAGTGGTGCATGCCGACCATGTCGTAGCCGCCCGCCAGGTCGTCGGCCGACTCCGGGAACTGGCCGCGATATGCGGTCCGGATCCAGCCGCGCCGCTCGGCCTGCGCGACGCCGTCGCCCAGGTCGAGACCGTCGAAGACGGTGTCCGGCAGCACGGTTCGACCGACCAGGCACATGTGCGCGTGCCCGGTCCCCACGTCCAGCCAGGCGCGCGGGGCGGTGTCCGCCGGCAGGTTTCGGCGCACCAGTTCGGCGCGCGCCCGGTAGGTGCGCGACATGGTGCCGAACAGCGCCTCGGCGCCCGGACCGCCGAGGCCGTCGTAGAAGTCGCGGTAGTAGTACTCCAGTCCGGCGAGGGACAGTCGGGGGTTCTGGAAGACGTGTGCGCAGTCCCGGCAGCGCTCCAGGGTGAACCGGCCCGGTTTGCCCTGGAGATGGTCGCCGATCCGGCTGCGCACCGCGAGCCGGGTCGAGCCGCACCACGGGCAGGTCTCCCGGCGCTCCTCGAAGAACGCGTCCAGGCCGTCGGCGACGCTGCGGGCGTACTCCGGGCGCAGGGCCGCCGGATCCGTCGCCGGCGCGGCGGCCCGGGTCGGGCGGGGCCCGGACACCGCGCGCACCCAGCGCCCGACGGCCAGGACGGGCCGCAGCGCACAGGCCCGACCCAGATCGCGCGGGCGCACGGGCGAGCGGCCGGCGACCACCGCGTACGGCTGGACCCACATGGCCAGGAAGGCCAGTGCGCCCCAGAACGGGGTGGCCACGCACGCACCGGTGTAGGCGGCGGCCTCACCCAGGTTGCCGACCAGGGTGGGCCACACCGGCACGCCGGCCGCCCGCAGCCGACGCTTGCGCAGCGTCGGGTCCGGTCGGGTCGCGGTCAGCTCGGGCGCGACCGCGTGGCCGGTGCCCAGGGCGGCGAACGGGCGAAGTCGGGCGGTGAGCTCGATCAGCTCGGGGGCGTCGGGGTCGACCAGGTCGGCGGCCGGGACGGCGGCGCGGCGCAGCACGTCCTCGTGCACGAGCAGGGCGTGGCCCGCGCCCCGACCGCGGGCGAGCGGGTCGCGGCGGATCCGGTCCGGGTCCAACCGCCCCAGCAGGGTGAGCAGTTCGTCGGCGGGCAGGTCGCCGGGGACCAGGTCGAGCAGCAGCAACCCGTGCCGCTCCGCGTGGGCGACGGCGGCGCGCACGGTGGCCCGGTCCGGGCGGGCCCCGATCGCGGTGACGCAGGTCCAGGCGTCGATCGGCCGGTCGTCGGTGGGGGCGGTGCGCAACGAGGGCAGCGCGCGCAGCCGGCGGCGCAGCGTACGGGTGCCGCCCAGCAGGCCGAGAGCGATCAGCAGGGCGAGCCACGGGAACGGTCCGGCGACGGGGTTCAGCACAACTTCTCCAAACGGTCGGCGGCGGCGCGGGCGCCGCCGGCCGCGGCGAACGAGGCGCGCACTCGGCAGGCGCCCGCGCGCAGTTCGGGACGATCCAGCGCGTCGGTGACGGCCGCGCGCAGTTCCGGCACATGCGCGCGGCCGAAGCGCACCCGGACCCCGGCGCCCGCGGCCACCACCTGACGGGCCACGATCGGCTGGTCGTCGCGGATCGGCGCGAGCACCAGCGGCAGGCCGAACGCGAGCGCCTCGCACACGGTGTTGTGGCCGCCGTGCGTGACCACCGCGTCCAGGTGCGGGAGCAGGGCGAGTTGCGGGACGTACTCGCGGACCAGGACGTGCTCGGCGGGTTCGCCGACCAGCCGTTCGGGTGCGGCCACGATCAGCTGGAGCCGGTCGGCGAGCGGGCGGGTGGCGGCCACCACGGCCGGATAGAACCGGTCGCCGGCCTCACGGTTGAGGGTGCCGAGCGAGACCAGGACCCGGCGTCGTCGCGGGTCGAGCCGATCCCACGGGAAGTCCACCGCCACCGGCCTGGGACCGAACGCGGGGCCCACGTAGCAGTGGTGCGCCGGGACCGGCTCGGTCAGGCCGACCAGCTCCGGGGTGGAGAAGACCAGCACGAGCCGGGCGGAGAAGCGCGGATCGCAGTCGGCGGGTACGCCGGCCGCGACCGCGGCCTCGGCGATCCGGGCCCGCACCCAGTCGGCGACCTTCGGGAAGCCCACCAGCGGCCGGGTGAACTCGGCCGAGGTGGTGGCCGAGGTGGCCCACGGCACGCCGGCCCGGACCGCGGCGAATGCCCCGGCGAAGGTCTGCTGGTCGGCGATGACCACGTCCGGTCGGTAGCCGGCCACGGCCGCGGTCACGCCGGGCAACATCGCGTGCGCGAGCGGTACCAGCGTCTCCTCGACCAGGAAGCGCAGTGCGGCCACTCCGCGCAGCCGTTGCCAGTTCGCGTGCAGTGCGGCGTAACCGCCGGCCCGATCCGGCGAGTTGCCGGTGGTGAACAGCCGGGCGCCGAGCGGGAGCAGCTCCAGGATGTCGGGTGGTCCGCACCACACCGCCTCGTGCCCGCGTTCGACGAGCGCGGCGGCGACCGCGACCGTGGGATTGACGTGGCCGGTGAACGGCGGAACCACGAACATGAATCTCATCGGCCGGCCCCGGCCCGGCCGTGAACCGAATCGTGCTGCGGCAACCAGTCGAGCAGTGCGCTCAGCACGGGCGCGGTGGCCTCGCGCAGCACGGTGTGCGCGACGCCGGGCAGCACGGTGAGTGTGCAGTCGGGCAGCAGCTCGGCCAACCGCCGTGCCGGGGGCGTGAGTTCGGACAGCTCGCCGTACAGCGCCAGGACCGGGCAGGCCAGGTCGGACAGTTCGTCCGGGGTCGGTGCGCGCAGCAGGGTGACGTCCTCGATCAGGGTGGTGCCGTTCAGGAGCGCGTCGGCGCCGGCTCGCAGCCGAGCCGCCTTGCGGGCCGGCCCGGTGGGCAGCCGATCCGGGCCGGGATGCGACTCCAGGCCCAGCGCGGCCAGGTTGAGCGTGTTGGCCAACTCCTCGACCCAGCCGCCGGCGTACGGTTCGCTGCCGGCCGGGAGGTCCAGGCACTGTCCCTCGATCAGCACCAGGCTCGCGACCAGGTCGGGCCGGGTCCGGGCGGCGTGCAGTGCGATCAGGCCGCCGAAGCTGTTGCCGACCAGGTGCACCGGGGTCGCCACGTCGCACGCCTTCACGAGGGCGGCCAGGTCGGCGACCGCGGTGTCCGGGTCGTATCCGGTCCGAGGTCGCTCGGTGCGGCCGTGTCCGCGCTGGTCGTAGAGCACGACCTCGGAGCCCGCGCGGGCGATCGGCGCGGCCAGCGTGTAGTAGAAGCTGGAGAGGTTGTCCAGGACCAGGCCGTGCAGGAAGACCACCGGCGTGCGCAGTGCGGGCCGGTCGGCGGGCGCCCCCAGCCGCTGGACGTGAAAGCGCAGCCCGTTCGCATGCACCTCGCTCATCGGCCACCGCCGACGGCCTCGGAGCGCGTGCACGTCGCGATGTGCTCCACGAGCCGGCCGACGGTCATCGCCATGATCTCCTCGATCTCCAGGTCCGCGAGGAAGGCGATGAAGTCGACCCGGTCGCCGTAGCGCTCCTGGAGCCGTCCGGCCAGGGCGACGAACTCGATGCTCTCCAGGGCCAGATCGTCGTCGAAGCCGCTGTCCGGGGTGATCTCGGCGGCGATCAGCAGTTCCTCGCCGACGATCTCGGCGAGCATCCCGGCGACCTCGGCCAGGATCCGGTCGGCATGCGGGTCCGCGCTCATCGGGTGCTCCCATGTGAGGTGGTGGGGAAACCGTTGCGGTGTTCGTCGGGCGGCGTGCTCGTCCACGCGACCACGTAGCGGTCGATCCGCGAGCCGTCGGGATCGGCCACGTCCCGGGTACGGACGAGGTGTCCGGCGCGGTCGGGCGGGCCCGCGCCCACGGACAACTCGGCCTCGTGCGGGCCGGTGGCCCGGGCCGAGGCGACCACCGGATCCGCCCGCCGGCCGCCCGGGTCCGTGCCCCGCGCCCGGCAGACCGCCTCCTTGGCACACCGAAAACGCAGCACCCACAGGTTTCGCGAGGTCGGTTCGGCGCCCGCGAGTGTGTCCAGCAGTCGGCGCTCCTCGGCGGTCAGCGCGTCGTGTTCCAGGGTCGAGACATCGGCGGCGGGGTCGAGGAGTGCGACGTCGATGCCGATCGGCACGGTGCCCGCGGCGGCGACGCCCAATCGATGGCTGTGCGCGACGGACACGTGCGGCGGCTCCGGGGCGCTGCCGCCGGGCTCCACGACCACGCGCGCGAGCGGGCGGCCGGTCTCGTCGGAGCCGATCCGGACCTGTGCGGGATACAGCGGGCCGTGCCCGCGCGCCCACAGGTACTGCCGGACCGCGTCCTTGACCGCGACCCGCCCGAGCAGCCGACCCCGGCGCTCCCGGGGCGCCGCGGCGTCGAACTCGGCCCGCTCGGCGGTGTCCAGGTAGCGGCGCGTCACCAGATCCTGCGCCGCCGGGTCGGGCCAGCGGGTACGCACCAGACACCAACCCTCGGGCTGCGGCTCGGCGATTCCGGTGGTGTGCGGGGTGAACTTCATCGGCCACACCCGTTCGTCGGCGGCGAACCGGCGGTAGACCCAGTCGTGCACCCGGATCCGCACCGCGCCGGTGTCCAGGTCCACCAGCTCGACGTCGCCGCGCACGGTGGTCGCCCGGACCTCCCGGATTCGCGCGGTGGCCAGCAGCCGCGCGCCCGGTTCGACCGGCGGCCCGTACCCGTCGATCGCCGCCACCGACATCGGGAACACCAGGCGATCCGTGGTCAGGCGCAACTGCATCCAGTGGCCCAGGAGTTGCCCGGCCGCGTCGAGCAGCGCACCGGGTGCGGGCAGTGCGCGCACGATGCCGCGGATGCCGTCGTCGGCGACGGTCAGCACCTGGTCGATCCCGGCGAAACCGGGCCCGTGGAACATCCAGCGATCCCGGTAGAGGTCCTGCGCGCTCACCGGCGCGGGCCCCTCGCCGGTCAGCGGCGTGCGATCGGCCGCCGGTGCGGGGCGGGCGGCATGCGCGTCGGCGAGCAGCACCTCGGTGGACATGTGGTGGCCGAAGCCGACCCGGATCCGGTCCGCGGCCAGGGGCGTGCGGACCACCTCGGTGTCCGTCGGCGGGGCCACCGGCAGCCAGCGCAGCGCGCGCACGTCCCGATACCCGGCGACCACCCGGCCGGGGCCGGCCGCCGCGCATGCCTCCCGGCCGGCCAGCCGGATCAGCGTGGTCATCGGCAACACCGGGAACCGGTCCGCGGGGTCCGGCCACCAGTGGGGCTGCTCGTAGACGCAGTGGTCGCGGACGTACGGGTGCTCGGCCAGGGAGAACCGGTACGCCCGGCGCTGCTCGGCGCCGACCGACGGCGGGGAGGCCGCCGACGGGGCGACCGCCGACGGGATACGGCTCGACTCGGCGACCTCGGTCACCGAACGATCGGCTTCGGCCAACACCGCGTGAAAGGCGGCGAGCACCGGATGGTCGATGGTCGAGCGCGGAGCGCCGGTGAGCCGCAATGGGCCCGCGGCGGGCCCCAAGGTGACCAACGGCGACCCGAGGTCGAGCCGGATGATCGGACCGGCGGGCGGGGACGCCGGGGCGGACACGGGGCCGAGGCCGCGGTCCGGTGCGCCGGCCGGGGCGGGCGTGGGGGGCGGGGTGGGTGCGAGGTCGGGTGCGGACGCGGATGCCGGGGCGGGCGCGCGACCGAGGCCGGGTGCGAGCATGGGCGCCGGGGCGGGCGTGCGGCCCGGTACGGGCACAGGTGCGGAGGCGGGGGCGGGTGCGCGGGCCGGTTCGGCCCGGTCGATTGCCGCGCCCTCCACCCACAGCGCCGCCGTGGCGCGACGGAAGCCCGCCAGGCCCGGGCGCAGTGTCGAGTGCGCCGCGACGGCCAGCACATCGCATCCGCGCAGCGTGTCGTGCACGAAGCCGACCAGGCTGCCCGCGCCCGGCTGGACGAACACTCGCACGCCGCCCGCGTACAGCTCCTCGATCAACTCCCGGAACCGGACCGGCTCCAGGAGGTGCCGCACGGTCAGTTCACGAACCGCGGTCGCGTCCGCCGGGTACGGCGCGATCCCGGTCGCCGACCACACCGGCACCCGCGGGGCCCGCAGCGGGAGTCGCTCGAACGCGTCGGCCACCTGCCCGAGGTAGGGCGCCCACATCGGGGTGTGGAACCCGGACCGGAACGGCAGTTCGCCGCCCACGATGCCCTCCCGGCGCAACCTGCCCAGCACCTCGGCGACCGCGTCACCGGGACCGCACAACACGCTCTGATTCGGGCAGTTGTCGTGCGAGACGACCACCGGGCCGGTGGTACCCGTGAATCGCGCGGCGACCGCCGCTCCGCAGCCCACCGCCGCATAGACCAGGTCCGGAACGGCCAGCGAGTCCGGCCGCAACGAGGCGAGGAAGCCGTCCACGGCGGTGCGCGGGTACATCCCGGCCGCCACCATCGCGGTCCACTCGCCCATGCTGTGCCCGGCCAGCAGATCCGGGACCAGGCCCGCCCGTTCCAACTCGGCCGCCAGGAAACGGCCCGCGGTCAACGCGTCCACGGCCCGGCCGACCAGATCCTCGGCGCCGGTCAACTCGGGCCGGGGCCGACCGTACGCGTCGGCCAGGTCGTCCAGACGCGGCGACACCTCCGGCTCCAGACCGGGAAACAGGAACGCGACCCGGCCCGGATTCGGCGCTTCCGGGCCGAGCAACGGGCGCGGTGTGAACCAGATCTCGGCCCGGCCGCGCCACGGCACGCCGCGGTCGACCACCCGGGCGGCCAGCGCGAGCCGCTTCGGGGTCGGATTCGCGACCGCAAGCCGACACGGCCCGGCCGGCCCGGCGGCCCGGGTCGGCGCCGGTCGCCCCGCGGCGATCTCGGCCAGCAGCCGGGCCAGTTCGGCCGGCGCATCGGCGGCCAGGGTCAACACGTGGGGTGCGGTCATCGGGTCGCCCGGTCCGGGCGGCACATCCGGGGCCACGATCCGGCCGGCCCGAGCGGGCGGTGCGTCCGGCGTGCCCCGCACCGCCCCGGCGGGCTGCGCGTCCGGCGCCACCGGCCCGCGCCCGGTGCGCCGAGTCTCCCGCGGGACCGCCGATCCGCCTGCGCTGGGCAGGGCGACCGGCGGTCCCGTCGGCGGTTGTTCGAGGACCGCGTGCGCGTTGACGCCGCCGAAGCCGAAGGCGTCGACCGCCGCGAGTCGGCTGCCCGCCGGGTTGGCCGGCCACGCCTCGGCGTGGGTCTGCGGGCGCATCCGGGTGCCGGCGAAGGCCGGATGCGGGTCCCGGACGTGCAGGGTCGGTGGGAGCGTGCGGTGATGCAGCGCGAGCGCGGCCTTGATCAGGCCCGCCATCCCGGACGCCTGCATCGCGTGGCCGATGTTGGACTTGACCGTGCCCAGGGCGACGTCGGCCGGGCCGTTGCCCGAGCGCGGCCCGAAGACCTTGCCCAGTGTGGTCAGTTCCGCCTCGTCGCCGACCGGGGTTCCGGTGCCGTGGGCTTCGAGCAGACCGAGCAGACCGGGTTCGGTCGGATCCAGCCCGGCCGCCCGCCAGGCCTGCTCCAGCGCCCGGACCTGCCCGTCGACCAGCGGACTCAGCAGACTCGCCGCCCGGCCGTCGCTGGAGACGCCGACGCCGCGGATCACCGCGTACACCCGGTCACCGTCACGTTCGGCGTCCGCGAACCGTTTGAGCAGCACCGCGCCGGTGCCCTCGGAGATCAGTGTGCCGTCCGCCGCCCGGTCGAACGGCCGGATCCGCTCGCTCGCACTGAGTGCGCGCAACTGGGTGAACACGCTCCACAACGTCGCGATGTGGCAGTGATGCACGGCGCCCGCGAGCACCGCGTCACAGCGCCCGGAGCGCAACTCGGCGGCGGCCTGGTCCAGCGCGAGCAGCGAGGTCGCGCAGGCCGCGTCCAGCGTGTAGGCGGGCCCGCCCAGGTCGAGCCGGTTGGCGATCCGGGACGCGGTGAAACTGGGCACCAGGCCGATCGACGCCTCGGGCTGCTCGGGACCGAGCGAGGTACAAAACGCCGCCCGGATCGCGGTCAACCGGTCCCGCCCCAGCTCGGGGGCCAACTCGCCCAGCAGGCTCGTGAGTTGGTGGGCGGTGCGGACCCGCTGATCGAGCCGGGCGGTGGCCACGCCCATGTAGCCGCCGCGGCCGAAGACCACGCCGATCCGGGACCGGTCCGGCAATCGGGCCTCGCCGCCCGCGTCGGCGATCGCCTCGGCGCCGGCCCGCAGCGCGAACAGCTGGTCCGGCTCGGCACCGGCGACCACCGCGGGCATGATGCCGAAGTGCACCGGATCGAACGTGGCCAGGTCGTCCACGAAGCCGCCGCGCCGGCAGTAGAACCGGTCGCTGCGGGCGGGCTCGCCGGCCGTGCCCGGCGCGTAGTAGAGCGCCGGATCCCAGCGATTCGGCGGCACGTCGGTGATCGCATCGCCGCCGGACTCGATCAGCCGCCAGAAGCCGGCCGGGTCGGCCGCCCCCGGGAAGATCGCGCCGATCCCGACGATCGCCGCGTCGTCGGGCCGCGGGCCGCGCGCGCCGATCCCGACGCTCATCCGGACACCGACCCGGGCGCCGGGAGGCATACGTACACGGCCTGTGGGCCCCGGCCCGAGGCCAGTTCGGTGAGCAGCGCCCGCACACCGTGCTCGGGATCGATCAACGGGACGCCGCGCCGGGCATACTCGCGGGCCAACTCCGGCGTCACCATGCCGCCGCCGGTCGCCGCCCACGGACCCCAGTCGATGGTCACCACACGCTCCGCGACCGGCGCGAGCGTGTCCTCGGATTCGGCGGACCAGTGCCGGGCGAGGGTGGCCAGCGCGTCGTTGGCGGCGGCATAGTCGGTCTGGCCCCGATTTCCGTACACCCCCGCGACGCTGCCGAACATGGCCAGGAACGCCGGTGGCGCCAACGTGGGCCGCAGCGTGCGCAGTGCCGTGACCAGGGCCCGCGCCCCGGCCACCTTCGTGGCGAACACCTGCCGACAGGACTCCGCGGTCTTGTCCACGAGCAGCCGATCGGCCAGCACACCGGCGCCGTGCACGATTCCGTCGAGCCGACCGTGCCGCTCGGCGATCCCGGTCAGGATCCGGCGGACCGCGTCGGCGTCGGTGACGTCGGCCACGTGCAGCCGTACCGATGCCGCGTGTTCGCCCAGCTCGGCGAGCGTCGCGCGGACCTGGCGACGGTTCAGCACCCGGGTCAGCTCGGCCTCGATCCGGGCCGGCTCGCGCACCCCGGTCGCGATCAACGCGGCCCGCAGCGCGGGGGCGTCCGCCGCGTCGGCGAGCGCGGCGGGCTCCGGGGCTCCGTCGTCACCGGTGCGACCGAGCACCTCGACATGACACCCGGTGGCCCGGGCCAGGCCGACGGCCGTCCGAGCGGTGATACCACGTGCGCCACCGGTCAGCAGCACCACCGAGTCCGGCCCGAGCCGCTCGCGCAGCAGCTCGTCCCGGTCGGCGGGCGACAGGTCGGGCAGCGGTGCCGGCCGGGTGCGCAGGGTCAGCCGACGGTCGCCGGACAGGCCGAGCAGCACGGGGTCGCCCGGCTCGGGCCGGCCCGGCGTGCGGCCCAGTTCGGCCAGGAGTCGGCGGGCGATCCGGGCCGGTTCCTCCTTGGGGTCCAGATCCAGCACCCGCAGCACCCGGTCCGGATACTCCAGCGCGGCGGACCGGGCGAACCCGGCCAGGCCCGCGCCCGGCACCGGATCGGGGCCGGCGGCGGCCCGGGCCCGACCGAAGTGGCCGCCGCCGGCCGTGCCGAGGAACACCTGCCGTACGCCGCCCACCAGCGCGGCCCGCAGCAGCGCGAAGGCATCCGGGAGGATCGGGTCCGGGCCGTCGGCGAGCGCGGCCAGGTGCACCAGCGTGTCGACCTCCGACCACGCCGGGTCCGGCCGATCGTCGTCCGCCGGTCCGGCCCGATCCCGGGCGCGCGACTCCACCACGACGCCGTGCGCCGCGAGCAGGTCGGCCAGGGCCCAGGCGATCCCGCCGCCGTCCTCGACCAGGACCACCCGGCGACCGCGCAGCGCGTCGCCGATGGGCGGGCCCGCCTCGCTCGTGGGCGGTGGGTCCTCGATCGGCACACACTCGACCAGGTGTCGGGTGGGCCGGTCGGCGCCGGGCGGAGCGGGCTCCTCCCGGCCCGCCCCGACCGGTTCGGCGGGCTCGGTCGGCGGCACCGGCGACGCCCATTCACCCGGCCCCGACCCCGATGCCGGCAACGACCCCGCCCGCGGATCCGCCCCGGCGTCGACCGCCAGTACGCCGGCCACGATCGCGTCGATCGTCTTGACCTTGGCCAGCCGCTCGATCACCGCCTCGTCGGCCGGGCCCGGCGCGCCGCCTGTTCCGGTGCCCGTTCCGGCGACCGCGCCGGGCAGTCGCAGCCGCAGGGCCAGTTCGCCGATGATCTCGGTGCGCTTGATCGAGTCGACGGACAGATCCGCCTCCAGGTCCAGCGCCGGGTCGAGCATGTCCCGGGGATAGCCGGTCCGGGTGCCCACGATGTCGAGGACCACGGCCAGTACGTGCTCGCGGGTGAGCGGTCCGCCCGGCTCCTCGGCCGGGGCAACCACCGCGACGGGCTCGGGCTCGGGTCGCGGCAGGGTGGCCGGCACCGGCCCGGCAGCGGCGGGCGGCGCCTCGGGTACCCCGCCCGGGACGCCCAGGTAGCCGAGCAGCACCTCACGCTGGGCGGCGACCGCGGCCCGCGCGCCGGCCAGGTATTCGAGCAGCACCGCGTCCCGCGCGGACCCCGCCGACACACCCGGGCCGGCTGCCGGCTCGGCGGGCAGCGGGGCCACCGGGGTCGCCGGGAGCAGCCCACCGGGTACCGGCCGACCGTCGGCGGTGCGCACCAGGTGGCCGTCGACGGTCCAGGCCGGGCGGGGGCCGGGCTCGACGTCCACCGGCCGCACCCGGCCCGCCAAGCCGCCCGCGACCCGCACCGGCACGCCGGCGACCGCGAGTTCGGCCAGAGCGGTGAGCAGTCGGCGCAGGCCGTCCTCGCCGGGTACGTCGCAGGCCACCGCGGTGTGCGGCCGGTCGCCCAGGATCGTGCGGACCATGCCGGTCAGCGCCCGGCCCGGCCCGGCCTCGACGAAGATCCGCACGCCCGCCGCGTACATCGCCTCGATCTGCTCGGCGAAGCGCACCGGTTCGGCCACCTGACGGGCAATCAGCGCGCGTACCTCGGCAGGCGCGTCCGGATAGCGCGCGGCGGTGCAGTTGGACCACACCGGGATCCTGGGCGTGCGTACGTCCAGGCCCGCGACGGCGGCCGTGAGGGTGTCGGCCGCCGCCGCGACCACGGGGCTGTGGAACGCGCACGCCACGGGCAGCCGACGTGCGGACAGCCCGGCCCCCTCCAGCGCGGCGATCGCCGTGGTCAGGTCCGCCTCCGGGCCGGACACGACGGTCTGGGTCGGGGTGTTGCGATTGGCGAGCACGACGCCGTCGACCCCGGCCAGCACCTCGGCCACGCGGTCCGCGTCGGCCGAGACGGCCGCCATCGCACCGGGCTCCGCCCCGGCGGCGGCCAGCACGGCCGCCGCGCGCACCTCGCCCAGCCGGCCCAGATCCCGGGTGGACAACACGCCCGCCGACCACAGCGCGGCCACCTCGCCGTAGCTGTGTCCGGCGACCTGGTCCGGCCACACCCCGAACCGGTCGAGCAGCCGGGTCAGCGCGACCGCCGCCACCCCGAGCGCGGGCTGCGCACGCCGGGTGTCGGTGATCCGGGCCGACTGTTCGGCCCGTGCCTCGGCGCCGAACGCGGCGGGCGGGAACATGGCCCCTACGCACTCCGGGTCGATGTCCCGCAGCCCGTCGCACAGTTCGGGGAAGCGGGCGAACAGATCCGCGAGCATCCCGGGCCGCTGACTCCCCTGTCCGGGGTACAGAAACGCCACCTGCCCGACCGCGTCGGCGTCGGCGCCCGCCTCGGCAACCATCGCGGTGCCCGCCACGGCACCCGATCCGGTGTCCGACTCGGCGCCCATCGCGGCACTCGACCCGGCGGCCCATATGGTGTCCGCTACGCCGTTCGACCCGGCGTCGCTCGCTCCATGGGACCCGGTGCCCGACCCGGTGCCGGTCTCCTCCCGGTGGAAGATCTCGCCGGCGGGATCGACCGCACCCGCGCGGGCCAGCGTCAGTTTGACCCGCAGATCGGCGTGATCGGTCGCGACGAACGCGACCTGTACCGGGACTTCGACGCCGGCACCAGCGCCGGTACCGCCACCGGTACCACCACCACCGGAGTCTTCATCGGCAAGCGCCGCCAGCCCCCGCAGCGGAAGGTCCTCGTCCGTGTCCAGCCGCGCGGCGAGCCGATCCAGCGCCGCCCGGGCCGCCGCGCGATCCGCGCCGCGGAAGCAGAACAGTTCGGCCGGCCACGCGGCGTCCGCTCCGCCCGGCCCGCCCGAGCCGGTCAGCTCCGAACCGGCCAGCACGGCATGAAAGTTGGTGCCGCCGAAGCCGAACGCGCTCACCCCCGCGATGCGTTCGGTGACCGGTGCGGTCCATGGGCGGGCCCGGCCGTCGAACACGAACGGCCCCGAATCCGGCGGCCGGCGCAGGTGCAGGGTCGGCGGGCGCACCCCGAAGTGCACCGCCAGCGCGGCCTTGGCCAGACCGGCCAGGCCCGCCGCACACTTGGTGTGCCCGATCTGGGACTTCACCGAGCCCACCGCGCAGCCCCCGGGGGTGGCGCCGTGCTCGGTGAACACCTCGGTGAGGGCGTCCAGTTCGGCCCGGTCGCCGACCACGGTGCCGGTGCCGTGCGCCTCGACCAGGCCGACCCGGGCCGGCGAGACGCCCGCCGCCCGATAGGCACGTTCCAGCGCCCGCCGCTGGCCCTCGGGACGCGGCGCGGTCAAGCCGAGCGAGCGGCCGTCGCTGGACCCGCCGACGCCCTTGACCACCGCATACACCCGGTCGCCGTCGCGTTCGGCGTCCGCGAGCCGCTTGAGCAGCACGCAGACCGCGCCCTCGCCCAGCGCGATCCCGTCCGCGTCCGCGTCGAACGTGGCACAGCGCCCGGTCGGCGACAGCGCGCGCACCGAGGAGAACATCAGGAAGTCGTTGATCCCGTTGTGGGTGTCCACCCCGCCACACAACACCAGGTCGCTGGAGCCGGTGTTCAGCTCCTTGCAGGCCAGGTCCAGCGCCGCCAACGAGGCCGCACACGCGGCGTCCACGGTGTAGTTGACGCCGCCCAGGTCGAGCCGGTTGGCGATCCGGCCGGCGATCACATTGGCCAGTACGCCGGGAAAGGAGTCCTCGGTGGGGGAGGGGAGTTGGCCGTCCAGGTCGGCGGGCAACGCGCCGTAGTATCCCGGGAACAGCGCACGGAACCCGTAGGCGCCGGCCAGGTCGGCGCCCGCCTCGGCGCCGAAGATCACCGACGTTCGCTCGCGGGCGAAGGCCCGTCCGGGTCCGTAGCCGGCGTCCGCCAGCGCTCCCGACGCGACGTGCAGTGCGAGCAGTTGGGCCGGCTCGATGGCGGCCAGCGAGGCGGGCGGGATCCCGTATCCGGTCGCGTCGAACCCGATCGCGGGCACGAACCCGCCCCACTTGGACGGGGTCCGCCCGGGCGGGACCGCTCCGGGGGCCGCGCCGCGGACCGTGCCGCGCACGGTGCTGCCCGATTCGGCACCGGCCGCGAAGTAGCGCTCCACGTCCCAGCGTTCGCGGGGCACCTCGGTCACCGCGTCGGCGCCGGCCAGGATGTTGCGCCAGTAGCTCGCCAGGTCCGGTGCGCCCGGCAGCACGCAGGCCATGCCCACGATCGCGACGTCCTGCGGTCGAGGCGCCGCCGGCCGGGTGGGTCCGCCCAACTCGCGCACCCGGCGGGCCAGCCACGCGGCCGACCCGGTGGTGACCTCGCGGTGCAGCGTGGCGACGTCGGTCGGCGCGGACCGCAACACCGCGGCCTGCCCCAGCATGAACATTCCGTCCCGGCGCTGGGTGTCCGCGTCCACCGCGACCAACGCGCCCGCCTCGCGCCGCAGTCCCTTGCCGGCGATCCGCAACCGACCCAGATTGAGCTGCTCCAACTCGGCCCAGACCTGCCGGGACGGCACGCCGCGCGCCTCCAGATCGCGCCGGGCGGCCTCGAACGCGGCCACGAAGGGCGTGCCCGCACAGCGGGTGGCATGCCCGGGCGCGGTCTGCACCAGCGCGGTCGACGCGCACTCGACCGCCGCGGCCTGGAACCCGGGCACGATCGCGCCGCTGTCCACCGCCTCGCGGGTGAACAGGTACGCGGTGCCCATCAGCACGCCGATCGAGGCCCCGCGCTCGACCAGGGGCGCCGCCGCCGCGGCCACCATCGCGGCCGAGCGCGCGTCGTGGATCCCGCCCGCGAACAGCAGATCCAACTCCGCCGCACCGCCGTGCCGTTCGGCGAACGAGAGCAGTTCGTGCAACTGCGCCTCCCACAGCGGGAAACTGGCGCGCGGCCCGACATGCCCACCGCACTCGGTGCCCTCGAAGACGAACCGACGGGCGCCCTCCCGCAGGAACTGCGTCAACAATCCGGGGGACGGCACATGCAGATAGGTGCGAATCCCGGCGGCCTCCAACGGCGCGGCGCGATCCGGCCGACCGCCGGCGATCAGTGCGTACGGCGGGCGGGCGGCAAGCACCGCGGCAAGTTGCTCCTCACGCAGCTCCGGCGGCGCGAAGCCGAGCAGGCCCACCCCCCACGGCAGGTCGTCGAGCAGCGCGGCGGTCTCGGTGAGGAGCGCGCCCACCTGCGGGCCGCGCAGCAGGGACAACGCCAGGAAGGGCAGCCCGCCCTCCCGGGCCACCGCCTGCGCGAACGCGGCCCGGTCGCTCACCCGCGTCATCGGCCCCTGCACCGGCCGCGGCCCCACCCCGTGCCGGGCCGCCGAGGCCACGTGATCCACGATCGCCTCGCGCACCGCGCGCAGCACCCGACCGGCCGTACCGTGGCGGTCCGCGAGCCGGGCGGCCGACGCGCCGTCCTGCCCGACCGGCAACAACTCGCGGTGCAGCCCGCCCGTACCCAGTGCGGCGCCGAGGTCGGCGGCCTGCTCGGCCAGCCGCGCGATCGGCAGGTCCGGACGCCGGTAGACCCGATGGCCGCGGATCACGACCGTCTCGCTGCCGTCCATCGCACGCACCGCCGCCGCGACGTCCGCCGGCAGCGTGCTCTCCGCCACCAGGGCCAGCTGGGTGTCCAGCAGCACGCCGGCGGCACCACCGGCGACCGCCGCGGCGGCGGTGTGCGGACCGATTCCGCCGGCCGCCCAGACCGGAACCGAGACCCGATCGTCCGCGAGCAACTGCTGGAGCAGGACGAACGTGGTCAACTCGCCGCACCGCCCGCCGCTTTCGGCGCCGCGCGCGACCACCCCCGCAGCCCCGGCCGCCACCGCCGCGTGAGCCGCCTCGGCGCACGTGACCTCGACCAGGACCCGCCGCCCGGGGCCGACGTCCGCGAGCGACCACGGTGCGTCCGGCGCCAGGAGCACGACGTCCACCCCTTCGGGCAACTCGTGCGGGTCCAACGGACAACCCACCGGCACCCGAACACCGAAGCACGGGACCGCGGACGCCTCGGCCAGCGCGTCGAGTGCCGGATCGCGCTCCCGGCCGAGATCGAGCACCCCGAGCGCGCCGGCCCGGTGCGCGGCGATCACGATGCGGGCGTTGGGACGACCCAGGGGGCTCACTGCGAGGATCTGATCGCGACGCGGGGACTGCGACGTCATGGGGGAGTGCCTCCATCCGGGGAACCGTGCGACGGGCGAACGGTGCGGTGGGAATGGGCGCGCGAATTCGTTTCCGGGCACGGTGAATCGCCGCATCGGTGCCGATGCCGGGACGCATCCGACAGCCGAAAGTGGTACGGAATCGAAATATCGGCCGCAGCCGAATCACTGGGCCGTATCGTCGGTTTCGGACATCGAGGTGTCAACGGCGAACCGATCCGCCGAGCACGGCCCGCGACGGCTCCGGCGACTGCCCCAGGAGCCCGCTTCGCCCAGTCGGCACACGGCCGGATCGGCCCGCCGGACCGGTCCGGTCCGGGGGCGGTCGGCGCCGAAACTTGCCCGTACGGCATACACCGATGCCCGGATGATCCGTCCGAACCGGCACAACGGCCGGGCTTCGCATGCGAATTGCCCGTTTCCTACCCTGCCGGTACGGGTGGCGTGACCGTTATGGTGCGGCGCGTGACCCTCCAGCAGCTGCGCTACCTCGTCGCCGTCGCGAATTTCGGCACCATGACCGCGGCCGCGGAAGCCCTCTACGTCGCCCAGTCCGCCCTGTCCCGCGCGCTCAAGGCGCTCGAACACGAGCTGGGCGCCGAACTGTTCGTGCGCGAGGGGCGGACGGTGGGACTGACCGCCGAGGGCTCCCGAGTGGTCCGGCTCGCCCGAACCGTGCTCGACACCGTCACCGCGATCGAGGACATCGGTCGAGTGGCGGGCCCGGAGTCCGAGCCCACCCTGACCGTGGCCACCACCTCCACCCTCGCGATCGGCCATGTTGCCCGCCTGGTGTCGGCGTTCGCCGCCGAGCACCCGGAGGCGCCGATCGAGGTGACCCGGTACGACGGGCGCGAGGGGGTGCTGGGCGCGGTCCGCGCGGGCACCGCCGCGATCGGGGTGGCCGACGCACCCGGACCCGGCGACCTGCGCACCTACCGGCTTGCCGAGGCGGAGGTGGTGCTCGTCTCGCTGCCGGGCACCCGGTTGCCCGACCCGGTGCCGTGGCGCCTGTTGGACGGCCTGCCGATGGTGCTGCCGGGGCGCGGCAGCGAGCGGCGCTCCCAGTTCGAGGCGATGTTCGCCGAGATGGGCGTGCGACCGATCGCCGCCTGCGAGCACAACGACCGGGTCAACTGGGTCGCCGGCGTGCTCAACGGCGAGGGCTCGCTGCTGTGGTACCGGGACGTCGCCGAGGACGTCTTCGGCGACTCGGCCGCCGTTCGCTCCCTCGACCCACCGCTGCGCCGCGGCATCATGCTGGTCTGCCGAGAAGACGCCCGCGAACGCTCGGCCCGCCTCTTCATCGACCTGGCCCGCCGAGGCGGCGTCAGCGAACCCGACGCAGACTGACCAAAGCACCACCCCAACGAGCCGGCCCACCGAACCAACCTCTTCGGCCCGCTCAGCCGACCCTTCTCGGCCTGTCGAGCGACCCTCTTCGGCCCGCCGAGCCAACCTCCTCGCAGCCCGCCGAGCCAATCCCTCCAGCCCGTCCGGTGTTTGAGGACAAGCGGGCCGCAGGCCGCCCCAGCGTTCGTCGGGTCGACGAACCCACCGGCCGAGCCGACTCGCGCCGACCCGCCCAGCCAGTCCGGCCCGTGCGGACCCGTCGCTACGCGATCGGCGCAGCCGCAGGCTCGCCCAGATCGGGCGTGTCCACAAACGAGACCTGCGCCCCGCCGGGGCCATGCAGTTCCAGCACGGTCACCGTGTTCGCCCCCACCCGCAACACCGGAGCCGGGACGTACAGCGTGCGCTGCGGCCCCGCCGACCAGTAGCGACCGAGCAGGAAGCCGTTGATCCAGACCAGACCCTTGGTCCACCCGTCCAGCCGGACGAACGTGTCCCCGACCGCCTCCACCTCGAAGGTGCCCGAGCGCAGCACCGGTACGCCCGCCGGAATCGGCCCGGAGGCATCCGGCAGCACCGGCCCGCCCGGCGCGTCCAGCGGCAGCGGGTACATCTGCCAGCCGAACAGGTTCTGCCGCTCCAACCGGACACCTCTGGTGATGCCCTTGCGGTCGTGCAGCTCGGGGCCGTAGTTGATCCGCCCGCAGTTCTCCACCAGCAGATCCAGCCGCGCGCCGCCCGCGGGAATGGCCAACTCGCACGTGCGCGAGCCGCCCTCGCTCCGGTCGAGCACCGCGACCGGCACCCCGTCCAGGAACACCTGCGCCCGGTCGGCCAGCCCGTCCACGTGCAGCGGCGCCGCCTCGCGCGGGCCGCTGACCCAGGTGCGGTACAGCACGAAGCCGTACGCCTGGTCGAGTTCCTCCATGGTGAGCGTGCCGGGCGAGTACACCGGCGCGGACAGGTCCTCGACGTGCGCGAGCAGCGCCGCCGCCGAGGGCAGCGCGACCTCGCCGAGCTTGATCCGCGGCGGCAGCGCCGGCGGCGGCTCGGCCGGCAACGGCGCGTAGCGCCCGATCACCTCGCGGAAGGCCCAGTACTTCTCGGTGAGCTCGCCCGCCTCGCCGATCGCCGCGTCGTAGTCGTAGCTGGTGATCGTCGGCTGATAGACGCCTTCGTGCTCGTTGGCGCCGTTCATCAGCCCGAAGTTGGTGCCGCCGTGCGCCATGTACAGGTTGACCGACCCGCCGGCCGCGAGCATGTCGTCCAGGACGCCCGCCGCATCGGCCGCGTCCCGCACGTGATGGGGATCGCGCCAGTGGTCGAACCAGCCGTTCCAGAACTCCATGCACACCGGCGGGCCGTCCGGCGACCAGCGGCGCAGCGTCGCGAACGCCTCGTCCGCACGCGAGCCGAAGTTCACCGTCGGCAACACCCCGGCCACGGTGCCGCCCTGGAGCATCGGCTCGGTGGGCCCGTCGGAGGTGAACAACAATCCGTTCGCGCCGCGCCGACGCAGCCCCTCGACGAGGTGCCGCAGGTAGGCGACGTCGTTGCCGTAGCTGCCGTACTCGTTCTCCACCTGGAGCGCGATCACCGGCCCGCCGTTCTCCGCGAGCAGCGGCTCGACCAGTGGCATCACCGCGTCCAGATAGCGGTCCACGGCGGCCAGGTAGGGCGGATGGGCGCAGCGCAACCGCATCCCCGGATCCTTGAGCAGCCACGCCGGCAGGCCGCCGAACTCCCACTCGGCGCAGATGTAGGGACCGGGTCGAACGATCGCCTTCAGGCCCTGCCGCTCGGCCGCGCGCAGGAAGGCGACCAGGTCCTTGCCGCCGTCGAAGTCGAAGTGCCCGGGGGTGGGTTCGTGCACGTTCCAGGCGACGTAGGTCTCGACCGTGTTCAGGCCCATGCCGCGCAGTCGGGCGAGCCGGTCGTCCCACTGCTCGGGGTGGACACGGAAGTAGTGCAGGGCGCCGGAGAGCATGCGAAACGGTCTGCCGTCGAGGGTGAAGCCGTCTCGACTCGGGACGAGGCTGGGGGTGGTCAAGACGCTCCTCGGGCAGATCCGTGCGGTGGGTCCGGATCATCGTGCACGAGGCGCGCGGCCCGAACCTGCACTCTTCTGAGCGGCATCGTGGACTTTTCCGCGAGCGCCGACCCGTCGTATTGGGGCTCTCACCTGGATGGATACTCTCTGGTTCACGCACCTTGCCATCCGGTGACCACGCACTTGGACTTTTCTTGCGGATCATCTCGACAAAAGCAGGAGTCCGACGGCAACCCGTTGACGCGTTGTCGGGCAGGGCACATGATCGGCGGCCAGACAGCCTCCACTGCCTCCGACCACGCGCCGGGCTCCGTCGAGCCCTGCCCATTTCCCGAAGGGACGGCCACCTCATGTGGGGTAGCTCCCGCGCTTCGCGCTCCTCGCGCCGAGGCCACCGGACGGCGCGCCGCGCCGCCGTCGCGGTCACCATCGCGGCCCTGACCGCGCTCACCGCCTGCGGTTCCGACTCGGACTCCGATGCCAGGACCGACAAGGCGGCACAGGGCGACAAGGCACCCGGGGGCCAGGGCAGCGGCACCGCCCAGCTCGACTTCTGGGGCTGGAACCCGGCCTACGAGAAGGCCGTGACCGCGTTCAACGCCGCACACCCCGACATCCACGTCAACTACAACAAGGTCGAGCCGGGCTCCAAGGGCGGCTACGCCAAGATGCTCGCCGCGGTGAAGGCGAACAACGCGCCGTGCCTGGCGCAGATGGGCTACGAGACGCTGCCCAGCTTCCTGGTCGAGGGCGCGCTCCAGGACGTGGACAAGGATGCCGCGGCGGTCAAGTCCAAGTACTCGGCCGGCGCCTGGTCGCAGATGAGCGTGGCGGGCAAGACCTACGGGATCCCGGTGGACACCGGCCCGGTGGCGATGTTCTACCGCACCGACGTGTTCGCCAAGAACGGCCTGACCCCGCCCAAGACCTGGGACGAGTTCGCGCAGCAGGCCGACAAGGTGCACACGGCCGACCCCGCGGTGGCCTACTCGGCCTTCGGCGGCAACGACCCGTGGTGGTACGCGGGCATGGCCTGGCAGAACGGCGGCAGCTGGTTCAAGCCCGAGGGCGACACCTGGAAGGTCTCGCTGACCGAGCCGGGCACGCAGCAGGTCACCCGTTACTGGCAGCAGTTGCTGGACAAGAAGGTCGTCTCGTCCGACCCGACCTTCACCCCCGACTGGTACAAGCGGTTCGGCGACGGCAGCGTGGCCAGCTACGTCGGCCCGGTGTGGTTCACCGCGCTGCTGGAGGAGAACGCCAAGGACGCGGCGGGCAAGTGGGCGGTCGCGCCGATGCCGCAGTGGGACGCGAACGGCAAGGCCACCGGCAACATCGGCGGCTCCGGCACGGCCGTGCTCAAGGGCTGCAAGAACACCAAGGCCGCGGTCGCCTTCGCGGACTGGATGAGCAGCGACACCGCGAGCCTGACCACCCTGGTCAAGGACGCGGGCATCTACCCGGCCGCCACGTCCGGCGCGAGCCTGGACGCGATGCAGCAGCCGTCCGCGTACTTCGGCAACACGAAGATCTACGACATCGTCAAGGAATCCGCCGCCCAAGCCCCGGCCGGCTGGCAGTGGGGTCCCACGATGACCCAGGTCTCCGCCGATCTGACCGACCGGGTGGGCAAGGCCGGCGCCGGCAACGGCAAACTCGCCGACGCGCTGACCGGCGTCCAGGGCACCACGATCAAGGCCATCCAGGACAAGGGCCTGAAGGCCGCCGCGGGCTGACCCGCCGTCACCACCCCCGACGTCGCAGGCAGTTCGCCCGTGTCCCGCCGTCCGCGCGTCACCCGCGCGCGACGGCGGGGCATGCCTCCGTCGGCCTCGTACCACTCACCCCGTACCACCCCACCCCCGTTCCACCCGAGCCATCCACCGGGAGCCCGCCCTTGAGCGCACCGATCCCGCGGCGCAAGCGCCGGCGGTCCGCACCCCTGATGTTCCTCGCGCCGTTCGGCGTGTTGTTCGCCGCGATGTACGCGGTCCCGGTCGGCTACGCGATCGTGGAGAGCCTGCACAAGATGCAGCGCTCCGGCCTGGGCCTGACCCCGCCGAAGCGGGTGTACGCGGGATTCGAGAACTACACCAAGGCGCTGCACGACGACGCGCTGTGGCACGGCGTGGGCCGGGTGCTGCTGTTCGGCGTGGTCCAGGTGCCGGTGATGCTGGGCCTCGCGCTGGTGCTCGCGCTGCTCCTGGACGCGAAGTCGGCCCGGCTCAAGAGCTTCTTCCGCACCGCCTACTTCCTGCCCTACGCGATCCCCGGCGTGGTGGCCACCATCCTGTGGGCCTTCCTGTACATGCCGCGCTCCAGCCCGGTGGTGAGCATGCTCGACGCGGTCGGCCTGCCGTCCGACTTCCTCGGCGAGGACGCGGTGTTGTGGTCGATCGCCAACGTGGTCACCTGGACCTGGACCGGCTACAACATGCTCGTCATCTACTCCGCGCTCCAGGCCATCCCGCAAGAGCTGTACGAGGCGGCCGAGTTGGACGGGTGCGGCCCGTGGCGCACCGCGTGGCGGATCAAGGTGCCGCTGGTGGCCCCGGCGATCGCGCTGACCACCGTGTTCTCGGTGATCGGCACACTCCAGCTCTACACCGAACCGCGCGTGTTGCGACCGCTGACCTCGTCCCTGGACGCGGACTACACCCCGATCATGTCCGCCTACCACAAGGCGGTCGAGAACAACGACTACGGCCAGGGCGCCGCGGTCTCGGTGCTGCTCGCCCTGGGCACGTGCGTGTTGTCCTTCGCGGTCCTCAAGCTCTCCGCCCGGCTCACGAACGGCAGGTCCTCGCTGTGACGACGCTGACCACCCCGCCCGCGAGCCCGGTCCGCGATCGGGCGCCGCAGCCCGCCCCGAAGGTGGGCAAGGGCCGCAGTACGCCGATGCGTTCGCAGGTGTTGACCACCTCGTTCCTGTTCCTGGTGGCGACCTACTTCCTGATGCCGGTCTGGTGGCTGCTGGTCTCCTCGACCAAGTCCTCCAGCGACCTGTTCGGCAGCAACGGCTTCTGGTTCGCCGACTGGAACCTGGGCGGCAACCTGCGCCAACTCTTCGCCGAGGACGGCGGCATCTTCCTGCGCTGGGTGTTCAACTCGGTGCTGTACGCGGTCGGCGGCGGCGTGGTGGCCACCTTCCTGGCCGCGATGGCCGGTTACGCGCTGGCCAAGTACCGCTTCCGCGGCCGGGGTGCGATCTTCTCGGTGATTCTGGGCGCGGTGCTGATCCCGACCCCGATGCTGGCGCTGCCGATCTACCTGATGCTCTCCAAGGTGCACCTGGTCGACACGATCTGGGCGGTACTGCTGCCCGCGGCGGTCAGCCCGTTCGGCGTCTTCCTGGCCAAGACCTACGCCGAGGCGTCGGTGCCGGACGAACTGATCGAGGCCGCCCGGCTGGACGGCGCGAGCGAGTTCCGGATCTTCTACACCATCGGGCTGCGGATCATGTCGCCCGCGCTGGTGACCATCTTCCTGTTCCAACTGGTCGCGGTCTGGAACAACTTCTTCCTGCCGCTGATCACTCTCAACAACCAGCACCTGTGGCCGGTCACGCTGGGCCTGAACGCCTGGAACAGCGACCCCAACCAGCCGCACGCCAACCTGGTCGTGGTCGGCGCCCTGGTGTCGGTGATCCCGCTGGTCGCCGCATTCTGGTCGCTCCAGCGGTTCTGGCGCACCGATCTGGTCGCGGGCGGGGTGAAGGCGTGAACAACCCCTTCGCGGCCGGCGCCCGCCGCCGTACGATCGGCGCACCATGATCTTCGCGCGCTACCTCACGCCCGCCAAGGAGCACCAGCGGCTCGGCCTGGTGTGCCTGGGTGTGGGCTGGCAGCAGGTCACCGCGATGCAGTTCGAGGGCCGGGTGCTGGGCTGCTACCAACTCACCCTGATCACCGGCGGGTCGGGCTGGTTCCGCTCCGGCAACCGGCACGCGCCGCGCATCCCGGTCCAGGCGCCGGCGGCCTTCCTGCTCTTCCCCGGCGAGTACCACGCCTACAGCCCCGACCCGACCGGGTGGCGCGAGCACTGGGTGCTGTTCGAAGGTCCGACCGCCGCGGCGTACGAGGACCTGGGTTTTCTGGACCGGGCCGAGCCGGTGATGTCGCTGGGCGGGGTACGGCCGCTGCGCCAGGGCTTCGATCGGCTGCTGACCGCGGTGGAGCCGGGGGCGCCCAACCGCGAGGTGGTCACCTCCGCGATCGTGCACCAGTTGATCATCGACCTGAAGACGATCCGGGTCGACGAGGACGGCTCGCGGGTGGTCCGCTACTTCGACGAGCACGCCACCGAGCCGCTCACCGTCGGCGAGCACGCCCGGCGGCTGGGCCTGGACGAGGCGGGCCTGCGCAGCGAGATGCAGCGCGCGACCGGCACCACGCCCAAGGAGTACATCGTGCGCACCCGGTTGTCCCGGGCCAAGCGCCTGCTCCTGGCCACCGACCAGTCCATCCACGAGGTGGCCCGCAACGTCGGCTACGACGACCCGGCCTACTTCGCCCGGCTGTTCTCCCGCCGGGTCCAGCAGTCGCCGTCGGAATTCCGGCGCACCGGACAGACGTCGGGTCAGACCTGAGGCGGTCGATGTGCCGCGGCGCCTGGGGTGCGCCCGGCCCGCGCGAAGACCACCGCCGCGCAGCCGGACAAGGTCTCAGGCCGGCCTGCCGCTCCCGGCCGCCGCGACCACCTCCAAAAGCGCCACGACGGCCAGGACGACCACCACGATCAGGAGCACCGAGGACCACGTCGGGTGGTTCCACAGGGCCAGCCAGACCGCGCCCAGCAAGCCCACCACGGCGTAGACCGGGCCCCGCCGCGCGGCCACGAAGCGGCCCACCGATCCGGTGCCCAGGCCGGTCCGAGCCAGTGCGCCGCCCGCCGCGTCGGGGCCGGCGGCCAGGGTGCGTCGGATGCCCGGGGCGGGCCGCGCGGGGCCGACCAGGAAGGCGGCGACCGCGATCGCCGCGGCGATCACCGCGAGGGTGCGGGTGGTCTCGCGCAGGAAGCGCACCAGTGCGTCGAAGACCGCCGCCGCCGCGTCCCGGGAGACCTCCCGGGGCAACTCGTCGAGGTAGTACCGGCGGGCGACGACGAGCCCGATGGCGAGCACGAGCAGGGCGAGCAGGGTGCCCAGCCCCGCCCACATGAGCACCGGGCGGCGACGCGGTGCGACGCAGACGCCCACGACGAACAGCACCACCACCAGGATCGGCAGCCAGGTGCCCGCGGTTTCCAGGAACCGGAACGCGTCCTGACCCTTGCGCAGCCCGTCGCGGTGCAGCAGGACGAACCGCTGCTCGGTGCTCGGGATGTTCGTCGCGATCGAGAAGCCCCGATCCACCAGGCTCTGCCGGACCCGGTCCACCATCGGACCCAGGTCCAGGACCACCTCGCCGCCGGACGTGGTCACCGTGGCGTCGTCCTTGCCCTCCAGTGCGCGCAGCGCGGAGGCGTGTGCGATCCGGAGCGCGTCACGCCACACGAGGTCGAACGCGTCGGTCGTGACGAACGCGCGTGTGGCCTGATCGGTCACGCCCCTGAGCAGGC
This sequence comes from Embleya sp. NPDC008237, assembly GCF_042956465.1. Classification (NCBI taxonomy): domain Bacteria; kingdom Bacillati; phylum Actinomycetota; class Actinomycetes; order Kitasatosporales; family Streptomycetaceae; genus Embleya; species Embleya sp. NPDC008237. The sequence goes on from NZ_JBIBGL010000001.1 coordinate 529,559, forward strand.
TCTGCAACGATCCGGAGAACGGCCCCGACCCGTCGAGGTCAAGCCCGAGTGCCTGGCGCAGCGCGTCGGTCAGGCTGCCCACGTCCACCGCCTGCACGACGGCTGCGGCCACCCGATCCGCGCCCTCGGCCTGGACGGCCGGGTCCGAGGACAGCGGCCCCAGTGTGGCCACGAAACGATCGGTGTCGCCGACCTCGTCGTCCGCCCATGCGGCCGTCACCGCGACCGGGGTGAGGATGCAGGCCAGGGCCACCAGTACGGAAGCCACGGCGACCCGCCACCGGTGCCGGCCCCCGGTTCGCTTGCCCGACTCGGGCGCTGACTCGGACATCGGTGTCGTCCTCCCCGCTCGTGACCAGGTGTCCCGGGGCGGGTTCCATCAAATCCCGATATCTACTCTCACTCGGCAAAAGGTGCAAAGCAGGTCAAGCCGTGCCAAGGTGCGAGAAGGCCGACTTGCAAGGTCGCGGGTCCCCGCGACGGCCGGCAATCGGTACGAGGCAAAACCTTCCCGGCCGCCCGGCCGGGGTTGGGAGTAGGCCATGAACAGCACAACCCGCAGGTCGAGCGCTTGGTCCGGGTGGGTGGCTTTCGCCGGATGCACCCTGCTCGTCCTGGGTGTCCTCAACCTCTTCCAGGGGTTCACGGCACTGTTCTCGGACGGGTACTTCGTCACCCGTTCCGGTGAACTCCTGGTGTGGAACTACAACACGTGGGGCGTCATCCTGCTGATCTTCGGCGGGTTGCAACTGCTCGTGGGTGGAGGGCTGCTCACCGGAGCGACCTGGGCCCGTGTGGTCGGTACGTTCCTGGTGATGTTGAACATCATCGGCGAGATCGGCTTCCTGGCCGCGCACCCGGCCTGGTCCAGCATCGTGATCGCGCTCGACCTGGTCGTCCTGTTCGCACTGACCGTGCGCTGGGACGCGGCCCAGGGCTACGACCGGGACGAGACGGTCTCCGAATGGCGAGCCCGGGACGAACGCCGCCGCACCGGCATGGGCACCGGCGCCTCGCGCCCCGGCGCCGAACGCGACGACCCGACGACATAGCGCAAGCACGCCATCCGCCACGCACGGACCCGACCGGGGTCTCGTGCGTGGCGGATTTTCGCACTCGGCGGTCGGCGCCGCGGCGGGCGCATCCGGCGGCAACACGAGCACCCGCGGGCCGGACGGGCACGGTCCGGCCCGCCGCCACACGTCGGTGCTACGAGCGCAGCCACATCGCTTCCTGCCCGCGCCCGTGGGCGTCGAGGAAGCGGGCGAGCCGACCGGCCGCCGCCGGGTGCCCCTCGGCCAGGGCGCGGCGGTACATCTCCTCCGCCTCGCGGGTGCGCCCGCGCCGCTCCAGCAGGACGGCGAGGCCGAGCGCGGCGTCCGGGTGGCCCTCGGTGCAGGCGCGGCGGTAGAGCTTCTCCGCCTCCTTCAACCGGCCGCGTGCACCCAGCAACCCGGCCAGGTTGACCGCGGCGTCCGGATGGCCCTGCGCATAGACGTGCCGGAACAACTGCTCGGCCTCGTCCGGGCGGCCGGAGCCGGCGAGGAGCAGGCCGAGGTTGTTCGCCGCGTCGTCGTGGCCGTGTGCGGACGCGTGCCGGAAGAGCATCTCGGCCTCCGGTGCCCGGCCGAGCCGCACCAGCAGGCGGCCCAGATTGTTCGCGGCGTCCGGGTGGCCCTGTGCCAACGCACGGCGATACAACTCCTCGGCCTCGCCGGCTCGGTCGTGGGCCGCGAGCAGGTCGGCGAGGTCGTTGGCGGCCTCCGGGTGGTCGCGGGCCAGCGCCTCCCGGTACAGCGCCTCGGCCTCGGTCTCGCGGCCGGTGTCCGCGAGGTGGTAGGCCAGTTGCACGGCGGCGTCCGGATCGCCGGCCGCCGCCGCCCGACGCAGCCGCGGCTCCTCGTCCTCGCCGGAGGCCGCCAGGGGGGTCGGGAACGGCGCCGCGACGGGGGCCGGGAACGGAGCCGCCGGGGGCGGGCCGAGCGGGGGCTGCGGCGGGGCGGCCGGGGGCGGTACCGGCGGAGCCGGCATCAGCGGTGGTGCGACGGGTGGCCGCGGCCGGTCCGCCGGGGCCGCCGGGGGCGTTTCGGCCAGCCGCGCGGCGACCGCGGCCGCGTCGGCCGGGCGCCGCGCGGGGTCCTTCGCCAGCAGGTCCAGGACCAGCCGGCTCAACTGCCCCGGCACGTCCGCGCGGCGCCGCTCGGGCGGTTCCGGAATCGCGTCGAGCTGGGCGTACACCGTGGCGGCGACGTCGGCGGTGCCGAACGGAGGTGTCCCGGTGAGCAGTTCGTAGAGCACGCAGCCCAGGGCGTACAGGTCCGAGCGCGGCTCTGCGGGATGCCCGCGCAGCCGCTCCGGTGCGGTGTAGGCGAGTGTGCCCAGCAGGCGCGTGCCGGTCGCGGCGACCGCCGCGAGGTGCCCGGCCAGGCCGAGGTCGAGCACCCGCACCCGGCCGTCCTCGCCCACGAACAGATCGGCGGGCTTGAGGTCGCCGTGCACCAGACCGGCCCGGTGCGCGTGCCCGAGCGCGGCACACACCTGCGTCGCCCACGCCGCCACGGTCGCCGGCTCCGGCAGGCCCGCGCGCAGCGTCGCCCGCAGGTCGCGACCGGCGAGCAACTCGGTGACCAGGAACGGGGTGCCGTCGGTGTCCTGCCCGACGTCGAGGACGGCGACCAGGCCCGGATGCGCCGGCGCCGCCGCGGCGCGCGCCTCGCGCACGAACAGCGCCGCGGCCTCCTCGTCGGGCGGGCCGTGCAGCAGCTTGACCGCGACGTCGCGGGATTCGGTGAGGTCGCGCGCTGCCCACACCCGACCGAGGCCACCGCGACCGCGCTGCTCCAGGAGCTCGTACCGGTCCACCAGGACCCGACCCACCGCTGTCACGACATCTCCCTCGTCCGGTCACCGTCGGGGAGATCCTGCCGCACCGGCGGCCGATCGGCGGCCTTCGGGTCGGGCCCGTCGGCCGGCCGCCGAGCGCCGCCCCGCGAGACCGCGACGCCGGCCAGGCACAACGCGCCGCCGACGAAGGTCAGCGGGCCGGGCACCTCGCTCAGGAACACCCAGGCGAGCAGCACCACGATGGCCGGCACCGCGTACGTCGTACTGCCCATCCGGCCCGCAGTGGTGCGGGCCAATGCGTACGCCCACGTGGTGAAGCCCAGCGCGGTGGGAAAGACGCCCAGGTAGATCACGTTGAGCGTGGCCGAGAGCGGCGCGTCGGCGGTCTGCTCGACCAGTTGGCCGGCGAACGGCAGGCAGCACACCGTGCCGACGAAGCAGCCGTACGCGGTGACCCGGAGCGCGGAGGTGTGCCGCAGCGCGGGCTTTTGGGCGACCACGCCGGCCGCGTACGACAACGCGGCGAGCACGCACAGGCCCACGCCCAGCAGCGGGGCTCCGCCGCCGTCGGACATCGAGACGCCCACCACGACCGCGCCCGCGAAGGAGACGCCGATGCCGGCCAGCAGGCGCGGCGCGAAGCCCTCCTCCAGCAACCAGCCGCCGAGCAGCGCGATCGCGATCGGGCCGATGTTGACCACCATCGCCGCGGTGCCCGCGTCCACCTCGCGCTCGCCCCAGTTCAGCACCGCCATGTACAGGCCGAACCACAACACCCCGGAGAGCAGGATGCCGGGCCACGCGGCGCGCGGCGGGAGACCCTCGCGGCGGATCAGCAGGATCGCGCCGAGCACCAGCGAACCGGCGAGCATCCGGCCCAGGGCCAGCGCGCCCGGCGCGAAGTGCGCGCCCGCGCTGCGGATGGACACGAACGCGGACGCCCAGAACACGACCGTGGCGGCGGCGGCCGCCACGGCGCGCCGGTTGCCGCCGGTCGCCGGGTGAAGACGTGTATCCGACATCGTGCGGACCCCCCTGTGCCGGCGGCCCAACTCGGCCGCTGCCGAAGCGTTCGCCGGTGGCGGACGCGCTTGCGAGCACGACGGTAGGGGCCGGTCCTTTCGGTGCCCACCGAATTGTCCGCCGCCCCGGCCCGGGGCCGAGCCGCGGCGACCCGGTCCGTGATGCAGCATGGTGGTTTCGTGCCGCGTCCCCGCGCCGGCCCAAGGAGAGTCGCACCGTGAGTCGGAATCCCACGAGCCATCTGCGCGATCTGGTCGGATACCCGCGACGCAGCCCGGCGACGTTCGCCGTCCTGGTCCTGCTCGCGATCACCGGCGTCGTGGTCGGACGGCTCATGTCCGAGACCGACGCCGATCGGCTCCTGGACGACATCAGCACGAACCTCGACAACCTGCACCATCACCCGTTGCGCGCGATGGCGGGCAGCCTGATGGTCGCGGACGTGCACGGCACCCTGTCCGGCAACGTGCTGACGATCGGGTTCGGGCTCGGCGTGTGCATGGCGTATCTGGAGCAGCGGGTCGGCACACTGCGGGCGGTCGGCGTCACCGTGCTCGGACACGTGGGTGCGACGCTCGTCACAGCGGTGGTGCTGATCGTGGCGATCGACGCCGGGACCTACCCACCGGAAACCCGGTACACGCTCGACTACGGGGTGAGCTACGCCTCGATGGCGGCCATAGCGGCGATCACGCCGCTGCTGCCCGGGCGGCTGCGGCCCTGGTGGGCCCTCGGGTGCCTGCTCTACCCGTTCTCGTCCGTGCGGTGGTACGGCGATCTGCCGGACTTCACCACGATCGGGCACGTCTCGGCGGCGCTGATCGGCCTCGGGTCCGGCTACCTGTTCTCGGGACGGCTGCGGCCGGCGGCGCCGGACGCGGCGCCGGCCGATGCCGCGCTCCCGCCGACCGCGGACCCGCTCCCGGAGGTCGCCGGGAACGGACCGGCGCAGCCGGGCGGGGCGCGTTCGGGTCAGACCTGAACCGGCGGCACCCGCCACTCGATCTGCACGCGCTCCTCCAGCGGCAGTTCCTCCGGGCCGAGTGCCACGTGGTCGATGACGTAGCGGAAGAGCAGCACCACGGCGTCGGACTCCATGTCCGGCAGGGTCTCCCGGGTGGCCCCGAGCACGTCCAGGAGCAGGACCGGGTCGGACTCCAACTCTTCGATCTCCTCGGCCAGTTCGGCATCGAGGTCGTCACCGGCGGCCAGCGCCGCGATGGACCGGGCGACGAAGGCCGGTTCGGACTCCAGGCGGACCAGCACCTGCTCGGTGACGAACGCGTCGAGCAGATCGGCGTCGATGTCGATGCCGCCGCCGGAGCACCCGCACCCGTCGCCGCAGCCGCCGCCGGCGCTGACGTCCTCCAGGGTGAGGGGGTTGCCGATGGTGGAGAGGGAGATCGGCTGGGCCGAGTCGTCGGACGCGGGGAAGTCGGAGGAGGACACGCGAACCCTTCGGGAGGCTGGGAGATCGGCCGGGGGACCGGCGCAGCGTCCATGGTCGCACCCGGTGTCCGGGCATGCGGCCGGCACAAGATCGAGAGGATCCCGCCGGCCGGGTCGTCCGGCGTGCTAACGTTAATTGCTGCTGTGGTTCCCATGGAATTTTCTGTGCGCCTGCTGGTTGTAGCCAACAGGTGCACTTTTGTTTTTCCGGTGTCCAACTCCGGGCGGGGTAATCAGCAACGATTCGGGTTTCGCAGGGTGCGAGATCCCGGTACTGCCCCGAAGGGGAAGATACGTGGCTACTGGCACCGTGAAGTGGTTCAACGGCGAAAAGGGCTTCGGCTTCATCGAGCAGGACGGTGGCGGCCCCGACGTCTTCGCCCACTACTCGAACATCAACGCTCAGGGCTTCCGTGAGCTGCAGGAGGGCCAGAAGGTCTCCTTCGACGTCACGCAGGGCCAGAAGGGCCCGCAGGCGGAGAACATCAACATCGTCTGACCTGTCTCATGGGCGTGGCCTCGGCCGCGCAGCGAGGGCCCGCGCCGCAAGGTGCGGGCCCTTCCCGTGGCCGGCGGCCCCCTCCGGGGCGGCGGTCCTTCCGACCGGGAAGGCCACGGTGCACCACCCCCGGCGGACGCTCCATGTCCGCCGATCAGGACCCTGCCCGACGCGACCTCGTCGCGCGGCCTCGCACGGTCCGGCACATCGGCCGCCGCTCTTCGGCAGGCGCCCGACCGTTGCGCACTATCTCGACGCGAGTGACCCGAGTCACCACGTCGGTTCTTTTTCAGCTAGTCCGGCTCGTTCTTGCGACTCCTTGTGCGGCGTCATGCCGCGGAGACGTCCTCGATACGCGCCGCATCGAGGAAGGTTCTCCATGAATCGCACCCCCCGTTCCAACGACCGATACAGCCGCACCGGCGGCAGCGCCTCCGGCCGCGGTGGCGGCTACGGCGGTGGCTCCGGCGGCGGCCGCGGCCGTGGCGGCGCCCCGTCGGGCAACCGTCGCAAGCCGATGACCGCGGGTCCCGTGGCCGAGTTCGCGCTGCCGGTCAGCACCACGCCGTCGCTGCCCGCGGTGGACGCGTTCGCCGAGCTGGACATGCCCAAGCCGCTGCTGTCCGCGCTCACCCGTCAGGGTGTCACCGAGCCGTTCCCGATCCAGGCGGCCACGCTGCCCAACGCGCTGGTCGGCCGGGACGTGCTCGGTCGCGGTCGGACCGGCTCGGGCAAGACGCTCGCGTTCGGCCTCGCGCTGCTCGCCCGGATCGCCGGTCGGCGGGCCGAGAGCAAGCAGCCGCTCGCCCTGGTCCTGGTGCCCACCCGCGAACTCGCACAGCAGGTCACCGACGCGCTGATGCCGTACGCCAACTCGGTCCAGCTGCGGATGACCACGGTCGTCGGCGGCATGTCGATCGGCCGTCAGGCCAGCTCGCTGCGCAACGGCGCCGAGGTCGTGGTGGCCACCCCGGGCCGCCTCAAGGACCTGATCGACCGCGGCGACGCGCGACTGGACGCGGTCGGCATCACGGTGCTCGACGAGGCCGACCAGATGGCCGACATGGGCTTCATGCCGCAGGTCACCGCGCTGCTCGACCAGGTGCAGCCGGACGGCCAGCGGATGTTGTTCTCGGCCACGCTCGACCGCAACGTCGACCGCCTGGTCAAGCGCTTCCTGTCCGACCCGGTCGTGCACTCGGTCGACCCCTCGCAGGGCGCGGTCACCACGATGGAGCACCACGTGCTGCACGTGACCGAGGCCGACAAGCACACCGCCGCGACGCACATCGCGGCGCGTGAGGGCCGGGTGATCATGTTCATGGACACCAAGCACGCGGTGGACCGGCTCACCCGCCAGATGTTGCAGAGCGGCGTCCGCGCCGCGGCGCTGCACGGCGGCAAGTCCCAGCCGCAGCGCACCCGCACTCTGGAGCAGTTCAAGAGCGGGCACGTCACCGCGCTGATCGCGACCAACGTCGCCGCGCGCGGGATCCACGTGGACGGTCTGGACCTGGTCGTCAACATCGACCCGCCGACCGACCACAAGGACTACCTGCACCGCGGCGGTCGTACCGCCCGCGCCGGCGAGTCGGGCAGCGTCGTGACGCTGGTCACGCCGAACCAGCGCCGGGAGATGGCCCGCCTGATGATGATCGCCGGCATCGAGGCGTCGACCATCCAGGTCCGCTCGGGCGACGAGGAGCTCACCCGCGTCACCGGTGCGCAGGTGCCCTCGGGCATCCCGGTCGTGATCTCCTCGCCGGTCTCCGAGACCCCGCGTCGCGGTGGCTCGGCCGGTGGCCGTGGTCGCGGTCGTCGTCCCGGTCAGGGTGGCGGCAGCGGTACCGGACGTCGTCCGTCCACCGCGGCCGGTGCCTCCTCGGCCCGTACCGGTGGTTCCGCCGCCGGCGGCGGCGCCCCGCGCCGGCGTACCGCCGCCGCGTAGCCGGCACCCGCCGGTCGATCGGCGGGCCGGCCTGCGCACGATCGGCAACTCCGAAGCCGCGTCCGGGAATTTCCCGGGCGCGGCTTCGTGTCGTGTCGGGGGATCGGTTGCGTCGCAGCGGTGTCGACACCGTCACATCGCCCACGGGCATGGGGAATTGATCCGCATTGTTACTGTTGAACGATCCCCGGTCGTCCAAGTTCGTGAGGTCCGCACGTGCGAAAGCCCCTGATATCCGGCTCCCGCAAGGGAATTCGCGTGGTCGCGCTGCCGCTTGCCGCGGCTGCCGTACTGCTCACGGGGTGCGGCTCGGGAGGGTCCGACAAGGCGACGAAGTCGGATGCGGCGCAGGCGAAGCCGGGCTCGGGCGAAAATGAGGCGAAGGACACACCGGCGCGGGTGAGCGTGGATCCGGTGGACGGCACCCAGGGGGTCGTGCCGGGCAAGCCGATCACGGTGACCGCGGACTCCGGAACGCTGGGATCGGTGCGGGTCGTGGACGCGCAGAACCGGGCGATCGAGGGCACGGTGGCGCCGGACGGGCGTACCTGGACCTCGACCACGCGGACCGTGCCGGGCGCGGCCTACACGGTGACCGTGACCACGCGTGACAAGAAGGGTGTGGAGACCGCCTCGGCCACCAGCAGGTTCGGCACGCTCAAGGCCGACATCGTGAACAAGGTCACGCTGCGGCCGGCCAACGGCGGCACCTTCGGCGTCGGCCAGCCGGTGTCGATCATGTTCGACCACGCGGTCAAGGACAAGGCCGAGGTCGAGCGCAACCTCAAGGTCACCACGACCCCGAACGTCGAGGGCTCGTGGGGCTGGACCAAGGACCAGTCCGGCAAGGACCGGGTCGACTGGCGGCCCCGCGAGTTCTGGCCGAGCGGCACCAGGATCACCCTGAACGCGAACCTGGCGGGGGTGGCCGGCGCCCCGGGCGCGTACTTCACCCGCGACTACGAGAGCACCTTCACGGTCGGCACGAACCGGGTCGTCGAGGTGGACGTCCCCAAGCACCGGCTGACCGTGATCGAGGACGGCGTGGCGGTCAAGACGATCAAGATGTCGGCCGGTTCGAGCGAGTTCCCCACCCGCGGCGGCACACACGTGATCCTGAACAAGAACGCCAAGGAAACCCTCGACTCGACCACGGTCGGCCTCGGGGACAGCTACAACCTCCCGGACGTCCCGTGGGTGGTGCACTTCACCTCCTCCGGCACCTTCTTCCACTCGGCCGCGTGGAACACCGCCAACATCGGCGTCGCGAACACCAGCCACGGCTGCGTCGGGATGACCGTCGCGGACGCCGAGTGGTTCTACAACCGGGTCCAGGTCGGTGACCCGGTCGTGGTCAAGGGCTCGACGAACACCGAGGCCACCGAACCCGGCAACGGCTTCGGCAACTGGCAACTGAGCTACGCCCAGTGGAAGGCAAAGAGCGCCCTGACGAGCTGAGCCGCGCACACCGGGGCCGGCCGTACCGACCGGCCCCGGGCACAGCCCCACCGGGGCGGGGTTCTACTTTTCGGATGTCCGGCCGGTGGCCTCGGGCAGCGGGGTGGTCCCGGACGGGAAAGGGTCTTCGGTCAGGATCGCCTCGTCCATCAGGGCCGGGCCGACCTCGGCGGTCAGCGGGTATTCCGGATCGGCCGCGACCATCTCGGTGGCGATCCACCCCAGCACATGGCCGCGAATGGTGGTCACCACCGTTCCGCGCTTGCCGTCACCGGTCCAGGACCAGACATCCGTGCCGGGCACGTTGCTCGGTACGTGGGTCAGGCACGATGCCGCCGCGACCTGCCATGAGGCGTAGATCTGCTGCGCGTTGGCCTCGGTGGTTCGCGGACTCACATTCGAGAAGTACGTGCTGGTCACCAAAGTCTTGACGTGACTGCCGGCCGCAGTGGCGTGTTGGCTCAGCGTCGCGCCGCCGGCGTATTGCAGCGAGGTGGACGCACACGGACCGAAGAGCTTGGCCTGGGTGTCGAGGGACTGCATCAGCGGCATCCCGGTCCGGGTCGACCACTCCACGCCGGCCGCGGTGGGCAGGTACGACGCGTTCATCAGACCGATCCGCTCGGTCCCGTCGGGCGGTGCCGTCACGCCGGACGGTACCCCGGACGGCATTCCGGCCGCCGTCCCCATCCGCTCCTGCCGCGCCTCGTCCGGCTGACTCACCCAGACCCCTCCGGCGACCACACACGCGGTCAGCGCGCCGGCCCCCGTGATCCGGATCCGGTTGCGCCGGCGCGTGCCGCGCGTGCGGACGCGTTCCGGCGCGGCCAGGGTAGCCGCCGTCTCGGCGCCGCCCGCCAACTCGCGCAACCGGTCGATCAGGATGTCCTCGTGCTTGTGCTCGCTCATGCCTTCGCCGTCTCCCTCGTCATCGAGTCCGCCCCGGTCGTCTCGACCAGGTGGTGTTGCAGGTCCGCACGGGCGCGGGTCAACCGCGTGCGCAGCGCGCCCTCGCTGATCCCCAGCTCGGCCGCCACCTCGGCACCGGTGAGGTCGCACAGGTGGAACAGCACGATCGCCTCGCGCCGGCCGGATGACAGCCGGCGCAGCGCCGCGACCAGCGCGACGTGATCCGCCGAGATCGCCGGCGCGGGTGACGCTTCGCCGTGCCGGAAGTGCGCACGCATACGGTTGCGCGCGCGCCGCCAGTTCCCGACCGCGATCCGCCGGGCGACGACGCGGATCCAGCCGGTCGGATCCCCGGAGGCGGTGAGTGTGGCCCAGCGCGTCCAGGCTCGGGAGTAGGCCTCCTGGACGGCGTCCTCCGCGTCCGCGAGATTGCCGGTCAGGGCGTAGACCACGCCGGTCATACGTTGTGCGGTGGCCAGATAGAAGGCGTCGAACTCGGCTCTTCGCTCGGCATCCGCCGTGCTGTCGGTTCTCGGCATGTCCTTCGGATGCCTCCGTTCTCGTCGCGCCTCGTGTTCGTCGGTTCGGCACAAACACGCCCGGGCGAGGACGGGTGTTACAGGGGCGGCCGAATTCTTTTCGACGGCGGTCTCGGAAGCCGGGCAACAGCGGGGATTTCGGGTGATCGTATTGTTCGGGGCGGGAGAACGGGCGGGCGTACCGGCCGATGAGTCCCCGTACGCCACGACAACGCGCGGTGTGTGAACGGAGCACCGGTCCGACCGGGTGCGACCGATCGGACCCGAGGCGCCGGTGATTGCCGAATGGATTCTGCAGGTGTTGTCGGGGAGAGGTATCTTCTACGGGTCTGTAGATAAACGGCTCGAAGCGTGCGTGCGTGTGCGCGGGACAGGGGACCTCGATGGCTCTGTGGGACAAGTTCAAGCAGTCGGCCCAGACGATGCAGGGACAGTTGGAGGCGAAGAAGAACGAGCTGAAGAGCGGCGGCTTCCGGGACGCGAGCATGGCGATCTGCGCGCTGGTGGCCGCGGCCGACGGCTCGATCGACCCGGCCGAGCGGCAGCGCGTCACCGCGCTGATCACCACCAACGACGTGCTGCGCAACTTCGCCGCGAGCGACCTGGAGCAGCGCTTCGAGGCCTACCTGGCCAAGCTCACCGCCGACTTCGAGCTGGGCAAGGTGTCCCTGCTCCAGGACATCGGCAAGGTCAAGAAGAAGCCGACCGAGGCGCGCGCGGTGATCCAGATCGGCATCGTCATCGGCGGCGCCGACGGCCACTTCGACAAGACCGAGCAGGCCGTCGTGCGGGACGCGTGCTTCGCACTCGACCTCGCGCCGGTCGAGTTCGGCCTCTGACCCCGGTCGGGTTCGACGGCAGGGCGTAACCACCCCGGCGGTTCGGCCAACCCTTTCGAGGGACCGATTCCGCCCGACGGCCGATGTTCGTCGGGCGGAATCCCGGGGTTCGTCGGACGTTGGAGACATGACCGACGCCCGCATCCGCTCCGGGCCGCGGCGGGCTCGTTGGTGGGGGCCGCTTGCGGTTGCCGCCGTCTTGGTGCTGCTCGCCGGCGGGTGGCCGCTGATCGGGTCGTGGATCGCCGGCGACGAGCGGGTCACGGCGGGCACGGTGTTCCGGGTCGGGCCGGACGAGCACCATCGCGCCTGGTTCCGGGTCGGCTCCGGGTGGACGCTGGACCAGGCGGCGACCACCCCCTCGCGGGTGTTCGTGCTGCGGCACGGCGACGTCGACCTGTCGATCGCGTACATCTCGCTGCCTCGGAGCGACGACGCGGCCGCGTTGTGGAGCGGGCTGCGCGAGACGGTCCGGGTCGCCGACCGGCACGCCCGGCTCGGCCCGCCGGGGCCGGTGGTCGCCGACGCCGGCGCGCAGGGCATGGCCGGCACGCTGACCCGGGGCGGTGACACCGGACGGGCGGTGATCTATCCGGGCCCCGACGACGCGTTCGCGATCCGGCTGATCGCGCTCGCGCCGCCGGACAGCACCGATCCGGAATGGCTGCCGGTACGGGACGTGATGCGGTCGCTGACGTTCACCGAGGCGGCGGCGTGAGCGCTGTCGGGGTCCGGCCGGCCGGCGAGCGCCTCGCACCGGTCGCCGCGACGGTGGCACTGCTCGCGTGCCTGTTCGGCCTCGGTGTAATCGCCTACGAATACCGGGACGTGGTCCGGGTGTTCCCGGCGGCGGCCGCGCTCGCGGGCTTTCTGCTCCTGCTCACCCTCGGCGTCGGCTACCTGCTGCCCCGCCGGATCCGCCCGGTCGTGGCGCCCGCGCACGCGACCTCGCTGATGTGTGTCGGCTGGGGGATGACCGCCGCGACCGGCTGCGCGATCCTGGCCAACAGCGGGCTCGGCGGGATCTGGGCGAAGACCCGGGGCGTGGACTTCGCCGACAGGTGGGGCGCCGCGTCGACCGCGCCGTTCAACGAGGAGACGCTCAAGGTGTGCGGTGTGCTCATACTCGCGCTGATCGCCTCGCGCGCGATCCGCGCGCCGATCGACGGCTGGGTGTACGGAGCCCTGGTCGGCCTGGGCTTCCAGGCGGTGGAGAACCTGCTGTACGCGCTGAACACCATCCTGCTGGACGGCGCGACCGATCCCGGTGCGTCGGTGGACGCGTCGTTCGCGGCCCGGGTGGGGATCACCGGGTGGGGTTCGCACTGGGCGATGAGTGCGGTGGCCGGCACCGGTGTCGGTTACCTGGTCGCCCGCGACGGTCGGCCGCCGGCTCGACGGGTGGCGGTCGCGCTCGGTTGCTGGGTGACGGCGATGGGGATGCACTGGTTCTTCAACGCGCCGTTCCTACCCGGGTGGCGCGGCATCGTGAAGGTCGCGGTGAACCTCGCGATCGCCCTGTTGGTCTACCGAACCGCGCGTCGGCACTACCTGGCCCGGTTCCGGGAGGTGGCCGCGGAGGAGGCGGCAACCGGTGCGATCCGGCCGGAGGAAGCCGCGTTGTTGCCGCGCCGACACGGCCGCCGACAGGCTCGCGGCGGCCCGCGTCCGCGACCGGCACGGGTGCTGATCCGGGAGATCGAGGATGCCCAACTCGCCCTCGTGGCCGCCCGAATCCCACGCGCCGACCCGCGGTCCCGGACATCGGCCGAGCGCCTGCGGGAGGAGATCGCCACACTGCGGGCACATCTGCGCGGAGGCCGAGTCGCATCCCCGGGCCGATCGGCAGCCGATCCGGGAGGGCCGCCGGCGCCGAGGTGGTGACCGGTCGCCCGTCCGTCGCGCAGCCGGAGCGGGCCGGGGCGCCGGCGCGGTGTCGGGTCGGCGGACCGGTTGCCGCGTGGCGTGGCGGCGGTTGCGGGAGGTGTCCGTGGTGCGTGTGGCCCCACCGGCGGCGCCGTGCCCGATGTGCTCGTCCGGTTCGCGGCCATCGGCCGGTATCCGGCAATTTTGCAAGTTTGCGGCAGTGGAGTTCTACTTGAAGGAACGAGAGGGGTCCACAACGGATAGACGCGGAGGAGCGGTCGAGGTCGGGCCGTGCACCGCGCAATCAGGATCCACGAGAAGTGGATGGGCCCCTCTCGACCGCCTCATCGCGGTTGCGCGGCAAGGCGGTTCGGTAACCCGGTTCGGCAACCCGGTTACCTGGAGCAGGCGACACGGAAGCCCGTCGGACCTCGGTCCGACGGGCTTCCGGGCTTTGCGACGAGCTCGCCTGCGACGGGCTTCCGGGCAGTTCGTTCGGGCCCACCCGGGCCCCACGTGCTCAGGCCCGCGCGGAGCGCAAGTGCTCAGCCCTGGGCGGCGATCTTGCGCTTGACCTCGTCCATGTCCAGCCCCTGCGCCTGCTTGATCAGGTCGACGAGCGCCGCCTCCGGGAGCGCGCCCGGCTGCGAGAACACCACGACGCCGTCCCGGACCAGCATCACGGTCGGGATGGACTGGATCGAGAACGCCTGCGCGAGATCGGTTTCCGCCTCGGTGTCCACCTTGGCGAACACCACGTCGGGGGTCGCCTCCGAGACCTTTTCGAAGGTCGGCGCGAAGGACCGGCAGGGTCCGCACCACGATGCCCAGAAGTCGAGCACGGTCAGCCCGTCGCCGGATACGACCTCTTCGAAGTTCTCCTTGGTCAGTGCGACCGTGGCCATGCGTCCTCCCAAACGTTCGTGCCCCGTGCTGTCTGTCCGTGTCTACGTGCCTGACAACAGGTGCGGGGTCGCGGGCATTCCTGGACTCCTTCCCCGGCCCGTTCGAGCGACTCCCGGACCGCGGCACGAGTCGAGGCCCGGGTGGTCCGGGGCCGCCGGCGATTCGACTGTGTACGCCCCGTGATCCCAACAGTCACACCCGCACCATAGGCTTGTTCGGACCGGTGCCGAACGCCGGTTACCGTGCAGCCGAGGAGTCCCGCCATGCGCTACACCCGCCGCAGCGTCGTCAGTCTCGCCCCGGCCGAGCCCGGCTGGGACGTCGAGGTGACCAAGGCCGGCGAAGAGGCCGTTTTGTGCCCCGTCATCGGCTGGGCCATCGTCGTGCTCGACACCAGCGCCGAGGGGTTGACCGAGACCGCGATCGAGCCCGCGTTCGTGTACGACGGTGCCGTGTACACGCCGGCCGAACTGGCGCATTCGATCGGTGAGCTGGACTACCAGATCATCGAACCCGAGGAGTGATCGGGCCGCGACCGAGTGCCGTCCGGTCGCGGTCGGTCGTGGTGCATCGGCTCCCGTCGCACGGTCGGCGGGAGCCGTCGGCATGGATGGGCCCGCGCCCGAATCCGCTCAGCGGGCATGCTCTCGGGCACCCTCGGTCTCGCTCTCGGTCTCGCCCTCGGCGAACCGGGAGAGGGCGATCGCGCCGGCCACGGCCAGTACGAAGCCGATCAGCGCGAGCGGGCCGTACGGGCCGGGCCTGCTGTGGTCGCCGAGGAAGACCAGGCCGACGGCGGCGGGCAGTACGGTCTCGCCGACCACCAGCGCGGCGGCCACCGAGGTGACCACACCGCCCTGGAGCGCGACCGTGTACAGCAGGAAGGTCAGCGCGGCGCCCAGGAGCAGTGCGTAGGCGGCCGGGTCGCGGATCAGCGCGGACGGGGACAGGTCGGTGAGCACGCGCGTGGCCAGGGCGATCAGGCCGAATCCGAGTCCGGAGAGCAGGCCGAGCAGGCGGGAGCGCCAAGGCTCGCGCGTACCCGCACAGCGCCGGCCGGCCAGGCCGAGCAGCGCCACGCAGCCCAGGAGCGACCAGCGGAACGCGGCGTGGGTGTGGACGGGTCCCTCGTGCCCCGCGGAGACGCCGAGCAGGGCCAGGCCCGCGCAGACGGCGGCGACCGCGCCCCACTCGCGGCCGTGCAGCCGGGCGCCCAGGACCGGGACGGCCAGCACCGCGGTGACCGCGAGGTTGGCCGACTGGGCGGCCTCGACGGCGAAGATCGGCAGCTCGCGCAGCGCGACGAACTGGCAGACGTACCCGGCCAGATCCAGTCCGGTGCCGAGCACGAAGGGCCACTGGCCCAGGGCCCGGACCAAGACCCTGGGGTCGAGCCCGCTCGCGCTCGCGGTGCGCCGCGCGCCCAGGGCCTGGAGCACGGTCGCGACGCCGTAACAGAGCGCGGCGGCCAGTGCCGCGAGCACGGAGAACAACACGGTTCGACGGTATGCGCCGCCGACGCCGCGGCGGCGCAGGACCGGCGGGGCGAAGGGGTGACTCGGCGCGCGGCGCCCGGAACGAACTGCCGCTCCGCGCCGCCCGATTGGCCGAATCCGCGGATCAGCGCAGTTCGGCGACCACCGCGTCGTTCAGCACCGGCCACACCTCGGCGGCCCATGGGCCGAACTCGCGGTCGGTCAGGCACACGCAGGCCGCGTCCAGCTCCGGGTCCACCCACAGGAACGTGCCGCACGCGCCGAAGTGGCCGTATGTCGCGGGCGAGTTGGTGGTCCCGGTCCAGTGCGGCGACTTGCTGCCGCGGATCTCGAAGCCCAGACCCCAGTCGTTGGGCCGCCGGGTGCCGTAGCCCGGGAGCACGCCGTCCAGGCCGGGGAAGACCACGCCGGTGGCCTCGGCCACGGTCTCCGGTGCGAGCAGGCGCGGTGCGAGCAGCTCGGCCGCGAATCGGCTCAGGTCGCGCACGGTGGACACGCCGCCGGCCGCGGGGGAGTCGCCGATGGTGGTCTCGGTCATGCCCAGCGGCGCGAAGACCGCCTGGCGGACGTACTCGCCGAAGGGGATGTCGCACGCCTTCTCGATGGTGGCCCCGAGCAGGTTGAAGCCGGTGTTCGAGTAGATCCGCTTGCGACCGGGCGCGGCGAGTACGCGGTCCTCGTCGAAGGCCAGACCCGAGGTGTGCGCCTGGAGATGGCGGATCGTGGATCCGGGCGGTCCCGCCGCGTCCCCGGGTTCGATCGCGCCCTCCTCGATCGCGGCGAGCGCCGCGTACGCGGTGAGCAACTTGGTCACCGAGGCGAGTCGGAACGGCTCGTCCACCGGGCCGTGCTCGCCCTTGATCACCCCGTCCCGGGTGATCACGGCGGCGGCGGCCTTCCCGACGGGCCAGGTGTCGATCATGCGCAGGCTGTTCACGGGAGTCGAGCCTACGGTGAGGCCACGCGGGCGCCCAACCGAGGGAGCAGATCGTGCATCAGCGCGGCCAGTTCGTGCGCACACGCGACGAAATCGGCGACCTCGCCGCCGCCGGGGTCGACCACGTCCTCCCAGTCCGGTTCGAGTTCGACCGATCCGAGATCGAGCCCGGCGAGCCGGCGGGCCAGGGGTTCGTCGGTCGGGCCGGCGGCGGGCAGGTCGCGGACGAGGCGTTTGAGCGTCGCGGTGCGGGCCGCGCCGTGCGGGTGGTGTCGGCGGATGTACCGGACGTGCTGGTACTCCTGGACGACCACCAGGTCGGCGGCGGCCACGTGTGCGTCGGTGAGCTGGGTGCTGCGGTGTCCGGGCGCCCGGAGGCCGAGCTCGGTCAGAGCGCTGCGGGTGCGCCAACTGATCGGCAGGCCCTCGACCACGAAGGTGCCGGCGGTGGCCACGGACCACTCGGGCCGGGCGGCCCGGGTCAGCTCGCCCGCGATCACCGAGCGGGTGGCGTTGCCGGTGCACACGAACAAAAGCGAGGTCATCCGGACATCATGGCCCCGGCCTCGGGCGGGCCGACTCCGGGGCGGTGCCGGTTCCGCGGGGCGCGTGTGCGGTCGGGCCGGGGCCGTTCGCAGGGTCAGTCCGTGACCTTGCTCGGCGGGGCGTCGTAGACGAGGTCGAAGTAGTCGGGGTGCTTGCCGATCCACGCCTTGACGAACGGGCACAGCGGCAGGACCTTGCGCTCGCCGGCGCGCACCCGGTCGAGCGCTCCGCGGACGAGCGCACCGCCGACGCCCTTGCCCTCGAACCTCGTGTCCACCTCGGTGTGGGTGAACACGATCAGGGTGTCGGTGAGCATGTACTCGGCGAAGCCGGCCAGGTCGCCGTCGACCCGGGCCTCGAAGCGGTTCTGTGCGGGAACGTCCTCGACCGCGATGTCCATGTGATCCCCTCGAATCGGTGTGAGGTCGGCCGATGCCGACCGGACACTCTCTCGTATCCATTCGAACGCATCACGGGGTGGGTCGCGATCCGGGGCGGCGCCGCCCGCGGCTCGACCCGGATGATCGTTCATTCCCCGTTCCGCCGTTGACCTCGCGAGCGAGCTGGGGGAGCATGCGCAGATCTGACGCATCGTCACATTCGCCGAGGAGGCACCACCCATGCTCGATCCCGAACCCCTCGCCGGTCAGGTCGCGGTCGTCACCGGAGGCGGCGCGGGCATCGGCGGCGGGGTCTCCCGGCTGCTGGCCCGCGCGGGCGCGCTGGTACTGCTGAACGACATCGACGCGGACTGGGCCGAGCAGGCCCGGGTGGACATCGAGGCGGCCGGCGGGCGGGTGGAGGTGGTGCTCGGCGACATCCGCGAGTCGGCCACCGTGGCCGGGCTGCGCGACGCCGCGCTCGCGGCGGGCGGCGCGGACGTACTCGTGAACAACGTCGGCGACTATCGGCCCTCGACCACCTTCCTGCGCAGCACGGAGGAGGAGTGGCAGGCGCTGCACGCGATCAACTTCGAGCATGTGTTGCGTGTCACGCACGCGGTGTTGCCGCAGATGGTCGAGCGCGGCTCCGGCAGCATCGTGAACGTGTCCACCGTCGAGGCGCTGCGTGGCATCCCGGGCTGCCCCGTCTACTCCGCCTACAATGCGGCGATCATCGCGTTCACCAGGAGTCTCGCGGTGGACGTGGCGCGCAAGGGGGTCCGGGTCAACGCGATCGCACCGGACATGGCGAACACGCCGCAGACGACATACGAGGCCAAATTGCGTGATCGTGACCCCGCGCTGATCGGTTCGTGGGTGCCGATGGCGCGATTCGGCGAACCCGAGGACTACGCGAAGGTTGTGCTCTTCCTGGCGAGTGCCGCATCGTCATATGTGACGGGCCAATTGATTCCGGTGGACGGCGGTACGACCGCCGCGAGCGGTTGGTACGGCAAGGCGGACGGTCGCGGTTGGACCAACCTGCCGGATGGTGCGTGAGCGGCATTTCGTAGGGTGTCCGGTTGTTGTTGGAGTCGGGAACCGGGCAGGTGTCCCGAACGTCGGGACAGCAATAGGGGAACGATGTGTGGCCGGCCGAGTCGGTCGCGCCGATCGGATCGGGACGGCGTGAACGACACCAGTACGACCACGAGCACGACCATGAGAACGATCACGTGTACGACCGGCCAACGCGTCACCGGGGGGACGACGGACATGGCACGTACGACGATGAGGGCCTACCTCAATCTGGCCATCCTGGTCGCCGGGCTCGAACTCCTCGCCGTCGGCATCTGGTTCGTCCTGGAGGGCATCCGGGTGAACCAGTCCGACAACTTGATGGTCGTCTACATCTGCGCCGCGGCGGCGCTGGCCTCGGCGATCTGGCTGGTCGGATACCGGCCGCGGGTCGACGAGTGGACCGAACACTGCGACGACACCGCGCTGCGGGACGCGAAGGCGCGGCTGGACCGGATGGACCCGGCCCGGCTGGCCGAGCACCTGGCGGACCTGTGCGAGCGGGACGGGCTGGCCGAGGTGGAGACGGTGCGGGTCGTCGAGGACGCGTACGCCGTGGACATCCACGCCCGGCGTGGCGACGGGACGCCGGCGGTGCTGCGGTGTCGCAGCGCGGAGGGGCCCGGGCCGGTGGCGGGCGGCGTGGTCGAGGACTTCGTGAGCGCGGTCGCCGTTGCCACGGATGCGGACGCGGACGCGGGTCGGTCGGGGGCGTTGTTGCTCGCGACGACGGCCGGGTGCTTTTCGGCCAAGGCGGCGGCGCTTGCGGCTTCCGCCGGGGTGGTGTTGTTGGACCGGTCGGCGCTCGCGCACTGGGAGTGCGACAAGGAGGTGCCGGCGCCCCTGGCCGCGTAGCGGGCTTGGCCTCATGCGCCGGCCGGGTTGGGTGGCTTTGGTTTGTGGGGTCAGTTGCAGCAGCCGCCGCCGCAGCAGCCCCCGCCTCCGCCGGCGGTGGAGGGGCGGGGGGTGGTGGCGGCGCCGGTTACCGCGACTGTGGAGAGCAGCTTTGTGGTGTCGGCGTGGCCCTGGGGGCAGGTGGCCGGGTCGTTTGCCGCGGACATCGGGCGGTTGAGTTCGAAGGTGAGTCCGCAGGCGCGGCAGCGGTAGTCGTAGCGAGGCATGGTGCTCAGGTTAGTCGGACGTCACGGCTTCGGGCCGGTGCTCTGCACGACCTCGAAGGACCACAGGGCCGAGTCGGTGGACGCCGGCTTCGGCCGCTCGGCGCCGTCGCCCTGTGCGTGGGCGGCCCTCATGTTTCCGTCCATCCACGCCTGGAAGTCGGCCTCGCTGCGCCAGCGGGTGTACACGAGGTACTGATCGGTCCCTGCCACCGGGCGCAGCAGCTCGAACCACTCGAAGCCGTCCTGCGAGTCCACCATCCCGCCGCGCGACGCGAATCGCTGCTCCAGGGTCTCCCGCATCTCGGCGGGCACGGTCAGCGCGTTGATCTTCACCACAGACATGGGACCAGTGTGCCCGACGGTCCGGGCGGGGCATCTGGACGGCCCCCGGGCGCGGGGTGGGCAGCGCTCGGGGGCCGTCGTTCGGGGGGTCAGGGGCGGAGGGGGCCCTCGCAGGAGTAGGTGGAGGTGGCGGCGCGGCCGTTGGACCAGGGCACGGGCGGGGCGAAGTGGCAGTTCATGTCGGCGAGGTTGTCGAGCGCCGCGCCGGCGCGGGTGAGGATGAAGTAGTCGACCGTGGCCGCCATGTCGGTGTGCATCCGGCCGGGGTCGGTCGAGCCGATGTTCGCGGTGATCGAGCCCTTGCAGGTGAAGCGCGGCAGCGCTTCGCGGGTCGCGGTGCACGACGTCGGGTCGTTGGCGGTGGCCCGGCGGAAGACCTGGCGCACGTAGTCCGGTCCGGTCGCCGAGAGCTGCCCGGTCGGGGTGTAGGTCGCCACCGGCACGATCAGGTTGTTCACGTCGGCGATCTGCCGGTCGAGATAGGCGTCGAACTCCGCCTGGAAGGTCGGCCCGCTCACCCGGTTCAGGAAGGCGTCGTAGCCGGCCACGTCATTGGTGCGCAGATGCGTGTACATCTCGGCGAGCAGGTCCGGGTGGTCCCGGCCGAGCATCGAGAAGAACGATCCGGCGTAGGCGTAGTAGCGGAAGAAGTAGCCGTCGTCGTCGTACTTGAAGTGCAGCGTCTCGCGGACCGACGGGCGGCTGCCGTACTTCTGCACGTCCGAGATCACCTTGGTGACCAGCGACTTGCGCAGCTTCACCCCCTGATCGCGGGTGGCGCCCGCCAGGTACTCGGCCATGCCCTCGTCGAAGGCCGTCGTCCGGTTCTCCGCGTACCACGGTCCCTGGCCGAACGAACCGGGCACCGCATAGCGGCCGTTGAGGTAGTGGGTGTACTCGTGCCGGAACAACTCCTCCAATCGGAGCAGGGAATCGCGCGGCACGACGCGCTGGTACGTGTAGAAGGTCGCGCCCTCCTCGATGTACAACCCGCCGTTGTTGGTCGCGTAGCCGTACAGGAACGGCTGGTAGGTGTGGTAGTCGGCCATGCTCGCGTAGAGCCGGACGGTCAGCTTGTGGTTCGGGTCGCCCGCGAGCGGCTGATCGACCCCCACCGTGCGGAAGAACTGCTCCTTGACCTGCTTGGACGCGTAGTACAACTGCTCGACGGTGGCGCGGTCGAGGGACGTGTGCACCTCGATGTCGCCCTGGTCGAAGGTGTATGTGTCGGGGAAGACCGTGGCCTCGACGTCGGCCCGACACACCCCCGCCGCGTGACATCGACCGTAGGTCTCCAGCCAGTGGGCGACCTCGCTCCACGGCACCGAGAAGCGGCCGTACCAGCCCTCGGTGGCGGTGAGCATGGTGCCGAGTCCGGTCACCGTCTCGGCGGTCAGGCTCGGGATCCGGCCCAGCCGGCCGTACTCGTACACGCCGTTGCGCAACAGCCCGGAGGTGCTCGGCGTGTTCAGGTGTCGGTAGCCGACGAACGCCTCGAGCCCGGCGCGGTAGGCGGGATCGGCCTGTACGGCGGCGATGAAGCCCGCGTCGCCGTTGTAGATGCCGTGATAGGCCAGGGTCTGCGCGGAGAGCACCGCCTCCCGTCGGGCCGCGTTCTGCCACGCCGTAGTGCTGCCGTCCAGGTCACGGAACATCCGTGTCAGCAGAGGAAGTTGGTGTTGGCGCACGCCGTCGACGTCGACGCTGATCAGCACTTCGCGCAGCAGCGCGCCCGAGGTGGGGGTGAGGTCGAACGCGTGCGGCCCGGTGCGGAACGCGTCGGCGGCGGCGCTGATCGCGGCCACCGTGGCCGGTCCGCGCAGGTCGATCGCCGGGTTGTCCCAGTCGAGGTAGAGCGCGGCATGCGTGAAGTACCAGAGTTCGTACATGTGCGACGCGTTGGTGCCGTCGTAGCCGGGGGCCAGGGCGGTGATCCGGGCCAGCACCGCCTGGAGGTGAGCCGGCGTCAGCACCCGGCCCAGCTCGGGGGTGTAGGTCCACAGGAAGCCGCGCAGGCAGTCGGGCCCGACGTCGGCACGGGTGAGGAAGTCGGCCAGCGCCTGCGGCGACAGCGCGGAGAACTCGGCAAGGGTGCAGCCGGGCACCGGGGCGGCCGCGGCCCGCGGTTGCGCGGGAAGCCCGAGTGGGAGGTCGGACGGGGACGGACCCCGCCCGGGTGCCTTCGCGTTGCTCCCGTCGACCGGACCCGGACCGCGGTCGGGGTCGGGCGAGAGCGGCGAGCCGATCCGGTCGACCTCGTCGCCCGGATCGGCCGCCGTCGCCGTGTTCGCTTGCCCGACCTGCGAGTTCGTACTCGGGACCGGGCCGGCCGAGGCCGGCGGAGCCACTGCGATCGGCAGTACTCCAACGGCCAGTGCCAAGAGGGGAACGCTTGTGGCAAACCACTTCCTACGGCGTACGTGAGCACTCATGTACGGCCCTTCGGGCACGGGTGGACCACGATCGGCGGTCCACGGTGAGAACACGACGCCGAGTACAATTGCACATGTCACACGTGACATCCAGATGGATTCGCGCCGAATCGGCGACCAACTCCCGCGCCGGTCGGGGGCATTGCCGGAAAGCCTCGGCGAAGCCGCGGACCCCGTGAGCGACGGCCGGCAGACGACGGGCACGCGGCTCGTGGCGAAGGCCGCGGACGGGCATCTCCCGCCGGCGAACCCGTGACCATCGCCGCCCGAGCGACTAGCGTCGGCCGCAGGCGCCCCGAGCCGCGGCACGGCCCGGGCGGGTGCCGCCGATGGTCCGTCATGCCCAGCGCACGGCAAGGGAAGCGGAGGCTCGCGTGGTCTACAGTCAGCCCGGCCAACCGGACAGCATCGTCAACTTCGAACCCCGGTACGACAACTACATCGGGGGCAAGTGGGTACCGCCCGTGCAGGGCCGGTACTTCGAGGACATCACCCCCGTGACCGGACAGCCGTTCTGTGAGGTGGCCCGCTCCACCGCCGAGGATGTCGAACTCGCACTGGACGCCGCACACGCCGCGGCCGACGCATGGGGACGGACCAGCGTCACCGAGCGATCGCTGATCCTGCTGCGGATCGCCGATCGCATCGAGCAGAACCTCGAACGCCTCGCGGTCACCGAGACGTGGGAGAACGGCAAGCCGGTCCGCGAGACCCTGGCCGCCGATCTGCCGCTCGCCGTGGACCACTTCCGCTACTTCGCCGGCGTGATCCGGGCCCAGGAAGGCTCCATCTCGCAGCTCGACGAGGACACCGTCGCCTACCACTTCCACGAGCCGCTCGGCGTGGTCGCGCAGATCATTCCGTGGAACTTCCCGCTGCTGATGGCCACGTGGAAGCTCGCGCCGGCGCTCGCGGCCGGGAACTGCGTCGTGCTCAAGCCCGCCGAGCAGACGCCGGTGAGCATCCTGGTGCTGATCGAACTGATCGCCGACCTGCTTCCGCCCGGCGTGGTCAACGTGGTCAACGGCTTCGGCTTCGAGGCCGGCAAGCCGCTCGCGAGCAGCAGCCGGGTGGCCAAGGTCGCCTTCACCGGCGAGACCACCACCGGTCGGCTGATCCTCCAGTACGCGTCGGCGAACATCATCCCGGTGACCGTCGAACTCGGCGGCAAGAGCCCGAACATCTTCTTCGCCGACGTGGCCGACGAGGACGACGACTTCTTCGACAAGGCGGTCGAGGGCTTCGTGATGTTCGCCCTCAACCAGGGTGAGGTCTGTACGTGTCCGTCCCGGGCACTGATTCACGAGTCGATCCACGACCGCTTCATGGAGCGCGCGTTGGCGCGCACCCGGGCGATCGTGCAGGGCAACCCGCTCGATCCGGCGACCATGGTCGGCGCGCAGGCCTCCAACGACCAGTTGGAGAAGATCCTGTCCTACCTGGACATCGGCCGGCAGGAGGGCGCCGAGGTCCTGATCGGCGGCGCGCGCAAGGTGGTCGAGGGCTTCGAGGACGGTTACTACGTCGAGCCGACCATCTTCAAGGGCACCAACGACATGCGGATCTTCCAGGAGGAGATCTTCGGCCCGGTGGTCTCGGTGACCACCTTCCGCGACGACGCCGAGGCGCTGCGGATCGCCAACGACACGCTGTACGGCCTGGGCGCGGGCGTGTGGACCCGGGATGCGACGCGGGCGTACCGGTTCGGCCGGGAGATCAAGGCCGGCCGGGTGTGGACCAACTGCTACCACGCCTATCCCGCGCACGCGGCCTTCGGCGGCTACAAGGCCTCCGGCATGGGCCGGGAGAACCACCGGATGATGCTCGGCCACTACCAGAACACCAAGAACATGCTGGTCAGTTACTCGGCGAAGAAGCTCGGATTCTTCTGATGGACGAGCCGGCCCCAACGCCGGGCGGACCTGCCGGGCCGGGCACCCCGGTCGAGGTCGAGAAGGTCGCGATCACCGCGGCCGCCGCCGACCTCGTGGCCGAACTCGCGGCCGAGCACGGGCTGTTGCTGTTCCACCAGTCGGGTGGTTGTTGCGACGGGTCGTCACCGATGTGCTACCCGCGCGGAGAGTTCCTGGTCGGCGACGCGGACGTGTTGCTCGGCTGGGTCGCGGACCAGCCGTTCTACATGTCCGCCGCGCAGTACGAGTACTGGCGGCACACCCACCTGACCGTGGACGTGGTGCCCGGCCGCGGCGGCGGGTTCTCGGTCGAGGCGCCCACCGGCAAACGATTCCTGATCCGCTCCCGGGTGTTCACCGACGAGGAGGCACGCCGGCTGGAGACGCACGAGGTGCCGCCGGGCCGCCGGCACTGAGCGGGCCGGGCACCGGAAGCCGAAACGGGCGGGCGCCGGAGGGGTTCGAACCCGTCCGGCGCCCGCCCGCGGCCGGCCGGGTGCTCAGTCCTCGCGGCGGCTGTGCCGCATGCCCAGGATCAGCGTGGCGGCCAGCAACACCGCGATCACCGCGCTCACCGTGTCCCGCAGCGTGTGGTCCTCCGGGCCGTCGATCAGGTTGCTCTGGTTGGTCATGTCCGCGGTCGGCGTCGTCGCCGGGCCGGTGGCCGCGAGCAGGTTGGGCAGGTCCAGGCCGCCGAACGTGGTGACCGTGCGGTTCGTCGCCACGGCCGCCAGAATCAACGACGCGAGCCGCACCGGGTCGTTGCCCGCCATGGTCTTGGCGCCCGCGGCCAGCCAGTCGACCGCCGCGCCCGCCTCGGCCGGGTGTCCGGTCGCCGACAGCGCCTGGACCGCGGCCGCGGTGGCATCGAAGTCGGTCGGCCCGCCGAGATGGTTGCCACCGGCCTTCAGCTTGGCGATCAACCACGCCGCACCGCCCTGCGCAGCCGCCTGCCGGTTCGGCTCGGCGCCGGGGCAGACGATGGGCGTGACCGCGATGGAGGGCGCCGGGACGGCCGGTTGGGTGCCGTATCCGAGCGCGAGCACCGAGCGCGCGGTCAGCAGCGGGTCGACCGGCGCGCCCGGGCCGGCCGCGAACGCGCCCCGGTCCGGCTCCGGCACCGCGCAGCGCAACTGGGCCGCCGCGAGCGCGTCGGTCGGGGTACGGCCCTGCGGTGACCTGAGCAGTTCCGGCGAGCTGCCGGACGTGACGATCGCGCTGATCGCGGCCGCCGTCGCGGTCGGGTCGCCGATCGCGTTCGGGCCGGGTACGGCCGCGAACGAGCCGTCCGCGAGTTGCTTGGACCGGAGCCAGTCGACCCCGCGGGCGACCCGCGTGTCGTACGTACGCAGCGCCCGCAGCGCCTCGATCGCGGTCGCCGTGGCGACGGTGTCCTCACGGTCGGCGTCGCACGGCGTCGCGGGATCGGCGCGGTACGCGGTGAAGCCGCCGTCCGCGCACTGCTGCCCGAGCAGCCACTCGATCGCGGTCGGAGCCGGCGTGCTGTCGGTCGAGGCCAAGGCCAGGATCGCCAGCGACTGCCGGTACACCCCGTCCGCGCTCGGATCGCTCTTCCCGTACAGCGCGGGCGGCACCGGGGCGCTCTGCGCCTTTCCGCCGGCGGAGACGCGTGCGACCACCGACACGGGGACGGTCGTGCGCGGTGTCGCCGTGCCCACGGCCGCGCCGAGCACACCGCCGGGAGGCGGCGGCGTCGGTGCGGCGCCGGCCGCGCCCCCCGTCCAGACCGAGCACAACAGCGCCGTCGTGAGCACGGAGGCCGCCGCGGCGCGTCCGCGGCGTCGGGGGGAGGGCATGCATGGCCTTTCGCTGAACGCTGTGCGGATCGGACCGCGCTGCACGGATCGGACTGTGGGGGCCACTGTCGAGAGTTCTCGTCACCCTACCCGGGTGCCCCCCGAGCCCCGAGCGTCACAGGGCCGTATAGCGCACCGGGTCGCCGCCGGACTCCGCCGCCGCCCGTCCGCGCTTGACCAGGTGGCGCAGGTGAGCGGCGGCCTCGCTCAGGGCCAGTTGCCGATTCTGCGCGCCCAGCTGCGCCCACGGCCGGTTCCAGTCCATGCCCTCGGCGATCTGCCACAGGGTCAGCGATGCCGCGCGCAGCCGGGTGTGCAGCGCCGCGAGCCGCACCTCGTGCAGCCCGGCCACCTCCGCGGCCCGGCCCGCCGCGTCCGTGAAGGCGTGCTCGTGCGCGGGCAGCACGCCGGTGATCGGCAACCGTGCGACACGTGTCAGGGAGGCCAGGAAGTCGCCCAGCGGGTCGGCCTCCTCGGCCTCGTCGTACAGCCCGATGTGCGGCGTGATCGAGGGCAACAGGTGGTCGCCGGAGAGCAGCCGACCGTCGTCGCCCTCCAGGTGCAGGCAGACATGGCCGGGTGTGTGGCCGGGCGTCCACACCGTGCGTACGGTGCGACCCGGCGCGGGGGCGAGTTCGCCGTGCACCAACTCGCGGTCGGGCACCGCGTAGCGCAGGCGCGGTCGGCTGCTCCCGGCCGCGGCGGTGCGCAGGCCGGTGAGCGCGTCCAGGGCCTCCTGCGGGGCGCCCGCGAGAGTGAGCACCTCCAAGTGGTGCCGCAACCACGCGGCGCGCGGCGCGCTGTTGATCTGCTCGACCTGTTCGGCGTCCGCCGCATGCAGCGCGATCCACGCGCCGGAGACCTCGCGCACCTTCTCGGACAGTCCGTGGTGGTCGGGGTGTGCGTGGGTGACCAGGACGCCGTGCACGTCCTCGATCGAGGTGCCGACCTCGACCAGGCCGTCGACCAGGGCCCGGTAGGAGATCGGGTCGTCCCAGCCCGAGTCGACCAGGACCGGCCCCGCGTCGGTTTCGAGTACGTAGACGAGGGTGCAACCGAGCGGATTGTTCGGGATCGGAACCGGGACGGTCCACACGCCGTTGCCCAGATCGGCGACACGGGGAGCGGGTGGGGTGGGGCGGTCGGGTGCGGTGGTCACGGGCGGCCTCCTTCTCGACGGTTCTCGAAGTGGCGCCAGTCGAACGCCGGATGCCCGCCCGGCTTCGGTGATCACCATAGAACACGTTCTCTCATACACCACCGAGCCGGTGACTTGAGGGGTCGTCAGATCGAGATCCGGCACGTACGATCCTTACCTGTCAGCCGATGAGACTCCAGTCTCATTCGAGCCCGGAATGCGTTGTTCCCTCGGCGGCAAACTGATATCTGTTCTAGTCAGTGTTCAGTCAGAGTTCTGCTCATAGCCCGCAAGCCCCTGTATCGCGCAGCGTGTGTGCACGCCCGCACCGAGGAGGACCGTGATGACGGATATCGTGGAGCACAGCCAACTGGTCATCGGCGGACAGCTGGTGGACCCGATTGGCAAGGACACGATCGAGGTCGTCTCGCCCCACACCGAAGAGGTCATCGCGCGCGTTCCGCACGCCTCGACCGCGGACGTGGACGCCGCGGTCGCCGCCGCGCGCAAGGCATTCGAAGAGGGCCCGTGGCCGCGGATGTCGTTGGACGAGCGGATCGCCATCCTGGAGAAGATCCGCGACGGCTTCATGACGCGTTCGCAGGAGATCGCCGAGGTGGTCGCCTCGCAGAACGGCTCGCCGGTCGGCTGGGGCCTGTTCGCGCAGGCCATCGGCGCCGGGATGATCTACGACACGGTGGCCAAGATCGCCCGCGACTACCAGTGGGAGGAGAAGCGGACCGGCCTGCTCAACCCGCTGCTGATCCGCCGCGAGGCGGTCGGCGTGGTGGCCGCCGTGGTGCCCTGGAACGTCCCGCAGTTCGTCACCGCCGCCAAGCTGGCGCCGGCGATCGCGGCCGGCTGCACGATCGTGCTCAAGCCGTCCCCGGAGACCCCGCTCGACTCGTACATCCTGGCCGAGATCTGTCGTGAGGCGGGCCTGCCCGACGGCGTGCTGAGCATCGTCGCCGCCGACCGCGAGGTCAGCGAATACCTGGTGGCCCACCCCGGCATCGACAAGGTCGCCTTCACCGGCTCGGTCGGCGCGGGCAAGCGCATCATGGAGGTCGCCGCGCGCAACCTCACCCGGGTCACCCTGGAACTGGGCGGCAAGTCGGCGGCGATCATCCTGCCCGACGCCGACCTGGAGCACACCGCCACGACGCTGCTGCCCAACTCGTACATGAACAACGGCCAGGCGTGCGTGGCGCAGACCCGGATCCTGGCGCCGCGCAGCCGCTACGACGAGATCGCCGAGCGGTTCACCGCGTGGGTCGGCGAGCTCAAGGTCGGCGACCCGATGGCGGCCGACACCCAGGTCGGCCCGCTGGTGGCCAAGCGGCAGCAGCAGCGCTCCTTCGACTACATCCGGATCGGCCAGGAGGAGGGCGCCAAGCTGCTCGCCGGCGGCGGCCGTCCCGAGGCGCTGGAGAAGGGCTGGTACGTCGAGCCCACGCTGTTCGGCGACGTGGACAACGCGATGCGGATCGCGCAGGAGGAGATCTTCGGCCCGGTCGTGGCGCTGATCCCCTACGACGACGAGGAGCAGGCGATCGCGCTGGCCAACGACTCGGACTTCGGGTTGTCCGGCAGCGTGTGGACCAACGACATCGAGAAGGGCATCGACGTCGCCCGGCGGATCCGCACGGGCACCTACTCGGTGAACACGTTCGGCCTGGACTTCTTCGGCCCGTTCGGCGGCTTCAAGAACTCGGGCATCGGCCGCGAGTTCGGGATCGAGGGCCTGGGCGCGTACACCGAGGCCAAGTCGATCGCGTTGCCCGCGGGCTACGACGCGCAGATCTGACCGCAGCCGCCGGCCCGCTCCGCGCGGGCGGGTCGGCGGCTCCAGGCCCCGCGAGGCCGAGCGAAGAAGAGGTGTTCTGATGGGTGATCGCTGGCGCGTCGAGGTCGACAGGGGCGTCTGCATCGGTTCGGGCATGTGCATCGGCAGCGCCCCGACCGATTTCAAGCTGGACGCGGGTCGGCAGTCGCACCCCAGGGCCGAGGAGATGGACGCCTCGGACGCGATCCTGGAGGCGGCCGAGAGCTGCCCGGTCGAGGCGATCTCGATCGTCGAGATCGCCTCGGGCAAGCCGGTGTTCCCGCCGGACTAGCCCGTGTCCGGCGGGCGGCGGCGTGGTGTCGAGGCGGCGCCGACGCCCGGTCGGGCCGCCGCCCCGCCGGACCGGTTCGTGCGGTGACCGCGGCGCGGCGGGTGCGGCTCAGTCCTCCGGGATCAGCCGGCAGACCGTTTCGATGTCGGTGCGGACCTGGGCGATGGAGGCTCGGCCGTTCAGCCACGCGATCAGCGACGAGTGCCACGTGTGGGTGATCACCCGGATCACCGCGAGGTCCTCGGCGGTCGGCTCGCCGGTCGGCTCGTCGCCGCTGATCGCCTCCAGGATCATCGTGGTGGTCTCCCGGCTGACCGTGTCCACCTCCGCGCCGACCGAGCGGTCCGCGAACTGGAGCGCGCGCATCATCGCCTCGGTCAGGTGCGGCTCGCGCTGCATGCCCTTGAACGCGCGCAGCAGCGTGTCCACCACCCGCTCGCGCGAGCCCGCGCTCCGCGGGGGGCGCCGGCGCAGCTGCGCGTGCAGCTGATCCAGCTGGTCGTACATGGTCGCCACGAGCAGGTGCACCTTGGACGGGAAGTAGCGGTACAGCGTGCCCAGTGCGACCTCGGACAGCTCGGCGACCTCGCGCATCTGGACCGATTCGTAGCCGCCGCGGGCGGCCAGTTGGGTGGTCGCGCGCAGGATCCGCCGGCGGCGCGCCTCCTGCCGCTCGGTCAGCGGCGCCCGGTCGGCCTTCGTATACGTCGTCATGTCAGCCTCTCGGTGCGCGGCGGTTCGCCGGCCGGTGTGTTACGGGTCACGCGGTGCTCGTCGCAGTGGGTACCCGGCGGTATCTTGGCTGCTCTCCGACGAGCAGATACTGAAACTTGTTCTAGATTACGCGACTACTATGCTCCGACGAGGGCAGCGATAGGGGGCCATTCGTGATACGGGAGACCGCAACCGCTGTGGATACCCAGGTGGGCCCGGCGCGGACCTCCCCGGAGCGACCCTTGCGCATCGCCCTGTTGGCGTATCGCGGCGACCCGTACTGCGGCGGACAGGGAGTCTACGTCCGCCACCTGTCCCGCGAACTCACCCGGCTCGGCCACGAGGTCGAGGTGATCTCCGGCCCGCCGTACGCGGTCGTGGACGAGGGCGTGAAGCTCACCACACTGCCCAGCCTGGACCTGTACCGCGACCCGGACCCGTTCCGGCTGCCCCGGCTGAAGGAATACCGGGACTGGATCGACGTCCTGGAGGTCGGCGGCATGCTGACCGCGGGCTTCCCCGAGCCGCTCACCTTCTCGCTGCGCGCGTGGCGGCACCTGGCGGCCCGGCGCGGCGAGTTCGACATCGTGCACGACAACCAGACACTGGGCTACGGCCAACTCGCGCTGCCCCGACTCGGGTTTCCGCTGGTGACCACGATCCACCACCCGATCACGGTCGACCGCGCGCTGGAGATCGGCGAGGCCACCACGCTGCGGCGCAAGGCGACACTGCACCGCTGGTACGGGTTCACCACCATGCAGAAGCGGGTGTCCGCGCGGCTGAGCGACGTGCTGACCGTGTCCGGCTCGTCCAAGGCCCAGATCATCGACCACCTCGGCGTCTCGCCGAGCCGGGTCACCGTGGTCCCGGTGGGCGCCGACACCGACCGGTTCGCGCCGGATCCCTCGGTGGCGAAGGTGCCCGGCCGGATCGTCACCACCGCGAGCGCGGACGTGCCGCTCAAGGGCCTGATCCACCTGGTCGAGGCGCTCGCCAAGCTGCGTGCCGACCACGACCACGTCGAACTCGTGGTGGTCGGCCGGCCCAAGGGCGACGGGCCGGTGCTGCGCGCGATCGACCGGCTGGGCCTGACCTCGGCGATCCGGTTCGTGTCCGGACTCAGCGACGACGAACTGGTCGACCTGATCCGCAGCGCCGAGATCGCCTGTGTGCCCTCGCTCTACGAGGGCTTCTCGCTGCCCGCCGCCGAGGCGATGGCCTGCGGGACCGCGCTCGTGGCGACCACGGGCGGTGCGATCCCGGAGGTCGCCGGCCCGGACGGGGAGACCTGTCTCGCGGTGCCGCCGGGCGACCCGGAGGCCCTGCGCGCCGCGCTCACCCGACTGCTGGAAGATCCCGAACTGCGCGCCCGCCTGGCCGAGGCGGGCCGCGCCCGGGTGCTGGAGCGGTTCACCTGGCGCAACACCGCGGTACGCACCGTGGAGCGCTACCGGGCCGCACTCGCGGCCGGTCCCACCGCGCCGACCACGGCCGGCGCCGGCAGACGCGGGGTCACCGAGCGCGCGAGCGACGTCCTGCTGGGCCGCTCGCCGTTCGGCCGCCGGTTGCCGCCGCCCGCCTCGCACGGCGGCGGACCCGGAACCCGCTGACCCCAGCCCACCCTCGCCGGCCGCCCCCGCAACCGGTTCGCGCAATACGAGACGGAGTCGCCGACTTGCTCACCGTGGATTTCTCCCGCTTTCCCCTGGCCCCGGGGGATCGGGTCCTGGACATGGGTTGTGGTGGCGGCCGGCACGCCTTCGAGGCATACCGGCGCGGCGCCGACGTGGTCGCGCTCGACCGGAACGCCAAGGACATCGCCGAGGTGGACGCGATGTTCGCCTCGATGCTGGCCGCCGGCGAGGTGCCCGAGGGCGCGCGGGCCGAGGCGCTGGTCGGGGACGCGCTCGCGCTGCCGTTCCCGGACGACAGCTTCGACCGGGTGATCATCTCCGAGGTGCTCGAACACATCCCGGACGACAAGGGTGTGCTGAACGAGCTGTTCCGGGTGCTCAAGCCCGGCGGCCTGGCCGCGATGACCGTGCCGCGCTACGGGCCGGAGAAGATCTGCTGGGCGCTGTCGGACGCGTACCACGAGGTCGAGGGCGGACACATCCGGATCTACAAGGGCGACGAGTTCGAGGCCCGGATCCGCGAGGCCGGGCTCCGGCCGTACGGGACCCACCACACGCACGCGCTGCACTCGCCGTACTGGTGGATCAAGTGCGCGGTGGGCGTGGACAACGACAAGGCGCTCCCGGTCCGGGCCTGGCACAAGCTCCTGGTGTGGGACATCATGAAGCGCCCGCTGGCCACCCGCCTCGCCGAGAAGGCGCTGGACCCGCTGATCGGGAAGAGCCTGGTGGTCTACGCGACCAAGCCCCGGCCGACCGGGGAGACCGCGGCCGGTGCCGACGGCGCGGACACGGACCTCGCCGGGGCGAGCGCATGAGCCTCGCGGGCCGCCGGCGCGGCTCCGAGCCCGCGCTCGAACTGCTGGCCCTGGAAGGCGTGTTGACGCTCGATCAGGTGGCCGAGACGATCGACGGGATCGCCGCCGTGCAGCGGCCGGACGGGTCGATCCCGTGGTTCGTCGGCGGACACCTGGACCCGTGGGACCACACCGAGGCCGCGATGGCGCTCGACGTGGCCGGCCGGCACGACGAGGCCGAGCGGGCGTATCGCTGGCTGGCGAGTCGCCAGGAGCCGGACGGCTCGTGGTACGCCGCCTACGTGGACGGTGCGGTGACCGACCGCAACAAGGAGGCCAACTTCACGGCCTACCTCGCGGTCGGCCTGTGGCACCACCATCTGCTCACCGGGGACGAGGAGTTCCTGGTCCGGATGTGGCCGCAGCTGCGCGCGGCGATGGGCTTCATCCTGGACCTGCAGGCGCCCGGCGGGGAGATCCGCTGGAAGCGCGACGAGCGTGGGGTGGCGGTGCCGGACGCGCTGCTCACCGGGTCGGCGAGCATGTACCAGGCGCTGCGCTGTGCGCTGGCGATCGCCGAGCACCTCGGCGAGCCGCAGCCGGACTGGGAGTTGGCCGCGGGCCGGTTGGGCCATGCGGTGTTGTCGCACCCCGAGCGGTTCCTGGACAAGAACCGCTACTCGATGGACTGGTACTACCCGGTCCTGGGCACCGCGCTGCGGGGGCCGGCGGCGGACGAGCGGATCAAGGACGGCTGGGACACCTTCGTGGTGCCGGACCTGGGCGTGCGGTGCGTCTCGGACCGGCCCTGGGTGACCGGTGCGGAGAGCTGCGAACTGGCCATCGCGTTGTGGGCGTTGGGGCAGAGCGACCGGGCGGTCGAGATCGTCTCGTGGATCCAGCGGCTGCGGCACGAGGACGGTCTGTACTGGACCGGGTACGTGTTCGAGGACGATGCGATCTGGCCGGTGGAGCGAACCGCGTGGACGGCGGGCGCGATGATCCTGGCCACCGCCGTGCTGGGTGGGGAGCCGGCCACGACGGCGGTGTTCGGCGGTGCGGTCTCGGCGTTCGAGGGTGACGGGTTGCCGGTCGGGCTGGATCCGGCGCAGGTGCGGTGTGGTTCGGAGCTGTGTGTGGACGGGGTTTGAGCCTGGGGTCCTCAGTCGCCGGACGAGCTGTAGGGGTTGTCCTCAATCGGGGGACGGGCTGGGCGGGCTGTCCTCAAGCGCGGGTCTCACGTGCCGGGTGGGCTGAGAGGGTTGTCCTCAAGCGCCGGACGGGCTGAATTGGGTTGCCCGGGTGGGGGCGTTGCGGTGTTGCCTTGGGCCGGGCCCGGCTGGGGGCGGCCTCGCCGGGTGTCCTCAAGCGCCGGACGGGCTGAGGTTTCGAGTGCCTTGGGTGTGTTGGGTCGGATTTCCTGCTTGTTCTCAAGCGCCGGACGGGCTGGGGGAGTTGGCCTGGGCGGGTTGAAGGATTTGGCCTGGGCGGGCTGAAGAACTTGGGTCGGGTGGGCTGGGGAGTTTGTCTGGCGGGCCGGGGAGTTTGGCTGGGCGGGCCGGGGGAGTCGGCCTGGTGGGTTGGGAATTCGCTCTGGGTGGGGTGAGGGGCTTGGTGTGGGTGGGGTAGGGGGTTGATTCGGGATTGTCGGGTAGGTGTGGGTGGGGTCGGTTGGGCTGGTGATCGGGGGTCGTGTACTCGGTTGTCGGTGGTGGTTGTGGCGGCAATAGG
Source organism: Embleya sp. NPDC008237 (assembly GCF_042956465.1). NCBI lineage: Bacteria > Bacillati > Actinomycetota > Actinomycetes > Kitasatosporales > Streptomycetaceae > Embleya > Embleya sp. NPDC008237. Next base: position 564,037 of record NZ_JBIBGL010000001.1, read on the forward strand.
GTTCGCGTGGGGGCTGGGCGACTCGCGTGACGAGGGTGGGCATGGCGGCTGGGTTGGAGCCGGGGGATCGGATAGGTCCCTATACGGTGGTGGGATTGCTGGGCGCCGGCAGCCCCGGTTGGGTGTATCTCGCGCGCACCGGTGCCGGGCGGCCGATGGCCGTGCGGATGTTGTACGGCGAGCAGCGCGGCATCAAGCGCGCGCAGAAGGTGCGCGGGCCGGGCGTGGTCGAGGTGATCTCCGCCGGTGGCGCGACCCGCAATCCGTGGGTGGCCTCGGTGTATGTGCCCGCGCCGTCGCTCGCGGACCTGGTGATCTCGTGCGGTCCGCTGCCCCCGGATGCGGTGCGGTGGCTCGCCGGCGGGATCGCCGAGGGGCTGGTGACGATTCATCAGGCCTCGCTCGTGCACGGCGATCTGCGCCCGGCCCAGATCGTGGTGGCCTCGGACGGCCCGCGGGTGACCGGATTCGGGATCGAGGGCGCGGGCAACCCGCTCGCCGCGCCCGGATACCTCGCCCCGGAGCAGGCCCGCGGCGAGGAGCCGGGGCCGGCGTCCGATGTCTACGCGCTCGGCGCGCTGCTGTGCTTCGCGGCGACCGGACGGCCGCCGCACTCCGGTACGGGCGAGGCGGAGACCCGGCGCAGCGTGGCCGCGGGTGAGCCGGAACTGACGGATGTGCCGGACGAGTTGATCGAGCTGATCCGCTCCTGTCTGACTCGGGAACCGGAGGATCGGCCGACGCCGCGTGCGCTGCTCGACGAGGTGGCCGCGGACTCGGCCGATCGCCGAGGGGCGTACGGCGCCGCCGCCTGGCTGCCGGCGCCCGCGATGGAGCTGATCGACGCGTACCACCGGCGTGGGCGCCTGGTCGGTGACCCGCCCACCGTGCCGCTCGCCGATCGATTCGGCGATCCGGCCGGCGGCGGCTCCGCGAAGGGCGGCTCCGCGCACGGTGGTTCGCTCGGTGACAAGGTCGGCCCGGTGAAGCCGACCGGACCCGCGGCGGCGATCGAGCCGGCGGCGGATGCGACCCGCCGGCCGGACCCGGCCGGACCTGCGAGGGCCGAGGCGCACCCGGCCGAGCCGGCGAAGCCCGGGCCGAACCGGACCGACGCGGCCGGCTCCGCCGCCGCGGAGCCGTCGGCCGCCGCCGAGACGATGCAACTGGCCCGGATCGTCGAGGCGATGGTGCCGCGCATCGACGACAGCGACGATCGGCCGGACAGGTACGACCTCCCCGTCCCGCGCGAGCCGCACGAGGCCGGCGGGGCCGGTTGGCTGCTGGTCGCCGCGCTCGTGGTGATCGCTCTGGTGGGCGGCCTGTTCGGGGGCGTCGCCTACGAACGCGGGCGCGGGGACCGGGATCGGGGCAAGGCGGGCGCGGCCGACGACACCCGTGCGTCCGGCTCGCCCGCCGACCCGACCGCGGCCTTCGTGGCGAGCACACAGGTGGGCGGCTGCGTGGACTTCGCGAGCGACGGCACGCCCGGGTGGCGGCCCGCCGCGCTCCGCACGCTGCCCTGTGAGGATCCGGCGGCCCGGCAGCGGGTGTTGGCGCGCACCTCGGCCGGAGGCGGTACGACGGACTGCATGAACACCGACGGGCGCAGTCGCTGGCCGGCGACCCCCGGCGTGGCCGCGCTGTGTCTGGAACGGATCTTCCGGCCGGGCGAGTGTGTGCCCGCGGAGACGCGCGACGGCCGGCAATGGGCCTTCCTGGCCTCGCTGGTGCCGTGCGAGGGCCCGCTGCCGCAGGATCGCCCGGCCCGCCTGCGGATCGACGAGGTGCACCCGTTGGCCGCCGCGAACGCCACCAGTTGCCCCGGCCGGTCCCCGGTCTACTACCCGCTGCCCTCCCGCAATCAGGAACTGTGCATGGCCCCGCTGCCGTAGCACCGCCCGCGCGGCCGGACCCGCCACGACGAACCGGCGGGGCCGGCGCCCGGCCGGCGACCCGGTCGGTGCCGGCCGGGTCGCCGGTCGACGTCAACTCGCGAGTTCGGCGAGCAGTTCGAGGGCGGCGTGGTTGCGGGTGGTGACGATCATGTCGGTGACGTGCGGGTCGGCGGCCCAGACGGCGAACCGCTCGCGGATGCGCGCGGCCGGCCCGACCAGGGCGATCTCGTCGACGAAGGCGCTCGGGACGGCGGCGATCGCCTCGTCCCGCTTGCCGGCCATGAACAACTCCTGGATCCGGTTTGCCTCGTCCGCGTAGCCGAACCGGCGCATCAGGTCCGCGTGGAAGTTCTTGTTCTTCGCGCCCATCCCGCCGACGTAGAAGCCCATCGCCGCCTTGATCGGGTACATCGCCTGCTCCACGTCGTCGCCGAGGGCCACCTGCACCATCGGCGCGATCCGGAAGCCGGCCGGCTTGTCGCGCAGCGCGTCCGCGTACACCTCGGGCCGGGTCGGGGCCCAGTGCAGCGGCAACCATCCGTCCGCGATCCGCGTGGTCAGGTGTACGTTCTTGGGCCCCTCCGCGCCGAGGAAGATCGGCAGGTCGGCGCGCAGCGGGTGGGTGATCGACTTGAGCGGCTTGCCCAGTCCGCTGCCGTCCTCGCCCGTGTACGGGTGTCGGGCGTATCGGCCCTCGGCGACCACCGGTCCCTCGCGGCGCAACACCTGGCGGATGACGTCCACGTATTCGCGGGTGAAGGTCAGCGGGCTCTTCGGGAACGGCCGCCCGTACCAGCCCTCGACCACCTGCGGGCCGGAGAGCCCCAGGCCCAGGATCATCCGGCCCGCGGAGAGGTGGTCCAGGGTCAGCGCGTGCATCGCGGTCGCGGTGGGTGTGCGCGCGGTCATCTGGGTCACCGCGGTGCCCAGCTTGATCCGCGAGGTGTGGGCGGCGATCCAGGTCAGCGGCGTGAAGGCGTCCGACCCCCAGGACTCGGCGGTCCACACCGCGTCGAACCCGAGCTGCTCGGCCTTTTGCGCCAACTCGACGAAGTCGGCGGACGGGCCTCGGCCCCAGTACCCGAACGTCAGACCCAGCCTCATGGCGTTACCTCCACGGAGTAGCACGGCGAATCGCCTCCGCAGACTAGAACACGTTTTACTTTCTTGGGAGGCCGACTCCCCCGGGACCCGGCCGTGGCGCCGGCTCGAACCGCTTTCCGGGCACGCGAAAGGGCGCCGTCCGGGTGGACGACGCCCTGTCGTGTTGCCGAGTCGCGGTGTCTCGGTACTACCGGTTCCTCGGGAGCACCGGTGTCACGAGCGCTGGATACCGATCGTGTTCTGAAGCACGCCGCGCACGTTGTCGACCTCGACCAGCAGGCCGTTGGGGTGCTCGGCCACCGCCAGGTACCAGACGCCCGTGTTCAGGACGCCCTTCTCCTGGTTGGTGTGCTCGTCCAGCATCGGGCGCGAGTCCGGCACCGAGAACCAGAAGGGCTGGAACGGCGCGCGGGCGCCACCGGGCGCACCGCCCGGGGCGGGCTGCTGCATGCCGCCGGGACCCTGCGGACCCTGCGGGCCGGGACCGCCGAAGCCACCCTGCGGACCCTGCGGACCCTGCGGAGCCGGGCCGCCGAAGCCGCCCGGCTGCGGGGCGCCGCCGTACGACTGCGGACCCTGGCCGGCCTGCGGACCCTGCGGGCCGCCGTAGGGCGCGCCGCCGAACTGCTGCTGACCCTGCGGGCCGCCGTACTGCCCCTGCGGGGCCGCGCTCGGACCACCGGCGCCGAGCAGCGGCGCCTGGAGGGCGGGCACCAGCGAGGTGGCGATCAGGGCACCGCTGAGCACGAGGACCAGCAGGACGATGAGGATGCCGCCGGCCTTCATCTCCAGGCCGTCGGAGGCGCGGCCGATCGACCACAGGGCGTTGATCGGCGAGACCACCGCGAGCGGCAGCGCCCACTGGCGAGCGGTCAGACCGAGGATCTGCCGGTCGCGCAGTTGCGGCAGCAGCCCGCCGAGGATGAACAGCGCGGCGGCGATGATCGGGGTCAGCACGACCGCGAAGATGACCGGTGCCATGGTGCCCGACCACGCGCTCCAGCTGCCGTCGAAGCCCCGAGGCACATCGCCCTTGACGCCGATGTAGTCGAAGAACGAGAAGATGAAGATGAGCACGGCGGCGACCCCGATGACCGCGTCGCCACGCGAAAGCTTTCTGACGTCCACTAATACTCCTCCCGAGGGGGATGGGCGCCGACAGCGTACGGGGGCGACCCAAGTCGTGCCACCGACGTCGCCCCCGCGCGTCCCCGGTGCATTGGTCCGGGGACACTGTGCCAGACGGGGGAACGATCTGTACCCCGACCCCACGCGACGCGCCGTATGGGGGCATTTTTTCGAAGATGTCTATTCGCCCCGCTGAATACCCGTCAGATCGGTCAACACGCCCTGTAGACCGTCGATATCGATGACGATGCCGCCGTCTCGCACGCCCACTGCGAGATACCACACACCGGGGTGCAGGGTGGCCACCGCGTCACCGGCGTGGTCCAGCGGGTGCAGCGGCCTCGGTTCGGGCACGGCCAGCCAGTACTGCTCGAACGTGCCCGGATCGCCGGACTCCGGCGCGGCGGGTGCCTGCTCCCCGACGGGTGCGGCCGGTTCCGGGGCGTCGTCCTGCTTGAACAGCAGCACCGGCGGCTGTACCGCGGGCGGCTGCATCGGCGGCGTCTGCGGCGGGGGAGTGTTGCCCGACGGCCCGTAGACCGGCGGCGCGACGGGCGGCGGGATCGGGAAACCACCGGTGCCGGGAGGGCCGGGCGGGTACCCGCCGGGAGCGCCGGGGAAGCCACCGCCGGGGTAGCCCTGCCAATTGTTCTCGCGCGGGCGCACCAGCGGGGCGTTCAGCCCGCCGATCCGGTCGACCGTCAACAGCAGCAGCGCCTGGAGCACGGCGAAGCCCGCCAACCCCCATGCGCCCCAGCCGTGTCCGGCCTCCACGGTCGCCTGCGTGTCGCCGTTGGTGCGGGCGTAGTTCTCCGCGAAGCGCGCCAACTTCTCGTAGCCGCCGTCCGCGCCGAACAGGGCCCACACCGCGCTCCACGCCGCCGCGATGCCCAGCGCGACGCCCCACTGCCGAAAGGCGAGTCCGCAGAACTGGATCTCGGTCGGCTGCGGCGAGCCGGGCCGGAAGGTGAACCGGCCGATCAGCAGCAGCACCAGCGAGATCGAGGACAGCAGGACGACGGCGGGGGCCAGCGGCGAGAAGTCGCCGATCCACGCCGAATAGTCCTTGCTTCCCTCGGTGATCTGTTTGCCCTTGGCGGTCACCGTGTACCAGGGGAGAAACGAGAAGACCAGAACTCCGATCGCCGCCGCCGCGACGATCAGATCACCTCGGGTGACGCCTTTGCGTGGCATCGTGCTCCTCCCTGACGGGGCTTTCGTACTGCTCGGAATTGCCGTGCGTCTGCTGGGCCCGGCCCGGTGCCGGTGCGGTCGCCCGCACCGGCACCGGAGCCTGACGTACCGTCATTCTCCGCGCTGGATCCCGGAGACGTCGCTCAGGACCCCTCGAACGCCGTCCGCCTCGACCAGGACGCCGCCCGGGTGCGGGGCGACCGCGAGGTACCACTGGCCGGTCTGCAGCGTGGCCACCGGCTCCTTGGACAGGCCCTCGGCGGGTGCCAGCGGCCGGGCCTCCGGAACGGCGAACCAGAACTGCGCGAACTCCTGCGCGTCCCGAACCGGCGCGGCCGGCTGCGCGCCGGCGACCGATGCGCCGCCGGTGCCGGTGCCGGTGCCCGCGCCGGTGACGTCCGGGGGCGGCATGTGGGCCGGCACCCCGGCCATCGGCGCGCCCGTGCCAGTGCCCGTGCCCGGAACCGGGTAGGCGGGCGGCGGGTAGGCGCCGGTGGCGTTCGGCGGCGGGTAGCCGGTGTTCGGGTCGACCGGGGCCGGGTAACCCCCGGTGCCGCCCGGCGGCGGGTAGCCCCACGGCTGCTGCGGGACCGGGCTGAACAGCGGCGCGGCCAGGCTGGGGATGCGATCCCCGATGATCAGGAAGAGCGCCGCGACGAGCCCGGCCACCATCATCAGCCAGGCGAAGATGGTGGGTCCGGCGTCGATCGAGTCCGAACCCTTGACGATGTCGCCGATCACGCCGCCCGCCCCGAACGGGGCGAAGAAGCCGCTGATCGCGCCGGTGACGCCGAACGCGATCGCCCACTGGCGCGGGGCCAGACCGAGCGCCTGCCTGTCCGGCTGGGCCACGAAGCGGCCGATCACCAGGAGCAGCGCGGCCAGCAGCGGCACCAGCACCACGGCCGGCATCAGCGGATAGAAGTTGACCGTCCAGGCGTTCCAGCCCTGGCTTCGACTGCGCCCGCCGCTGTCGAACAGGCTGTCGTCGTCGCTGCTGCCGCGCAGCGATTCGCTGACTTCGTAGTAATCGAAGAACGAGAAGATGAAGATCAGGACGATCGCGAGAATGACGATCGCGTCGCCCCTCGTGATCCCTTTCCGGTTCAACGTTTCTCCTTAACAGGTACGGAGGGGACGTGACGTCGACGACGGCGCGGGGCGCGCCGGACGACGTGCGGTGCGTGGACGGCTCGCGCCGGGCCCGATCGTGCGGCTCACGGCGGTCGGTGGCCCGACCGGGAACCGTCCGGTGGTGCATGGCGCGCGTGGACGCCGCGAACCGGGGACCGTCACCGGCGCGTGCGCGACGAGGACGGTCGGAAAGACCCTAGGGGACAGCCGACCCGCGGCTCACGTCCCCTTCAGGAGATAGGCCGTGATCCCCGTCGCGATCCCGGACGCGGCGCGTTCGCGCCAGTTCGGGTCGGTGAACTGCGCGGCGTCCGTGGCGTTGCGCATGTTGCCGCATTCGATGAACACCTTGGGTCGGGTGGACAGGTTCAACCCGCCGAGGTCGGTGCGGGTGACCAGGCCGTCCTGGGTGCCGAGGTAGGTTGCGGGGCTCGCGCCGGTGGCCGCCCGGAAGGCGGCGGCCAGGGTGCTGCCCAGCGCGCGCGAGGGGGCCAGGATCGGGGTGGTGTCGATGTTCGCGTCCTTGACCGACGCGGGCAGGATGACGTGGAATCCGCGCCCGCTCGCCGGTCCGCCGTCCGCGTGGATGGACACGATGGCGTCCGCCCGGGCCGTGTTGCCGCGGGCCGCCCGCTCGTTCACGCACGGACCCCACGCCTCGGTCTCCCATGTGTAGAGCACCGTCGCGCCCTGGGCCTCCAGGAGGCGTTTGGCCCGGTGCGCCACGTCGAGGGTGAACTCGGCCTCGGTGTAGCCCTTGTCGGTCTCGGTCCCGGTGGTGTCGCACTCCTTGGTCAGCCCGCCCGCGTACACCTGCTTGTTGATCTCGCGAGAGTGGCCGCCGTTGCCCGGATTGTGGCCCGGATCGATCATCACCACCCGACCGGACAGCGGAAGCCCGGTGGTCCCGGCGCGCGGCGCGGGCGGGCCGGGCGAGGTGACGGGTGCGGCGATCGACGGTGCGGTGGACGGCTGTTGTCCATCCGGTGGGGTGCTCGACGCCGGGGCCGGCACGCCGCCGGCCGCCGCGGGATCGGGTGTGGCCTCCGGCGCGGCGGTGGTCGTCGGGCTCGCCGGCGGATGCGCCGCGGCCGTGCGGCCGGTGTCGTGTCCGTTCGGCCAGGCCACCGCGATCGTGGTGATCCCGGCTGCGGCGAGCGCGAGGGCGAGCACGGTCAGGGTGACCCGGCGGCGCCGGCGCAATCGCTCGCGCGCGGCCTCCAACCGCTCCTCGTGCGAGGCGGAGTGGCCGAAGAAGCCGGCTCCGGAGCGGGAGTACGCGTCGCCGGAGTCGTCGGGACGGCCGCGGTCGTCGCGGCGGTCAGAGGTCAAGTTCACTCCTGGACGTGAGGCCGTAGCGCGACGCGACGGTGTTCCAGGTGTCGACGAACGACTTCTTCGCGCTGGACGCCTCGGCGCTGATCGTGGCGCCGTCGTCGTACAACGACCGGGTGCCCGGACAGCCCGAGTCGGCGGCCGACTGCGCCCACGCGGCGAAGGCCCGGTCGGCGCGGGCCGACGCGGTCCACGCGGTGCGCAACGTCGGTGCGGCGGATTGCAGTTCGGGAACGCCGTCGAAGCGCATCGCGTCCAGTTGGGTGACCAGTTGATCGCGTTGCGCGGCGGCGTCGAGCAGCGCGGAACGGGACGCGGCCAGCGCCGAGCAGGAGCCGACGTTGTTCACCGCGTCGATCACCGACTGCCGGGACGAACCGCTGCGCGAGAGCAGCGAGTCCAGCGCGGCGGCCTGCGCGCGGGCGTCCGGCGCGGCGGTGGTCGGCGGCGGGGTGGTCACCGCCGAGCCCTGCGACGGGGGCGTGGCCGGGGGCAGGCCCGACTGCTCGCCCGGGCCGGTCCCGGAGGGCGCGGGCGTGCCGGTCGAGGACTGCCCGGCGCTCTCCGAACCGTGCGCGGCCGGCGTCTTCTTGTCGTCCTCCCACGGTCGCAACGCGAACAGCGTGCCCAGCGCGGCGACGAACACCACGGCGACCACGATGAACAGCAGCGTGCGCTCGAACGAGGGACCGGGCGGGGCCGGCGACAGCGGTCCGGGCGGCGGCGGGGTGGCGCCGCGGTACCAATCCGGCGCGGCGGGCACGTCGCGTGCCGGCGGCATGCCGTAACCGTGCACGGGCGTGTGCGCCGCGTCGGCGAAGGTGCCGCCCGAGGGCAGCGGCGAGGGCCCGCGCTCGTGCTGGAACCAGTCGGCGGGCGGCGTCGATGCGTTCGGCGGCACGTCCGGGCGGGGCGTCGGCGGCGGAGCGGGAACCGGCCACGCCGGTGGCGGCGGGCCGGCCGGCGCGCCGCGGGCGGCCGGATTGTCCACCGTGTCCTGGTCCTCGGGCGGCCGGGGCTGCCCGGGCGGCCGCGGCGGGCCGGCGGCCGGAAGGTGGGCGGTCGGCTGGTGGTGCGGGCGCGGCGGTACGTCCGGATTCACCGCGGTCGGCGCCGCGGTGACCCGGCGGCGCACCCAGCCGCCCACGCCGCCGTTGGCCGCCCTGTCCCAGACGGTCTCGAACCGTTCACCGTCCGCCGCGGGTTCACCGGGCCGGTCGTTGTGCTCGTGTCGATCGGACATCAAGATCCCCCCGCGTCCTTCCCCGGATCGGCATTGTCCCAGCAAATGGGACCCGCGCGGGACCGGATCCGATTGCTTTCGGGAATCGAATCAGGCTCGAATCACTCTTGACCGGATGTGCCACCGCGTGACGGACACGGCGGCGCGACCGCCGGGCCGCTCGGCCCGGACCCGGGCGCCGCTCGGCCGCCGCACCGCTCAGATGCCCGGCGCGATCCGCCGCAGCACCCGCAGCGACCCGTCGCCGGGCAGTTCCTCGAAGGCGCCCGACGCCAGCGCGCGCAGGTAGACCCGGTACGGCGCCTGGCCGCCGTCGGCCGGATCCGGGAACACGTCGTGGATCAACAGCAGTCCACCGACCGCCACGTACGGTGCCCAGCCCTCGTAGTCGCCCTGGGCGTGCTCGTCGGTGTGCCCGCCGTCGATGAACACCAGGCCCACAGGCGTGTTCCACAGCGGCGCGATCACCCGGCTGTGCCCGACAAGGGCCACCACGTACGGCTCCAGGCCGCTGCGGTACAGCGTGCGCCGAAAGCGCGGCAGCGTGTCCATCACGCCGACCTCGGGGTCGACCAGGGTCGGATCGTGGTACTCCCAGCCGGGCTGCTGCTCCTCGGAGCCCCGGTGGTGGTCGAGGGTGACCACCACGGTGCCCGCGTCGCGGGCGGCCGCGGCGAGCAGGATCGTCGAGCGCCCGCAGTAGGTGCCGAGTTCGACCAGCGGGCCGACCTCGGCGGCCTCGGTCGCCGCCGCGTACAGCGCGTCGCCCTCGTTCGCGGGCATGAATCCGGTGGCGGCCTCGAACGCGGCCCGCACGGCGGGGTCGATGGTGCTCATCCTGGGGTTCTCCTTGATCGAGGCCGCGCTCGGTCCGTTCGGCGAATGCTCGTGGGCCACCGGCATCCGGTCCTCGTGGGGCCACCAAGCATCCGCCGGACCGGGCCGGTCGCACCGGGTCGGTGCGACCGTGGGCCGCCATGCTGCCGCAGCCGGCTTCGCGGCACCGTGTCGGGGGCCACATCGGGGCCCCGGAACCGACTTCGGTCTCCCGATTAATTGAAACGGGTTCTACTATCGCAAGTACTGGACCGAGTCACGGAAGTCATGGAAGGCGCGATATGGCCATCGGCATCACGGAGGAGCACCGCTCCCTGGCGGAATCGGTACGCGGATGGGTGCAACGTGTCGCACCCATCGGAGAGGTGCGCCGGGTGCTGGAGGCGGAGGCCGAGGAACGGCCCGGCCACTGGGCCGGCCTGGCCGAACAGGGCCTGCTCGGCATGCACGTCGCGGAGGAGTTCGGCGGTGCGGGCTACGGCCTGGTGGAAAGTGCCGTGGCGCTGGAGCAGGCCGGTCAGGGCATGCTGCCCGGCCCGTTCCTGCCCACCGTGCTGGCCTCGGCACTGATCCAGGCCGACGGGGGCGACGCGGCCAAGGAACTGCTGCCGGGCCTGGCGGACGGCACCCTGATCGGCGCCGTCGCGCCGAACCCGGGCACCGTGGTGGCGGCCGAGGAGGCGGGCGGCCTGCGGGTGAGCGGGGTGGCCACGCCGATCCTGGGCGGCGCGCTCGCCGACGTGCTGGTGCTGGCCGCACGCCGGGCCGACGGCACGCCCGCGTACGTGGTCGTGGACGCCGCGCAGGTGAGCGTCCGGGCGCTCAAGAGCGTGGACCCGACCCGGCGCAGCGCCGAGGTCACGGTGGACACCGTGGTCCCGGCCGGGCGCGTGCTCGGCGGCGTGGACGAGGACCTGGCGCGCGACCTCGCGGCCGTACTGCTGTCCGCCGAGGCGTGCGGAGTGGCCGCCTGGGCGCTCACCACGGCGACCGAATACGCCAAGGTGCGCGAGCAGTTCGGCCGGCCGATCGGTCAGTTCCAGGCGATCAAGCACCTGTGTGCGGACATGCTGGTGCGGGTCGAGCAGTCGCGCGCGGTCACCTGGGACGCGGCGCGCGCGATCGACGCGGGCTCGGACGCGCCGACCCGGTCGCTGACCGCGGCGATCGCGGCGACCTACGCGATCGAGGCGGCCTTCACCACCACCAAGGACTGCGTGCAGATCCTCGGCGGGATCGGCTTCACCTGGGAGCACGACGCGCACATCTACCTGCGCCGGGGGCTGACCCTGCGGCAGTACGCCGGGCCCGCCGCGTTCTGGCGGTTGCGGGTGACCGAGCTGGCGAGCGCCGGGGCGCGCCGCGAGCTGGTCCTGGACCTGCCCCCGGAGGCGGAGAACCTGCGCGACACCGCGCGGGCGATCCTGACCGAGGTGGCCGGCGAGTCCGGCGCCGAGCAGCGGGCCCGGCTGGCCCCGCTGGGCTATGCCGCGCCGTACCTGCCCAAGCCGTACGGCATCGGCGCCGGGCCGGTCGAGCAGCTGGTGATCCAGCAGGAGATGAAGTCGCTCGGCGTGCGGCTGCCGGACATCACCATGGGCAACTGGGTGATCCCGTCGCTGATCGCGTACGGCACCGCGGCCCAGCAGGAGCGGTTCGCGCCGCCGACGCTGCGCGGCGAGATCCAGTGGTGCCAGCTGTTCTCCGAGCCGGGCGCGGGCTCGGACCTGGCGGCGATCAGTACCCGCGCGACCAAGACCGAGGGCGGCTGGCTGATCAACGGCCAGAAGGTGTGGACCTCGCGGGCCCGCGAGTCGCAGTGGGGCATCCTGCTTGCGCGCACCTCGCCGGACAAGCCCAAGCACGAGGGGCTGACCTACTTCATCGTGGACATGGCCGCCGCGGGCCTGGACATCCGGCCGCTCAAGGAGATCAGCGGCCTGGCGATGTTCAACGAGATCTTCCTCGAAGACCTCTTCGTGCCGGACGAGATGGTGGTCGGCAAGGTCGACGAGGGCTGGCAGGTGGCCCGCAACACGCTCGGCAACGAGCGCGTGCACATGGGCGCGGGCAGCTCGTTCGGCGCCGGCATCGCGAACCTGGTCGCGGCGGTGAACGGCCCGGCGGGCGAGTTCGTGGACGGCGGCTTCCGCGAGCGGCTGGGCGCGCTGGTGGCCGAAGCGTCCTCGCTCGCCCTGATCGAACTGCGCACCACGCTGGCCCGGTTGTCCGGTCTGGAGCCCGGCGCCGGTGCCTCGGTGCGCAAGCTGGTCGGCACTCCGCATCAGCAGCGCGAGTCCGAACTGTCCCTCGAACTGCTCGGCCCGCTGGGCGCGGTGGACGAGGGGGTGGGGCAAAAGGCCGCGTTCGGGTTCCTGATGAGCCGCTGCCTGACCATCGCCGGCGGCACCACGCAGGTCCAGCTCAACGTGGTCGGCGAACGCATCCTCGGGCTGCCGCGGGACCCGCAGCCCACGGAGAAGTAGTCCGTTCCCTCGCTCGGTTCGTTTCCTTCGTTCGTTTCCTTCGTTCGCTCGGTTCGGTTCGTTCGGTTCGCTCGTTTCGTTCGTTTCAATCCGTTCGTTCGGTTCCTTGGTTCGTTCGGTTCCTTTCCTCATCTGTTCAGTGGGAGTTCGCGACATGGCACAAAAGGCGTTCATCGTCGGCGTGGGCATGACCAAGTTCGAGAAGCCGGAGAGCCGCGACTGGCAGTACTGGGACATGGTCAAGGAGGCCGGCGACAAGGCCCTGGCGGACGCGGGCGTCGGCTACGACCTGGTCGAGCAGGCGCCGGTCGGCTACTGCTTCCAGGCGTCCACCGCCGGCCAGCGCGCGGTGTACGAGCTGGGCCTGACCGGGATCCCGGTCTACAACGTCAACAACAACTGCGCGACCGGCTCGTCCGCGCTGATGATGGCCCGCCAGTTCGTCGCGGGCGGGCTGAACGACTGCGTGCTCGCGATCGGCTTCGAGAAGATGAAGCGCGGTTCGCTGGGCGGGGGCGGCGAGGGCGACTTCTCCACGTCGCCGGTCGCCGCGCACTACAAGATCATGGGCGACGCGCACGGGTTCTCGATGACCGCGCCGCCGACCGCGCAGATCTTCGGCAACGCGGCCCGCGAGCACATGGCCCGCTACGGCACCACCGCCGAGCAGATCGCACACGTGGGCGTGAAGAACCACCGGCACTCGGTGAACAACCCGTACGCACAGTTCCAGGTCGAGTACTCGCTCGAAGAGGTGCTCGGCGCCAAGGAGATCCACGCGCCGCTCACCCGGCTCCAGTGCTCGCCCACCTCGGACGGCGCCGCCGCGGCGCTCGTGGTCAGCGAGCGCTTCGTGCGCGAACACGGCCTCCAGGATCAGGCGATCGAGATCGTGGCGCAGTCGATGACCACCGACACCGAGGAGAGCTTCGCCTCGAAGACGTGCATCGACGTGGTCGGCAAGCCGATGTCGGCCGCCGCCGGTCGGCAGGTCTTCGAGGAGTCCGGCCTGGGCATCGAGGACGTCGACGTGATCGAGCTGCACGACTGCTTCTCGATCAACGAGATCCTCACCTACGAGGCGCTGGGCATGTGCGGCGAGGGCGAGGGCGGCAAGCTGGTCGCCGAGGGCGCCACCACCTACGGCGGTCGCTGGGTGGTCAACCCCTCCGGCGGCCTGATCTCCAAGGGCCACCCGCTCGGCGCCACCGGCCTGGCCCAGGCCGCGGAGATCAGCTGGCAACTGCGCGGTCTGGCCGACGCCCGCCAGGTCGCCGACGCCAAGGTCGGCCTGACCCACAACATCGGCCTCGGCGGCGCAGCCGTGGTCGGCCTGTACCGCCGCGGCCAGTTCTAGGCCCGGTCGGACGTGCACCGGGCGGTCACCCAGGGCCGCCCGGCGCACGATGAGTACGCGGGCTCATGCGGGGCCGGGGGTGTTTTCGCGGTGCCGCCGGCGGGCGCCCTGCATCCGGACGCGTACGAGAGGGTGCGCGGTGGCATGCGCGGGCGTGGGTTCGAGATCTCGTTCGACGGGGCGGGCGAGCCGGGGCAGTTCGCGGTCCTGATCGCGAGCGATCCGAAGGCCGCTACGCACTGCGGCTGTACTCGCGGACCGGTACGGCGGAGCGGCCGGCGTGCGATGCGATCGTGATCGAGGTGAGCTCGCCGTGCTGCACCGAGCCGCGGGCGGCGGTGCCGTCCTCGTGACGGGTACGGCGCGTGGGTCGCACCCGTCACGGTCTCGTCATGCGCCGTTGGGGCCCGGGACGACGGTGAGGTCGGAGGTGGTCCGGTTCGGGGCGGGCGTGCCGTGCAGCCATTCGGCCAGGAGGGTGCGTTCGGTGTCGTTGAGGTACAGGCGGGCGTTGGCGCACAGCGTTTCGACGTTGCGGAGGAAGGCGTCGGCGAGGTCGTCGGCGGAGGCGACCGGGTGGGCGGTGGAGGACCAGTAGCCGGAGTAGACCAGCCCGGTGGTCACGAACGCGATGGCCTTGCGGGCGATCGTCTGCATACGTTCGGCGCACCGGTCGCGGACCGCGCCCGAGGTCTGGTTGCCCTGGAAGCCGTTCTCGCTGACCTCGGCGTGCAGTTCCTCGAAGAGCACCTGGTACTCCTCGGGGGAGAGCCGAGGCGCTCCGGTGACCGTGGCCACCCGGTCGATCAGGTCGCGGACCGGTTCGCGCACGTGGTCCATCCGACCCTGGCCGTTGGGTCGGGCCGAGGGCGGCTGATGTCGGGTGCGGTCGTAGATGTAACCCGGCGGGACCCGGCTGATCAGCAGCTTCTCGTCGGCGCCCTGCTCCAGCATCAGTTCGAGCAGGGACGAGAAGGTGGTCGCGCCGCCCCAGCGGGTGCGGGTGACCTGCTCCCGGCCGACCTGCTGGAGCACCGAGTGGGCCAGCGTCGCGAGCACGATCGGCTCGTCGGATCCGCCGAGTTGCGCGCGCACGTGCGCCATCACCTGCTCGCGCACGCCCTCGTCGGCCGGCGCGACGTCGATCTCGTCGCGCAGCGCCCGTTCGATGAACTCCTGGTCGCTGATCACCACGTCGCCCGCGGCGACGTACGCCTGGGCGGCCGGACCGCTGGCGATCACCATGGTGCGCCGGTCGTGGCTGCGCAGACGCAGCAGCACGGGCGTGAAATCCGCGTCCGCGCTCATGATGATGACCTCGTCGAACCGGGTCGAGTGCTGGAGCGTGTCCAGTACGTCCATCACCATGTGGATGTCCGCACTGTTCTTGCCCCGGCCCGTCAGCGGCGGGCAGTCGATCACGCGAAAGGCCGACCGCGTGAAGAAGGCCCGGTAACGGTCGTGCATGACCGGGTTGAGGTAACAGTTGCGTACGAGCAGCGATCGGCGCAGGCCACGCTCGATCGCCTCGTTCTCCAACCACTCCAACCACTGGGACGGCTTCCGGGCGAAAATTTCCGCCGAAGCCCGATCCGTCTCGCGCAGCCCGCTGTAAATGTTGTCAAAATCAAGAAAAAGCGCGCTGCGAATTCTGCCTGGTATGCCCGAATCCATACTCATGTCCATGCCTGCCTCCCCCGATGCGTACGGCTTCAATCTGTCCGACGCGTCACGTGTGGGCAAGCGAGGCCACTCACGGTCCGCTTGTGATCTTGGCCGTCTTCCGATCCGCGCGCACCCGGGTTAGGTTGCGAAGCGAAAGCTTGATCGTGCCATGTAGGTGTGTCTGTCCGTCAGGAGTCGTGCCGTGTCGGGACGTTGGAGCGCCACCCTGGACGTACTGCTGCGAGAGCGGGCCGCGGATGCCGCACCCGGGCTCCGCCACGAGGACCGGGCCTGGTCCTGGGCCGAGGTGGTCGCCGAGTCGGCGCGGCGGGCGGCCCTGCTGCGCGCCCTGCGGGTCGAGGGCAGGCCGTGGCACATCGGGGTGATGCTGGAGAACGTCCCGGAGTTTCCGCTGCTCCTGGGCGCCGCGGCGCTGTCCGGTGCGGTGATCGTCGGGCTCAACCCGACCCGGGTCGGCACCGAACTGGCCCGCGACATCGATCACACGGACTGCTCGCTCGTGATCACCGACGCGGCGCACCTGGAGCAGCTGCGCACCGCGGCGCCGGACTTCCCGGCGGACCGGCTGTTGTGCGTGGACGACGCGTCCTGGGCGGCGGCACTGGAGCCGTACGCGGGAGCCGAGCTGCCGGCCGACCGGCCGAGCGCCGACGACACCTTCATGCTGATCCTCACCTCCGGGACCACCGGACACCCCAAGGCGGTGATCTGCTCGCAGGGCAAGGTCGCCTCGCAGGGGGCCAGCGTGGTGGCGATGGAACGGCTCACCGGTGCGGACGTCGCCTACTGCGCGATGCCGCTCTTCCACTCCAACGCGATCATCACGTGCTGGGCGCCGGCGGTCGCCGCGGGGGCCGAACTGGTGTTGCGACCGCGGTTCTCCGCGTCCGGCTTCCTGCCCGACGTGCGGCGGTTCGGGGTCACCTACGCGAACTACGTGGGCAAGCCGCTGTCGTACATCCTGGCCACACCCGAGCGCCCCGACGACGCGGACAACCCGCTCACCCGGGTGTTCGGCAACGAGGGCGGGCCGCAGGACGTCGAGCGCTTCGCCCGGCGGTTCGGCTGCACGGTGCGGGACGGATTCGGCTCGACCGAGGGCGGCCTGTCCTTCGTGCCGGTCCCGGACATGCCGCCGGGCGCGTTGGGCCGGCCCAACGGCGACATCCGGATCCTGAACCAGGACACCCGCGAGGAGTGCCCGCCGGCGGCCTTCGACGCCGAGGGCCGGATGACCAACCTCGAGGACGCGGTCGGCGAGCTGGTCAACATCGGCGGCGCGGGCGCCTTCGAGGGTTACTACAACAACGCGGCGGCGACCGCGCAGCGCATGCGCGAGGGCTGGTATTGGAGCGGCGACCTGGCCTACCGCACCGAGGACGGCCTGGTCTTCTTCGCCGGCCGCAGCGGCGAATGGCTGCGCGTGGCCGGGGAGAACTTCGGCGCGGCGCCGGTCACCCGGATCCTGTCCCGACACCCGGACGTCGCGGTGGCCGCGGTGTACGGCGTGCCCGACGAGGCGGCGGGCGACCAGGCGATGGCGGCCCTCGTCCTGCGCGAGGGCGGGAGCTTCGAACCGGCCGCGTTCGCCGCCTGGTTGGCGGCGCAGTCGGACCTGTCCCGGGCCTGGCACCCGCGCTACATCCGGATCGCCGCGGCGCTCCCGCAGACCAGCACGAACAAGATCCTGACCCGAGTCCTGGTCCGCCAGGCCTGGTACACCGGCACCGACGAACTGTGGTGGCGCGACGGCAAGGACGGCCCGTACCGACGGTTCACCGAGGCCGACCGCAGAACCCTGGAGAAGGCCTTCGCCGACCGCGGCCGGGCACACGTGCTGGCGCTGCTGGACCGGTGAGTCGGGGGCGGTCGGGGTCGATCCCGGTGCGGCCTCAGCCGTCGGTTGCGGCGAGGCCGATGCCGAAGGCGCCGATGACGGTGCCGGTCGTGGCGTCGAGGGTGCGGCGGAAGCGGGGGCGGCGGAGCTTCGCGCGCAGGCTGTTCGCGCCGAGGATGATCGCCGTGAACCACACCATGCCCTCGATGTCGTGGACCAGCGCGAGCAGTATCCCGAAGGCGAGGTGCGGTGCGCCGGAGGGCATGAACTGCGGGATCATCGCCATGTAGAAGACGCCCACCTTGGGGTTGGTCAGCGACGTGAGCACGCCGCGCCCCCACGCGGACCACAACCCCGGAGCGGCCTTCGCGCCGGCCACCGGGGCGGTCTCGACGTCGGTGTACCGGTTCACCCACGCGGCACGCAGGAGTCCGTAGGCGAGCCAGAGCAGGTAGCAGGCGCCGACGATCCGCAGGCTCGTATAGGCGACCCGGGAAGTGGTCAGCACGGCCGAGACGCCGGCCGCCGCGGCGGCACCCCAGACCAGGGTCCCGGAGCCTATGCCGAACGCGGTGGCGAACCCGTGCCGAGGCCCGCGCGCGAGCGCCGCCCGCAGCACGATCGCGGTATCCGGGCCGGGCATTATCGTCAGCAGCCCGGCGACCAGGGCGAACGAGGCGAGGTGGGTCAGCGCGTCCATACGGGCCATGCTGCCGGCCCCCCGCAAGGACCCGGACGGCGGGCGTTTGGGCGCCCGCGGGGGAGGGCGTTTCGGCGCGCGGGCTACCGCGCGCCGGCCGCCGACCGCCCGGCGATGTGCTGACACGTCGTCACGATGGGTTCCAGGCCGGGGAGTTGGGCGAAGTCGCGGCCGCTCCACCCTGTCTCACCCGACCCCGAACCCATGTCGCTCGGTGTCGTCCCGCTCGGCCCCGACACGGTGCCGATCGGCTCGGGTGGGTGGGGTGCGGTGGGGGTGCGCGGCGTTGGCGTGGTGCTGTGGTGGGGGTGGGGCGTCGACCGTGCGTGTTCTACAGGCCCCAGAAGCGGCCTTCGAGGCCCACCGCTGCGAAGTAGGCCGCCGCCGAGGCCGGGTCGCGACGTTCGTAGCCGCGGTTCAGGCGGCCCTCGTACCAGTGTTCGGCCAGGCGCCACAACTTCGTGAGGTCCAGGACGCAACCGCGGGTCTGGCCCGTGCGGGCGAGCCAGCCGTCCACACAGCCCTCGTCGCAGAACAGCCGCTGATTCCCGCACGCGTGCACCACGTCGTCCCACAGTGTGGTGATCGGGACCAGGAAGTGCGCCACCTCGTCGCCCTTGGGCGGTTGTTCGGTGCCCACGTTCCAGGCGAGGGGCTGCTCGCAGCCCGGGCAGCGGGTCGCGACCAGGACCTCCTCGCCCACCAGGTGCGGTATCGCGAAGGAGTCCCACGCGCAGCCGCCCCACCACAGCGTGCGTGGGCCCATCACCGAGAAGCCCAGTGGAACCGCGCTGAACGGGTGTGCCATCACGATCGCGCCGTCGCGCAGCACGATGTGCCGCCGCTCGTGCAGGGCCCACAAGCCCGCCCGCACCGTCGCCTCCGAGACCCCCAGGGTCGCGGCCAACTCCGGGTCGGAGAGCGCCCGCCCGGTCTCGGCGAAGCCGCGGTAGATCGCCAGGCGCAACTGTTCGACGCTCACGAGGTCACCTCCCGCTCGGGCACGACCGTGCCGGGAATCTCGCAGTCCGGCTCGGTGACCGCGGCCCCGGGCACCCGCGCGGCCGGTATCGCGGCGGCCCGATTGCGCCGGGACTGGCGGATCGCGTCGTAGGTGAGCACCGCGAGCGCCGCCCACACCAGGGCGAAGCCCGCCCACCGCGCGGCCGGCATCGGCTCGTGATAGACCGCGACGCCGATCCCGAACTGGATGATCGGGGCCAGGTATTGAAGCATGCCGATCGTGCTCAGCGGCACCGTGTTCGCGGCCACCGCGAAGCACAGCATGGGGACCACCGTGATCAGGCCCGCCGTCATCAGCATCAGCGCCTGCGGCGTGCCCTCGTGCCCGAACGTGCCCTCGCCGGACCAGGCCAACCAGGTCAGGTAGCCCAGAGCGGGCAGGAACATCACGGCCGTCTCGATCGTCATCGAGTGGGTGGCGGGCAGGTTCATCCGCTTCTTGATGTAACCGTACGTCGCGAACGACGAGGCCAGGGTCAGCGCGATCCACGGGACTCGGCCGTAGGCGACGATCAGCACCACCACCGCCGTGACGCCCATCCCCACGGCGGTCCACTGGACCGCCCGCAACCGCTCCCCGAGCACCACGACACCGATGCCGATGAGCACCAACGGCGTGATGAAGTAGCCCAACGAGGTCTCCACGACCTGGTCGTGGTTCACGCCGTAGATGTAGGCGCCCCAGTTGATCGAGATCATCACCGCGGCCAGCGTGACCGTGGCCAACCTGGCGGGCGTGCGCACGATCTCGCGGATCCAGGACCACTGCCGGAGCGCGGCGAGCAGGACGACCATGCACAGCAGTGACCAGGTCATCCGGTGGGCGAGGATCTCGACGGCGCCGGCCGGCTTGACGTGCGGCCAGTAGAGCGGGAAGAGACCCCACATGACATAGGCCGCCGTACCCAGGAGCAAACCGCGTCGTTCTGAACCCATGCCGCCGACGGTACTGGCGAAGTGGCCTGCCGTCAGGAGCCAATTTCGGACGGGTGGATCCGTTGCGTCGCGGCATGTGCCCGGTCCTCAGTCGCCCTCGCGGCTCAAGGCCTCCCATCGGGTGTACTCCTCCCGGCGTGCCCGGTCGAGTTCGGCGACCATGTCGAAGGCCAGGCCGCCCAGGATGATCCGGCGGGGTGGGTCGGGCAGATCGACGACCTCGAGCAGCACGGCCGCCGCCTTGGCCGGGTCGGCGTCCTTCGACTCGCCCCACATCTCGGCCAGTTCGGCGCGCAGCGGGGCGTACACCTCGTTCTCGGTGGTCATGGTCAGGCCGCGGGTGAACAGCGCCGTCTCGTAGCCACCGGGCTGGACCAGGGTCACGTGCACCCCGAAGGCGGCCACCTCCATCGCCAGGGCACCGGTCACGCTGTCGAGGGCGGCCTTGGTCGCGCTGTACAGACCCGTGGACGCGAAGCCGACGGCGGAGCCCATCGAACCGATCTGGAGGATGTGCCCCGAGCCCTGCTCGCGCAGGTAGGGGAGCACGGCCTGGGTCACCCACAGTGCGCCGAAGAAGTTGACGTCGAAGTGCGCTCGGGCCTGTTCCTCGGTCGCCTCCTCGATCATGCCGATCAGACTGGCGCCCGCGTTGTTGACGACGATGTCGAGCCGGCCGAAGGCGGTGACGGCGCGGGCCACGGAGCGGAACACCGCGTCGCGATCGGTGACGTCGAGGGGCAGGGGGACGAAGCGGCCGCCGTGCTCGGCGGCGAGGGCGGCGAGCGGCCCGACATCCCGCGCGGCGCCGACGACCCGATCACCCGCCGCGAGTGCGGCCTCGGTGAAGGCTCGCCCCAAGCCTCGCGAGGCACCGGTGATGAACCAGACGCGGGGGTTGCGGTCGGTGGGGTTGCGGGCGGTGGTCGTTTCGGTCGCGGTGTCGGCGGCAGCGGCAGCGGCAGCGGTGGCGGTGGTCATGGGAGTGGGCTCCTTTGTTTCGGCGGTGCCGGAAGAGGTCGGCTGATTCGGGGTGCGGAGGGTTCGGGGCAGGTCTGGGTGGGGCGGTTCGCGGCGTTCTCGGGAGGGGCGCTTGGGGAGGGGGCCTACCTCGGCCGATAGCCGGACGAGGTCGCCGCGCGGTGATCGGTCCGCGCGGGGCGAGGGGTGGCGATTCGCGCCTCGCGGCGGTGACGTGGCCGGGGCGGCTCGGGGGGCGAAGCGGCGCGCCGGATGGCAGCCGCAGCGTCGGCGGCGTCGGCGGTGATCCGCAGGCCGGTTTGCGTCGCGGGGCGGGTGTCGAGGACGGAGAACGTGTCGGTGATGCGGTCGGTGATCGGTGCGGCTGCGGCCGGGGTGCGGAACATGAGCGACAACTCCTCGGAAGTCGGGGGGCAAGAAACGGTGACATCCGCGAGACGAGACGGTTCGTCTCGCTTCGAGATCCAGCATGCACCTCCCGGATGCCGATGTCAATACGAGACGGTTCGTCTCGCGGGTCGGCTAGGATGTGACCATGACCATCGACAACACGGACGGCGGTGCCGAGCCGCGCCGCTCGGGTCCGGGCGCCGAGGCCGCCACCGGCCGTGCCGCCGCCAAGCCGAATCCGTCCCGACGCAGCGAGCAGTCCCGCCGCGCGATTCTCACCGCCGCCCGCGAGTTGGTTGCCGAGTTGGGCTTCGCGAAGCTCACGATCGAGGCCATCGCGGCGCGCGCGGGTGTCGGCAAGCAGACCATCTACCGGTGGTGGGGCTCCAAGGGTGAGGTCGTCTTCGAGGCGTTCCTGGCGCTGAGCGACCCGGGGGAGGGCATCGTGCTCCCCGACACGGGCGACGTCGAGACGGATCTGCGCTTCCTGATGCGCGAGACCGTCGCCGAGTTCGCCGACCCCGCGTTCGAGGGTCCGATCCGCGCACTCAACGCCGAGATCATCAACGACCCCAAGCTCGCCAGGCTCTACCACGAGAAGATGGCCGCACCCGTCGACGAGGCGAAGAAGGAACGCCTGCGCAGCGCCCAGCGGGCCGGGCAGATCGCCGCCGACGTCGACCTCGACCTGGCTCTCGAACTGCTCTACGCCCCGCTGTACCAGCGCTGGCTGCTCCGCTCCGGCCCGCTCACGGAGGAGTACGCGGACAGCCTGGTGGCGCTGACCCTCAAGGCGCTTCGCCCCTGATCCATCGGCGACGGGGAGACCGCCACGGTCCGCCACGGCTGAAGACCCGCGAATCGACCAAATGTGTCGATCGGGGTCGTCAGCGTGTGTCCGGTGACCACCTTGGGGGTGTCGTGAAGCGCTCAAGCAGGCCGGGCAACCCGGCGTTCGTCTCTGCCCGGCACCAGCGCAAGTGGTACTCGCAGGAGGCGTTCGCCGAGGCTTACGAGCGGGTGGCTCGGGAGGAGGGCGTCGGCGTCTCCATCTCCCCACGCCAAGTGCGCCGGTGGGAGTCCGCCCGCCCGCCTTGGCCACATCCCGATGCGCGCCGAGTGTTGACCGCGATGTTCGGTCTTCCGTTGGAGACGCTCGGTTTCAGCGCGCCGTACGACCTCGACTCCGTCGAGAGAGCCGCGCTCGCCCCCTCCGGCGCGCGTGCCGCCACGCGGGAGGAAGGGGACGAGTGGCGCAACCTGCTGGACGACATCCCGGAGCGGTTGGGGCAACTGATCCGGTTGGAGATGAACGCGATCTCACTGCGGTCGTACGAGACGTTGATGATCCCCGGACTGCTCCAGTCGCCGACCTATGCGTTGTCGGCAATCCAGATGCGCAACCCGACGATCCAGAGCTCGGCGGCTTATGAGCGCGTGCGCATCAGGATGCAACGATCGGAACGGTTGATGCGATCGGGCCGACCCGCGTCGTTCATCGTCTCGGAGGCGGCGTTCTATCAGCCGATCGGCGGACTCGCGGTGCTGGCCGACCAGATGGGGCATCTGTTGACACTCGTGTCGGAGCATCCTCAGGTGTCTGTTCAGGTTCTCCCACTCGACGCGGCGTACGTGGTGCCATCGCCGCGTCTGCTCCTGGAGGTCTCGCCCGGCCGGACGGTCGCGTGGCTGGAACAACTGACCGGCTCTGTGCTGGTGGAATCCCCCGATGATGTGATGTCCTTCCGGGCAGTCTTCGAGCGCTTGTCCACAACGGCCCTGCCGTGCGTGGCGACGCTCGAACGCATCGACGAGCGGAGACGAGAACTATGCACGGCGGTCGAGGTGGCAGCGCACCGGGTTGGCGTACTTCCCCCTACACGGACAACGACAACTGCGTCGAGGTCGCGTCCTTGGGTGCCGCCGTCGGAGTGAGGGACAGCAAGATCGCCGATTCCCCGGTGATAGCCGTCAGCCCGGCCTCGTGGGCACGCCTCACGGAGCTGGCCGGCCGCTGATCGGCGATACGCGCAAGCGCGCTTCAGTGACCGACCGCGGAGACGTCCCGCCGACCTACGGTCGCGCCTTGGACAGCCGTTCGCTCGGTGCGTCGTGGCGGATCGGCGCTTTAGGTGGGCACGGCCCGATCTCGCGCTTGCCGGACTCGTGCTTGTCCGTATGTGAGGTGCGCGGCTTCCGGGCGCCGGATCGTGGCACTCCACGCGTGACCCGCCCCTGGGCCCATCCCGGCCCCAACCCCTCGGCCCCGGCCGGCTCCGGCCTCGGCTCACTCGGCGTCGGTGTCGGCTTCGGCTCGGTCCCGATCCGCCCCCATCCGACCCAACCCGACCCGGTCCGGCTCGGCCCCACCCCGGCCTCCGTCCCGGCCTCGACCCCACCCGGTCCGATCCGGCTCCCGCAACGCGACCCGTGTCTGCGCGCGGGAGGGTGGTCTTCGTGATCGGGCTCTGTTCGCGTGATTCGGATTGCGCGTGAATCGGCCCGGTTCTGCGTGGTGTGGCTTCGGAAGTGCCCGGCGGAGTCGGTCGAAATCGCGTCATAGGCCACCGGGGTCAGGGAACCTGACGGAGAGTCACATCGGCCGGTGGATATTGGGGATTGGGGCTGCGGTACCGTCACGGACGGTGCCGAATTGTTATTTGACGGACCGTCAGATTTCTCCTTACCGTGGCCGTATATCCACGTCTGGATCAAGGAAACGACGCCACCCCGCTCCCGGGACGGCGTGCCTTGTGCTTCCCGAATGCAGGAGCGTCCCGTGCGAACCGTGAACTCCACACCCTTCAAAACCCGCCTGCTGCGCCGCTCCGGCGTGCTGGCGGGCCTCGTCGGCCTGACGCTCGGCGCCACCGCGTGCGGTGGCGACGACGACTCCGGCAGCGGAGCCTCCGGCTCGATGACGGTGCTCATCACCCAGGAGGCCAAGGGCATCGACCCGATCATGACCACGGTGTCCTCCCTCACCGGCGGCAACCAGGCCGCGGCCGTGTTCGACATGCTCTTCTGGATCAACCCGAAGACCGGAAAGGCCGAGCCGCAGATCGCCGAGAGCGCGACCGCCGGCGAGGGCAACTCGGTCTGGACGATCAAGCTCAGGCCCAACGTCAAGTTCTCCGACGGCACCGCGCTCGACGCCGAGGCGGTCAAGTTCAACTGGGAGCGGCACGCCGACCCGGCGAACAAGTCGGTGCAGTTCACCGCCGTCAAGGGGATGAAGTTCGACGCGGTCGACGCGCAGACCGTCAAGGTCACGCTGCCCGCGCCGAACGCCCACTTCGACCTGGTGGTCGCGCACAACCTCGCCTTCATCGGATCGCCCACCGCGATCAAGGCCGACCCCAAGCTGTTCGCGCAGAAGCCGGTCGGCGCGGGCCCGTTCAAGCTCAAGACGTGGATGCGCGACTCGCAGCTCACGCTCGAGCGCAACGGCTCGTACTGGGGTCAGGGCAAGCCCGCGCTGAAGGAGTTGATCTTCAAGCCGGTGATGGATCAGAAGCAGCGTCTGGCGGCGCTGGCCTCGGGCCAGGCCCAGCTGATGACGACGGCGCACTTCCCGTCGACCGAGCAGGCCAGGAAGGACGGCATGACGGTCACGCTCGACCCCAAGAGCGGCGGCTTCATGACCATGTTCGACACCTCCAAGCCGCCGTTCAACGACCCGCGCGCCCGCCGCGCGTTCGCGTTGATCATGAACCCCGACGATCGCAACCAGACGATCCAGGGCTCGCCGGGTCAGACGCTCAAGAGCTGGTTCCAGCCCGCGTCGCCGTTCGCCGACCCGGCAGCGGTGTACGCGACCAACAACCGCCCCGAGGCACAGAAGCTGCTCGACGAACTGGCCGCCGAGGGCAAGCCGCTGAGCTTCACCTACACGACCAACAGCAGTGCGAGCGCGCGGATGACGGCCGAGTACTGGCTCACCCAGATCAACGGCATGAAGAACATCACGATGAAGACCGAGTTCCTGGAGGGCGCGGCCTACATCCAGAAGGTGATGATCAACAACGACTTCCAGGCCTCGGAGTTCGTGATCACCTTCGACGAGCCGGAGCCGGTGCTGTACAACTTCACCCACTCCAAGGGCTCGGAGAACCGCACCAAGTGGAACAACCCCGTCGTGGACAAGGCGCTCGACGACGCTCGTAACACCGACGACCAGGCGGTCCGCAAGGCCGCCTACCAGAGCGTGCAGGCGGAGATCGTCAAGGACGTCCCGTTCTTCTCGTACGAGAAGTCCTTCGCGGCGGCGGTGCAGGGCAAGAACAGCAAGATCGAGGGCCTGTCGCTGTTCGAGGACGGCCTGATCCTGTTCGACCGGATCGCACTCAAGTAGTCGCCACGGCACCGGCCAGGGCACCTGCGCCCGCGCCCGCATTCGCATTCACGACAGCGACCGCGCCGATCGGCCGAACCGGCCCGGTGAAGTGACACCACGTCAGGGACGCACGCTCCGTGCGTCCCTGACGCCGTGTCAGGCCCGCGCCACGCGGATGAACAGCGCCTCCGCGTCCGCGACCAGCATGCCGTCGGCGTACGACCGGGCGGTCACCCACGCCTTGCGCCCTTCGATGCGCGTGACGCCCGCCTCGTAGTCGATGCGCGTGTACAGCGGCGTCGCCCGGCGCATCCGCACGGTCAGCCATCCGGTCATCCCGAGCGTTCCCGAGCCGGACTGTGCGCAGCCCATCACCTCGTCGAAGGCCGCGGCCACATATCCGCCGTGCACGCGCCCGTACGGCCCCTCGTACGCGGCGCCGAACGTGGCATGCGCCCGTACCAGCGGCCCGTCGCCGGTGATCCGCATCGGCGGCGCCAACGGGTTCGCGGCGCCGATCAGGGGGCCGCGTTCGTGCAGCGCGAGATCGCGTGAGGTGGGTGTGCCGTCGCCCACACGGGCCAGTACGGCGATGCGATCCGCCAAATCTGATACATCGTCAGCTACGCTTTCCAGCGTGCTCGCGGCATCCTTCGGATCGACCGACTTCACCGCCTCGATCAGGCGGCGGGTCGCCTCGGCCAACCGGTGCCGCGCCGCGCGTCCGGCGCTGTCCGGCTCCGGCTGCGGCGTCCAGGTCAGCCGCAACTCGCGCAGCGCGTCGGGTGATACCGGCGGATCGAGGGCCTCGATGGGCTCCAGGGCGTCCGTGGGGTCGGGGGCTGCGGCGGCGGTCATGACGGCTCCCGGGTGAGGTGGCCCTGGCTTCGGTCGGGCGAATGGCCGATCATTGCATGTAAAAAGAACGAGTTCTAGTTTTGGCGGGCCGCCGGCACGGCCGGCGCCGTCGTAGTACCGAATCGCAGTCACAGTAGAGGAGACGTCATGCCGATCGATGCCGCGAAGGCCACCGGAGCCGAGCCCCGCACGGGTGAGATCGCCTGGTCGAACAAGGACGTGATCCTCTACCACCTGGGCCTGGGCGCGGGCACCCCGGCCACCGGCGCGGACGAACTGCGCTATACGTACGAGAAGAACCTGCACGTGCTGCCGACGTTCGCGACGGTGGCCGGCACCAAGGTCGGCGGCAGCCTCTCCGCCCTGCCCGGCATCGACATCAACCTGCGCGCGGTGCTGCACGGCGGCCAGGAGATCGTCGTACACAACCCGCTCCCGGCCAAGGCCAAGGGCGTCAAGGCCACCAGCCGGGTCGCGGACGTGTACGACAAGGGCAAGGCTGCCGTGATCGTGCTGGAGTCGTCGGCCGAACTCGAGGACGGGACCAGGCTGTACGACTCCCGCGCCGAGATCTTCGTGCGCGGCGAGGGCGGCTTCGGCGGCGAGCGCGGTCCGGTGACGAAGATCGACGTGCCCGAGCGGCCCGCCGACCACACCATCGACGTGCCCACCAGCGCGGACCAGGCGCTGCTGTACCGCCTGTCCGGCGACTGGAACCCGCTGCACGCCGACCCGGACTTCGCCGAGGCGGCCGGCTTCGACACCCCGATCCTGCACGGCCTGTGCTCGTACGGCCTGACCCTGAAGGCCGTCGTGGACAACGTGCTGGGCGGCGACGTCTCGCGGGTCAAGCGCTACCGCACCAAGTTCGCCGGCATCTTCTTCCCGGGCGAGACCATGCGGATCCGGGTCTGGGAAGAGGACGGCAAGCTGCTGATCAACACCTCGGCCGTGGAGCGCGACGACGCGATCGTGCTGTCCGACACGGTGGTGGAGTACAGCGCCTGACGGCGGCCCCGTGCGCGATGCGGGTGCCGCCGCATCCGCGTCGCGCCCGGGGCATCGGTCGGGCGAAGCTCCGGGGCGTGTCTGGTTCGGCCCGAGTTCGGTAGCGCCGATCAGCTGCGGTTCGATTTCGGTCTCGGCGATCAGCAGCGGGCTGTCCGGCGCCGGTTGACCGGGCTTCCCGTAGGCGGTCGTCACGACAGCAGGTACGCGTAGCCCGCGAGCACACTGCCTCGCGCGGCCAAAAGCCGCGCCGGCGCCGTTCCGCCGTCGTCCTCTGACGTTCTCCGCATCCGTGCTCCCTCTCCCACCGTTCCCACCGCCGTGTGATGTGACGTACAGCCGGGAGGTTTCGTTGGGGGAGCCCCATGCCTTTCGCCCCGCAGTGGGGCCGGATACCTTGACTGTGTCATTGGTCTTGAGTCAAAACGAGAACAAGTTATAGTTCTTGACCGGGCCAAGTATTGGTTCGAGGAACGACGAGGGAGCCCCCCATGCGCGCAGCGGTTCTGCACGAGACCGGCCAGGACAAGCTCGACGTCCGCGATGACGTCGAGGCCGTGGGCATGGGCCCGGGACGCGTGCGGGTCAAGCTGCACGCGACCGGCGTGTGCCACTCGGACCTGTCCGCCATGACCGGCGTTCTGCCCCAGCCCGCGCCGTTCGTCCCCGGTCACGAGGGTGCCGGCGAGGTGGTCGAGGTCGGCGACGGCGTGAGCACCGTCGCGGTCGGCGACCGGGTGATCATCTGTTGGGCGCCGCCCTGTGGCGTGTGCAACTACTGCCGCGGCGGCCAGTCCAACCTGTGCCTGGCCGGGTTCATGAACGCCGGCACCCAGAACTTCACCTTCGGCGGCACCCCGTCGTACGGCTTCACCGGCACCGGCACCTTCGCCGAGGAGGTCGTGGTCGCCGCCCCGTGTGCGGTCAAGGTCGCCGACGACGTGCCGTACGAGATCGCGGCGTTGATCGGCTGCGGCGTCACCACCGGCGTCGGCGCGGTGTTCAACAGCGCGCGGATCGAGCCGGGCGCGTCCTGCGCGGTGATCGGCGCGGGCGGCGTGGGCATCGCGGTGATCCAGGGTCTGCGCGCCGCCGGTGCCGCCGAGATCGTGGCCATCGACCCGGCCGAGTCCAAGCACGTGTGGGCCAAGAAGTTCGGCGCCACCCACGCGATCACCCCGGACCAGGCCGCGGACGCCAAGCGCGACCTGACCGCCGGCCAGGGCTTCGACTACGTCTTCGAGGTGGTCGGCAAGTCGTTCACGGCCCGCAGCGCGTACGACCTCACCCGCCGCGGCGGCGACGTGATCATCGTCGGCGCGGGCGCGATGGACGACAACGTCTCGTTCAACATGTTCGAGCTGTTCTTCGACCAGAAGCGCATCATCGGCAGCATCTACGGCGGCGGCGACATCGTCTCCGAGTACGAGCGGATCACCAAGTTGTGGCGCGCCGGCCGGCTCGACCTGGAGGCGATGATCACCCACCGCCTCGCCCTCGCCGACATCAACGACGCGTTCGACCTGATGAAGAGCGGCGAGTCGATCCGCACCATCGTCACCCTCTGACCGGGCAGCACCCGAAAGCCGGAAGGCACGCGGCGCAATAACCCGCAGCCCGCCCACCCGACGCAACGGGTGGGCGGGTGGGAACACCGACTCCCAAGCCGACCGACACGCGACCGCAGCAAGAACCACCGACCCCACGGGAGTATCCGCATGACCACGTCGCTGGATGGCAAGGTTGCCGTAGTCACCGGCGCCGGCCGTGGCCTCGGCCGCGCCGAAGCCCTCGAACTCGCGAAGCAGGGCGCGGCCGTCGTGATCAACGACTTCGCCCCCGAGGGCAGCCCCAACCCGGCCGACGACGTCGTCGCCGAGATCGTCGCCGCCGGCGGCAAGGCCGCCGCGCACCGCGGCGACGTCTCCGACTTCGACGCGGCCGGCAAGCTGATCCAGCTCGCGATCGACACCTTCGGCTCGATCGACATCGTGGTCAACAACGCGGGCATCCTGCGCGACCGGATGATCTTCTCGATGACGGAGCAGGAGTGGGACTCGGTCCTGGCGGTGCACGCCAAGGGCCACTTCAACACCACCCACCACGCCTCGAAGTACTGGCGGGAGAAGTCCAAGGCGACCGGCGGCGCGGTGTACGCGCGGGTGATCAACACCGCGTCCGAGGCGTGGCTGGCCGGCTCCGCCGGACAGCCCAACTACGCCGCGGCCAAGTCGGCGATCGTGGGCCTGACCATGTCCACCGCGAACGCGCTGGTCAAGTACGGCGTGCGGGCCAACGTGATTTGCCCGCGGGCGCGGACGAGCATGACCACGCACGTGTTCGGCGAGAGCGCGAACAACATCGCCGAGGGCGAGATGGACCCGCTGGCGCCCGAGCACGTCGCGCCGCTGGTCGCCTACCTGGCCAGCCCGGCTGCCGAGCAGGTCACCGGTCAGGCGTTCGTGGTGCACGGCGGCTTCGTCGCCGTCATCGAACGTCCCACGCTCCAGGCCAAGTTCGACTCGAAGCAGGCCACCTTCACGCCGGACGAGCTGGACCAGGTGCTCTCGGCGCACTACGCGGACAAGAAGCTGGGCGCCGGCTACACCGCCGACGACCTGCTCTTCCTCAAGCGCGACCCGCGCTGATTCCCGATCCGCGGGGCCGGGGGTGGCGGATCACCTCCGGCCCCGCCTTTCGCCCGCACCGTTGACACGTGTCGTGACGCGGCCCGCGCAGGGACCTCCTGCCGATCGTGTGATCGGGCCGCGGCCCGCCGGCCGCAGGTACGAGGGGTCGTACCCCGTACCGCACCAAGAAGGGGTTCCCCGTGCTGACCTCCGCCGACGACTTCCCGATCCACCAGACCCCCGAGCCGGTGGCCACGCCCGCCACCTCGGACCGCAACGCGTACGACCGCTACTGGTTCAACGGCTACGACCGCGACGGTGCGTTCTACTTCGCGTTCTCGCACGGCCTCTACCCGAATCGTTTCGTCGCCGACGCGCACTTCACGATCAGCGTGGACGGCGTGCAGCACAGCCTGCACGCGTCCCGCCGGGCACCGCTGGACCGCTTCGACCTGACCGTAGGGCCGGTCGGCATCGAGGTGCGCACGCCGCTGAAGGTGTTGCGGGTGTACGTCGAGCCGAACGAGCACGGGCTGGGCTGCGACCTGACCTTCACCGCGCGCGCCGCCGCGATCGAGGAGGAGCGCACCACCACCCGCAACGGGCACCACGTGATCATGGACTCGACCCGGCTGACCCAACTCGGCGTGTGGTCGGGCACGGTGACGCTGCCCGGCGGTCGGGTCCTGGAGATCGACCCGGCGACCACACTCGGCACCCGGGACCGCTCGTGGGGGGTGCGGCCGGTCGGTGAGCGCGAGGGCGGCGCGCCCAAGCCGTTCAACCCGATGTTGTGGCTGTGGACGCCGATCCACTGGGCGGACGAGGTCAGCCTGTGGGCCTCGTTCGAGCGCGCGGACGGGCGCATGTACCACGTGGACGGCAAGCGGGTCGCGGCGACGCCGCTGGGCGCGCTGCCCGACCCGGCGGCCGTACCGGTGCCCGAGGACGAGCCCGCGTTCGAGAAGTTGACGCCGCATCACCACGCGCTCACCTGGGTCCCCGGCACCCGTCGGATCCAGGGCGGCGAGTTCCACATGCTCGACGGCGCCGGCGAGCCGTTCGCGTACCGGATCGAGCCGATCGGCACCCGCGGGCTGCTCGCGGGGCTGGGCTA
Organism: Embleya sp. NPDC008237; assembly: GCF_042956465.1. NCBI lineage: Bacteria > Bacillati > Actinomycetota > Actinomycetes > Kitasatosporales > Streptomycetaceae > Embleya > Embleya sp. NPDC008237. The sequence continues at coordinate 595,255 of NZ_JBIBGL010000001.1, forward strand.
CCTGCACTCCGAGTGGGGTCACGCGGTCTGGCAGGGCGAGCTCGAGGTCGGCTACGAGAGCTGGGAGTTGGACAAGGTGGACCCACTGCGGTTCGACCGCCAGCACCAGCAGCAGGTGATCCGGGTGACCGAACTGACCGGCGCCGGACGCGTCGGGGTGGGCGTGGTCGAGCAGCTGTTCTTCGGCCCGCATCAGCCGTACGGCTTCACGGAGATCCTCGACGGAGCGTGAGTCGGACCACGCGAAGGCGCCGGGGCGGGGCGGTCGGATCCGGTCCGTGCGCCTTCGCGGTGGGTTCGGATCGGGTCGGTACGTGCCCGTGGTCGGGTCGGACCCGGTCCGCGCGTCCCCGTGGTGGGTTCGGATCCGGTCCGTGCGTGTCCGTGGTCGGGTCGGACCCGGTCCACGCGTCCCCACGGCGGGTTCGAATCGGGTCCGTGCGCGTTCGCGGTCGGTTCGGTTCGGGTCCGGTGTGTTCGCGGTCGGTCAGACCAGGTCCTGCGTGTCCGCGTCGGCCCGGGCGGGCTTGCGCTCGAACCAGCCGACCGGGTCGCTCGGGCGGTGCTCCCAGGCGCCCACCAGGTCGCGGTACAGCGGTGATTCGGCGAGCAGTTCGAGGTGCGTGCCCAGGATCGGCCGATTGCCGTCCATGAGCAGGATGCGGTCCGCGCGCCGCGCCGAGTCGATCCGGTGCGCGATGACCACCAGCGCGCCCCCGCGGGTGGCGAACGCCGCCTCGGCCAGCGCCTCGGTGGGCGGGTCCAGGTGGCAGGTGGCTTCGTCGAGGACCACGAAGCGCGCGGGGGACAGGTACGTGCGGGCCAGCGCGATCAGTTGGCGCTCGCCGGCGGACAACGCGCCCGGGTCGGCGATGTGCGCGTCGTAGCCGCCGAGTCGGGCGACCAGTTCGGCCGCGCCGACCAGGCGCACCGCGCGGTCCAACGCGGCGCGGGTGACGTCCGGGTCGAGGTAGCCCAGGTTCTCGTGCACGGAACCGGCGAAGACGTACGCCTCCTGCGGGACCACCGCGACGGTGCCGCGGGGTGGGGCGGTTCCGAGTCGGCCGGTGAGCGCGGTGTCGGCGAACGGGATGCCGGTGAGCGAGACAGTGCCCTGGTCCGGAGGCAGCAGCCCGGCCAGGAGCGCGGCGAGGGTGGACTTGCCGATGCCGCTCGGGCCCACCACGGCCAGGTGTGATCCGGAGGCGATGGTCATCGACAGGTCACGCACGACCGGCTCGGCGAACGGGCCGTAGCCGAAGGTGACGCGGTCCAGGACCAGGCAGGGCGGCGCGCCGGAGGTGTTCGGCGGGTTCGGCGTGTCCTTGGTGGATGAGTAGACGTCGGGGTCGCACGCGTCGAGTGGGTCGAGCGCGTCGGACGCGGTACGGGCGGCGGGCACCGGTGCGGGGTCGGCCGTGCCCGTCCGGGCCAGGCGGCCGGCGACCACGAGCAGTTCCAGGAACCAGCCGCCCACGGTCGCGGTCGCGGCGCGCACGGCGGGCTCCAGGTGCTGGGCCAGGTAGAGCGCGGCGCCCGCCACCTCGCCGGTGCTCAGGGTGCCTCGCCGGACCAACCAGGGCGCCGTGATCAGCACGGCGAGCAGGGGGAGTTGGCCGCCGAGGGCGACCACGAGCAGGCGTACCGAGGAGGCGCGGGCGAGCAGCTTGGCGGCGCGTGCCTGGGCGTCCACGGCGGTGCCGAGCTCGGCGACCACGCGGTCCTGCGCTCCGCACGCGACCACGTCCCGCAGACCGGCCACGGTCCGGCCGGTGCGGGCGGCGATCTCCTCGTCGGCCAGCACCAATGCACGCCGCCGTCGGGCCAGCGGGGGCAACAGGCGGACGAACAACCACGCGGCGAGTCCCAACGGGATCAACACGAGCGGCAGCAGAAGCGGCGCGAGTACGGCGAGGCCGAGCAGCGCGGCCACGATCGTCACGCCGAGTTGGCGCAGTGTGCGCAACAGCGACGCGGTCAGATTGCGGCAACTCTCGACCTGCTCGGTCAACCGGGCCACCGCCGCCTCCGCGTGCCGCCCCGCGTCCGGGCGCCCGGAGGTCGCGTCGAGCACCGCCTCGGACACCACCCGGCGTACCAGCGTGTCCCGGATCGGCTCCACCACGGCGGCGAGGTGCGGGAACATCGCGTACGTGGCGGCGGCGCGGATCAGCATGGCCAACGCGAGCACGCCGAGCAGGACGAATCCGACGCCGAGCCGGCCCGCCAGGAACCCGCGATCGAGCGCGGCGGCGAGCAACGCACCCGACAGCAGCGCGGGAATCCCCTCCGCGACCGACCACCCCAACACGTGCACCAACGGCTCCCGCCGCTCGCGCAACAGCCCGACCAACAGGGCCTGTCCGGCCCGCAGGCCACCCCCGTACGGCCCGGCACTGTGCCGCCGCCGGCGCGGCACGGCGGAGGGATCGTCGGCGAAGCGCCCCGCCCCCGCCCCGTCGGTGTCGTCAACGCCCGCTGCCCGTGGCCGCCCACGCAACCCCCGGGCCGCGCCGGCCCCGCGAGCACCCTTGCCCCCGCCCACAGCCCGTTGCCGATGCCGAGTGGGCGCCCGGCCCGTCCTCCCGGCCCCATCCGTCGGCGCCGAACCGACCGCCTCCACGAACCGAATCGCCGTGGAGGGCGGACCCGACGACCGGTCGCCGAGGGTCGATGTCGCCGGCACGCCGGGCGGGGTCGGGTCGGGCACGGGTGCGCCGGAGGGCGACCGATCCGACGCCCCGTCGGTGGGAACCGGCGTGGCCGGTACGCCGGGGAGAGTCGGGCCGGCGAGGGCCGCGTGGCAGGCCCCGTCCGGCTCCGGTCCCGTCCCTTGCCTTGCCACGTGCCGGCGCCCACTCTTGCCGGGCGCCTCGCCGGCGTCACCGGCATCCTCGCGGCTGTGCGGGGAGCCGCCGTCGAGGCTCGGGTCGGTGCCGGCCCACACCAGACGCCGCCGCCTTCCCCGGCCGGGGGCCTCCATCGTGTCGGCGACGTCCTCGGTGGGTGAGGCGTCTGCGCCGGGTCGTGCCACGCGCCACTGCCCACCCTTGCCGGGCGGTGTGACGGTCTCGCCTGCGGTCTCCCGGACTGGCATGGGCCCGCCATCGGGATCCACCTTCGTGCCGACCCACAGCACACGCCGCCGCCCGCCTCGGCCGGGCGCTTCCGCTGCGCCATGGGTTTTCTCGGAGGCGCCGGGCGAATCCTCCGTCGCTTCCGGGCGGGTGCCTGCCCACAGCACGCGCCGCCGCCCGACGCGGCCGGGCGTCTCTGCGGCGCGACGGGTGGTCTCTGGGTCGCAGGGCGAATCCTCGTCCGTCTCCGGGACCGTACGAGCCCACGCCACGTGCCGCCGCAACCGCGTGTCGGGGCCCTCCGCCGTACTGCCGGCGTCCTCGGGATCGTGCGGCGGGGTACCACCCGTCTCCGGGTCCATGTCCGCCCGTGGCACCGGTCGCCGCTCACCACGGGCAGGGGTATCGGTGCCGGAATCGGGTGGGGAGTCGTTGCCGGCGTCCGGAGCCTCGCTCGCCCGCGTCACCTGTCGTCGGCCGGAGCGTCCCCACGGGTTCCGGGGGCGCCACCGCCGTGCGTTCCGATCGGGGGGCGCGGCCGGCGCTGGGGCGTCCGCCGCCGCCTGCGCGTGTGCCGTATCCCGCTCTCGGTCCGAGCCGTGCGCACCATCGTCGTGTGCCCGGTCGTCCGCGCGGGACGCGTGCCGTGGTCCGTCGTCGGTCATCCGGCTTCCCCCTTCGATCCCGGTCGGCCCGTTGGGCGGCGTCCCGTCGGTGGCCGTGGTCGGCGACGGTTGGCCGGCCCTGGGAAACGGTGCGTGCGTCGCGTGGACGGACACCGCCGAGCACCAAGCCCACTCGCCGCTGCGTCCCTCCACCGGAGCCCGCCCCGGCCGCTCGGCCGAGGCGCTTCCCGCGACCCGCCCCGGCCCCGACCGCTCCGCTGCGGCCCCCACCTGTGCGGCTCCGCCTACCGCCGCCGCGCCACCCGGCGCCTCGCTCGGCACCGCCCACGCACCGTCCTCTGCCGCCGTTGCCCGCATGGTCGGCTGCTCGCCCCCGGCATCCCGTGCCCCGTCGCCACCGCATCCAGCGCCCGGGCCCGCCGTCGTGTGTCTGGTCGGCCGACCGGTCGCGGCATTCGGCGCCTCGTCGCCACGGCGGCGCGCGACGCCCGGGCCCGCTGCCGGGGTGGTCGGCTGCTCGCCCCCGGCATCCCGTGCCCCGTCGCCCGCGTCCGCGGCGTCCCTGCCCACCGTCCCGCGCAGCGGCCACGCATCGGCCCCGGCGGCCGGGCCCTCGGTGCCCCCTCCCGCCGCCCCGGGCAACGGCCACGCAGTCGCCTCGTCCCGTGCCGCGTCGTCGGCCGGGCGCTCGTCGAGCGGTTCGCTCATGCCGCCTTGCCCCCAATGCCGCCGTGCCTCATGCCGCCGTGCCCCTCATCGGCCCGCTCCCGGGGCCGGGTCGGTCGTGGTGAACACCGTGCGGTAGGCCGGGTCGCTCCACAGGTCCGCATGGGGGCCGACGGCCCTGATGCGGCCGGCGTCCAGCCAGACCACGAAGTCCGCGTCGGCCGCCGCGGCGGCGCGGTGGGCGACGACCAATCGGGTGCGGCCCGCGAGGCCGGTGCGGAACGCCTCGTGGATGCGGTGCTCGGTGACCGTGTCCAGCCCGCTGGTCGCGTCGTCCAGCACCAGCACCCGCGCGTCCTGCACCAACGCCCGGGCCAAGCCGAGCCGTTGCACCTCACCGCCGGACAGCGCGAGACCCTCGGTACGGGTCGCGTAGCCGGCCGGCAACCGGCGGACGAAGTCGTCCGCGAACGCCATCTCGGCCGCCCGGGTGACCGTCTGCGCACTCGCCCCGGGCCGCCCGTACGCGAGGGCCCCCGCCAGGTCCGCACCCACCAGTACCGGCCGGGGGAACGCGTAGGCGACGCCGCGGCGCAACTCGCCGCGGGCCAATCGGCTCACCGGCAGCCCGTCCAGGAGCACCTCGCCCTCGTCCGGTTCGCGCAACCGCCCGGCCAGTGCGGCCAACGTCGACTTGCCCGAGCCGGAGGCCCCGACCAGCGCCACACACGCACCCGCCGGCACCGTCAGGTCGATCCCGTCCAAGACCACCCGGTGCGCATCCCGACCGGGCTCCGGCACCCGTACGCACACCTGCCGGAAGGTCAACTCGCCGCGCCCCGGCGGCAGGGTGCGTGCCGTCCCGAACCCGGCCGGCTCGACCGCGAGCAGCTGTGCCGCCCGGGCCCGCCCGGCTCGCGCGTGGGCGACCCCGACCAGCGCCTCGACCTGCTCCAGGAAGCCCAGCCCGAGCGCCGCGTACCCGGCCGCCGCGACCAGTTGACCGGGCGGGATCCGGCCCTCCGCGAGCAGCCATCCCGCGGTCGACAGGACGGTCGACTCGACCATCGGAGCGAGCAGCAACACCTGGGCCACAGCGTTCCGTTGGGCCCGCCACAGGCCGTGCCCCGCCGCCGACAACTCGGGCAGCGGGGCGAGGATCCGGGCGATCTCGCGATCTCGCGTACCGCAGGCCCGGATCGTACGGGCCCCCGCCAGCGCGTCGGTCAACCGCGCGGCCAGCCCGCTCTGCACCACCTGATAGCGGGTGAACAGGTCGGTCGCACGGGTCATGAACAGCCGCACCACCAACAGGCCCGGCAGCAGCCCGCCGAGGAAGCCGACCGCGAGCCACGGATCGATCAGCGCCAACGCGACGATCCCGCCGATCGAGGTGACCAGCGCGCCGAGGGTGCCCAGCAGCGCCGGGACCAGACCGGCCGCGTCCGGTGCCGCGCCGACCAGCCGGGAGGTGACGTCGCCGGCGGCAAAAGGATTCCGCGCCCCGGTGCCCAGATCGGTGACCCGTACCGCCAGCCGCCGGCGCAACCGCGCGGTCAACTCGGCGGCCAGCCCCGGCCCGGCCACCTCCGTCGCCAGACCGGCGAGCAGCCCCAGTACGAGCACGGCCACCAGCCGCAGGGTCGGCCCCGACGCGGAGTCGCCGCGCACCACCGCGTCCACCGAACCGGCCACGGCCGCGGGCAACGACAGCGCGGCGATCGAACCGGCCGGGACGGCCAGGGCGAGCGTGAGGGTCGGCCCGGGCGCGGTCCGCAATGCGGCCCGCAAGCCCGTGCCGGTGCGATCCACCCGGGTCGGGGCGGCGGCCTGCGTGGCTATCGGGACATCGGCCACAGCGTGACTCCTCGGATGCGCGGACCGTCGAACGGGGCGGCGCCCGGACGGCGCCGTCGCGACGAAGAGGGATCCCCGTTGCGACGAAGAAGGCTCACCGTCGCGACGACGAGGGATTCCGGCCGCGACGAAGCAAAGAAGGAAGAAGGAAGTACGAAGTACGACGAAGAACGCGGTACGAATAGGAGCAGTACGAAGAAGGCGGTACGGGCGGAGGCGGCGCGCCGCCTCCCGGGAACCGTCCGCGATTGTCATGCTGAGGATCGGCCCGCGACCGGGAGCTCCTGATTCCGGCAGGAACTCCCGGTCCCGGGTTCGTGCTTACCGGGTCGACCACCCGTGCACCGAGGTGAACAACCGCCCACCGAAGTGGACAACGGCTCACCCGGGCAATGGCCCACCGCGACGAACAGCGGCCCGCCGGGGCGGACATCCGTCCGTCGACGCGCCCACCGGCCGATCGGCCGGACGTGCGGCGCCGGAACTAGCTGATCGTGAAGATCAGGCAGGTGACCAGCAGGCAGGTGAACTGGCACCCGTTGCCGCCGTGCCCGCCCAGCTCGACCGACTCGGTCTCGGGGAGCTGCTGCAGGGCCGCGAGGTCGGTCTCGATGTGCTCCATGGTGGATCTCCTTCGGGACGGTGCTGCCGTCGCGGGCGGTTGCCCGGGACGGGTGTTGCGGGGCGGTTCCCCCCTGTCGTCACACCCGGCCGGTTTGCAGGAAACCGGTCAGGCGCGCGTGGAGATCGGGTGCCCCATCCCCGGTCAGGACCTCGTGGCCCAGACCGGGAAGCTCCAGGTAGCGAAAATCGGTGCCCTCGACCCGGCCGCGCCCGAGAAGGGTGTGGCGCAGGGTCCGGGACTGGCCGACCGGGATGGTGTCGTCCCGGTCGCCGTGCACGAACAGCAGCGGTACGGCGATGCGTTCGCACACCGCGACCACGTCGCGCGGGCCCTGCTCGTCGGCGTACTCGGTGTCGCCACCGAGCCGGGTCATCAGCGCGCGGATCGGCAACGAGGCCTCGGCGATCAGTCTCGGCCCGGACAGGAACGGCGCCACCGCCAGACACCTCGACCACACGTTCGGTGCGAACGACGCGGCCAGCAGGGCCAGGTAGGCGCCGTAGCTGACCCCGAACAGGGCCGGCGGGGCGAGCCCGAACGCGGCCCGCTCGGCGCCCATCGTGCGCCCGATCGCGGTCACGTCGGCGAGATCCGGGCCGCCCCACGCGCCGTGCAACTCGCGGGCGAAGCGTGCGCCGTAGCCGGTGCTGCCGCGTTGATTGGGCGCCACCACCGCGATGCCCGCCGCCGCGAGCTGTTGCAGGAGCGGGTCGAATTCGAAGCGCCAGGCCGCCGCCGGGCCCCCGTGCAGGGCGAGCAGGACATGGTGCGCGCTGCGCCAGTCGGGGCCGCCGTACACGATCGACTCGATCGGGCCGGCGCCGCCGACCAGCAACTCCAGGTGGGCCGGGCGCCACACCGGGCGGGCCGCGTCGTCGAACCCGATGAACGGACCCGGCTCGCCGTCCTGGCGCCACGACCCGGGCTGCTCCGGGTCGATTCGGGCCAGGCAACTGGGCCGGTCCGGCGCGGAGTACGGGATGCGCAAGCCCTGTTCGGTCCAGCGGCCGACCGCGCCCAGACAACCGTCCGGGGTGGCCGCCTCCACCAGCGTGCCGTCCTCGGGGGTCCACACCGCCAACCGGGAGATCGCGCCGCGGTCCAGCTGGAGTGCCACCCGGCGGCCGTCCGGCGCGATCGCGATCGGCCGCACCTGCGCGTCGGCCGGATGTACCAGTTCGGGAAAGCGCACCCGGCCCGGCAACTGCCCACGATCGGCGGGCAGTCGGATCCAACCGAGCCGATCGGCGCCCGGCGCGTCGCTGGCGATCACCAGCAGACCGCCGACCGGATCGGCGAGCAACAACCGGTCGTTGCTCTCCTCGGTCAACTCCAGGAAGGGCCGCACCGTGGCGGTGTCGAAATCGAGTGCGACGGTCTTGATCCGGCCGCCCCGCACCTCGTCCAAAGCGAGCCGCCGCCCGTCCGGGTCCAACCAGACCCCACCGCTGTACAGCGCCGACAGCTCCGCAGCGGGATCCAACCGGCCGTCCTCGCGGACCAGCCACACCGTGGTCGAGGGGGTCGTGTCCGCCCCGAGCGCGAGTGCGAGCGCGTCCGCGCCGGGATAGGGCAACAACCGCAGGCCCGGCAACCGGACCGTGGCCAGGTGCCGTTCGCTGCCCGCGTCGTCTGCCTCCAGCAGGGCCAACTCGTGCCGCCCCGGCTGGTGTCGGCAGACCAGCACCCGGCCGTCCGGCAGCGCGAGCAACTGGCTGTGCAGCCGCTCGGGGGCTCCGGTGCCCACCGGCAGCGCGCCACCGGCCCGGCCCGGCCGCAACGACCAGGACTCCACCCGCCACGTGCCGTCGCCGGGAGTGGCCAGGCACGCGGCATGCCCGCCGTCGGCCGCGAACGACCAACTGATCCGCCGCAGCGGCCGAGTCGTCACCATCGTGCTCACGCGTCCTCACCGTCCAACCAGAGCCGAGCGCCGCCGTGGCCGAGTCGCAGCAGGAAGCCGAGGACACCCGCCGTGCCGGTGCCGTACGAGGCCGAGACGCCGATCGCGCTCTCGTCGGCGGGCACCCGCAGGCCGTCGACCAGCGCGGTTCGGGCGCGGAGTTGTCGGGCGAGGTCGACGGCGTGCGCGCGATGGGTCGAGTCGTCCAGCGCCTCGGCCAAATCGAGCAGGAACTCGCCGTTGCCCGCCAGGCCATGGCACGCGGTGGTGCCCGAGTGCCAGCGGGCGCGGTGCACCGCCGCGCCCGCGCGCTCGGCCAAGGCGCGGTGTTGCGGGTCGCCGTCCGCCTGCCACATCCGGATCAGGAACGTGCCGACGCCGGCCGAACCGCTGCACCAGTGGGCCAGCCGTACGCCCGCCGGATCGCCGGGGCCCTGCGGCCACCACGCCGTGTCGCCGTCGGTGCGCACGGTCCGGGTCAGCGTGCGCGCCGCGGCCCGCGCGCCGTCGAGGAAACCCTCGCGACCGGTGGCCAGCGCCGCGTCCAGCAGGAACGTGCCGACACCGGCGACGCCGTGCGCGAAGCCCAGGTGCGCCGCGCCGGCCAGACGCGAATCGAAGTCCTTCGGAACCGGCCACAAGGTCAGATCGCCCGCCTGCCGGGCCGCACCCAGCAGCGCGTCGGCGCAGGCGAGCGTGCGTTGGCGAAACCGCTCGTCACCGGTGGCCCGCCACATTCGCGCCTGGAGCAGACCGGCACCGGCGGCGCCGTGGCAGACGTCCGGATTGGGCCACACGATCGGTACCCGAAGCGCCGTCTCGATCGCCGAGGCGGCGAGGTCCGCGTCCCCGAGCAGCGCCGCCGCGTCGTACAGCGCCCACGCGGTTCCGGACCGGCCGAAGTGCAGGCCGGGCAGGACCACCGCTTCGGCCGCCGCCCGATCGCGCAGCCAGACCGCGCCGTCCTCGACCGCGCGATGCAGCGCGTAGCGCAGCCGCGGTTCGAGCGTCGTGGTGTGCGCGGCCCGGGCCAGCACCCCCAGCACCCCGGCCGCGCCGTACTGCACGCTGCACGGATCCATCGCCGCCGCGCCGGCCGTCATCGGCCACAGCCGATCCACCCGCCCCGGCGTCATCGTCGCGACCAGGTGCGCGAGCCCGTCCAGGAGCAGCGTGTCGTCCTCGGGCGGCAGCGGATGCGGCGGCACCTTGTCGCCCTCGGTGTCCGGATGCGGCCGCGGCCCGTCCGGCTCGTCCTGCCGCGCGACCACGCCGGGGCGGGCATCCGCACCCGAGCCCGAGTCCGGCCCCGCCTTCGCCACACCACACTCGTCGTCGGCCGCCTCCGCGACGCACGCACGCACCCGCTCCAGTGACCAACGCTCCGTCGGCTCCTCGTGCCACAGGCCGCGGATCGCGGGCGCGAGGCGCCGTGCGGTCCCTCCGTGCCGAGCGGCCAGGTCCAGCCATGCGCCCAGGCGTTCCACGGTGCCGCGGCTCGCGCCGACGTCCTCGGGCAGGGCCGGGTCGGCGCCGGTGGCCAGCAGGAAGAACAGGCCGCCCAGGCTGTACAGGTCGGCGGCGGGGTGCACCCGGTGTCCGCCGTCCGCGGTCGGGCGCTGCTCCGGTGCGCGATATCCGGGCGTGCCCGCCGCGCCGGCCCGGGAGCCGATCTCGGCGGCCAGTTCCAGGTCCACCAGGCGCACCGAGTGGTCCGCCGCGACCAGCACGTTCGTCGGCGACAGGTCGCGGATCACCAGATGCTCGGCGTGCACGGTCTCGACCGCCCGGATCAGTTCCAGGACGACGGGTCGAGCCAGGGCCCAGGGCACGTCCGGGTCCTGCGCATGCCGGCCGACCCAGGTGCGCAGCGGCTCGCCGGGCACCCGTTCCTGGGCCAGGAAGATCGTCTCGGCCTCCTCGACCAGCGCGACGTGCCGAGGGGTCAGGCCGGTGTGCGCGAGGCGCCGCATCACCACCGCCTCGTGCCGCAGGGCGGCGCACGCGTCGCGTCCGGAGCGGTCCACCTCGATGTGGGCGCGGGCCTGCTTGACCACCACGGCGGTGTCGTCGGTGGTGTCGCGGCCCAGGAACACGCCGCCCTTGGTCGAGTGCCGCAGCGCCGAGGTGACCGCGAAGCGACCCGCGATCAGCACGCCCGGTGTCGACGACGCCGCGGGCTTGGTGGTGGGTGCCGAACGGGCCCGCGCCATCAGCGGATCGGGCGCCCACGCCGGCGGCGTGAACCAGGCCTCCCGGGCGTCGTCCACCGCCACCCCGTCGGGGTCGGTGAGCACCGCGCGGTAGCCGCCGTCGTTGCCGAGCACCGCGCGCCGGCCGAAGCCGCCGTAGCGGTAGTGCACGACACTGCCCGGTCGGCACGGCCGGTCGGAGAGGATGCCCGGTCCGGTGAGCTCGCGTGTCACCTCGTCGAGCGCGTCCACCAACTCCATGAACTGCTCGTCGTCGTCGGGATAGACCGTGATGAACTTGCCCGCCGAGGCCCGGTCCGCTTCACGGGAGTTGAGCATGCGCAGCCGCTCCAGGTCGCCGGCGAACTTGAACGCCACACGGCGCGGCAACAACACGTCGCAGACCCGACCCAGCACGTGCGGGGCATCCCCGGTCCGCGCGCTGACGTGGATCTTCCAACCCTGCGCCCGGGCCGCGTGGCCGGGCGGTCGTACGGTGCACCAGAAGTCGTCCGAACGCACATCCCACTCGCCCTCCGCACCGCCCGCGCCGGAGGCACCGTCCGCACTCGACGTATCAAAGGCGCCGGCCGTGCCGGCGGCACCGGACCCGCCGGCCACGCCGGAAGCGGCAGACGCGGCGGACACACCCGATGCGCCGACAACGTCGGCCCGCCGCACGAGCCGCCCGTCGTGGCCCTGTTCCCGGACACCGACCGGACCGCGGTCCGATGCACCGCGGTCCAGCGGAGCGCGGTCCACCGCAGCCCGGGCGAGCGCGGCACGGACGCGGTCGACCAGGTTCGTCCCCGGCGCGCCGTGGCCGCCGGTGCGCTCCGCACGGTGTCCACGCGTCGTCGTAGCCATCCCTGGACTTCCCCCTCGACTGTGCCCGCGCGCCCCGGTCGACGGTGCGCGTCGCGCTCGTCGACCGGTGCCCGGAAACGGGTGTCGAGCGACCCGACCCGGTCGCCGACGTGGCCGCCCCGCCTCGGATCGCTCCCCCCGGCGGGACGGCATGACCGTACGCAGCGCTTTCGGGCCACCTCAACGAGTTGCGGCAGCCTTCACCCCTTCGAGTGAAGTGACCCATGTTGAGGGTTGGTTGGTCAGTTGATCTGCATATTTCCGAACCATCGATATCCGTGCAGGTCAACGAGAGGACATGGGGACAACCATGCGGCTGGGGATGGGCTGATCGGGCTACTCGCCGATTCCGCGCTGCTGGGCCAGGATCGCGGCCTGGACCCGGCTGCGCAGACCCAGTTTGGTGAGGATCCGGCTCACATGGGTCTTCGCCGTCGCCTCGGCCATGTCCAGGTGCTCGGCGATGCGTTGGTTCGACATGCCCCGGCCCAGGCACGCGAGCACGTCGCCCTCGCGCGGGGTGAGCGACGCGAGCGCCTCCGCGGCCACCTCGGGCCCGTCCGCGGGGGCCGACCGGGGCGGGCTCGCGAACGCGTGGATCAACCGACGGGTGACCTCCGGCGCGACGAAGCCGTCGCCGCGCGCGACCAACCGGACGGCCTCGACCAGGCGTTCGGCGTCCACCGTCTTGAGCAGGAAGCCGGCCGCGCCCGCGCGCAGCGCGCCGAACACGTACTCGTCCAGGTCGAACGTGGTCAGGACCAGGACGTCGAGGCCCTCCGCGGTCAGCTCGCGCGTGGCGCTGATCCCGTCCAGTCGCGGCATCCGCACGTCCATCAGCACCACGTCCGGGCGCAACGACCGGGCCAGCGCCACCGCGGCCTCGCCGTCGGCGGCCTCGCCCACCACCTCGATGCCCGGGGCCGCGTCCAGGATCAGCACCAGCCCGGCCCGGACCGCCGCCTGATCCTCGGCAACGAGCACCCGCAACGTGTCGACGTCGCTCACCCGGTCCCACCCTTCGGCCCCGTCGAGGCATTGTTTCCGGCACCGCGCACCACATCGTCGCCACACGGGAGTTCGGCCCGTACATGCCACCGGCCCTCGCGCGGGCCCGCCTCGAACACGCCGCCGAGCAGCGATACCCGCTCCGACATGCCCACCAGCCCCGCACGGGCGCCCGGCAGCCGGGTGACGTGCTCGGGGTCGATCCCGTTGACGCCGGTGATCACCACACCATCGGTGCGGTAGGCGAACACCATCCGCAACTCCTGTGGTGTGGCGTGCTTGAGGGCGTTGGTCAAGGTCTCCTGGACCACCCGGTAGGCGGCCAGGTCGACGGGTGTGGGCAACTCCCGCACCACGCCGGTGACCTCGATCTCGACGATCAGCCCGGCCCGGCGCACGTGCTCGACGAGGCGATCGGTCTCCGCCAGGCGGGGCACCGACACCGGTTCCTCGGGCGTGTTCTCCGAGCGCAGCAGGCCGATCATCCGGCGCATCTCGGTGAGTCCCTGGAGACTGCTCTCCCGGATCACCTCCAGCGTCTCGCGCAGCCGGGCCTCGTCCAGACTCTTCACCGACAGCGCGGCGGTGGACTGGACCGCCACCGCGCTCAGATGGTTGGCGATCACGTCGTGCAATTCGCGCGCCATCCGGGCCCGTTCGGCGACCACCGCGGCCTGGTGGTCGAGCTCGGCCAACCGCGCGGTCTGGGTCGCGCGCAACCGTTCCACCTCGGCCTTCTCGCGGTGCTCGCGCACCGAGAAGCCGGTGAGCACGGGGGAGATGCCGACCAGCCCGATGTAGAAGATCGACAGGACGAACAGGCGGAACTCGCCGGTCACCGCCCAGACCGTGCTCGCGCCCAGGACCAGTACCACCACATTGCCGTACAGCAGGCCGAACGCCAGCCGCGAAGTGCCGTACAGGCACGCCGCATAGAGCACGTCGGACCACATGATCAGGCCGCCGATGGAGGGCCCGAGCGCGATGTCCACGCTCTCGCAGGCCAAGCCCAGGAACACCGCGAAACGCGGCGACGTGCTGCGATGGCACTCGGCGAGAGTCAGCGGCAGGAGCGGCAGCAGGCGCAGCCACCGGTTCGGGTCCCACGCTCCCCAGATCAGGTAGGAGTTCGTGACGAGCAGGACGAGCGCGCCCACGAGGACCACGCCGCCGATCGCACAGTCGCGGCGGATCGGCGGCGCGAGGCCGGGAAGATGGAAGGGCAGGGGGCGCTGCCACGCGGAGGTCGGATCGCTCACGCCCCCATCCCAACATCATTGGGGCGGGCGCGCCGACCGCCGGCGCCGATCGACGTTCCGATCGTCCTGATTCACGATGATTCCCACTACTTCGGCTGAAAGCGAATCCCGCCGTCGAGCCGGATCACCTCGGCGTTCAGGTAACTGTTCGTGAGCAGTTCATACGCGAGCGAGGCGAATTCGTCGGGCACACCCATACGCTTGGGGAAGAGCACCTGCCGGCCGAGGGTGTCCTTGACCTCCTGCGGCGCGGCGGCGAACAGCGCGGTGTCCATCGTGCCGGGTGCGATGGTGTTGACCCGCACGCCGATCGCCGACAGGTCGCGCGCCACGGGCAGCGTCATGCCGGCCACGCCGGCCTTGGACGCACCGTAAGCGGCCTGGCCGATCTGTCCGTCGAAGGCGGCCACCGAGGCGGTGCACACGATCGCGCCGCGCTCGCCGTCCGCCTGCGGCGGGGCGGAGGCCATCGCGGCGGCGGCCAGTCGGATGGCGTTGAAGGTGCCGATCAGGTTGAGTCGCACGATGAACTCGAAGGAGGCGAGCGGGTGCGGCGAGCCGTCCCGGGCCACCGTGCGGGCACCCATCCCGGTACCGGCGCAGGAGACCAGCGCGCGCAGCGGCGCGAGCGCGACGGCCGCGTCCACCGCGGCTTGGACCTGCTCCTCGTTCGTGACGTCGGTGGTGACGAACGTGGCGCCGATCTCGGCGGCGACGGCCTTGCCGCGCTCCTCGTTCTTGTCCGCGATCACCACCGAGGTGCCGCCGGCCGCGAGCCGGCGCGCGGTGGCCTCGCCGAGCCCGGAGGCTCCGCCGGTGACGATCGCGGACGCGCCTGTGAGGTCCAGCATGAGCGTTCTCCCCTCGCCTGTTCTTGACTGAGGCAAGCTATTGCATGGGAAGGGGAGTCGACCAGGGGATCTGACGAAGCATCAGTTGCGCCCGGCGGGCCTTGTGCCGCCCACCGTCACGGAAGCGTCGGCTGCGCCCGTCCTTCGCCCGCGCGTGCCCGCACGCTCAACCGGCCGCGCTCGCGTCGTCTTCGCGTCCGCCCGGCCGTCACCGTCGCCGAGCGGGCGTCAGTTGCGCCCCGCCCCGGTCGTCGGCGTCGCCACACTCACCGTCACGGTCGTCCCGACCGGCACCACGTCGCCGGACTTGGGATCCGAGCCGGAGACCACGTCGTTCCGGGACGCCCCGGGGGGCAGTGCGATGTCCAGCCGGGCGTTCCGCAACGCGGTACCGGCCTGGGCGACGGTCAGCCCCGACAGCGGGGGAACCGTGGTAGTCGCGGGCGCCGAGGACGACGCCGGGTCGGTGGGTGTCGTCGAGGTCGACGGCCGGGTGATCGGCGGGCTCGTCCTGACCCCCGACATCACCACGACGATCTCCGCCTTGTCCCGGTCGACCTTGCGCCCCGCCGCGGGGTCGGTGGAGGCGATGGTGCCGCCGGTGCCCCTGACGGTGCCGCGGAAGCCCCGCTCGCGCAGCAGCGCGACGCCCTGCGCCTCGGTCATTCCGACCACGTTCGGCACCGTCAACTTCCCCGGCGCGCTGGTACTCGTGCTCGGCGAGGCCGAGTCGGACGGATCCGGCGTGCTGGTCACCGGCGCCTCGGTGGTCGGCACGGCGGCCGACCGGGTTGCGCTCGCGGAGGGGGCGGCCCCGGTCGGATCGGTCCTGGCGGCCGGCTTCGTGTCGTCCGAACCCGCCATCGCCATGCCGACCAGCACCGCCACCACGATCGCGGCCACGGTCGCGAGCACGGCGGCGACGATCCTGCTCCGCCGCCCGCCGCCGCGGCGCGCGCGGTCGTCGTGGTGCGGATTCGTCGGCGCGCCGCCCGCCCGCCCGCCGGGGGAGTCGTTGTCGCGGTCGGTGGACACCACCCGGACCGAGAACGGCGCGCAGGCGGCCACCCGCATGTCCCGGGCGGAGACCACCCGCACCGGGACGTCGCTCTCCTCCACCACCCGGGACGTCTGTTCGAAGGCGCTGCCCCCGCTGTCCCGGCCCACCTCGCCGAGCCCGAACAGCCCGCCCGGCGGGACCTGGTCGGCGATGTCCAAAGGCACCGTGTAGACGATCGTCCACACCCGCGTCTCGCCCGGGTACACGTCCGGCGGGCCGGGGCGATCCAGGCCGATCCGCCGGCCGACGTCCCGGGGCAGTTCGCAGTCGTAGCGGTCCGGCGCGCTGCCCGCGTTGCGCAGGGTCAGCGCCACCATCACCGTCTCGCCGGGAGCCGCGGTGATCCGACGAGGTTCGCACCAGGCCTGCACCGCGCACTCCGGATCGCCCATGCGCTGCCCGTGCAGGTCGGTGCCGCATTGTTCGCCCGGGCAGTACGCGTCGGTCTCCAGATACGGCGTACCGCACAGCAGACAGTGCACCATCGTCGTCGTCCCCCTCGTCGTCGTACGACAGTGCGAGCCTGCCTACCGCACAAACGCTTCGGATGGGATCGACTTCACACAATCCGAGGGCAGTCCGGTGCACTGTGTCACCTCCCGTCCGGGATGCCCGAATCCGGGGCGGCAACCCGGAGAGGTAACCTCCCTTCGTGCCCAAGCTCTCCGACGTCGTCAGCGCCCTCGAACGGATCTACCACCCCGGTTGGGCCGAATCCTGGGACGCGGTCGGGCTGGTCTGCGGCGACCCGGACGCCGAGGTGCGCTCGGTGCTGTTCGCCGTGGACCCGACCCAAGCGGTCGCCGACGAGGCGCTCGCCCGCGGCGCCGACCTCCTGGTCACCCACCACCCGCTGTTCCTGCGCGGGGTGCACTCGGTCGCGGCGACCGGCTTCAAGGGGCGCGTCGTGCACGGGCTGATCACCGGCGGGTGCGCCCTGCACGTCGCGCACACCAACGCCGACTCGGCGTCCCCGGGCGTCTCGGACGCGCTCGCCGCCGCCCTCGGGCTGACCGTGACCGCGCCGCTCGACCCGGCCCCCGCCGACCCGAGCGAGTGTCGGGGAATCGGCCGGATCGGCGAGTTGGCCGTCCCCGAGACGCTCGCCGAGTTCGCCGCCCGGGCCGCCCGCGCGCTGCCCCGCACCGCGACCGGCCTGCGGGTGGCCGGCGACCCGGATCGCCCGGTGCGTACCGTGGCGGTGTGCGGCGGCGCGGGCGACAGCCTGTTCGACGCGGTCCGCCGCAGCGGCGCCGACGTCTACGTCACCGCCGACCTGCGCCACCACCCGGCCTCGGAGGCGCTGGAACACGGCGGCCCCGCGCTGCTCGATGCCCCACACTGGGCCACCGAGTGGCCGTGGCTGGCGTACGCGGCCGACGAACTCACCCGTGCGCTCGCCGCAACCGGTACTACGGTGGAAACCCACGTGTCGGAACTAGTCACGGACCCATGGACGTTCCACACTCCGCACCCCTGAGCACCGCGACGGGGGCATGAGGTCCGACCCCGCCAGTCGCCCGCAGAACCCGAACCCACCCACCACAAAACGCACCGGGTGGGCGGGTGGGAGGCAACCTCCCGCCCACCCGAGCCGCATCCAAGGAGCCCCCGCTGAACGCCGCGCCCGCCGACCAGCTCCGCCTGCTCGACCTCCAGGCCCTCGACTCGCGAATCGATCTGCTCGCCCACAAGAAGCGCACGCTGCCGGAGAACGAGGAGATCGACCGCCTCGGCTCCCGGCTCGCCCGGCTGCGCGACCTCGTGGTCGCGGGCGAGACCGAGGAGAGCGACGCGGCCCGCGACCAGACCAAGGCCGAACAGGACGTCGACCAGGTCCGCAAGCGCGCCGAACGCGACCAGCAGCGCCTGGACTCGGGCCACGTCACCTCGCCCAAGGACCTGGAGAACCTCCAGCGCGAGGTGGCCTCGCTCGCCAAGCGCCAGGGCGACCTGGAAGAGGTGGTCCTGGAGGTGATGGAACACCGCGAGGACATCCAGGGCCGGCTGGCCAAGCTGGTCGCCGAGCGGGACGAGGCGCAGAGCGCGCGCGACGCCGCCGAGGCCCGGCGGGCCGCCGCCGAGGCGGAGATCGACAGCGAGGCAGCCGCCACCACCAAGCAGCGCGCGGTGATCGCGGCGGCCATCCCGGCCGATCTGATCAAGCTGTACGAGAAGATCCGCGAGCAGTCGCACGGCGTGGCCGTGGCGCCGCTGTTCCAGCGTCGTTGCGAGGGCTGCCGGCTGGAGTTGGGGATCACCGACCTCGGTGCGATCCGCGCCGCCGCGCCGGACACGATCGTGCGCTGCGAGAACTGCCGGCGCATCCTCGTCCGCACGGCCGAGTCGGGCCTGTGAGGCTCGTCGTCGAGGCCGACGGCGGTTCCCGGGGCAACCCGGGCCCGGCGGCCTACGGTGCGCTCGTGCGCGATGCGGAGACCGGCGAGGTGCTGCACGAGGTGGCCGAGGCGATCGGCGTGGCCACCAACAACGTGGCCGAGTACCGGGGCCTGATCGCGGGCCTGACCGCGGCGCACGCGATCGACCCGACCGCGACCGTCGAGGTGCGGGCCGACTCCAAGCTCGTGGTCGAGCAGATGTCGGGCCGCTGGAAGATCAAGCACGCCGACATGCGCGACCTGGCGACCAGGGCCCGGGGCATCCATCCGCCCGGGCAGGTCACCTACACCTGGATCCCGCGGGAGCAGAACAAGTACGCCGACCGGCTGGCCAACGAGGCGATGGACGCGGCGGCCAAGGGCCGGGCCTGGACCCCGCAGGAGTCCACCGCGTTCGCGACCCCCAAGGCCGCGGAGCCGGTGCCGGACGAGCCGGTCACCACCAAGGTCCGCCCGACCGCCCCCGGCTGGGGCCCGGACCTGGGCCGCCCGACCACGCTGGTCCTGCTGCGGCACGGCGAGACCGTGCTCACCCCGCAGAAGCGCTTCTCCGGCACCGGCGCCGACCCGGACCTGTCCGAGCGCGGCCGATGGCAGGCCGCGCGCGCGGCCGAGGCGTTCGCCGAGCGCGGCACGATCGAGGCGATCGTGTCCTCGCCGCTGGGCCGCTGCCGGCAGACGGCGGAGGCGGTCGCGCGACGGCTGGGGCTCGAGGTGCGCGAGGAACCCGGCTTCCGGGAGACCGACTTCGGCGCCTGGGAGGGGCTGACCTTCGCCGAGGCGCGCGAGCAGACGCCGGACGCCCTGGACGCGTGGCTGACCTCCGCGGACGCGGCACCGCCCGGCGGCGAGAGCTTCACCGAGGTGGCCCGCCGGGTCGAGGTGGCCCGGGACAAGACCATCGCGCGACACCCCGGCAAGACCGTCCTGGTGGTCACCCACGTGACGCCGATCAAGACGCTCGTGCGAATCGCGCTCGGCGCTCCGCCGGAGTCGATGTTCCGGATGGAGCTGTCGGCGGCGGCGATCAGCGCGGTCCAGTGGTGGTCGGACGGCAACGCGTCGTTGCGCGTGTTCAACGAGACCGCGCACCTGCGCGGAACGTGACCCGAACGGCGCGGTCGAACAAAAGTTTGACTCCGCCGCCGCGACGTGTCATAGTCGGCAGTGCCTTCAGCGTGCCCGCCAGTAGGATTCCGGGCGGACCACGCGGAGGACCAAACTTCCGAAAGCCCCGAGCCGACCCGGCCGGGGCTTTCGTCTTGCCGCGACGCACCCCGGTCGACGAGCGGCCGGGGACGGCGGGTCGGCGCCCCGAGGGATCGCCCGGCGAAGCGGCCCGGCCGAGCCCTGTGTGCACGCCCCGCAGTCCGCCGGATTCCGGGCGACCACGCCGAAAAGGGCCCTGACCTGCGTGTTCGCAGGCCACAGGCCGTCCTTGGATGGGCGACGGACGAGTCGGCCTCTACGCCGGGTTCTGTCTCCCGGGAGCCTTGCGGCGCCCGGGGAGGCGGCCATCCATCTACGACTGCCGTTGCCGACAGCCTCCAGCGGTCTACCCGCGAACTCGGGCGGGCCGCCCTCGAACGTTCGCGCAGAGCACGTGTGACGGTGCTCCTCTTGACCTTGCTCCGGGTGGGGTTTACCTAGCCGCCCGAGTCACCTCGGGCGCTGGTGGTCTCTTACACCACCGTTTCACCCTTACCGGTCGTCCGAGGACGCCGGCGGTCTGTTTTCTGTGGCACTGTCCCGCGGGTCACCCCGGGTCGGTGTTACCGACCACCCTGCCCTGTGGAGCCCGGACGTTCCTCGGCGGAACCCTCCGAAGAGGAATCCCGACGCGGCCGCCCGGCCGACTCGTCCGCCGTACCGGCCATCCTAGCGGGGGCGAACCGCACCCTTCGCCGGGTGTCGTCGGCTTCGGTCAGCCGGACCCGGACCCGCTCGCCCAGACCCAGGCCCGTGCCGTCGAAGCGGGCCCGCACGGCCGGCTCGGCGAGTTGTACGGTCCCGCCGTCGCCGCGGTCGTTCAGGTCCACCACCACCGCGTCGAACTCGTCGCCGACGTGGTCGGCGAGCACGACCGCCTCGACCAGGGCCACCGCCTCGCGTTCGACCTCGTGCGCCCGGCGGTCGCCGGTCTCCATGGCCTTCGGCAACTCGTACAGCCGGGCCCCCACCCACTCGGGCACGTCGGTGCCCGCGACCAGGGACACGCAGATCTCGCCCGCGTACCGGTCGACCAGGCGCCGCAGCGGAGCGGTCACGTGCGCGTACTCGTCGGCGACCGCCGCATGCCCGGCCTGCTCCGGCACCCCCGCGTCGAACGCGGTGTAGCCCGCCCCGCGCAGCAACCCGGTGGCCTCCTGGAGGAACGCCGCGTGCCGGGGGTTGTCCGGATCGAGCGAGCGGATCACCGCGCCGTACGTGCTGCCCTCGGGCCAGGCCACGTCCAGCGCCCGGCCGACCCGGCGGACCTGGGCCAGCGCGTCCGGCGGCGGTGGCGGCAGCGTGCGCAGGATGCCGACGCCCGCGTACGTCATCAGGTCGGCGGCGGCGATGCCGGTGAGCAACGAGATCTGCGCATTCCAGCCCTCGGCCGGGATCGGCGCCCGGTATTCCAGCCGCCACGAGTCGCCGTGCTCGACGATCTCCTGCTCCGGGATCGGCAGGCTCACCCCGCCGCGATCGCTTTCGAGCATCTCGCGCAGCCGGCCGATCTCGGCGAGCAGCGCCAACGGCTCCTCGGCGGTGCCCGTGTCGATCGCGTGCTGGACCTGCGGATAGTCGAATCGGACCCGGCTGCGCACCAGCGCGCGAAAGACGTCGGTGCCGATCAGGTCGCCGGACGAGTCCAGGTCGAGCACCCACACCAGCGCGGGCCGGTCCTGCCCCGGGAGCAGGCTGGCGGCCGCCTCGGACAACGTCGGCGGATGCAGCGGGATGCGCTCGTCCGGCAGGTAGAGGGTCTCCACCCGGCGCATGGTCTCCGCGTCCAGCGCACCGCCGGGGGTGACCCAGGCCGCCACGTCCGCGATCGCGTAGTGCACCCGGTAGCCGGTGTCGGTGCGGACCAGGTGCATCGCCTGGTCCAGGTCGAGCGACTCGGCCGGATCGATGGTCAGGAACGGCAGCTCGGTCAGATCCCGACGGGTCAGCGTGGGCCCGCGCCGGGCGGCTGCGTCCGCCTCGGCCAGCACCTCCCGGGAGAACGGGCCCGGCAGTGCGAGGTCCGCGCGCAGGCGGGTGAAGCCGGCGCGCAGGCGGTCACCGTCGGCGGACCTGATGTGGAGATGGCGACGAGGCACGAATCGAGCTTAGGAAAGATCCGCTGCGGTGCGAAGGACTTTCACGGCTTTTCGCCCGCGCGCCCGGAGCCGCGGCGTCGTGTTCGGCCCGGCTCGTCCCCATAAACTTGATCGGCCCCCCTTGATCGTCCCCTTCGATCGGCCCCTTCCACCCCCGCGTCGCTTGGAGTCCCGCCCGTGCTCGTGTTGTTGCCGCCCTCCGAGGGCAAGGCCGCTGCGGGGACGGGCCCCGCGCTCGACCTCGCGGGCCTTTCGATGCCGGAACTGAACTCCGTGCGGCGGCAGGTGCTCGATTCGTTGATCACCCTGTGCGAGGGCGACGAGGTCAAGGCTCTCGAAGTGCTCGGTCTCGGCCCGAAACTGCGCGGCGAGGTGCTGCGCAATCTCGACCTGCGCGAGGCGCCCGCGCTGCCGGTGGCCGCGCTGTATACCGGCGTGCTCTACGACGCCCTGGACCTGCCCTCGCTCACCGGCGCGGCGGCGGCGCGCGCGGCCGGGTCGATCCTGGTCTTCTCCGGGCTCTGGGGAGCGTTGCGGCCGACCGACCGGGTGCCGCCGTACCGCTGCTCGATGGGTGTGCGGCTGCCCGGCATCGGCGCCCTCGCCGGCCAGTGGCGCGCGGCGATGGCACCGGTGTTGCCCAGGCTCGCGGGCGAGGAAACGGTCCTGGACCTGCGATCGGCGGCGTACGGCGCGGCCTGGAAGCCGACCGGCGCGGTCGCCGAGCGAACCGCCACCGTGCGGGTGTTGCACGAGCGGATCGTGGACGGGGTGGCCAAGCGCTCGGTGGTGAGCCACTTCAACAAGGCGACCAAGGGTCGGGTGACCCGCGACCTGCTGGTCTCCGGCGCCGAACCGCGCAATCCGGCCGAACTGGCCGACGTGCTGCGCGAACTGGGCTGGACCGTGGAGACGGCCGAGCCCAAGCAGGGCGGCACACCCTGGGCGCTGGACATCGTGGTCGCCGCGATCTGAGTGCGGCCGGCGTCCGAGCAATTACGGTCGAACCAAGCCCCGCCTTGACAAAACAAGGGGGTTTCATGATCCTGACGCTTCCTCCGCAGGAAAAATACAAAGCATTTCGTCCTACTTTGGATGATTCGTGCGTCGCGTCCGGCGGAGTCGACGATCCGACATCCATGGGGGATGAGTGAGTTACCCGCCGCCGCCCGGCCAGGACCCGAACCAGCCGTACGGGCAGCAGCCGTACCCCGGTCAGCAGCAGTACCCCGGCCAGGGCCAATATCCGGGGCAGTACCAGCAGCCGCAATACCCGCAGGGACAGCCGGGCCCGTACGGGCAACCGCAGTACCCGGGCGGCTACCCGCAGGGTGCCGGCTACCCGCCGCCGCCCGGGCGCAACCGCAAGGGCCTGTGGATCGCCGTCGCGGTGGTCGCGGTACTCGCGATCGTCGGCGTGGTCGGCGCGATCGGCTTGTCCGGCGACGACGACGACAAGAAGAGCTCCGCCGCCTCGACTTCGTCGGCGAGCGCGTCCACCGGCGCGAAGTCCGGGTCGCCCACGCCGTCGACCACGTCGGCCAAGCGCAGTTCCACACCCACGCCGGACCCCGACGACGATTCGACCTCGGCGCCCGGTCCGGGCACCGGCGGTACCGGTCTGGGTGAGGACAACTTCCTCTCCACGGTGCACATGCTCATCCCGGCGACGAAGTCGAAGCCGGACGCCGAACTGGTGTCCCAGGGCAAGCAGGCCTGCTCGGACCTCAAGTCGGGGAAGACCCTGCTCGAGGCCGCGATGAAGGTCACCATGGTGAGCGCGGTGCAGGAGAAGGGCATGGTCGTGGGCGGCGCGATCGCCGCGTTCTGCCCGGACCAGAACGGCAAGGTCAGGTAGGGCCGACCCGCCGACCGCCCGCGACGACGAGCGCCCCGTTCCCGAACATCGGGAACGGGGCGCTCGTCGTTGCGGGCGGCGCGCCGAACCGAAGCGATCCGCGATGTACATTTCTCGCGGGTCCACCGTGCCGGACAGGTGTCATTCCGATCACCTGCGAACCCTGTCGGCACATCGACTCGAGCGACCCGCGATGATGGGGATTGCCCGGGCCGGTCTTCCGCGTTGTATACGCAGAGGCGCCGTGTGGGGCGCGTACGAAACGCACGCGGAAGAAGGGGTTCCATGGAGCGAATGGGCAGAATGGCCGGATGGCTGCGCCGTCGACCGCGTGAGGATCCGGACGCCGTGCGCGACCGGCGGGCCGGACTGCTCATGGACCTGGTCGAGCGCGGCTGGCCCGTCTGTCCCGCGGCCCACCCGGTGGGTTTCGGCTGTTCCTGTGACCGGGTGGGCTGTCCGTCACCGGGCATGCACCCGGTCTCGTTCGCGTGGCAGACCCAGGCGTCCACCGACCCGGTTCAGGTGGCGCGCTGGCTGGAGTTGTATCCGGAGGCCAACTTCGTCACCGCGACCGGCGCCGGCCACGACGTGTTGGACGTGCCCGCGCAGGCGGGCGAGATCGCCCTGGCGGTCTTCGCCGAGCAGGGCATCGAGATCGGCCCGGTGGCCTCCTGCGGCCCCGAACGCACGCTGTTCTTCACCGCGACCCGCGGCACTCCCGCCGACGAGGACGAGTGGTGGCCCTGCGAGTTGGACTGTCATCCCGAGACGCTGGACGCCCATCCGGGCCTGCGCTGGCACTGCCGGGGCAGCTACGTGCTGGTGCCGTCCTCGCAACACCCCTCGGGGCAGCCGGTGCGCTGGATCCGGGGTCCCGAACTGCCGCTGCCCGACCCGCTGCGGGTGCTGGACGTGCTCACCGACGCGTGCGACACGGTGGGGGCGACGGCCGGCGACGGGCGCTGGATGTAGCCGGGCCGGCCGGCCCGGCCACGTCCGGGGGTCATTCGCCGTCCGCGCCGACCAAGCCGTACATCCACCCGACGAGTTGCACCTTGCCGCCGGCCTTCGGCACCACCGCGACGTACTCGGAGAGCCGGTGCTCGGTCACCGACCTGGTCGGCTTGCCGGCCAGGAAGGTCAGCGTGGAGGGGTCCACGTCGCCGAGCCGGCGCGGCGGCTGCACGGTGAGCTTGACGCTGTGCTGGAGCGCGAAGAGCACCAGCGCGCCACCGTCCTTGGTCCGCACCGCGAGCGGCGGGAACTGGGTCGCCGCGCTGTCCACCGTCTGCCGCACGAAGCCCTCGCCGATCGGCTCGTCCCGCTGCCTGCGCAGCTGCGCGGTGTAGGGGTCGGGCCCGAACAACTCCGCGCGCGTCTTGCCGTCCTTGAGGAACTCGGTGAGTACGGGCGCCAGTTCGCCGGGCGCGGCGGCCAGCCCGGGGGCGGTCGGGGCGACCGGTTCGAGGTAGCCGTCCGCGTCCTTGGCGAACTCGGGCAGCGGGCTCTGCAGGGTGGGGCCCCACGCGGCCTGCCACACCGCGTCCGGGTTCGCCTTGACGAAGACCAGCAACTGCGGCTTGGCGTTGTTGAAGTTCGGGGTGTTGTGCACGGCGAACCACTTGGGCCAGCCGATCACCTTGGGGATCAGGAACTCGGGCCGCTCGTGCGCGATCGGGGCCTTGCCCAGATTCCCGCGCGGGTCGGTGAAGCTCAGGATCTTCAGACCGGCCTGGTCCAGCGCGCCGAGCGAGCCGGTCTCGACCCGGGCGTTGAGCGACAGATCGCGGTTGGCGTAGGCCTGGTTGTTCTGCACCTCGTAGTCGTGCAGCACCTTGCCGGCCTCGCGCCGGTCCAGGGCCTCGACGGGCGTCGTGGAGCCGTGGACGGCGACACAGCCGGTCGCGGCGAGCGCCGTCACGAGCAGGGCGGCGGTCGCGGCCACCGCGCGGGATATGCGCATCGGTACTCGGCAACTCTTCCGGGGGAGCGGGCAGGAGGAGATCTCGCGAAACCTTACTGCCCGCACCCCGCCCGGCACCCCGCCCGCCCGATACGGACCGTGCGACGCCGGGACGGACTACACGACGGTCAGCACCTCGGCCCCGGTGTCGGTGACGACCAGGGTGTGTTCGAACTGCGCGGTGCGCCTGCGGTCCTTGGTGACCACGGTCCAGCCGTCGTCCCACATGTCGTAGTCGTAGGTGCCCAGGGTGAGCATCGGCTCGATGGTGAAGGTCATCCCGGGCTCCATCACGGTGGTCGCCCGCTCGTCGTCGTAGTGCGGGATGATCAGGCCGGAGTGGAACGAGCTGTTGATGCCGTGGCCGGTGAAGTCGCGGACCACGCCGTAGCCGAAGCGCTTCGCGTAGGACTCGATGACCCGGCCGATCACGTTGATCTGCCGACCCGGCTTGACCGCCTTGATGCCCCGGTTCAGCGCCTCGCGGGTGCGCTCGACGAGCAGCCTCGACTCCTCGTCCACGTCGCCGACCGGGTAGGTCGCGTCGGTGTCGCCGTGCACGCCGCCGATGAACACGGTCACGTCGATGTTGACGATGTCGCCGTCGTTCAGGCGCGTGGTGTCCGGGATGCCGTGGCAGATCACCTCGTTGATCGAGGTGCAGATGGTCTTCGGGAAGCCCCGGTAGCCCAGGCAGGACGGGTAGGCGTGGTGATCGAGCACGTACTCGTGGGCGACCCGGTCCAACTCGTCGGTGGTCACACCGGGTGCGATGTGCGCGGCGGCGGCCTCCATCGCGCCCGCCGCGATCCGACCGGCGACGCGCATCCGCTCGATCGTCTCGGCGTCCTGCACCTCGGGCCCGGTGTACGGGGTCGGCGCGGGCTTCCCGACATACTCCGGCCGCGGGATGTCGGCGGGAACGGAGCGGATGGGGGTCGCCTTACCGGGTACGAGAATCGCCATAACCAGCGAGTGTAGCCGGCGCCGCGATCGGGGCGGCGATCGATACGACGGATACGACGCGTCGTGCCGAACAGGGATCGAGTGGGTGGAGGACGGGCCGTGAAGTTCAGACTGTGGCGCAAGCCCGAGGGGCGCGCCGGCGAGTGGTACTACTGCATCAGGCACGGCACGGTCGAAGAGGGCCCGGACTGCCCGGCGCGCGACCGGCTCGGGCCGTACTCGACCCGCCGGGAGGCGGCGAACGCACTGGAGACCGCGAAGACCCGCAACCAGGCCTGGGAGAACGACCCCAACTGGAACGACCCCGGGCGCCGCTGAGCGAACGGCGCCACCGATCCGTGAGCGGTCGCCGCTCGGCGAGGTGGCACGCGACGAGCGCGGCATGCGGCGGTCGGGTCACTCGGCGGGTTCGGGGACCCGGCCGCCGCCCACGGTGAGCACGCCGGGCAGCTCGGACAGGCCGGAGACCAGATCGGTGGGGTCGGCCGGGCCCTCCACGAGCAGGACCACCGCCGCAGCCCGGGGCTCGCCGGGCGGGGTCTCCCCGGGGTCCTCCGCGCGCTCGTCGCGATTGTGCACGGACACGTCCACCACGGTGAACCCGGCGCCGGTACAGGCGACCAGGACCGCGGAGAGCACGCCGTGTCCGGGCAGATAGGTGATCCGGACCTCGGCGGCGCGGGCCCGGACCCCGCCGATCCTGCGGATGATCGGCGGATAGCCGTACACGACCACGAAGTGCAGCGTGGTGACGCCGATCGCGAGATAGGGCAGACCCGCGCCGCAGGCCATGCCGATCGCACAGGTCAACCAGACGACGGCGGCGGTGGTCAGGCCGCGCACCGTGTCGCGGCGGACGAAGATCAGGCCGCCGCCGATGAAGCCGATGCCGGAGACCACCTGCGCGGCGATCCGGGACGGGTCCCAGCCGACGTGGCCGGCGGGCAGCACGTCGGCGAAGCCGTACTTGGAGATCTCCATGAACAGCGTGGTGCCGACGCCGACCAGTGCGTGCGTGCGCAGTCCCGCGCTCTTCTGTCGGACCTCGCGCTCGACGCCGATCACGCTGGAGAGCACGAAGGACAACATCAGTTCGGAGAACTGGGTCCACCCCTGACTCTGCGCGATCCCCTGCGACCAGCCCGCCAGGGTCGTGCCGGCATCCACGCGCCCACCTCCTCCGCCCCGGGACCGGAGTCCCGGGGCTGCTCGACCGACTTGCCTTCCCGGCACGCTACGACTCCATTCGGAGCAGCGGTTACGCGCGCCGGTTCGGAAACCGGTCGAGGGAGGGGCGGGCGAGGGTCAGCCGCGCGAGCCGGCCGGGATTCGCTTTCGCGAACCGGTCGTCCTGGATACGGCCTTTCGGGTGCGCGAGACGGTCGGCTTGGTTGCCGCCCTTCGGGTGCGCGAGACGGCCGGCCGGGATACCGCCATTCGGGTGGCCGAAGGCCTGGAGGCGACCTTTCGCGATTGCGCCTTTCGGGGCGACGCCTTTGCGGTGGTCGACTTCGCGGGCGAAGTCTTGCGCGCCGTGCTGCTCTTGCGCGTCGCGCCGCCGCGCCGTGCGACGGTCCGGGCGGTCGGGGTCCGCCGTTGCGTGGCACCGGACTTCGGGGCCTGAGTCCGCGACATGGCGGCGTCGACCGTGCGGTCGTCGACCGTCTCGGTGTCGCCGTTGCGCTGGATGTAGCGCAGCGCGGTAAGCGCCTCGCGCTTGGTGTCATAAGGCGACGACTTGATGATCGTCGAACCGTTGGAAGCTGCCAGGACGAAGCCGAACTTGCCGGAGCGTCCCTTGGTCACAATGAATTTGGCCGGCACTTGCGTCTCCTTGGAGAGCGAAGAGAAAGTTTTCTCCTCCACGGAAACACGGTTTGTCCCGGTTGTCATATATAAGTGCTATTTCGGAGTGAATCGACCCGCTCAGCCGAAAACCACTGTGACCTCGACTGCATCCGGGCGCCGACCCCGTGTTCTCTGCGGTTCCGGCCGGCAGGATCACGCCATGACAACCCCCTCGTCCCCCAAGCGCGACCCGCGTGACCTGCCGAACATCGACCACCTGGTCGTGGGCGTCCTCGGCGGCACCGGCGAGCAGGGCCGCGGTCTCGCGTACCGCCTGGCCGTCGCCGGCCAGAAAGTGATCATCGGCTCGCGCAGCGCCGAACGGGCCGGCTCCGCCGCGGCGGAGCTCGGCGCCGGTGTCCGCGGCGCGGACAACGCCACCTGCGCGGCGGAGAGCGACATCGTGATCGTCGCCGTGCCCTGGGAGGGGCACCGCGACCTGCTCGTCGCCCTCAAGAGCGAGTTGGCGGGCAAGATCGTCGTCGACTGCGTGAACCCGATGGGCTTCGACAAGCAGGGCGCGTTCGTGCTCGACGTCGAGGAGGGCAGTGCCGCGCAGCAGGCCGCCGCCGTGCTCACCGACTCGGCCGTCACCGCCGCCTTCCACCACGTCTCCGCGGTGCTGCTGCTCGACCCGAACGTGGAATCCCTGGACACCGACATCATGGTGCTCGGCGACAAGCGCGACGCCACCGACGCCGTACAGGCGCTCGCATCTCGGATCCCCGGGATGCGCGGGGTGTACGCCGGTCGGCTGCGCAACGCGCGTCAGGTGGAGGGGCTCACCGCCAACCTGATCTCGACCAACCGCCGGTACAAGGCACACGCCGGACTGCGCATCACCGACGTGTGAGCCCGCTCGGGTGCGGGCCACGCCGCACGCGAGTACCCGGACGGCACGAGGCCCGGCGCATCCGATGACGCGCCGGGCCTCGTGCCGTCCTGCCGTATTTTTGCGGGGATCGCCCCGGTGTCAGGCCAGCGACGCGGCCCAGGTGCCCAGCGGGCGGGCGACCAGCTCGCCGGCGTTGTTGTCGATCGCGTCCTGCAGGCCGGCCAGTACGTGGGTGACCATGCCGGCGGTGGCCGGGTCGGTGAGCACGTGCTGCACGTCGGCCTCGACGCCGAGCCGGGTGTGCACCTCGGGGACGGAGATCTCCGGGCCGGAGACGACGAAGTTGTTCAGGTCCCGGAGCAGGGTCTTGAGCTGGATCAGCGCGCGGATGCCGCCCTGGACGCCCGGCGAGGCGGAGATCGCGACGATCGACTTGCCGGCCAGCACGCCCTGGGCGTACGGGCGCGAGGCCCAGTCCAGCGCGTTCTTGAGCACGCCCGGCAGGCTGCGGTTGTACTCGGGGGTGGCGATGATCAGGCCGTCCGCCTCGGCGATCGCCTCGCGCAGGCGCACCACGGATGCCGGCGGGTTGGCCTCCAGGTCCTGGTTGAAGTGCGGGAGCTCGTCCAGACCCTTGTACACCTCGATCTGCATGCCCTCGGGCGCGAACGGCTGGAAGGCGTTCAGGAGCGCGGTGTTGAACGACGCGGCACGCAGCGAGCCGGAGATGGCGAGGATGCGGGACATGGGGTCCTCCGTGGATGGCGAGACGAGGCGAAGCAGGTTGTTGAACGTTTAACAATGTATCGCGCGCTTGTTGTGGATTCAACTTCCACGCGGGATCCGCGGACGAAATCGGCGTCCCGGACCGCCGGCGGCCGGTGCCGGGAGCCGGGTCGGCGGGGGCGACAATGGAGCCGCGCCGCGCCCGCGTCGCCCGCGGCCGTCCCCCGTTCGCACCCGTCTGGAGCCCCCCGTCATGCCCCGCATCGTCGTTCTCGCCGTGATCGTGTGCGTCCTGGCGCTCGCCGCCGCCGTGGTGGCCTTCGTCGGCGGAAGCTGGCTCGGTGTCCCGTTCGTGTTGCTCGCCGCGCTGGACGGCAACATCGCTTTCTACTACCTGCGCCGGCACCGCATCCGCCGTTCGCGTGAGCTCGCCGCGCGCGCCTGAGCCCGCTTTCACCGCCCGCCGGGCGTCACCCGTATGGGTGGATGCCGCCGATCGGTGGCGTGTCGTCATCGAATTCGAACAAAGGTTCGGGCTACGCTTCCACCCGACGTTGTCCACAGGCGTGCGCCGGTCGTGCCTCGGTGTCGGTGCGACGGGTTAGCGTTCAAGGTGTGAAGCGAACACCACAGACCGGCAAGGCGGCAGGCATGGCAGGACAGGATCGCGAGAAGGCGTTGGAGAACGCCCTCGCCCAAATTGAACGACAGTTCGGGAAGGGTTCGGTGATGCGTCTCGGCGACGAGGCGCGTGCACCGATCGAGGTGATTCCCACCGGCTCGATCGCGCTCGACGTGGCACTGGGCATCGGTGGCCTCCCGCGCGGTCGCGTCGTGGAGGTCTACGGCCCGGAAGGCTCCGGCAAGACGAGCCTCGCGCTGCACGCGATCGCGAGTGTGCAGCGGGCCGGCGGCATCGCGGCGATCGTCGACGCCGAGCACGCGCTCGACCCCGACTACGCGAAGAAGCTCGGCGTCGACACCGACGCCCTGCTGGTCTCGCAGCCGGACACCGGCGAGCAGGCGCTGGAGATCGTCGACATGCTGACCCGCTCGGGCGCGGTCGACATCATCGTCATCGACTCGGTGGCGGCGCTCGTGCCGCGTGCGGAGATCGAGGGCGAGATGGGCGACTCGCACGTCGGCCTCCAGGCCCGACTGATGAGCCAGGCGCTCCGCAAGATCACCGGTGCGCTCAACCAGACGAACACCACCGCGCTGTTCATCAACCAGCTGCGCGAGAAGATCGGCGTGATGTTCGGCTCGCCGGAGACCACGACCGGTGGTCGGGCGCTGAAGTTCTACGCCTCCGTGCGCCTGGACATCCGGCGGATCGAGACGCTCAAGGACGGCACCGAGGCGGTCGGCAACCGCACCCGGGTCAAGGTGGTCAAGAACAAGCTGGCCTCGCCGTTCAAGCAGGCCGAGTTCGACATCCTCTACGGCATCGGGATCAGCCGCGAGGGCGGCCTGATCGACATGGGCGTCGAGCACGGCTTCGTGCGCAAGTCCGGCGCCTGGTACACGTACGAGGGCGACCAGCTCGGTCAGGGCAAGGAGAACGCGCGGAAGTTCCTCAAGGACAACCCCGACCTCTCCGACGAGATCGAGAAGAAGATCAAGGAGAAGCTCGGGGTCGGCCCGCGGGTCGACGTGCCGGCGGAAGCGGAACCCGAGGAGGGCTGAGCTCGTGGGTCGCCCTGCCGGCGAGTGGTCGAACACGTGGGGGGACGGATCCGAGGCCGGACCCGTCTCCCCGCCGGTCGACCCCGCCGAACTGCGGGCCGCGCTGGAGGCGGTCGCGGCACGAACCGCGACGGGTGATCGGGCCGAGCGCGGCGGTGCCCGGCGCCGCACCGCAGGCCGATCCGGCCCGACGCGACGCGACGCGCAGGAGCGCGAAGCGGGCGACCGGGAGGCGAGGGACGACGGCTCGGGGGCCGACGTCCACGAAGCGCGTGAGCGGACCGCCGGTCGGCGGTCCGAGGGTGGTCGGGCCAAACGGGACCGGCGCGAGCGGGCCGGGACTCGGGGCCGGGCCCGCCGGGACACGGACGACGAGGGCATCGAGGGCGCCGACACGGCTCCCGAACCGCTCGCCGATCCGGAGGCCACCGCGCGCGCGATCTGCCTGCGCCTGTTGACCGGGCGCGCGCGCACCCGGGCCCAACTGGCGGACGCGCTGCGTCGCCGGGAGGTGCCCGACGAGGTGGCGGAATACGTGCTGGGCCGATTCACCGACGTGGGACTCATCGACGACACCGCCTTCGCGGGCGCGTGGGTCGACACCAGACACACCGGCAAGGGGCTGGCCCGGCGCGCGCTGGCCCGGGAGCTGCGCCAACGCGGTGTGGACGCGGTCGTGGTGGACGAGGCGGTCGCCCGACTCGACCCCGAACAGGAGCTGGAGACGGCTCGGGCCCTGGTGGCCCGCCGATTGCCGGGCACGCGCGGCCTGGACCGGGACAAGCGCATCCGCAGGTTGGCGGGCATGCTCGCGCGCAAGGGATACGGCGAGGGACTGGCCGTTCGCGTGGTCCGGGACGCACTGGACGACGAGGCTGCGGCCGACGAGGCCGGCGACGCGGACGAGACCCCGTGGCGAGCCTGGGACGGGCCGGTCTGAGCCGGTCCTCGGGACCGGTCCGGGGTGACCGTCACCAGGATCCGCCGGACAGGGCCTAGCCTGGGAGGGTTGTCCGAGCCGTCGGGCCGCCACAAGCGCGTCCCTCGGCGCGTCCACGTCCCAGCCGTCCGCTTGAAGGGCCATCCGCCTTGGCGATCAGTGTGTTCGACATGTTCTCGATCGGGATCGGCCCGTCGAGCTCCCACACGGTGGGTCCCATGCGCGCCGCGCGGATGTTCGCGCAGCGCCTCAAGAGCGAGGGCGTCCTGGACCGGGTCGCCTCCGTCCGGGTCGAGCTCTACGGCTCCCTGGGCGCGACCGGCCACGGACACGGCACACCGCGCGCGGTGCTGCTCGGCCTGGAGGGCTACTCGCCACGCACCGTCGACCCGGAGGAGGTCGAGCCGGAACTGGCGCGCATCCGCGAGTCGGGGATGTTGCGACTGCTCGGCGTGCAGGACATCGCCTTCGACGGCGACCGGGACCTGGTGCTGCACCGTCGCAAGTCGCTGCCGTACCACGCCAACGGGATGACCGCGTGGGCGCGCGACGAGGACGGCACCGAGCTGCTCACCAAGACCTACTACTCGGTCGGCGGCGGCTTCGTGGTGGACGAGGACGCGGTGGGGGCGGATCGGGTCAAGCCCGACGACACCGTGCTGCGCCACCCGTTCCGCACCGGCGACGAGTTGTTGCGGCTGACCCGGGAGACCGGCCTGTCGGTGTCCGCGCTGATGCTGGAGAACGAGAAGGCGTGGCGCACCGAGCCGGAGATCCGCGCCGAACTGCTGGAGATCTGGCAGGTGATGCGCGCGTGCGTGCAGCGCGGCCTGGCCACCGAGGGCATCCTGCCCGGTGGGCTCAAGGTGCGCCGCCGCGCCTCACGGACCGCCCGTACGCTGCGCGCCGAGGGAGACCGACCCACGCACGCGATGGAGTGGGTCACCCTGTGGGCGATGGCGGTCAACGAGGAGAACGCCGCCGGCGGTCGGGTGGTCACCGCGCCCACCAACGGCGCCGCCGGGATCATCCCGGCCGTCCTGCACCACTACGTGGCCACCGTCCCGGGGGCGGACGAGGACGGCATCGTGCGCTTCCTGCTCGCCGCGGGCGCGATCGGCATGTTGTTCAAGGAGAACGCGTCGATCTCCGGTGCCGAGGTCGGCTGCCAGGGCGAGGTGGGTTCGGCCTGCGCGATGGCCGCCGGCGGCCTGGCGGAGGTGCTGGGCGGCACCCCGGAACAGGTGGAGAACGCCGCCGAGATCGGCATGGAGCACAACCTCGGGCTCACCTGCGACCCGGTCGGCGGCCTGGTGCAGATCCCGTGCATCGAGCGCAACGGCATGGCCGGCGTCAAGGCGGTCACCGCCGCCCGGATGGCCCTGCGCGGCGACGGCCGGCACCACGTCTCGCTGGACAAGGTCATCAAGACCATGAAGGAGACCGGCGCGGACATGAAGACCAAGTACAAGGAGACCGCCCGCGGCGGCCTCGCGGTCAACATCATCGAGTGCTGAGCGTCGCCCGCCGGGATGCGCGGCGGTGGTGCGCACTCTCCGACATCGGTGACGCACGTGCCGGCGGCGCGTTGATGTTCCCGGCGGGACACGTGAGGTGTGCTCCCGGAATCGAAGGGTAGGCATGCGCCCGTGAACGACGAGAGCGGTCCCCTCCTGGTGCAGGTGTCGGCGGTCGGAGCCGGTCATACGTTGGTGACCGTGCACGGCGAGATCGACATGGACAGCGGCCCGATTCTGGACGATGCGCTGAGCCGACAGGTCTCGGCCGGCCTGAACCGGCTGTTGCTGGATCTGTCCTCGGTCGGCTTCATCGACTCCTTCGGCCTGCGGATCCTGGTCCGGGCCGAGCGGCGGGCCCGCGAGGCCGGCGGTTCCCTGCAGCTGATCGCGCCGACCCGGGCGGTCGCGCGGGTGCTGCGGCTGACCGGCTTCACCCTGATGGTGGCCGTGCACGACACCGTGCAGGAGGCGCTGGCCGCGCAGGACAGCCCGGCCGGGCTCGACTAGGCAGGTCCGGCGGACAGGACCAGGCGCACTGTGCCTGATCAAAAACACCAAGAATCATGATCAAAATCCGGCGCAGGGGTGGCCGGATTCGATCATGCACGCCACACTTGGAATGTTCGCGCGCCGGATGTTTCTGCTGTCGCCCGAAGGCCGTGGACCTGTGGCCGTCCCGCCGAGCGCAAGCCCGACGGGACGGCCGCCGCATGTCCGGCGGCGATGCGGGCGAGGTGACGCGGGGCGGAGTGAGGCGGCCCCGCGCCCCGGTCAGACCAGCGTGCGCTTGAGGAACCGCGCCATGGTCGAGCGATACTCGCGGGCCTCGGGCAGCAGCGCGGTGAGTTCGCCCGCGCCGTGTACGAAGCCGTCCCAGCGCTTGGCCTCGACCGGGACGCCGGCCGCCTCCAACTGCTTCGCGTACGCCTCGCCCTCGTCGCGCAGCGGGTCGTACTCGCCGGTGAGCACCAGCGCGGCGGGCAGGCCGGCGAGGTCCTCGGCGTGCAGCGGCGACGCGAGCGGATCGGTGCGCTCGCTGCGCGGGCTGGTCAGGTACAGCTGGACGGCCTCCTCCAGCGCCTCGCGAGTGAGCAGGTAGCCCTCGCCGTTCTCCGACACGGACGGCCGGGAGAGGGTCAGGTCCAGGATCGGAGCGTCCAGCACCTGGGCCAGCGGGGTCGGCTGGCGGCGGTCGCGCAGCATGATCGAGCAGGCCGCGGCCAGGTTGCCGCCCGCGCCCGTGCCGCCGATGGCCACCTTGTCCGCGTTGATGCCCAGCTGGAAGGCGCGCTCCTGCACCCAGATCCACGCGGCGTACGCGTCCTCCAGGGGCCACGGGAACTTCAGCTCGGGCGCCAGGCGATACTCGACCGAGATCACCACGGCGCCGCTCTCGGCGGCCATGTGCGCGCAGTGACCGTCGAACCGGTCCACCGCGCCGAGCCACCACGCGCCGTCGTGCAGGTACACGTAGCCTGGGCGACCGCCCTTGGGAGCGGGTCCGGCCGGCGTGTACACGCGGGCGGTGATCTTGCCCGGCTCGGGCTCCTTCACCGTGATGTTCACATCCCGCGTCGTCACATCTTCCGGCGCGGGCTCGGCGAACGCGAGGATGGACGACTCCAGGGCTTTGTTCGACGCGGCACGGCGCTCCGCCAAGGGCAGGTCGGCCAACAGGGGCGGCGCGGCGGCGACAGCGTCGAGGATCGGCTGGATCTGCGGTGCGACGGGCATGCGACTCCTCCGAACGGATTACGAAGCAGCACAGTAGAACTTCGCGCCCGGAGTTGACAGAGCGTCAGACTCCGAGTGCGTGACATAGACCACACAGAAAGCGCGCGAAGGGCGTCAACCGTGCCAGTTGCCCCCGGCGTTGAATAAACGGAACCCACTGAGGAGTACGTGTTGACCGTCATCGACGAGCCCCGGATACCGGGCGCGCCGACGTCCACCCCGGGCCGAGGTGCCCCCGACGAGCACTCGTCGGGGGCCCTGTCGTTCGCGGAGCGCGGCTTCCGGTTGTTGTGGCCGCCGCTGGCGGTGTACGCCGGTACCGCGGTGCTCCAACTGCTGGTGCTCTCGTGGATGATTCCGCCGGGCGGCCCGAGTCTGCGTGACCGGCTGCTGCAGTGGGACGCGCACTGGTACGTGGACGTCGCCGCGCACGGCTACCCGGACAGCTTCACGTACACCCCCGAGGGCGACCTCACCGGCAATACGCTCGCGTTCTTCCCGCTGTATCCGGGCCTGGTCCGGATCGTGCACTACCTCACCGGCACCGACTTCGAGACGGCCGGCCTGATCGCCGGACACCTGGCCACCGCCGCCGCACTGTGTGTGCTGTACGTGTTCATGAAGCGCCTGTACGACCGGCGCGCGGCGCTCGTGATGACCGTGCTCGTGGGCGGCGCGCAGCCGATGGGCGTGGTCTTCTCGATGGCCTACAGCGAGACGCTGTTCCTGGCGCTCGCGGTGGGCACGCTGCTGGCGGCGCACCGACGGGCCTGGCTGACCGCGGGCCTGCTCGCCTGCCTGACCAGCATCACCCGGCCGGCGGGCATCGCGGCGATCGCCGCGTTGGGGGTGGCCGCGCTGTTGGAGATGTGGCAGCACCGGCGGCTCGTGTACCGCCCGATCGCGGCGTGTGTGATCGCGTGCCTGGGCATGCCGCTCTACCTGCTGTGGGTGGGCACCCGGCTCGGCGAGATCGATGCCTGGTTCACCATCCAGGACGCCGGCTGGGGCACCAGGTGGGACAACGGCGAGGCGGTCCGGCACTTCCTGACCGACACGCTGCGCAACGGCGACCAGTGGATAGCGGTCAGCACGGCGGTGTTGATCATCGCGGCCGTGATCGGTTCGCTGGTCGCGCTGAACCGACGGATCTGGCCGCCGCTGGCGGTGTACGGCCTGTCGATCCTGGTGATGACGCTGTGCCAGAGCAACTACTACCACTCGAAGCTGCGGCTGATGATCCCCACGCTGCTGTTCTTCGTCCCCCTGGCGACGGTGCTGGCGCGGGCGCGCACGCGTACGGCGGTGCTCGTGCTGAGCGGGATGTGCCTGTTCGGCATGTGGTACGGCGCGTACATGCTCACCACCTGGCACTACGGGATCTGACGTCCGCCGTCCTCGACCGCTCGGGTGGGCCGAGAATCGGCCCACCCGAGCGGTCGAGGACGAGGCGGTTCCGGGCGCCTCGTCAGTGCCCCGCCCCGCGGGCGCGGTCGATGGCCTCCTCGAGGATGTCCAGGTGCTCGGGGGGCAGGTGTGCCGCTATGTAGCCGTCCGGGCGGATCAGCAGGATCGTGTGCGCGCCGGCGCCGGGGTACTCGGGGGTGACCACCAACTCGGCCGGCGCGGCGAGCTTGTCCAGCCGGGCCCGCAGCCGGGGCATCAGGCCCGCCTCGCGCCAGCGGTCGCCGTGCCACACCTGTATGCCGGGGGCGATCAACAGCACGACCAACCCGCGGTCCAGGCATTCGGTCAGCCACCCGTCGGCGCCGTCCGCGCGGACCACGGGTACGTCCCGGATCCACTCGCCGACCCCGGGGCCGGGGGTGAGCAGCGGCGAGCCGTTGTAGTCGGGGCCGGACGTGCTCGCGGCCGGACCGCGCGGGTCCAGCCGGCGCAGCGTGGTGCCCTTGCCGCGTGCGCCCATCAGGGTCAGCCGGCGGCCCACCTTCTGTGCCGGGCTCGCCGGAGCCAGGAAGTGCAGCGCGTCCTCGCCCAGCGCCAACCGGCGCCGGGCCGCCCCCCGGCGCTCGCCGTGGTAGGTCTCCAGGAGCCGGATCGGGGCGTAGCCGCGCAGCGTGAAGGCCAGCTTCCAGGCCAGGTTTCGGACATCCTGGAGACCGAGTTCGACCGCGTCCGCGGCGGACGGGTGGACCAGGTGCGCGGCGTCCCCGGCGAGCAGCACCCGGCCGACCCGGAAGCGGCGGGCCAGTCGCTGGTGCACCTCGTACTCGCCGCTCCACAACAGGTCGTGCGCGGGATCCTCGGCCGAGTCCGAGTCGGGGGAGAGCGCGTCCAGGGTGCGCAGCACCGACCGCACCTTGGCGGAGACCCGCTTGGGATCGGCCAGGTCGCCGGTCACCGGGATCACCCGGGTCTCCTCGGCGGCCTTGGCCACTCCGTGCGCCATCGGGAGCTGCCAGGTCAGTCGCCACACGTCGTCGGGCAGCGGCTGGGCGAGCACGGTGCCGCCCTTGTGGAACGGCGGGTCCACGAACAGCCACGGGGTGGCCGGCCCGCCGGTGTCGGGGGTCGGGGGCTCGTCGGCCAGCGAGGGATCCGGGGGCACCAGCGACGTCGCGGTGATCCGGCGCGGCAGCCGTACCTTGACGTCCGCGCACAACAGTCGGTCCACCCGCGGGCGGCCGGGAAAGCGCACGTTCACCGCGCGCCGGACCACCGAGCGGGACCCGTCGCAGCCGAGCAGCCACTGCGCGCGCCACTTGACCGGGCCGCCCGGGCCGCGGGCGAGCAGGGTGACCGAGGTCTCGTCCTGTTCGACTCCCTCGATCCGGTGCCGCCACGCGGTGGTCACCAGCGGACTGGCGTGCACGGCGTCCAACAGGGCGCGTTCCAGGCGCTGCTGGGAGAGTCCGTAGCGGACCGGTGCCTCGGGCTCGTCGACCGGCTGCGGTACGTCGCGGGTGCGCCGGCGGATCCGCTGCACGCCCCACGGCTCGGCGGCGCCGTCGAGGCGGGTGCCGGTCAGGTCGTAGACGAAGGCCAGCGTCGCGCCGTCCAACGCACACGCGCGCGAGCCGGCCCGCGGCGTGCCGTTGCCCGAGTCCACCACCACCGAACGTACCCCGCGCCCGGCCAGGGCCAGGGCGGCGGCCAAACCGGCGGGCCCGGCGCCCGCGATGATCACCGAGTCCGCGCGCGGAGCATTGCCCGCCATCGTGGCCCCCCAAGTGTTGCAAGACGTGTCGTACTCGTCGCCCATCATCCGGCACCGGGACCCCGTCACGACAAAGCGACGCCCCGCGGGTGGCGTTCACCGCGGGGCGTCGGTCGTCGGTGCTGCGGGTGGGGCGGTGGGACGGGCGAGTCAGACCCCGGCGCCGTCCAGGGCCAGGACGGCCGGTTGCGGCTCGACGGCCGGCGGCTTGCCCTTGCGCGAGGTGCGCAGCCTGCGCTCCAGCCACGTGGCGAAGGCCGACAGGATCATGCACATCGCGACGTAGATCGAGCCGACGATGATCGTCACCGGGATGAACGGCATGTGGTAGTCCTGGTAACCACCGATCAGCTTGGCCGCCGCGAGCAGCTCCGGGTAGGTGATCAGGAAGCCGAGCGAGGTGTCCTTGAGGGTCACCACGATCTGGCTGATGATCGTCGGGAGCATGGTGCGGATGCCCTGCGGGACCAGGATCATCGTCATCACCTGGGTCTTGCGCATGCCCAGCGCGTAGGCCGCCTCGCTCTGCCCCTTGGGGACGGCGAGGATGCCCGCGCGGATGTTCTCCGCCTGCACGGTGCCGTTGTAGATGGTCAGGCCGACCACC
Source organism: Embleya sp. NPDC008237 (assembly GCF_042956465.1). NCBI lineage: Bacteria > Bacillati > Actinomycetota > Actinomycetes > Kitasatosporales > Streptomycetaceae > Embleya > Embleya sp. NPDC008237. The sequence continues at coordinate 634,817 of NZ_JBIBGL010000001.1, forward strand.
AGCGGCCACATCGGATCCCACTTCCACCAGCCCTGGCTGCCCGGGACGAGGTAGAGCATGAAGATCAGCACCAGCAGCGGCATCGCGCGGAAGAAGGTCACGAACGTGGTCGAGGCCCAGCGCACGATCTTGTGATCGGAGAGCCGGCCGGCGGCCAGGAAGGCGCCGAGCACGATCGAGAACACCGCGGCCAGCGCGAACGCCTTCAAGGTGGCCTTGAGGCCGTCGAGGATGAACTGCTGGACGCCCGTGTACTGGAACGGGTCCCACTTGGTCGACTCGAACTGACCGGTGTCCTCGAACCGCATGATCACGAAGACGAAGAAGGCGGCCAGAGCCAGGGTGCCGAGCACGCCGATGATCAGGTTGCGCCGACGTGCCTTCGGGCCCGGGACGTCGAACAGCACGCTCGCTTCGCGGCTCATCGGACCACCGCCAGCTTCTTCTCCAGCGCGGCGAGGAGCGCGCTCATGGTCAGGGTGATGATCAGGTAGCCGATCGCGATCCACACCAGGACCCACAACGACTTGTAGCCGTTCTCGATCATCGTCGCGCTGGTGCCCATGAGCTCGGTGGTGTTGAAGGCGCTGGCGATGGCCGAGTTGCGGACCATCGCGATCAGCAGGCTGCCGATCGGCGGGACCGCCGCCCGACCGGCCTGCGGCAGCACGATCTGGCCCAGCGTCTGGGTGAAGGACATGCCCAGGCTGCGGGCGGCCTCGGCCTGGCCGATCGGGACGGTGTTGATGCCCGAGCGGATCGCCTCGCAGATGAAGGCGGCGGTGTACGTGCTCAGCGCGATGACCGCGAACTGGAAGAAGGAGAAGTTGAACCGCAGCTTGGGGAAACCGAGCGCGACGGCGAAGAAGATCAGCGTCAGGGGGGTGTTGCGGAAGAGATTGACGTATGCGGTGCCGAACCAGCGCAGGGGCGGCACCGGCGAGACCCGACACGCGGCTATCAGCGTGCCGAGCAGAAGCGACGCGATCCCACAGACGACGGTCAGCTTGAGCGTCCCGACGAAGCCGTCCTGCAAGAGATCCCAGTTGTCCTGGATCACTTCGAGCATCGTGATCGAGCCCTCCTCTCCGTGATCGTGGGTTCAGGGGTGGGTCGAGAGTCCGTTCCCCTGCTCACGTGCGGCGGGGACGGGAGGGGCCGAGCGCCGGCCGGTCCCGGGGGAGCCGGGACCGGCCGGCGCGCGACGTGCGACGGGTGCGACGAGGCGGGTCAGTAGCGGACGAGCGCCGGGATGGCCGGGGCGGCCGAGCCGGACAGGCCGAGCGTGGCGTCGTACGCCTTCTTCCAGTCGCCGTTCTTCTCGTGCGCCTCCAGGGCGTCGCTGACCGCGTTGCGGAACACCGCATCGTCCTTGTTCAGGCCGACGCCGTACTTCTCCTCGGTGAACGGGTCGCCGACCACCTTGAGCGCGCCCGGGTCCTTGGCCGCGTAGCCCTTGAGGATCGCGTCGTCGGTGGAGACCGCGTCGACCTGGTTGGAGAGCAGGTTCTCCACACACAGCGAGTAGGTGTCGAACACCCGGGTGGTGGTGTCGGGGAACTTGGTCTGCAGGTTCTGCAGCGGGGTGGAGCCCTTGGCGGAGCACACCGTCTTGCCCTTGATGGTGTCCTTGCCGGTGATCGCGCTCTCGTTCTTGCGCACCAGCAGGGACTGGCCGGCGATGTAGTACGGACCGGCGAAGGACACCTGCTCCTTGCGCTTGTCGGTGATGCTGTAGGTGCCGACGTAGTAGTCGATGTCACCGTTGACCAGCGCGTTCTCCCGGTTGGTCGACGCGATCGCCTTGAACTCGATCTTGTCCGGGCCGAAGCCGAGGTCGGCCGCGATCATCTTGGCGATCTCGATGTCGAAGCCGGAGTACTTGCCGGTGGCCGGGTCCTTGGAGCCGAGGAAGGGCTGGTCCTCCTTGGCGCCGACGATCAGCTTGCCGCGCTTCTTGGCGTTGTCGAAGGTCTTCGAACCGGTGAGTGCCGCGTCCGCCTTGGGCGTGTAGCTCGGCAGCTCGGGCTTGGCGGCACCGGGCGCGCCGGGCGCACCCTGCGAACCACCGGTGGTGCCGCCCGGCGTCTTGGCCTCCGGCGAACCGTCCTTGCCGCACGCGGTACCGAACAGGGCGAGCACGGCGATGCCGGCGACGGCCACGGATGAGCGCATCTTCATGATCAACGTCCTTGAGTGAAAGAGGAGAGCGGCCTGACTACAGACGAACCGCGTGGTGCGAAGCGTGAGTTGCGCGATCGGGCGCACTAGGGCCTGTCTTCGATCCCCCGTCGGGCTCCGCGGCGTCCGGTGCCGTGCATCGGCGTGCCGGCGAAGCGCCTGCATAGTGCTTCTATTCGGGTGGTTCGCCGGGGCGGCGAGGTGCGGTGCCGGGCCGCGTGGTGCTCGGCGGGGGATCGAAGACAGGCCCTAGGGGCGCCCGAACCGGCTCAGTGATGCAGGATCTTGGAGAGGAAGTCCCGAGCACGGTCGCTGCGCGGGTTGCTGAAGAATTCGTCGGGCGTGTTCTCCTCGACGATGCGGCCGTCGGCCATGAAGATCACCCGGTTCGCGGCGGAGCGCGCGAAGCCCATCTCGTGGGTCACCACGACCATCGTCATGCCGTCGCGGGCCAGGTCGCGCATGACCTCCAGGACCTCGTTGATCATCTCCGGGTCGAGCGCCGAGGTGGGCTCGTCGAAGAGCATCACCTTGGGCTCCATGGCCAGCGCCCGGGCGATCGCCACGCGCTGCTGCTGACCACCGGAGAGTTGGGCCGGGTACTTGTCCGCCTGGCTGCCCACGCCGACCCGATCCAGCAGTTCGTGCGCCCTGCGGGTGACCACTTCGGCCTTCTCGCGGCGGACCTTGAGCGGGCCCAGTGTCACGTTCTGGAGCACGGTCTTGTGCGCGAACAGGTTGAACGACTGGAACACCATGCCGACGTCCGAGCGCAGGCGGGCGAGCTCGCGGCCCTCCTGGGGGAGCAGGTTCCCGTCGATGGTGATCCGGCCGCCGTCGATCGCCTCCAGCCGGTTGATCGTGCGGCACAGCGTCGACTTTCCCGATCCGGAGGGACCGATGACGACGACGACCTCGCCCTTGTGGATCGTCAGGTCGATGTCCTGCAACACGTGCAGGGCGCCGAAGTGCTTGTTGACGTTCTCCAACACGACGAGGGGCTCGCCGGGGTGCGCGTCCTTGCCGGCGTCGCGCTTGGTGAGCACCGGCGGCTTCGGTGCGATGTCAGAGGCATCCGTCGTCACGATGGCGGGCTCCGTCCAGAGTCGTCCCGTATCTTTTTGCGCGACCGGGTGGCAGGTGGGTTCGAGAGTCTCCCGGCGAGGCCGGGTGGTGCGTGACACTAAGGCAGGCAGCACCCCCCCAGTCAGTGCACTTGAGCTTGTCTTGAGGTCAAGAGTCGGTAACGGACCGTCAGATGTGAGGAACCACGTGCGCCTCCTGCTCGTCGAGGATGATCTGCGAGTCGCCGCGCCGCTACGCGCGGTTCTGGGTCGGCACGGTTTCACCGTGCGGCACGCCACGACCGGCGAGGAAGCCCTCGCCGCGCTCGACGACGTGCCCGACGTGGTACTCCTCGACCTGTCGCTGCCCGACCACGACGGCTTCGAGGTGTGCAGTCGGATCCGCCGGTTGTGCGACGTCCCGGTGATCATGGTCACCGCGCGCGCGGACATCCGCTCGCGCATACACGGGCTGAACCTGGGTGCCGACGACTACGTCACCAAGCCCTACGACATCGGCGAACTGCTGGCCCGCATACACGCGGTGAGCAGACGTACGCGCAGCGACGCACCGGTCGCGGAGAGTGTGCCGGCGGCCAAGGGGCCGAGCGGCATCGAGTTGGACCCGGCCACCCGGCGGGTCACCGTCGGCGGCGCCGACGTGGTGCTCACCCGCAAGGAGTTCGACCTGCTCGCCCTGCTGGCGCAGCGCCCGGGCGTGGTCTTCCGGCGCGAACAGATCATCAGCGAGGTCTGGCACACCAGCTGGGCGGGCAACAACCGCACCCTGGAGGTGCACGTCGCCTCGTTGCGCTCCAAGCTCGGCAATCCGGCGATCGTCGAGACGGTGCGCGGCGTGGGCTACCGTGTCGTTCCCGAGGCCTGATCCCACCGGCTTCCCGACGGATCGTCACCGGCTCCTGTGCGTACCCGCCTGCTCGCCTTGCTCCTCGCCCTGATGACCGCGGTGCTGATCGCGCTCGGCATCCCGTTGGCGATCTCCCGCGCGTCCGCACATCAGCAGGAGCTGATCCGGGACCGCGTGGACGATCTCACCCGCTTCGTTTCGGACACCCAGTTGACCGTGGTCTCGGACACGCTGCGCGCGCAGACCGACGCCGGGCAACCACCCGGTCCGGACGCCGCGGACCTGGACATGCTGCGCTCCGAACTGGAGCGCTACGAGGACGTCTACGGCATCCGGGTCGGCGCCTTCGACCGGCGCGGGCAGCCGATCGCCGTGTCGCATCCGGGATTTCGGGTCGACCCGCGCTCGCCGGCGTTCACCGAGGCGCTCGCCGGGCGGCGCAGCGACGACCCCGGGCAGGTCTGGCCCTGGCAGCGCGATCGCATCGTGGTGGCGGTCCCGGTGATCCACCGCGGCGATGTGGTCGCGGTCGTGCTGACCGACTCGCCGACCGGCCGGATGCGGTCGAAGATCCAACGGGTGTGGCTGATTCTGGTCGCCGGCGAGGTGGTCGCGGTGCTGGCCGCGCTGTTGCTGGCGACCCGGCTCACCGGCTGGGTGCTGCGTCCGGTCCGAGTGCTCGACTCGGTGACCCACGAGATCGCCACCGGCCGGCTCGGCGCACGCGTGGCCGGCGCCCAGGGGCCGCCGGAACTGCGGCGGTTGGCAAGGTCGTTCAACGAGATGGCGGATCACGTGGAGACCGTCGTGGACCAGCAGCGGGCGTTCGCCGCGGACGCCTCGCACCAACTGCGCAACCCGCTGTCCGCACTGCTGCTGCGGATCGAGGAACTGGGCCTGTCGCTGCCGCCGGGCCACGGCGAGACGCTGGACGGCGTGCGCGACGAGGGCCGGCGGCTCACCCACGTGCTGGACGAACTCCTGGAGCTGGCGCTGGCGGAGAACGCCCGCCCGTCCGCGCGGGCCGTGGACGTGGCGGCCCTGGTGCACGAACGGGTGGACGCCTGGCAGACGTTGGCCCGCAGCCGCGGTCGCCGGTTCGAGCAGGAGGGCCCACTCGCGCTGACCGGCAACGTGGACCCGGTCACCCTGGGCAGCGCGCTCGACGCGATCCTGGACAACGCGCTCAAGTTCGCCCCCGAGGACACCACGATCACGGTGGGGTGCTCGGCGGTGGGCAGCCAGGTGGAGATCCGGGTCAGCGACCGCGGCCCGGGGCTCACCTTCGAGGAGATGCGCCGGGTGGGCGACCGGTTCTGGCGCAGCCCGCGGCATCAGAACGTGGACGGCTCGGGCCTGGGCCTGTCGATCGCCCGCACGCTGCTCGCCGCGAGCGGTGGCACGATCGCCTTCGCCGCGCGCGAGGGCGGCGGGCTGACCGTCACGTTGACCGTGCCCAGGGCCGACTGAGCCGCGCGCCGACGCGGGAACGGCACGGCGGTCGCCGACACCCGCGCTATTCGGCCACCCGGCACTGCGGCGCGCGCGGCTGCGGCAGGCCCAGCGGGCGCAGCCGCACGTCGTAGGCGCGCTGCCAGTCGCCGTTGGCGATGTGCCGGTTCAGCGCCCCGCACACCGCGTCCGCGAGGGCGACGTCGCCCTTGCTCAGGCCCACGCCGTACGGCTCGTCCGAGAACGGCCGGCCCAGGATCCGCAACGTGCCCGGGTACTGGGCGACGAAGCCGGACAAAATCGCGTCGTCGGTGCTGACCCCGCGCACGTTCTTGGCCAACAACTCGTCCACGCACTCCGAGTACTTGCCGCGCTCCTGGACCTTCATGGTCGGGAACTCGGTGCGGATGCGGTTCGCCGACGTCGACTCGCGCACCACGCACACCGCGCTGTCGGCAAGGTCCTCGGGGCCGTTGACGTCCGTCTCGTCCGCGCGGACCAGGAAGTCCTGACCGGCGATGAAGTACGGCCCGGCGAAGGAGACCTTCTGCGACCGGGCGGCGTTGATGGTGTAGCTGGCCACGACCAGGTCCACCTGACCGCTGGTGATCCGGTACTCGCGGTTCTGCGTCTCCACGTCCATGAACGTGATCCGGTCCTTGAACCCGAGATCGTCCGCGATCATCCGCGCGACGTCGTCGTCGAAGCCCTGATACGCCTGCTCGCCGGTGCGCACGCTCCAGCCGGGCTGGTCCGGTTTGACCCCGATGATGATCCGGCCCCGGGACACCATCTCCCGGTAGGTCGGCGAGTTCTTGCGCAGGTTGGCGAGCGGGTCGGGGGCGTGCGTGCCGCCCTCGGCCCGGTTGTTCTCCACCGTGAGCCAGGACGCGCCCACCGCGACCAACAGGAACGCCAGGGCGGCGGGCAGCGCGATCCGGGTGCGCCGCCACCACCGGGCCCGGCCCGCGGGGCGGGTGGGCGGTTCGTCGGGCGGGCCCTCGCCCGCGTAGGTGGCCTCGACGTCCTCGTCCGGCTCGCGCCGGGGCAGCGGGTCGCCGCCCCAGGTCACCGGCACCGAGTCCTGCACCACCCGGGTGAGCAGCGCGTCGGTCTCCTTGGCGTCCAGCCGGCGAAGCGGATCCTTGCGCAACAGGCCCATGATCACCGGCTCCAGCGGCCCCGCGTGCCGAGGCGGTGCGGGCGGCGCGTTCACCACCGCGTCCACGACCTCCACGGGGGAGGAGCGACGAAACGGCGCGAGACCCTCGACCATCTCGTACAGCGTCGCGCCCAGCGACCACAGGTCGGAGGCCGGATCCAGCGCGCCCGGCCCGTCGGCGAGGGTGTGCTCGCTCGATCCGTTGTCGGTGAGCACGCCGGCCCGGCCGCGGGAGAACTGTTCCGCCCGCTCGGGGGCGAGATAGCCCGGGGTGCCGAGCAGTTCGCCGAACTGGGTCACCTGCGGCGCATCGGCGAAGGTGGCGATGCCGAAGTCGGTGAGCACCACCCGGCCGTCGGTGCCCAGGAGCACGTTCGCCGGTTTCACGTCACGGTGCAGCACACCCTTGGCATGCGCGGCGCGCAGTGCCCGCAGCACGTCCAGACCGATCCGGGCCGCCTCGGCATGGTCGAGTCGACCCTCCGCGCGGATCACGTCGGCCAGCGAGCGCGAGATCACCAATTCCATGACGATCCACGGCAAACCGTCCTCTTCGAAGACGTCGTGCACCGTCACCACGTTCTCGTGGCGGATGCGGGCCGCGGCGATCGCCTCGCGCTTGCTGCGCTCCAGCCAGGACCGCTGCGAGCCCGCGTCCAGGGACTTCGGCAGCAGCAACTCCTTGACCGCGACCTCGCGGCCGAGGGCGGTGTCCACGGCCAGCCAGACCTCGCCCATGCCGCCCCGGCCGAGACTGCGGCTGAGGCGGTAACGATTGTTCAGTATTCGGCCGATCTCCCCCTCGGACACCGCGGTCGCACCCTCCTCCCGAGCAAGCGGGCCTCCCTGACCATGTGTGCGGCCTTCCCCCCGGTCGGCTCACAGCGTCGGTTCGGGGACCGCGCACGGTCTGGCCTACAAGCTCAGAGCGTAGATGTCGGTCCCGAACACGATGACACGAACCCAGCATGTGCCATCGGAGCCGCTTCGCGCGACGCCCTTGGCATCACGATCTGTCCGATCAGGGTTTCACCGATCGGTACCACCGCTGGGCGCCCGTGTGCAGCGGCAGCGGATCGGTGAAGATCGCCGTCCTGGGATCGACCAACTGGGCCGCGTGCACCTCGCGTCCGATCGCCTCCCGGTTCTCCATCACCGTCTCGGTCACCCGCCTGATCAGCTCCGCATCCTGCGAGGCGCGGGTGACGAGCAGGTTCGGCACCGCGATGGTGGGCGTCTCGGTGCCACCGGGATAGGCGTCCGCGGGCACCACCGCCTCGCGGTACACCGGCCCGTAGCGATCGCGCAGCTTCCCTGCCAGGTCGCCGAGTTGGACCAGGCGCAGCGACCAGTGCTCGGCCAGGTCGGAGACCGCGCCGGTGGGCAGCCCGCCGGACCAGAAGAACGCGTCCACCGTGCCGTCGCGCAGCCGCTGGGTGGCCTCCCCGATGCCGATCCGGACCGGGGTGATGGCCCGCTCCATGTCGCCCATGCCCACCTCGCTCAGCAGCCGGCGGGTGATCAGCTCCACGCCCGACCCGGGCAGCCCCACCACCACCCGGCGCCCGCGCAGGTCGGTGATCTTCTGCACCGGCGAACCGACCGGCACCACCAGTTGCACGTAGTCGTCGTACAACCGGGCCACCGCCCGCAGCCGGTCGCGATCGCCCGGCCCGACGTCGGCCACCGCGTCGGCGGTGGCGATGCCGAAGGTGTCGACGCCATCGATCACCCGACGCAGGTTCTCCACCGACCCGCCGCTGGAGTTCACCGTGACCTTGACGTCGAGGTCCGTGGACAACCGCGGCCGCAACAATTCGCCGTAGCGGTGGTACACCCCGGTCGGCACCCCGGTGGCCAACGAGACCGGCCCGCGCGGGGTGGTCCGGTCGTCCCGCGAGAACACCAGGTAGCCGCCGACCAGGCACAACAGCACGAGCGCGACCAGCCCGGCCCGGACCGCGCGGGGTCGGCGCGCCAGGGCGTCGCGCAGGGAAACGGGGAGGAACGACAAGGAGGGCACGGCGGCGATATTGCCATGGAGGTCGGCCACACACCCGGGGAAGCAAACCCCGTACCCTGTCGGGTGTTATGACTGCGCGAAGCTATGAGGTCCGCACCTACGGGTGCCAGATGAACGTCCACGACTCCGAGCGGCTGTCCGGTCTGCTGGAGGACGCGGGGTATGTCCGCGCGCCCAAGGGGGAGTCGGCCGACGTGGTCGTCTTCAACACGTGCGCCGTCCGGGAGAACGCGGACAACAAGCTGTACGGGAACCTGGGCCACCTCGCGCCCGCGAAGGCCGAACGCCCCGGCATGCAGATCGCGGTCGGCGGCTGCCTCGCGCAAAAGGACCGGGACACCATCGTGCGCAAGGCGCCGTGGGTGGACGTGGTCTTCGGCACGCACAACGTGGGCTCGCTGCCGGTGCTCCTGGAGCGGGCCCGGATCGAGCAGGAGGCCCAGGTCGAGATCCTGGAGTCGCTCGACGTCTTCCCCTCCACGCTGCCCACCCGGCGCGAGTCGGCGTACGCGGCGTGGGTGGCCATCTCGGTGGGCTGCAACAACACCTGCACGTTCTGCATCGTGCCCGCGCTGCGCGGCAAGGAGAAGGACCGCCGGCCCGGCGACGTGCTCGCCGAGATCGAGACGCTGGTCGCCGAGGGCGTGATCGAGGTCACCCTGCTCGGCCAGAATGTGAACGCGTACGGCTCGGACATGGGCGATCGCGAAGCGTTCTCCAAGCTGCTCCGCTCGTGCGGCCGGATCCAGGGCCTGGAGCGGGTGCGCTTCACCTCGCCGCACCCGCGCGACTTCACCGACGACGTGATCGCGGCGATGGCCGAGACGCCGAACGTGATGCACCAGCTGCACATGCCGCTCCAGTCCGGCTCGGACACGATGTTGCGCGCGATGCGCCGCTCCTACCGGCAGGACAAGTACCTCGGGATCATCGAGCGGGTCCGGGCGGCCATGCCGGACGCGGCGATCTCCACCGACATCATCGTCGGCTTCCCCGGGGAGACCGACGAGGACTTCGAACAGACCCTGCACACGGTGCGCGAGGCCCGGTTCGCCGCCGCCTTCACGTTCCAGTACTCCAAGCGCCCGGGCACGCCGGCGGCCACGATGGACGGCCAGGTGCCCAAGGAGGTCGTGACCGAGCGCTACCAGCGGCTGCTCGCGCTCCAGGAGGAGATCTCCTGGGCGGAGAACCGCACCCAGGTCGGCCGCACCCTGGAGGTGCTGGTCGCCGAGGGCGAGGGGCGCAAGGACCACGACACCGCGCGGTTGTCCGGGCGGGCCCCGGACAACCGCCTCGTGCACTTCGAGCGCCCCGCCGACGGCGTGCGGCCCGGCGACATGGTCTCGGTCGAGATCACCTACGCCGCGCCGCATCACCTGCTCGCGGAGAAGCCGACCCTGGCGATCCGGCGCACCCCCGCGGGCGACGCCTGGGAGCGTCGCAACGCGGCCCCCGCGGCCAAGCCCGGCGTACTGCTGGGCATGCCGCAGATCGGCGCTCCCGCGACCCCGGCGGCGCCGACCGGGGTCGCCTGCTGCGACTGAGCGGCGCTCAGGTCACGTTCCACCCGAGCAGGACCGGCTGTTCGCGCTCGTAGCCGAGGGTGGACAGCCGGGCCGTCTCCAGCCGGAACAGTCGGCCGTCCTCGGGCGGCAGGCCCAGCCAGCGGGCGGTCAACACCCGGAGCAGGTGGCCGTGTGCGACGAGCACCGCGTCCTCGCCGCGCTCCAGCACCGGCCGCACCCGGTCCAGCACCCGGTCCACCCGGCGACCCACGTCCGCGACCGACTCGCCCGGATGCGCGGCGTCACCGGGAATGACCCCGTCCCGCCACAGGGACCAGCCCGGGACGGTCCTGCGGATCTCGTCGGTGGTGATGCCCTCGTAGCCGCCGTAGTCCCACTCGACCAGATCCGGTTCGAGCCGCCCGCCGGTGATCCCGGCCAGCTCCGCGGTGTGCCGGGCCCTGGTCAGCGGGCTGATCAGGGCGAGCCCGAACCCGCGCCCGGCCAACAGGTCCGCCACCGCCTTGGCCTGGGCCTCGCCGTCGGGCGTCAGCGGGATGTCGGTCAACCCCGTGTGCCGCCCGGACCTGCTCCATTCGGTCTCGCCATGTCGCACCAACATCAGTTCTCGCATGTGATCCATCCCATCACGCGCGTCGGGAGGCGTCGCGGCGGCCACTTAGTACTCTCCCTGAATGCTCGTAGCCGCCGCGGTAGTCCCGTGCCCCCCGATGATCGTGCCCGAGCTGGCCCGCGGGGCCGCAGCGGAGTTGCACGCGCTGCGCGCGGCGTGCGATCAGGCGCTGGCCGCGCTGGCCGAGGCGGCCCCGGACCGGTTGGTCGTCCTGGGCGCGGGCGACGCGGACGCGATGCTGGAGGCCGGGGGGACCGGCTCGTTCGCGCCGTACGGGCTCGACCTGGAGGTCGCCCTCGGAGCGGGTGCCGCGCAGCCGCTGTCGCCCGCGCTGACCGTCGGCGCCTGGCTGCTCGGCCGCTCGCCGTGGGCCGCCGACCGGATCTTGGCGGGAACCGCGCCGAGCCCGGTGACCGGCGCGGTGATCGCCGCGGACGCCGACCCGGCGCGCTGTGCGGCCCGGGGCGCCGAACTGGTCGCGGGCCCCGATCGGGTCGCGCTCCTGGTGGTCGGGGACGGGTCGGCGTGCCGGACCGAGAAGGCCCCCGGCTACCTCGACGCACGCGCCGAACCGTACGACCGCGCACTGGGCGCGGCGCTCGCGGACGCCGACGCGGACGCGCTCTCGGCGTTGGACCCGGCACTCGCGGAAGAGTTGTGGGTGGCCGGCCGACCCGCCCTCCAGGTGCTGGCCGGCGCGGCGGGCCCGGGTCGGCACGGCCGGCTGCTGTACGCCGAGGCGCCCTACGGCGTCGGCTACTTCGTGGCGCTCTGGTCCTGACCGGCGGCGGGCCCACGACGGTCGGGCCCGAACCCGAGAGCCAGGGCCGGGTGGGCCCCGAACCCGAAGGCCCGGAACACGAAAGCCCCGGGCACGAGCGTTTCCTCGCACACGCACGAAGCGGGGGGGGGGGGGGGGGGGGGGCCGGGGGGGGGGCGCCCCCCCGCGCCCCCCCCCCCGCGGCGGGGCGGCGCCCCGCCGGGCGGCGGGCGGCGGGCCGCGCGCCGCCGCGGCGGGC